>NVQL02000120.1 GCA_002400495.2 Alphaproteobacteria bacterium | reverse complement strand
AAGAATGCGCCAAATTTGATAATGTTATTTTCGCCATTTTCTGTCCTCCGCTTAAGCTGCTGTTGCATAAGATGCTGGTGCGACCAGTGAGCCATCTTGTGCAAAAATGTAAATGTGGTTGGCATCTAGATAGACCGGCAAAGCTGAGCCTAATGTTAAATCATGAGTACCATCGATCAGCCCGACCCAGTTATGATCTTCATGCTGCAAATGCAAGAATGTTTCTGATCCGGTAAATTCGGTGATGTTTAAGGTTGCCGAAAACTCCATAGAATGGTCGTTTGGCGCGCTAAGCTCTAAATGATTGGGGCGAAAACCTGCCATATATTGACCATCTGCTAGGCTGGCCAAGTTGGCCCGGGCCTCAATGCTCTGACCGCCGCCATAGATGAGCTGATTACCGCTTTTGGTGACCGATAAGAAATTCATCGGCGGGTTGGAAAATACCCGTGCGGTGATCATATTATTGGGGCGGTGATAAACTTCGGTGGTTTTGTTAAATTGAGTGATGCGACCCTGCCACAAGGTGGCGGCATTGCCACCCAATAACAGAGCTTCTTCAGGTTCGGTGGTGGCATAAACGAAAATAGCCCCCGACTCTTCGAACATTTTGGGGATTTCGGCACGCAATTCTTCGCGTAATTTATAATCTAGGTTGGCCAATGGTTCATCGAGCAATACCAGACCTGAGCCTTTGACCAAAGCCCGAGCCAAGGCGCATCTTTGTTGTTGGCCGCCGGACAATTCTAATGGCTTGCGATCTAACATATCGGTCATTTTGACAATCTCYGCRGTTTTGTGCACGGCAATGTCAATTTCCTCGACCGAYTTTTTCATCAGSCGCAATGGCGAAGCGATGTTTTCGTAAACGCTCATTGAGGGGTAATTGATAAATTGCTGATAAACCATAGCGACATGRCGRTCTTGCACCCGCATGCCGGTGACATCTTTGCCATTCCAAAAAATRCGGCCGGTGGTCGGCACATCCAGCCCRGCCATCAGGCGCATGAGCGAGGTTTTGCCAGCCAAAGTTGGGCCCAAAAGCACATTCATTGTGCCTTTTTYTAAGGTTAAATTCGTTTCATATAAATGTGGTTGGCCGTTGACGGTCAGTGTCACATTATCAAGCTGCAAAGACATTCATGCCCTCCCCTAAAATTTAGCAGCTACGCTGTTTGCTTGGCTTTTGAGCCGTTGTTCCATCCAGWTTTGWAGCGTTTTTTGTTGCGCTTCATCTAGCTTYAAACCTAATTTKGTACGCCGCCATAATATATCTTGTGCGCTRTGCRCATATTCGTTKTTGATRAGCCAGATCACTTCAGCTTCGGTTAGGCTTGCCCCAAAGTCAACACCTAGCTGCGCSCWATCKGTGGCTGTGCCCAAAACATCATYGGCTTCKGTGCCATAAGTTCTGATCAGCCGGGTTGCCCAATATTCATCTAAGAAATTATAGTTTACTTGTAATTTTGCGATTAAATCATCGACTTGTTCRATYAAAAAATCACCGCCTGGCAARGCAATTGCTGCCGTCCACTTTTCGCTCATTTGGGGAAAGTAGGGSGAAAGTCTTTCCAAAGCGGATTCTGCCAGGCGGCGATAGGTGGTGATTTTACCACCGAATATATTGAGCAASGGCRCKTTGCCCGCATCGTTAAGATTGAGCGACAAAACATAATCRCGCGTGGCGGCGGTGGCGGATTTTGCGCCATCGGCRTAAAGYGGCCGCACRCCGGAATAWGACCATATAATGTCTTGTTTGYTGAKCGGTTTTTTAAAATAGTTTGATACAAAATCGCAAAGATATTCGGCTTCTTCATCGGTGCARGCCACTTGCTCGAGCGAGCCTTTATAATCATGGTCGGTKGTGCCAATGAGYGTGAAATCATTTTCATAAGGGATGGCAAAAACAATGCGGCCATCGCTGCCTTGYAGAAAATAAGCTTTGTCGTGATCRAATARTTTTTTGGTCACAATGTGGCTRCCRCGCACCAAGCGCACRCCTTCATTGGTTTCTATMTGYGCGACATTTCTAATGACTTCGGCAAYCCATGGGCCAGAYGCRTTRACCACRGCTTTGGCGGTGATGATTTCCAACTCATCTTGGCCTTCGGCTTTGAGYTCTATGCGCCAATGATCGCCCATGCGGGTRGCCGYAACCACTTTGGTGCGGGTTTTAATGGTYGCRCCGCGCTGTGCCGCATCGCGGGCATTGAGCACCACCAAGCGGCTRTCTTGCACCCAACAATCYGAATATTCGTAAGCTTTTTTATATTTRTCTTGCAACGGTTTRCCAACCTGATCGGTRGCGAGATTTACCGTGCTGGTGGCCGGCAATATTTTACGRCCGCCGAGATGGTCGTATAAAAACAATCCCATRCGAATGAGCCATGCSGGTCTGCGACCCTKCATCCACGGCATGATATATTTRAGCARTTTCGARACYGAGGTTTCGCCTTCGAAACGCATGTCTTTATGATAAGGCARAACAAAGCGCATYGGCCAGCTRATGTGTGGCATGGCACGCAACAGGGTYTCGCGTTCAATCAACGCTTCGCGCACCAAACGCACTTCGAAATATTCGAGATAACGCAAGCCACCATGAAATAATTTGGTCGATGCCGATGAGGTTGCGCCGCCTAAATCGCCCATTTCGGCCAAGGTCACACTTAAACCGCGGCCGGCTGCATCACGTGCTATGCCGCAACCATTCACGCCGCCACCAATGATGAATAGGTCGACGGTTTCGGCTTGGTCTTGATTGCCTTGTGCTGATGTATCTTGTGCTGGTGAGAGCGCCATATTGCCCTCCCAAGCTCTGACGTTGTTTTTCGAAAAACTAACAGGGAATGTTCGTTTGGGCAATGTTTATTTTCGTTTTATTTCGATTTTTTTCGTTTCGGCGCTTGTTCGGGCGCGGTTATTGGCCTATAATTGAGTTTATACACATGGAAAAATAGCTTTAAGGTCAGACTGATATGGTGCAAAACTTCCGCCAAAGTGAAATTTTGGACATTGTTCAAAAACAAGGCAAAGTGACGGTTGATGGCCTGTCCAAAAGTTTTAATGTGACCGTGCAAACCATCCGCAAAGATTTGAACGAGCTGTGTGACAGTGGCATTTTACGCCGTGTGCATGGCGGCGCGATTATGGCATCGGGCATTGAAAATATCGGCTATGAAGAAAGACGGGCGTTGGCCTCAGATGCCAAAGACGCCATTGCCAAAATCTGCGTGCAACATATACCCGATGGCGCTTCGTTATTTTTAAACATTGGTACCAGCACCGAGGCGGTGGCGCGCGCCTTGCTGAAACATAACAATTTAATGGTCATCACCAATAATTTGAATGTTGCCAATATTTTGGGCAATGGCTCTAACTTTGAAGTGATTGTGGCCGGCGGCATTTTGCGCCGGGCTGATGGCGGCTTGGTTGGCGAAGTGACGGCCGATTTTATGCGGCAATTTAAGGTCGATTATGCGGTGATTGGCACATCGGCGTTGGATGAAGATGGCGACCTGTTGGATTTTGATTTTAGAGAAGTGAAGGTGAGCCAAGCGATTATTCACAATGCGCGCAAGGCATTTTTGGTCTCTGACCATAGTAAATTTGAGCGCACTGCGCCGGTTAAGATTGTCTCGCTAACCGAGTTGGATATGTTTTTTACCGACAAACGGCCTTCGGCGACTGTTTGTAAATTATGTGATGAAGCAAACGTCATTATCGAAACCACATAGGTTTATCGCACCCAAAAAAGTAATGCCCTCCGGCTTGAGTCAAATTATCATTTAGCTTTTACGGAGATGATGATGAATTTAATGACAATGAACCGCAAACGCCGGCATGACCTAGATTTTTTTAATCATGGGGTTCGGATTTATGATTTTGAGCGCGACCGCATCGCCAGCAAAACCGATTTTGGCCATATTGCTGACCAACTAACTTATACCCGTGGCTCCGATATGTTAATGGCCAATGCACAAGGTGAATATCACAATTTTGTCGCCGATGATGTGGCGCAAACCAATTTGGGCATGAAAGTAGGCCCGCAGGTGACCAACCACATAATCAGCGCCGGTATGCAAGGTGCGAGTGTTGGGGTTTTGGGCGCAGCCGGCAGTTTGCCGACAGGGTGGACATATAACGCAGCTGGCGGGCAGTTTGAGATTTTGGCCGTGGGGGTTGAGCGTGGGTTGCCGTATTTTGAAGTGAAATACAGCATTGCTAATGGCGGCAGCGTTGCCCAACCCTATATTCAATCGGCAAATGCTGTGGTGGTTGACAATGGCGAGGATTGGGCATTTTCCAACCATTATAAAAAAGTGGCGGGGCAATGGCCAGCACATGCATCAGTTGCACAATTAGATATTTATGGCGCTGATGGCACAGATAACCCAGCCGCAAACCGGCTTGATGACATGACTGAGTTTAGCCGTGTGGTGCAAATTGAAAATATAGCCCGATCAAACCCAGTAACTTGTGATGTAAACCCATTATATCTAGTGGTTGCTGCCAATGAAATTGTCGATTTAACCCTGCGCATTTACACCCCGCAATTCGAGTTTGGTACTTTTGCCAATGACCCGATTGTCACCGCAGAAAATGCGACTGGCAGTTGCGCCGAAATTTATGCAGAGTCTGATATATCCGCCCTTGGGCTGGATGCTGGCGGCATATTGGTTGAGTTTAATTTACACAATTTTGACACCGGCGACCGGTTGCTGAGTTTTTCGGGCGGCACGAAAGGGCTGAATGTCTATTGCAACTCCACCAACAGCGTGCAGATGAAATGTAGCTATGGCGGAAATGTCTATTCATCCACCACAGCTTTGAACGTGGGAGACAATAAACTGATGGTCACATGGTCTGGCGACGAATTTAAACTATTTTTAAACGGCACATTGCGTATCACCAAAAACGCCAGCCGGGTCTTAACCGCGGCAGATTTTGAAGAGGTTACATTTGGTGCGGCTTTTGGTGGCTCGCTATTCACCAACGCAACATTTAAAAAAGCGGTTATTTTTAATGAGACTTTAACCGATGCTGAGTGCATGGAGTGGACGATATTGTGATGAACTTATTGCGCAGCACGAACATAGTCGATAAATTGTTTTTGGGTTTTTGTTGATGAATCTGCAATCCACGCTGTGGCGATTGGTTTGACCGTCGGATTTTGCGCGAATTGCTGGGCAAGGCTTTTGATGACGCTGCGATTGTTGGGGCTGAAGTGCATAAAATCCGCCTTGGCATGGGCTTTATTGGCACCCGACAATTGAGCCCAATTGCCAAGGCTGAAGACAATGCGCCGCTGGCCAACCCAAGCCTGATATTTGGCAATTTGCCACGCGTTCAATAATGATTGGTTCATTTGCGCTGCAGCGTCTTGTTGCTGGGCATAGAGTGCGGCCAATTCGAGCCAAATCAGCGGCGAAGATGGCGCGGCTTTGAGGGCATCATTTAATATTTGAATGCATTTTTGCGTTTGTTCGGCTGTTTTTTGTGGATCAAATACTCTGTATCGATTGAGGGTTTGGGCGCAAGTTTTATAGCGAACATGCACCAATTTCCGATTTGAAATATAAGTCAAGAGCTGGTCAGCAAAACCGGCCTTTTTACTGTTGTTTTTTATACGGGCGGGGGCAAAAAAACTCACATCTTCTAAGTAATGCTCATCTGCTGTGGCGATTAGAATTGCCGTTTCCCGCGCCAGCAATGCCAAAATCAATAGTGGGAATATGAATTTGAAATATTGATTTATGAGTGTTTTCATATTCCCTTACCGGTTACATTCAATTGTTGTCATAATATGAATATTCTGCGCCATACATGCCATCATAAGCGGCTTGTTTGTCACTTTGTTGGGTGATTACGGTTAGGATTGGCAAATCACTTTTGGCATGTTTGATATGGCTAATGCCGGTTAAGATGTTTTTCTGGCTGGTAGAGGCATCTTTAATGGCATACACAAGTTGGTCGATTTTTTGGGCAATGATTTGGGTATCCACCACCAAGCCAACCGGTGGTGTGTCGATGATGATGACATCATATTCAACCTTAAACGCTGTCAACAACGCATCTAACCGCGGCGATTGGACAAGAATGTCGGTGGCCATTTTTTGGGGTATGCCACTCAGGGCAATGTTGAGCCCTGTGGCTTCCTCAACATGCACCAGATCGTTAAGTTTTCCCATATCCACGTCATCTCTGATGAAATCTTGCAACCCATAGCTTTTGTCGAGGCCGAGCTGTTCACATATGGCGGGATGTCTAAAATCTAAATCAAGTAATATGGTTTTTTCGCCGGTCAACGCGTATGACCGTGCCAGCGACAATGCGGTTATGGTTTTGCCCTCTTTGGGCAGGGTCGAGGTGATGGCGATCACTCTGGCGAGCTTCTGTGAGTTGCTTTCATGCTTAAATTTGTAATTGTCTAACCCGACTCTCAGCATGCGAATGGATTCTGAAAATCGGGATAGCGGAAAATTGACAATGACATTTTGCTCATCGGCTTTTTCATAGGCCGGGATGATGCTGATAGGCCGCGCGCCCAATACCGATTTGATCTGTTCTGCCGAGGTGAAACCGCCGATCAATTTATCGCGTATAATGGCCAGAACCAGCCCGATGAATAGGCCGAAAAGCACCAAGCCGAGTGCCAATAATTTCTTATTGGGTTTTATCGGCTCTTCCGGCGGAAAAGCCGTCGCAATCACCCTGACATCTGGGATAAGAATGCCTATTTTCTGCTCCACTTGGCTATATTTGGCCGACTCAACCTCGTATAATCTTCGTTTGCTTTCGATGTCTGTGGTCAGGCGATATAAGGCCAAGGAGACATCTTGCGGTAGATTTTGCTCGGAAAATAATTTTTGTCTGGCGGTGCGCACGGTGTCAATTTGTGCCTGCGTATGGTCAATGGTTTGGTTTAAATCATCACGCATATGAAGCGCCAAATTTGCGAAATTGGCATTAATTTTCTCCAGCTCCTGCTGCAAATTGAATTTATTATCACCACTTAAACTTGGTGCTTGTAATTGTTGATTGATGGTTTGATATTGTGCAAATAGCGACCCAATTTGAGCATCATCTGATAGGCCGGTTAGCAACAAATAATCCTTAGATACACTCGCCCGCTCGACTTGTGACAATTGTAGAGTTTTGGCTAGTTTTGCCTCAATTCGACTGGTGATCTCACTGCGCAATTTTTCCAATTCTTCGCGCACTTCGACCGAAGCCACTTTGCTGGCTTGAGTTTGGATGAAATTCTCGACTTGATTTTCATAATCTTGAATTTCCTCGGACAATTTGTTGAGTTGGTTGCGCAGTATATCGGCCGCTTGTCGTATCGAGTTGGCTTTGCTTTCAATTTTTTCGCTTAAATAGGATTTGGTGATGTTGTTGGCAATGTCGGCGGCGCGCAGTGGTGAAGGTGACAATGCGCTGATTTCAATAACATGGGTGCGCTGGGTTCTGGTGACCGATATATTTTCGCCCAGCTGAGTTAAATAGCCCATTAAATCTTGGCCAGACAATTTGTCATACGTTCGAAATACACTGTTAGCTTTTGCGGTTTCTTGAGTTGCAAATAATGAGAATAGTTTTTCTTTCAGACTGCTCACATTGTAATCGGCGCTATTCCACAATTGCAAATCCCGAATGGTGCGCAATAAAGTTTTGTTGGATTTTACAATCTCAACTTCTGTACCCAGTTTATAATCAAGGCCATTGCCGCCGCCGGTCTCAACATCCAAGCCGACTAATTTAGACTGACCGCCATCAACCACAAGCTTAGCTGTAGCTTTATATATGGGGGTTAGTGAATATATAATCGGCAGGCCGATGATGAGAATGAGGGCAAATGCAAAAAATACGTATTTTTTCTGCCGCAGGATGATGTGCCAATAATCTATAATGTTAGTGGTTTGTGAATCATGGGCATTATAAATGTCAAAATTGGGTTGCTCAAATTTAAAAGCATCGTTTTCTGTTGCCACTCTATGCCTCCTCTTTACTAATTACAAAACTATTTACATTGGCTGCATGGCTTGCAAATAAACGGTTACGGCCAATATGCAACTTTGGCTTGACGCATTATGCAACTTTAGGTTAATGATTATTAACTAATTTTCTAGCATAAACTTAAGTTTAAGTAAAATGGGTGGTGCGGTGTTTAAACGTATATTCATAGTTGGAATTGCCCTGTTGGCTTTTATAAGCCTCACACTGGCCAGTGAAATTGAGTTAATGGCAAGAATAGAGAAAATTGCAATTGACGCACCAGAGCAAATACCAGCTATTATGCGAGAAATTGCCGAAACCGAGCCACAATTTGCCGCCGCAGCGGTGAGCAAAATTGCTGAATTCGCGCCACAATTCTTGGCCGAAGTGGTAATTATTTTGCTTCAAATCACCCCTCAAATGGCCGAAGAAATTATTCAAAAACTCACAAAGTCCGCCCCGCAATTTATTGCCGTTGTGGTGAATATTGTGCTTAAAATCACTCCTGAGAAAATCCCGAATATTATCAAAATCATTACACAGGCGGAGCTTTCAACTGAAATCCAACAACAGGTGGCTGACGTGATAAATGCCCCAACAATTGACGAAAACCTACCCAATGCAGCAAGCGCAAGTTAATGACGCTCACTCACCTGCTGGCCTCTGGTTGACTCTCGACCCAGCATACAATATTAATATTTGTTAACCTTTGGTATTAAACCTAACGAATATAAATAAATTTGAAATATAAGGAGAGTGATGACCTATTTAGGTTTCGAATTCGAAAAAAAGCTATCCGCAAAACAATCATATTTATCGATGGTTGGCTTTCGTGTTTTTGACATCACAATCTCTATAATTGCCCTGATACTATCCGCCCCCATAATGATGGCAATTGCGTTGGTGATTAAGTTCACCTCTAAAGGCCCGGTTATATATACCCAGCAGCGATATGGTCTGAACCAAAAGAAATTTACCATCTATAAATTTCGTTCAATGGTTGTCAGCAAAGACAATCAAGCGTTTTTGCAATGCGCTAAAAATGACGCCCGGGTGACATTCGCGGGGCGTTTGTTGCGCAAGTCTAGCCTAGATGAACTGCCGCAGTTTTTAAACGTATTGCGCGGTGAAATGGCGATTGTTGGCCCACGCCCGCATGCGGTGGAAATGGATGATGAATATATGAAATCCATTGCCAATTATGCCAAACGCTTTGCCGTCAAACCCGGCATAACAGGCTTGGCTCAAATCCGTGGGTTTAGAGGCGCAACCGATACATTGGACAAAATTGTCGGACGGATTAAGGCCGATTGTGAATATATTGAACGGAAAACAATTTTTCTCGATATATATATTATTTGCCTAACTTTTCCGGCATTGGTCAAACCGCAAAATGCTCGGTGGATAGGCCGCTATCATGTGCGCGCATCAACTTTCAATCAACGCCAATAATTCTGCAGTTTTAACTTGCATCAGCTGGCTATCTGCACGGGTTTCTAAATTAAGCCGAATGAGTGGTTCGGTATTGGATTTGCGCAAATTAAACCGCCATTGTCCCATATCCAAACCAATGCCATCGGTATAATCAATTGCAACCGCATCATTTTTATAGGTCGCCAGCACTTTGGCCATCACCGCATCGGCATCGCTGACGGTGCGGTTTATCTCACCGGGCGAAGGATAAGCTTGCATGGCGTCTGCCACCATACTGGACAATTTGGCCAATTTTACACATAAAAGCTCGGCAACCAATAGCCAAGGTATCATGCCAGAATCACAATAGAAAAAGTCTCTAAAATAATGATGGGCACTCATTTCGCCGCCATAAATGGCGTCTTCCTTGCGCATCAATTGTTTGATGAAGGCATGCCCAGTCTTGCTTTGAATTGGTTGGCCGCCGGCTTTGTTGACCACCTCTATGGTGTTCCAACTTAAGCGCGGGTCATGAATGATTTTTGCGCCTTKRTGCTTTTGCAAAAAYGCATCGGCCAGCAARCCAACAATATAATAGCCTTCAATAAATGCRCCGGTTTCATCGAATAAAAARCAGCGGTCAAAATCGCCATCCCASGCAATGCCCATATCYGCGCCATGTTTGATRACCGCATCTATGGTATCTTGCCGATTTTCGGGCAGCAATGGGTTGGGAATGCCATGCGGAAAATTACCATCGGCTTGGTGRTGGATTTTAATGAATTCAATCGGYACATTCAGYTGTTTAAATTTACTTTCTAACACATCGACCACGGGRCCAGATGTGCCATTGCCGCTATTGACCACCAATTTAAGTGGYTTTATGTTGGCCAAATCAATATAGCCGAGCAAATGGTCSGTATACGCATCCATAAGTGATTGSGTGGTCAGTGAHCCGCGGTTTGAAAYCGGGGYAAATTCACCACTTTCGGCCAAGGCTTTGATGTCTAGCAAACCGTTATCACTGCTTATTGGTTTCGAACCCCGCCCGACCATTTTCATRCCGTTATAATCCATCGGGTTGTGGCTGGCKGTCACTTCAATGCCGCCATCAACGGCCAAATGAGATGTGGCAAAATAAATTTCTTCGGTGCCGGTTTGKCCAAGRTCGATCACATCAACGCCAGCATCRCGCAGCCCWTCGGCCAMRGCATTTTTTAACTCGGCTGAYGTCAAGCGYACATCGCCACCCACAACAACTTGTTKKGGCTTTAAATATTGGCCAAACGCCCGGCCAATGCGGTAGGCAATGTCGGTATTGAGCTGCGTGCCCAATTTGCCGCGAATGTCATAAGCTTTAAAGCAG
>NVQL02000017.1 GCA_002400495.2 Alphaproteobacteria bacterium | reverse complement strand
GCACTTAATATCGAGCTTATGCTATCTTCTTGCGAGTCTTCTTGAGCAGATAATAATGTACTCATCGCATCTGCAGAAAAATTACCATGTGGCGGCGGGGGTGGTGGCGGGCGCGATGCCATCATTTCTTCTTCCGTCACTTGCCCGTCATCATCTTGATCCATCTGGGCAAACATTTCTTCGGTCGACAGTTTTTCTGCACCATTTGGCCCGCCTGCGCCTCTTGGTCCGCCTGGACCTCTTGGACCGCCGGGGCCGCCTTCAGCGTCTCGAGCATCATGTGCGCTCGAAAACTCTTCTATTGATAAGCCGCCACTGCCATCTGTGTCATCAGCCGCAAACATTTCGGACATTTTGGCATCCATTTTCGCRCGCATTGCCGAATAATCAGGTTGCCCGCCGGATATACCTCCTATAGACATATCTATCTCCTTATACAATTRCCATYCYKGGTRGAATGGGCATTGAAACATTCAATACCGTTGAATTATATGAAAAAATTGATGTTTTATGATTAACAGTYGCTTGCAATAAAYGCTAAAATTGTACCAAAATGTAACAAAACCCGKGCTTGTTACAAGTTGATACAATATATRTRGATTTGTTTNGGAGAATGCYTGAGCCTAACACAGATTCAGCATTTCTGCAAACTTTTTGCGCCTGTGTGTATGATGAATACGTTCGGCTGTGCCTCTCTTTTTCGCCACCTATCGGTGGGCGACTTCCAGAACGTTAGCTGCCAGCTAACTGTCTTTTTACAGCATGGGCTGGGTTGCACTCCTGCCGGCACTCTGGAAGTTTGCATTTATTACGTTCGGGCGGCCTATCGGCCTACTCTCTGTTAGCACTAGCGTGCGTTCGCTCCGCTCTCTTGCCACGCCTAACGGCGACGCGCGGTCGCGCTTGYCTCAGCCTAAAGGCTTCGGACTCTTTTCCCAAGCAAGGCACAATGAGTAAATAATTTGGCACCTATATGCGGAGTGTCACCAAACTCTAGCTCACTAAGCGTAATGTAGTTGATTGGGGTGCCGAATTCACATCCGACCAGCGGCCGAGTGGCTTAGCTAGAGAGCGGAGCGAACGCACGCAGTGCCAAATATAATGCAAACTTCCAGAGCATTAACAGGGGCACTCCTCTAAATCACAATGATCCTCAGCGCCACAATGTTGATTCGGCATGTAAAAGTCACCTCAATAAACAGCGCGGGTTTTTAGCACAGAATTGGACGTAAGAAAATAGTAAATATCAGCTATGCCACATTTTTACCTTATTTGGGTAAATATGCCCGTATATATAGCCAAGGAGGGGGATTAATTGAAAAAAAACATAAAAAAAATTGACCCTGCCCTTGTGACAGCATAAATAGCTTCCTATATAAATTTCATGATACGGAAATTTTGAATTTTAAAGCTTAAAAACTCAATCCAAATGCGGTGGGTTTTTAATTATGAATTTAAGGCTTCCGTCCCCAACAAACGCAAGTTGCGTTTTAAACTTGGGGGCTTAAATGATGCTTTGTAATAAGGTTGTTTTTGCCCGCCACAAATAATGAGGTAAGCTATGTCAAAAGTAATTGGAATTGACTTAGGTACAACAAATTCATGTGTTGCTGTTATGGACGGCAAAGAAGCTAAAGTGATCGAAAACCAAGAAGGTGGTCGTACAACACCATCTATCGTGGCTTTTGCTGATGATGGCGAAAAATTGGTCGGCATGCCTGCCAAACGCCAAGCGGTTACCAACGCCGAAAACACATTATTCGCCATTAAGCGCCTAATTGGCCGCCCGTTTGACGATCCTAATACCAAAAAAGACATGGAAATGGTGCCGTATAACATTGTCAAAGCTGACAATGGCGATGCATGGGTTGAAGTTAACGGTGAAAAATATTCTCCTTCACAAATTTCGGCTTTCATTCTACAAAAAATGAAAGAAACTGCCGAAAACTTCCTTGGCAACCCAGTCACCCAAGCCGTGATCACCGTGCCAGCTTATTTTAATGACGCTCAGCGCCAAGCCACTAAAGATGCGGGTAAAATCGCTGGTCTTGAAGTGTTGCGTATTATTAACGAACCAACAGCTGCGGCTTTGGCTTATGGCCTGGATAAAAAAGACGGCGCCACAATCGCGGTTTATGACTTAGGCGGTGGTACATTTGACGTGTCTATCCTTGAGATTGGCGATGGTGTGTTTGAAGTGAAATCTACCAATGGTGATACATTCCTTGGTGGTGAAGACTTTGACATGCGTTTGGTAGAATATTTTGCCGAAGAATTTAAAAAAGAAAATGGCATTGATCTAACCAAAGACACAATGGCGCTACAACGGCTTAAAGAAGCTGCCGAAAAAGCTAAAATCGAGCTTTCTTCTGCTGCCTCTACAGATGTGAACCTACCGTTTATCACGGCTGACGCTTCTGGCCCTAAGCATTTTAACGTTAAATTGACACGCGCTAAACTAGAAGCTTTGGTTGATGATTTGGTACAACGTACCATCAAGCCTTGTGCTGATGCGCTTAAAGATGCGGGTGTAAAAGCCTCTGAGATTGACGAAGTGATTGTGGTTGGTGGTCAAACACGTATGCCTAAAATTCGCGAAGTTGTCGAAAAATTCTTTGGTCAGGAGCTTAATCACTCTGTGAACCCAGATGAAGTTGTGGCCATGGGCGCTGCCATTCAAGGCGGCGTGTTGCAGGGCGATGTGAAAGACGTTCTACTACTAGACGTAACACCATTGTCATTGGGCATCGAAACTATGGGCGGTATTTTTACCCGTCTTATCGATCGCAATACAACCATCCCGACTAAGAAAAGCCAAACATTCTCTACTGCTGAAGACAATCAAAGCGCCGTGACCATTCGTGTGGCACAAGGTGAGCGTGAAATGGCTGCAGACAATAAAATGTTGGGTCAATTTGATTTAGTTGGTATTCCTAACGCGCCGCGCGGTGTGCCACAAATCGAAGTTTCGTTTGACATTGATGCCAACGGCATTGTGCGGGTCTCTGCAAAAGATCAAGGCACAGGCAAAGAGCATGAAATTCAAATCGCCGCTTCTGGTGGTTTGTCAGATGAAGACATTGATAAAATGGTCAAAGATGCCGAAGCCAATGCTGAGGGTGATAAAGCCCGCCGCGAAATGGTTGAAGCTAAAAACCAAGCTGAATCAATGATTCACAGCTCAGAAAAATCCATTGTCGATCTTGGCGATAAAGTTTCTGATGAAGACAAAGACGCTGCCGAAAAAGCCATCGTATTGTTAAAAGAAGCGTTAGAAGCTGATGTTTTGGACGACATTAAAGCTCGCACTGAAGAATTGGCTCAAGCCGCCATGAAAATTGGTGAAGCTGCTTATAATGCTGAACAAGCCGAAGCTGAAGGCGATGCCGAAGCTGATGCTGCTGCCAGTGACGATGACGATGTGGTCGATGCTGAATTTGAAGAAGTTGACGATAAAAAATAGTCATCTCTCATTGTGATAATGATGATGATTTATACAGATATTTAAGCCGACAGAATTGCCTGTCGGCTTGAAGTTTTTTTGAGTCTTGTAAAGAATATCCGCAAATACGCTTAAATATTTGCCGAAATATATAGTGGAAATTTAAATGTCGAAACGTGATTTTTATGAAGTGCTTGGTGTTGATAAAGGCGCCGATGAAAAAGCTCTTAAAAGCGCATATCGCAAAAAAGCCATGCAATTTCATCCCGATCGCAACCCTGATGATGACGCTGCGGCCGAGAAATTTCGCGAATCTTCTGAAGCTTATGAAATATTAAAAGACACGCAAAAACGCGCCGCTTACGACCAATATGGCCATGCAGCCTTTGAACAAGGTGGTATGGGCGGTGGCCAAGGCAGCGGCTTTGGTGGTTTTGGCGGCGGTATGAGCGATATTTTCGAAGATATTTTTGGCGATTTTATGGGCGGCGGCCGCCCGCGGCGCAATGGGCCAGAACGCGGCTCAGACCTACGTTATAATATGGAAATTTTACTGCAAGACGCGTTTGATGGCAAACAAGTTGAAATTGAAGTGCCAGTGGCTGCGACTTGCGATGATTGCAAAGGCTCTGGCGCTGAAGCTGGTACCGAACCTGAAACCTGCACCACCTGTGCTGGCCATGGTAAAGTGCGCGTGCAGCAAGGATTTTTTACCATTGAGCGGGCGTGCCACGCGTGTAGTGGCCGCGGCGAAATTATCAAAACCCCGTGTGGCTCATGCCGCGGCGAAGGCAAGATTGATGACATTCGTAATCTGGATGTCAGCATCCCAGCAGGAGTTGAAGACGGCACAAGAATTCGCTTAACAGGCGAAGGCGAAGGCGGCACCAAAGGCGGGCCAAACGGCGATCTATATATCTTTATTTCCATCGCCACGCACGAGTTTTATCAACGCGAGGGTGCCAACCTATACTGCCGCGTGCCGATCACCTTTACCGAGGCGACATTGGGCGGCGAAATGGAAATTCCGACACTTGATGGCACCACCGCCAAAGTCAAAATTCCTGTTGGCACGCAAACTGGCAAACAATTTAGGCTGAAAAGCAAAGGCATGCCTGTGTTGCGGACTAAAAATGCGGGTGACCTTTACATTTTGGTCAGCGTTGAAACTCCGCAGAGTCTCAACAAACGCCAACGTGAGTTATTGCGCGAATTTGCGGAAATTTCGGAAGATAACGCCAAAAACACCAACCCAGAAAGCTTTGGCTTTTTTGCACGGATGAAGGATATGTTGGGCAAGGGTTAGGCGGCTGGTTCTGAGTTTCTAGATGCAAACTCGGTGTTTCTATCTACCCTAAAACAACAAACTCTGAGTTTCTATCTGCCCTCGTTTCCAAATCACGTGCCCATCAGTGAGCGCGACAGCAGCCGTTCGAAGCCGCTGCCGACGAACGCACGCAAGTGTCAACAATGAGCCTTAAGGCGAATGTATAAATGAAGTACCCGAGTGTGGGCAGTAAAGCTAACTTTCTTAGTGTCTTTTCAGCAGCAACCACAGGTTCATTCGTTGCAGCTCCTGCGCAAACTTTCCACATCACAACTTTTCAGCAAATTCAGGGCGGCGTCCTGCCTAAGCTCTGGAAGTCTGCATTTATACGTTCGGCTTTCGCCTCTCTGTTAGCACTTGCGTGCGCAGCGCACACCTAGCGGCGCGCACAGCTAGCTGGCCGCGCGTTCGTCGGCAGCGGCTGCGAACGGCCGAACACGCACTCACGGAAATGAATGGGAATTGTGGAAACGAGGGGTAGATAGAAACTCAGAATTTGTGGTGAATTGCTATACTGAAAGGCTTGAAGTTTTGGCTTTGTGCCTTATATGTAGATGCATGAGAAAATTAAAAATTGTGGCCTATATATTATTAGGCATTATCACCTTGCTTGTGGCTGCTGGCTTTGGTGCCGATCAATATATCAAGAGTGCTGAGCCTATGAATAGAGATCGTATTCTAAAATCTGCGCAGTATGATGGCGAAAAATTTGTTAATGCTGCGCCGATGCCGCAACAGGGTTTGAGCTTTTTTCCGAAAATGATCAGGCAACAGATGTTTGAGAAAATGCAGCCTTCAGCACCCAAATTGCCGATACCTGTGCAAACAATTACGCCTGAGCAGCTCGCCAACCTACCCGCTAACGAAACTATTTTCTTCAAACTCGGCCATTCTAGTCTTTTGCTGTGGATCGAGAATGAATTTTGGCTGATCGACCCATTATTTTCTGACCGCGCCTCGCCTTTTTCGTTTTTTGGGCCAAAGCGGTTTCACCCAACACCGTTATCTATCGCTGATTTGCCTGATATTAAAGGCGTTATCTTATCGCATAATCATTATGACCATCTGGATAAGGCCAGCATTGAGGCGCTCAATGCCAAGGTTGAGAATTTCTATATGCCGCTTGGCGTTGGTGCTTCGCTTGCGCAATGGGGTGTATCAGCCGATCAAATTCATGAATATGACTGGCATGAAAGTGTCAATGTCGGCGCCCTCACCCTCACCGCCACACCATCACAACATTTTTCTGGCCGCGGTCTGTCGGATCGTAATCAGAGCCTATGGGCAAGTTGGGTGATTAAATCGAGCCAACATAATATATATTTCAGTGGCGATAGCGGCTATTTTTCGGGTTTTAAGGACATCGGAACACAATATGGCCCCTTTGACATCAGCTTTATGGAAACAGGCGCCTATAACACGCTATGGCCCGATGTGCATATGATGCCGCAAGAAACCGTACAAGCATTTATCGATCTTAAAGGCAGCGTTTTGGTACCCATTCATAACAGCACGTTTGACCTATCGGTGCATGCCTGGTTCGACCCGCTGGAGCAGGTGCTTAAATATTCTGATGAGCAAAATGTCAAATTATTGGTGCCAGAAATGGGCGACCCCATTAATTTAAACGCCATACCAGAGCTTAAAACATGGTGGCAGGAGCTGATGTAAGCTGTCATAAAAGTTTTATATAGTCGCGCTATAGATAAGCTAACTGCTTATTTATGGGGCAATCTATGTCACAGCTCAGCACGCAAGACAATATACAGGCCAATAAATGGCTCAGGCCGTCACAGTTTGATGGCAAAAAATTCGTCAATCTGCGCCCAATTACTGACAATGGGCATTATATGGCGCGCGAGAATCTTAGCCAAGCGATGTTTGATCGGGTGAAACCGACCCAGCCCAAAAAACACTCTATTCCACTAATCGAAATTACCACCGCCCAGCTCAAAAACCTCAAGCCGCAGGATACGCATTTTTTTAAACTCGGCCATTCATCGCTTTTGCTGTGGATTGACGGTGGCTTTTGGCTGATCGACCCCGTGTTTTCCAAACGTGTCTCGCCATTTCAATTTGCAGGACCAAAGCGGTTTCATAAAACGCCGATCGAAATTGAGGATTTGCCGCCGATTAGAGGGGTGATCATCTCGCACGATCATTATGATCATTTGGACAAAAAAAGCATCAAACAGTTGGCTAACAAAGTTGAGAATTTCTATGTGCCGTTGCGGGTCGATGAGCATTTGCGCCGTTGGGGCATTGAGGCTGACAAAATACACCAATTTGATTGGTATGACAGCATGTTGGTTGGTAAAACCCGCCTCACCGCCACGCCCTCGCGGCATAATTCTGGCCGCCGGATGGATGATGAGTTCAAAACCCTATGGGCAAGCTGGGTGATTAAAGGCGAGCATCACAATATTTTCTATTGTGGCGACAGTGGTTATTTTGATGGGTTTAAAAAAATTGGCGATGAATTTGGGCCCTTTGACATTAGCTTTATGGAAAATGGCGCTTATAGCAAATTATGGCTTGATCTGCATATGGTACCCGAACAATCAGTGCAGGCACATTTAGATTTACGTGCCAAATCGCTGATTCCGATTCACAATTGCACATTTGATCTGTCGGTGCACACTTGGTATGATCCGCTTGAGCAGATCGCCAAATATGCTAAGCAATATGGGGCAGATTTACGCGTACCCAAAATGGGTGAAGCGGTTAATTTAAACAGGATTGCACCGCTAGAGCTATGGTGGCAGGAACTTATTTAGAAAATGAAGAGTGTAAACTTATTTCATTTATTAACGCCTTCAAACATTCTTTTTTTTCATCACTTAAATGCCGAAAAGCCCAATCTCTTTTTTCAATCATTTCAATCACCTCAATAATAGGCTTAACAATCCCTCTCAATAACTCTACTTCTATGCTCCAACTTGTATCTTTAAAATGCGTAAATCCATCCCTCAATTCATCAAGCCATTTAAATGATAAATGCTGCTTTTCTGTTGTAACGATGATGCCACCTTCCGAAATTGAGCTCCTTGTTTCATCTGATAATCTTTTGAACAATTTAAAAGGATTTGCTAGCATTAAGTGTAACTCTGCTTTTTCGCCAATGCGATGGCTGTCTGACCACTTGATAAACCGTTTAATTGAGTCTTGCGTATACGCTCCGCCAAAAACTGTTCCTGTTAAATGTAATACCATAGTGCCTTGTATTGCACAATGAAGCGCAATAACAACCCATTTCCAATGATTTGGGTTATTCTCTACTTTTATCAAAGATTCTAGCACCAACTCCAAAGAGCAAATAACATCATTTCCTGTGTCAGTACTTAAATATTCATTTCCCATTTTATATCCATATAACTACTTTAATGCTATTAGTATAAGAAAATGAAGACTCTTGCCAATACTCGGGAGCTTCATTTATACGTTCGCCTTAAGGCTCTCTGTTGACACTTGCGTGCGTTCGCTTTGCTCTCTAGCTGACCGCGCGTTGGCAGGCAGCGGCTTCGAACGGCCGCACTCGCGCTCACTGAATATCACGTTGTTTAGTAACGAGAAAGAAATGAAAATTCTGAAACTATATGCATTACCGAGAACCAATTAACAATTTACAACCCTCACTCTTTTACCCTAACATAATTTAACAAAATGGGGCAAGTCGATGAAAACAAAAAATATCGTAAAATGTGTACAGGAAAATTGGCATATACAGGCCACACTTGAGCCGTTGGTTGGTGAGTTTGACCTTAATTTTCGGGTTGAAACCGTTGATGGCCGTACTTATATTCTGAAAGTTATGGCGGCTGATTGCGCTGAAGAATTTATGCAAATGCAAATTGATGTTTTGATTCACCTACGAAATGAAATTAATTACATTCCACACATTGTCCCCACTCAGGGTGGGCAAAATTATATAAAAACTGAGGGTCGTTTTTTATGGATGATCAGCGCGTTGAATGGCCGTTTATATACCGATTGCATCGCAAGACCACTTGGTCTGGTGGGCGAAATTGGCAAAAGAGCTGCGCAATTGGATTTGGCGATGCAGAATTTTCAATCAGCCCTATTGAATCGCGATATTAAATGGGATTTATCAAATGCAGGTTGGATTGCTGAGTCAATTCAATCACTTGAAACAGATAAACAAGCACGCGTTACAAATATAATCAATGATTATAGTGAAATTAGGCAAAATTTAGAGTCGTTTCCAAAACAAGCGATACATAACGATTTAAACGATTATAATATACTTGTGCTAAACAATAAAAATGGGCAACAAAATCTATCTGGCATTATTGATTTTGGCGATATGATTGCCGCGCCAAAAATCTGTAACATTGCCATTTGTGCGGCTTATCTGATGTTAGATGTTGATAATCCGCTGGCCTATTTAACTCATTTTATCAAAGCTTATCACAGCTACAATCCGCTTACCGAAGCGGAGATTAAACTCATTTGGCGCTTGGCATTGATGCGGCTGGCTGTGTCTGTAGTCAATAGCGCCATGATGAAACAAGAAAGACCAGATGATGCTTATGTCAGCGTGTCGGAAAAAGCCGCATGGCGGATGATTGATGATGCCCAAAAATATAGCGATCAATTTGTCACCGCCAAACTATTGCATGCCTGCGGGTTTGAAATTGATGCTGACTCAAAGAAACTCAGCCAGTGGATGAGCGGAAATAAATTTCATCCGATTTTTGATATGGATTTATCCGCCGCGCCGATATTTGATTTTTCGGTGATGGGCAAAGATGCGCCAACAAACGCCAAAAGGCCTAATATGGTTGAATTTCAACAGATCGTCGATTCGGCTGCAGCCCCAAACAAACCGAGCTTAGGTCGCTATGTCGAGCCGCGACTTATTTATGCAGGTGAAGCGTTCTTTAGTGGCGAAACCAGCCATCAGGCGCGTGATCGGCGCAGTGTGCATATTGCCATCGATGTTTTTCTGCCCGCTGGCACGCCTGTAAAAGCGCCCTATGAGGCAATTGTGCATAGCGCCTCGATACAGGACACGCCATTTGATTATGGGGGCTTGGTGACGCTTAAACACGTTACCGACACAGGACAAGAATTTTACACGCTTTATGGCCATTTGGCGTGGGCAGAAGTTAAGGCATTAAAAGTCGGGCAAAATATAAAAGCTGGTGAGGTTTTTGCCGTATTGGGCGATTATGATGAGAATGGCACATGGCCACCGCATGTGCATTTTCAACTCGGCCTTACCGATTGGCATGGGGCTGATTGGCCAGGCGTGGTTAGCCCCGATGATTTAGATGTGTGGAAAACCCTATATCCCGATCCTGCACTCTTGCTTAATCTCGATATCGGCCATGCAACAGGCTCGATTCGTAACCGTAACATTGAATTGGATCGCCGCAAGGCTTGGTCAGGGGCAAATTTGAGCCTGACATATGACCAGCCGTTATTGTTACAACGCGGGTTTGAATGCCAGCTTTATGATGAATGGGGGCGCACTTATTTGGATGCGTTTAACAATGTGCCGCATGTTGGCCATGCTCATCCGCGCTTGGCCAAAGTCGCGGCGCGGCAAATGCAAATGCTCAATACAAATACGCGTTATATGCATCAAGCCCAATCCGATTATGCCGAGGCGATGTTGGCCAAAATGCCAGAGCATATCGACACTATATTTTTTGTGAACTCGGCTAGTGAAGCCACAGAATTGGCAATGCGCATGGCGCGTGAATATACGGGCGCAAAACATACCATTGTTTCTGAAGCGGGTTATCATGGCAATACATTAACCGCCATCGAGCTGAGCGAATATAAATTTAACGGCAAAGGCGGTAATGGCGTGGCGGATTGGGTGCATGTGGTGCCGATCCCTGATGGCTATCGTGGTGAGTATAAAAATTCAGACCCGCAGGCGGGAGAAAAATACGCAAAATATACGCGTGCTATTATTGATGAATTAACCGCCAACGGCCAAAAACTCGCAGCTTTCATCACTGAGAGTTTTCCGTCGGTCGGCGGGCAAATCATCCCACCGCAAGGTTATTTGAAAGCTGTGTTTGAAATGACCCGCCAAGCGGGCGGCATCGCCATTGCTGATGAAGTGCAAACGGGCTTAGGCCGTTTGGGTGATTATTATTGGGGTTTTGAGCAGCAGAACGCTGTGCCAGATATGATTCTGTTGGGTAAACCAATAGGCAATGGCCACCCAATTGGTATTTTGGCGACCTCTAGAGCTATAGCTGATCGATTCGCTAATGGAATGGAATTTTTCTCTACCTTTGGCGGCTCGACTTTATCCTGCACCATTGGGCTTGAAGTGCTTAAGATTATTGAAGATGAAAAACTGCAAGATAATGCCAAAATCATTGGTACATATATTTTAGACGCGTTACATAAAATGCAAAAAACTTATCCCTCCATAGGTGATGTGCGCGGGCTTGGTCTGTTCATTGGAGTTGAGATGATTACAGCAGATGGATCACCTTGCCAAAAACGTGCTGATTATATCGCCAACTGCATGGCGCAAAAACGCATTCTGATCGGCACTGATGGGCCGCATCATAATGTGTTAAAATTACGCGCGCCACTGATCTTTAGTAGAGATGATGCGGATTTTTTATTGCTGCATATTGAAAAAATATTTAAACAGGCCGAAAGTTTAGACTGGTAAAAAAAGTCAAATTAAGGCATATAAAGCCTAATTCTGACGGTTGGAAAAAAGACATGGCAAGCATCATCATTAGAGACGCGCTTTTAACAGATGTTGAAACCTGTCAGGCGATCGAAAAAGACGCAGCAAAACGATTTTTGAGTTCAGATATCACCGAGATTAAAGCAGTGGCCGATGATGATTTACTGCCCCCTGAAATATTGATAAATTCAATACAGAATGAAGTTTGTTTCATTGCCGAGATTGATCAAAAGCCCGTTGGCTTCATCGCCCTCACCTCATATACAAATAGCTGGTATATCGAAGAAATAAGTGTAGTTGAACATGCGCAAAGCCAAGGCGTTGGCAATGGCCTGCTCAGCTATATTAAAATGCTGGCCGAGATTAAACGCATCGCTTCAATCAACCTGATCACATTTCGTGATGTTGAGTGGAACCAACCTTATTATACCAAAAAGGGTTATGTTTCGATGGCCGAAGAACGCTTATCCGAACAATTTCTGGCGCTCTGGCAACAAGACAATCAACATTTTGCACCCAAATTACGCGTTTGCATGCAATTAAAAATTGATGTCAATAAATTTTAAAGTTATAAGTGATCCAACAAATTAGAGGTTGATATGGCAAATATTAAAATAGCAATCATGGGCGCAGGTGGCCGTATGGGTCGCACCTTAACTCGCGTGGTGCATGACGCTGAAAATTGCGTTGTGGTTGGTGGCATCGAGCCTGAAGGCAGCGAATTTATCGGTCAGGATATTGGCGAGCTGGCTGGTATTGGCAAATTGGACATTGCGGTTAGCATTGATGCTCTCGAGCTTTTCACCAATGCAGATGTGGTATTAGATTTCACAATCCCTTCGGCTTCAGTGTTTTTTGCCGAATTGGCGGCGCAATTGCGCATCACACATGTGATTGGCTCGACAGGTTTTTCCGAAGAGCAAGAGGCGCAAATTGATGCTGCTGCGGTGCATGCGACCATTATTAAATCTGGCAATATGAGCCTTGGGATTAATTTGCTGATGGCGATGGTTAAAAAAACCGCCGCTGCTTTGGGCGAGGATTTTGACATTGAAGTGGTTGAAATGCATCACCGCAACAAAATTGACGCGCCATCTGGCACAGCATTAATGCTTGGTCAAGCCGCAGCCGATGGCCGCGAGATTGACCTTACGGAAAGATCGATTCGTAGCCGTGATGGTATTACGGGCGTGCGGCCAGTGGGTGATATTGGTTTTGCAACCTTGCGTGGTGGTAATGTGATTGGTGAGCATAGCGTTATTTTTGCTGGGCATGATGAGCGTATTGAATTGACGCATAAAGCCAATGACCGTTCGATGTTTGCCAATGGTGCGCTCAAAGCCGCCATTTGGGGCGCAACGGGCGGTGATGAAGATATAAGCAAAGTGGTAAGCCGTGGGCCTGGCTTGTTTACGATGTTTGACGTATTGGGCATTGAAGATATCTAGATATGTAATATTTAAACCTGTTAAATTAAATGGAGACTCATATGAGCAATGTAATGGTTCTTGTCCGCCACGGACAAAGCGATTGGAATTTAAAAAATCTTTTCACAGGGTGGAAAGATGTTGATTTAACTGAGCTTGGCATTGAAGAAGCCAATGCAGCAGGCGTTAAAATCAAAGCCGAGAATATTAAATTTGATGTGGCATTTACTTCCAAATTAATGCGCGCGCAAAAAACTCTCAAAATCATTCTCGAAGTTTTGGGACAAGAAGACCTTGAAACTATTGAAGATCAACGTTTAAATGAACGCGATTATGGCGACTTAACGGGCCTGAATAAAGATGATGCCCGCAAAAAATGGGGCGATGAGCAAGTGCATATTTGGCGCCGTTCATTTGACACACCTCCTCCAGGTGGCGAAAGCCTTAAAGGCACTGCTGACCGTGTTTTGCCGTATTTTAACAGCGATATTTTACCGCGTTACAAAGCTGGCGAAAACATCATTGTTGCGGCACATGGTAACTCCCTACGGGCGTTGATTATGCAGATCGAAAACATTTCGAAGGAAGAGATTACCAGCCTCAACCTCGGCACAGGCATCCCGATGATTTATGTGTTGAATGAAGACGGCAGCTTAAATAGCGTTAAAAAGCTAGACTAGCGTTTGCGTTTGCCCCTCGTTTCTAAATAACGTGCCATACAGTGAGCGCGACAGCGGCCGTTCGAAGCCGCTGCCATCTAACGCGCGGTAGCTAGCTGTCACGCTCGGAGAGCGGGGCTGCGCACGCAAGTGTCAACAGCATGCCGAAAGGCGTGCGTATAAATGAAGTACCCGAGTGTAGGCAGTACGGCTAACTTTCTCATGTCTTTTGCAGCGGTAAATGCGGGTTCATTGGTTGAGATTTTTGCGCAAAATTTTCTGGTTCAAACTTCTCGGCAAATTCAGGGCAGCTTCCTGCCTATGCTCTGGAAGTTTGCTCCATTTCGTTCGCGGCTATTCTTCGCTGCGCTCAGGCCTACACGGGTGCGCCACATAAGAGGCGGCCTCCAGTCCGGCTGGCTCTAAAAACACATGAGTTTTTAGAGCGGGAGATGTGCGGTCATTCCGTATATTGGTGCCAAACGCAAATTCAGAATCTGTTTTCCCAGCCGATAAGCGCGCGTTTACGGCTGATGCCCCAATGGTAGCCGCCTAATTCGCCGCTGGCGCGTAACACTCTGTGGCACGGCACTAAAAACGAAATTGGGTTGCGGCCAACGGCGCTACCGACGGCGCGTGATGCGCCTTTTTTCTTACCCAGATGCAGAGCAATGTCGCCATATGATACGGCTTTGCCCATGGGGATTTTTAGTAGTGTGCGCCATATCTGCACATCAAAATCTGAACCAATGAGTATGATGGTCATCGGTTTATCGGCCGCCCATTTCTCAGGCGCGAAAATAGTTTCGGCGTCGGTGGCTATCGCATTGTCATCATGTATATATCGGGCGTTTGGCCAGCGTTTTTGCATGTCATCAAGGGCTAGTTTATCCGATTCGTCTACGAAACCAACGCCGCATACACCCGACTTTAGCTGACCTTCAAGTTGTGTGATCATAATGATGGTGCGGCCAAAAGGCGTGGCGGCATAGCCGTAAATAATCTCTAAACCCTCGCCGCCTTTTTTATAAATGCCTGGCGGCATTGCCTCAACTTTGGTGAAGAGGTCGTGCAGGCGCGCGGGTGAACTTAGGCCTAAATCGTAAGAGGCGTTTAAAATGGTTTCGCTGCCATCGAGCATTTTGCGGGCGTGGTGAATGGTTAGATAATGCTGAAAATCCTTAGGCGAAACGCCTGCCCATTTGGTGAATATTTTTTGTACATGGCCGGTGGTCATGCCGACATGTTCCGCCACATCTTGCAATTTTGGTTGCTCATATTGGTTTTGGCACAGATATTCAATCACTTGCACCACCAAATCATATTCAGAATTTTGTGCCATCAAGGCATTTTGTTTGTCGCTTAAATTTGTCATGCTGCAAATTAACATGCGAGCAAAAAATAGACACCCGAAAATGGTTATGACTTGCATTTTGTTGGTTTTGCCTCTCTATTGAAGCTCCCTACAAGTGGTAAAAAAATGCTGAAAAAAAATATAGAAGAAATGTTCCGCCGTTTCGAAGCGCGGGATCCAGAGCCTAAAGGCGAGCTGGATTATATAAATGTCTATACATTATTGGTAGCCGTGGTTTTATCGGCGCAAGCTACCGATGTTGGGGTTAACAAAGCCACCAAAGCTTTATTCAAAATCGCCGATACGCCCGAAAAAATGGTAGAATTGGGCTTAGAAGGCATCACTGCACATGTGCGCACAATCGGTCTTTATCGCAACAAAGCCAAAAATGTTTTGGCGCTTTCAGAACGATTAATTGAGCATTTTAACAGCCAAGTGCCAGATAATCGCGAAGATTTGGAAAGCCTTGCTGGTGTCGGGCGCAAAACTGCCAATGTGGTGCTTAACCTGTATTTCGGCCAGCCAACCATTGCGGTCGATACGCATATTTTTCGCCTGTCTAACCGTTTGAAGTTAGCGCCATCTAAAAATGTAGTCGAAACCGAGCGAAAATTAGAAAAATCCATACCCGCCAAATATAAGCGCCACAGCCATCATTGGCTTATTTTGCATGGTCGATATGTGTGCAAAGCGCGCAAACCGTTATGTGGTGAATGCATCATTGAAGACTTGTGTAAATCTGCCGATAAAGTTGTTTGACATTATTTCAAATCAGCCTATTTTAAAAATCAGTTCAATAATGAGCTAAAACTGGGAAGTTGGCTAAGATCCAACACTGCACCCGCAACGGTATTTTATGTAAATAATAAGTCCGATACCAGATGTTTAATCGCTAATTTTCGGGAATGAAAAATGCAAGTAACAAATGTTAAAAAATCGTCATCCGCGATTACAAAAAATGGTGAAATTTTAGGCGCTGCTATATTGGGCGCTATGATATTCCTTTTTGTTGGCTTTTCGCCGATGGAAGTGTTGCATAATGCCGCGCATGATACGCGTCATTCCACCACCTTCCCTTGCCACTAGTACACCCCAACAAATTTTAGGATTCAAAAAATGTTTAAAAATATAATTGTTAGCGCCATGATTGTTGGCGTGATTGCCGGTGCCTTATTGGGCGCTTTGCAAAATTTTACCACCACACCGATTATTTTGGCTGCCGAGTTTTATGAGGTAACCGCAGACCCAAGCGTTGAGGCTGATGATCATGGCCATAGTCATGATGATGAAGCGGCCGAAGCGTGGGGGCCAGAAGATGGCTTTGAGCGTATTGCTTATACCATATTGTCGTCTATCCTCACCGCGATTGGCTTTGCCATGTTGGTCATTGCCGCGATGGCATTTACCAAGAAAACTAGCTTGCTCAGTGGGTTGTTATTCGGACTTGCGGGTTATTTGAGCTTTTATGTTGCTCCCTCAATGGGGTTGTTGCCCGAAATTCCTGGCACTGTTGCAGCTAATTTAGAAGGTCGCCAAGGTTGGTGGTTGATGACGGTTATTTTAACCGCTGCAGGGCTGGCTTGCTTGGTGTTTATGCCAAAATTCTTCAAGCTTTTCGGCTTGGCCGTTATCGCCGTACCGCATATTATGGGTGCGCCTTTGCCCGAGCATCACGGGTTTGCCAACACTCACCCTGAGGCCGTTGCGGCACTGACTGATTTATCTAATGAATTTATTTTGATGACAGCGATTACACTATTTGTGTTTTGGGTGGTGCTGGGCATGCTTTCTGGCTATGTGGCTAAGCGGTTTATTGAACTCTGAATTGGCAGCAACACACCAACAGCAAACTCTGAATATGTCGAGCGCACCGAAATTCGGCAGCTCGGCATATTCTAGCTAACTCAGCATAATGAGGTTAGGTTGGGTGGTGAATGATCGTCCCATCAGCGGCTGAGTGGCTTAGCTAGAGAGCGGAGCGAACGCACGCAGTGCCAAACATAATGCAAACTTCCAGAGCTTTTGCTACCAGCTAACTGTCTTTTTGCAGCCTATACAGGGTCGCACTCCTGTTGATACTCGGGTACTTCATTTATACGTTCGGCTTAAGCCTCTCTGTTAGCCCTTGCAGGCGCTCCATACGCTTCGCGTACTGCGCTTGCCTACCGCGCGTTCGTCTGCAGCGGCTTCGAACGGCCGCTGTCGCGCTCACTGAAATGAATGGGAGTTGTGGAAACGAGGGGTAGACGGAAACTCAGTATTGTTGGTTAGCCCAGCGCTTCCTGCTTAGTCACCGCCTGATGATAAATATGCACCAACAAGCTAGTTGCAAATACTGGCACCAATATATTCACGTAGGGGATTGTGGCGGCAAAGGCTACAATAAAGCCAGCTCCATAGACCATGGCTTGGTTTTGGCTGCGTAAAAATTTGGCATCGGCTATGGTGTGATGGCGCAAGGCTGCCAGTTCAAAATATTCACGGCCTAACAAGTAGCCATTCAATGCGTAAATTAATATAAAGCCTAAGCCGCCAAATAGCGCGAATGGCAACAGTAAAAGGTTGCTGACAATCACAATCAGCATAAATTTAATGCCTGTCCACACAGCTTGTGCGGTTGGCATGGCAATGCCTTTTTTACGGTGTGGGTAATGCTGTTCTTCAACCACATCGGCAATGTTATCTAAAAATAGACCAGCAAATAACGCGGTGATTGGCACAATTAGATAGCCCATCAGCAAAAATGTACCAATGCCTGCCATCCAACTAAAAATAACATCGGCATAAGGGAAAGGGTTATACCCAGTGTTGGCGGCTAAAGTGGGCATGGCAATGAGCGCCGCAACCAGTAGCAAAATCGTTAGGCCGATGGATTTTAGCACCACCGCTCTAAAAGGTTTTGATAAAAGGTCAGAAATCGAGGTGGAAATGGCGTCTATCATCTGGTATCCGTGGCTTAAATTAAATCTATTATTTACATAAGCCTAATATATCTATATTCAAGTCTAGAATATAGATATCGACAGCACACGAGGAAATATGAGCCATAAATACGATCTATTAACAGTTGGCAATGCCATTATCGACATTTTGGTTACCGTAGAAGAAGACTTTTTGGTTGAGCAAAAGCTCGATAAAAGTGCGATGAAATTGGTTGATGCTGATGAATCTAACGCACTTTACAGCAAAGTTGGCGCGGCGACCGAAAGATCGGGCGGCAGCGCGGCGAACACAGCGGTTGGTTATGGTTATTTTGGCGGCAAAGCCAGCTATATTGGCACCATTGCCAAGGATCAATTCGGCACCATTTTTAATCATGATATGGATGCGTCGGGCGTTGATTACACACCGATATATGTAGAGGGCAAACCCACTTCGCAGTCAATCATTTTGGTCACGCCCGATGGCGAGCGTACGATGAATACTTATTTAGGCGCATCGACCGACCTTGGCCCCGAACATATTGATGATGAGCTTATTCTCTCGGCCAAAACTGTTTATTTTGAAGGTTACTTATGGTATCAACCGCCCGCAAAAGCCGCATTTGATCATATTGCAAAACTGACCAAAGGCACAGATACCAAAATTTCAGTGTCGTTGGCCGATCAATTTTGCGTCGATAATTTCCGCGACAGTTTTAAAAGCTTAATCGATGACGGCACGATAGAAATATTATTTGCCAATGAAGATGAAATTAAAGCGCTTTATCAAGTCGATACATTCGAAGCGGCTCTGGTAGAAAATGCCAAAACTGGTGTGTTGAGCTTTATCACACGCGGTGCTAATGGCGCTGTGGCGCAGCAAGGTGATGTGACTGAATATGCCTCTGTCGACCCCGTATTTGATATTGTTGACCTCACTGGCGCTGGTGATATTTTTGCCTCGGGGGCGTTATATGGGTTGGAGCATGGTATGAGCTTGGCCGATAGCACCAAGCTAGGCTGTGTTGCCGCACGTGAAGTGATTCAGCATATGGGGCCGCATCCAACGGTGGATATTATATCGGTGGCTAAAAAGGCTGGGTTGCTTTAACGGCAAATTCGGCATTTGCGGCTGATTGCTGAGCGGTAAGCTCGGCATTTCCATCTGCCCCTCTTTTCCACAACTCCCATTCATTTCAGTGAGTGCGAGTGCAGCCATTCGAAGCCGCTGCCGACGAACGCGCGGCCAGCTAGCGCAGTACGCGAAGCGTATGGAGCTCACGGACCGAAGGGAATGCCTGTGGTGCAAGTATCAACAGTGAGCTTAAGCGAACGTATGAATGAGACTTCCAGAGCTTCGGCAGGGATACTGCCCCGTGATGGCTGAAAAGTTGTGATGGGGAAAGTTTGTGCTGGAATCTCAACCGCTGAACCTGCATTTGGCCTTGCTAAGACATAAGAAAGTTAGCTGTACTGCCTGTACTCGGGTACTTCATTTTTACGTTCGGCTTAAGCCTCTCTGTTGACACTTGCACCACAGGCATTCCCTTCGGTCCGTGCGTTCGCTGCGCTCTCTTGCCTGCCGCGCGTTCGTCTGCAGCGGCTTCGAACGGCTGCACTCGCGCTCACTGGATGGCACGTTGCATGGAAACGAGGGGGGATGGAAGTGCTGAGTTTGTGGTTATATTTTCCGCAAAAGTATTTGCTCAATAAAATGGTCACTGCCTTTTTTCAAAATCAGATCAGCGCGAGGGCGTGTGGGGAGTATATTCTCGCGTAGGTTTTTGCGGTTAATGCTTTGCCAAATCATTGTCGCTGTTTCCACCGCTTGGGCATCATCAAACGCGGCATATTTATGAAAATAGGCATTTGGGTCTGCAAAAGCGGTTTTTCGAAAACCTAAAAACCGATCAATATACCATTTGCCAATCAATTCCTCTTCAGCATCAATAAAAATCGAAAAATCAAAAAAGTCAGACACATAAGGTATGGCTTCACCACCTCTTGGCAAAGCGCCAGATTGCAACACATTGATGCCCTCAACAATTAAAATGTCAGGCCGGTCATAGGTTACAAATTGGTCAGGCACAATGTCATAGGTTAAATGCGAATAGGTCGGGGCTTGGACATTGGGTTTGCCCGCCTTAATGTCCGATAAAAATTCTAGCAAGCAGGCGCGGTTATAGCTTTTAGGAAAACCCTTTTTATCCATCATGCCTTTGGCTTCGAGCCAGGCATTGGGATGCAGAAAACCATCCGTATTCAGCAGCTCGACTTTTAAATCTGTATCCCAAGCGGCCAAAAGTTCGCGCAATACCCGTGCGGTGGTGCTTTTGCCAACCGCCACACTGCCTGCAATGCCGATGATAAATGGAACGCGTTCTTGCTCGGTGCCATTGGCGTTGCCATTGTTTAAAAATTTTGATGTGGCTTTATAAAGCTGTCTTCGTGCCCCAACATATAGGTTAAGCAGGCGCGAAACAGGCAGATAAATCTGTTCAACCTCTTCAATATTCACCTTTTCATTGATACCACGTAGCCGCTTCAGGTCATCTTCACCCAAAGTCATTGGCGTGTCAGCCCGTAATTTCGCCCAAGATTCGGCATTAAATTCATGAAAAGGCATATAATTTTCAGATGATTTCATAATGTCACTTTTGCGTGCGAGAGGCTTTTTCTTCAAGACCAGAAATGTTTTGACGTTCAGCTAATTTTGCATAGACCTCATCGGGTTTTACGCCGCAAGATTTAAGCAATACGAGCCAATGATAAAGTAAATCTGCCGATTCGGCGACAATCTCATCACGATTTTTTGTCACCGCGCCAATCACCAATTCAACCGCCTCTTCGCCGAGCTTTTGAGCACATTTTTCAATGCCCTTGGCCAGCAAACTGGCAGTGTAAGATGTATCAACCGATTCATTAGCACGCGTGCCAATTACCTCGTTCAACTTATCAAGAATGTGCATATATTTCCTCCCCTAGTTTTCATATCCATCTAGGCGCATAGATATGCCCTTAGACGCCATATATTTTTTGGCCTGCTCGACCGTATAATCACCAAAATGAAATATCGAAGCCGCCAATACCGCACTGGCATGGCCTTCAGTTATACCTTCAACCAGATGGTCTAAATTGCCAACACCGCCTGAAGCAATCACTGGAATGCTCACTGCATCAGCTATCGCACGGGTCAACGGTAAATTAAAGCCCGATTTTGTGCCGTCTCTGTCCATACTGGTCAGCAATATTTCGCCCGCGCCCAAATCAGCGACTTTTATGGCAAATTCCACCGCATCAATGCCTGTTTCGGTGCGGCCACCATGGGTGAAAATTTCCCACCTTAGCACTTCGCCGTCTTTAGACACGCGCTTGGCATCTATCGCCACCACAATGCATTGATTGCCAAATTTTTCGGCGCATTCGCCAACCAATTCAGGGCGTTTAACCGCCGATGTATTGATGCCAACTTTATCGGCACCCGCCAACAATAATGCCCGCACATCTTCGACAGCCCGCACACCACCGCCAACTGTAAGCGGCATAAAACATTGTTCGGCGGTTTGCGAGACCATGTTCAGCAATGTACCACGGCCTTCTACCGATGCCGTAATGTCCAAAAAGCATAATTCATCCGCCCCTGCCGCGTCATAAATTTTAGCGCATTCAACAGGGTCGCCTGCGTCTTTTAAGCCGACAAAATTCACACCTTTGACCACACGACCATCACGCACATCTAAACAAGGAATGATGCGGGCTTTAAGGTTGTTGTTTTGCTGGGTGGCTTGCATAAATTGAGACATTAACCCGCCCCTCTTAATTGATTCGCAGCTGAAATGATGCTTATAGCCTCTACAGGATCTAGACGTTTGTCATATAAAGCGCGGCCAGATATAGCGCCTGAAATTTTGCTGTTTTCGTCTTCAAGCAAGGTTTTTACATCGCCAATTGAGGCCAAACCACCAGAGGCAATCACAGGAATTGCAGTTTTATCGGCCAAAGCTCTGGTCTGTTCAACATTTACTCCTGTCAAAATACCATCACGGGCAATGTCAGTGTAAATAATCGCCGCCACGCCTGCATCTTCAAACCGTGCAGCCATATCAAACATATGTAATTCGCTCTGTTCTGCCCAGCCTTCGGTGGCGATATAACCATTGCGGGCATCTAAGCCGACAACCACTTGGTTGGGGAATTTTTTGCAGGCTTCTAGCACCAAATCAGGGTTTTTAACCGCCACTGTGCCTAAAATCACTCTGGATATGCCCAAACCCAACCAGCGTTCAATGGTTGCCAAATCACGTATGCCGCCACCTAGCTGCACAGGCATTTTCACAGTTTTTAGAATTTGCTCTACGGCGCTTTCATTAACAGGCTCGCCCGCAAAAGCGCCATTTAAATCAACCAGATGTAAATAATCAAAGCCCATTTCGGCAAATTGATCGGCTTGGTCGGCGGGGCTGTCATTAAATATGGTCGCCTCCGACATTTCGCCCTTAATCAGGCGCACGCATTTGCCGTCTTTTAAATCAATCGCTGGGTATAGGGTGAATTTACTCATATTACGGTTTCCAATTTAAAAAATTAGCGATGAAATCTAGGCCCAATTTCTGGCTTTTTTCAGGGTGAAATTGCGTGCCAACCATATTGTCTTTAGCCACCATAGCGGTGATTTTTTCGCCATATTGGGTGGTTAAAATTGTTTCATTTTCATCGTCAGTGTGAAACTGATAGCTATGCACAAAATAGGCGTGCAAACCCATCTCAATGCCATCTAATATTTTATGAGAGCGGCCTCTGATATTTTCGGCCAACAGGTTCCAACCCATATGCGGCACTTTAAGCCCCAAATCTTGTTCGGCATTGGGTGTAATAGCGCGCACTTGGCCTTTGATCCAATCCAAGCCTTGCGAGCCTTTATATTCAATGCCTTCTGTGGCCATTAATTGCATGCCAACACATATGCCCAAAAACGGCTTTTTTTGCACCTGCACAGCTTCATGCAGCGCATCCATCACACCCTTGCGGGCAGAAAGGCCATCATAACAATCTTTAAACGCCCCAACACCAGGCAGCACAATATGGTCAGCCGCCGCAATGTCTGCAGGTTTGTCAGATATTAAAATTTGGCTGTTGATTTTATTGTCTTTGGCCGCCCGTTCAAATGCCCGATGTGCAGAACGTAAATTGCCCGATCCATAATCAATGATAATAGTCTTCATTTTTCTACCAATTTTTCTACAAGTTTCTAATCGTCATTAAACATGCCAACCACACTGTCAGCTTTGCGTTTTCCGCCAATTTTCCAATGCGATTTTTGTATTTCGGTTTTTTGCGTTACATTTACTGGGTTGGTCACCATTTCAGACGAGCTGCTCGCTTGTGGCGCAGGCTCAACAGGAAAAACCGCTAACGGCGCCTCACCTGCAAATTGGGCAAAAAAATTCACTTCAGCCTCTTGCAAATTGCGGCCTAAGCTCACGCCAATATGTCGATAATCACCGCGCTGTAAAGTCCATTTACGCAAAAAATTGGCTTCAAAAGCAAATAGAATACTCAGGCCAATTTGCGCCCAAAATGCCACGTCAGATGATATATAGCCAGCATTTTCCACCGCCCAAAATACCATCGAGACACCAATATAGAGTATTAAAATCAACCACATGCCGCGAAAAATCAGCCAAAATGGGGTGAAAAATAGCGCCGGCCAGCAAAATCCATCTTTGACCAGCACAATATTGCCGTTTGAATAATCCCCAGCATGAGCTTTATTGGTGTTTTGTAAGGCTTCAAAAAACGCCATTATTTATCCCAACTTGCCCTTGGTGGTCGGTAAAACATCTTTTTGCCGCGGGTCAATTTCTAACGCTTCGCGCAATGCCCGCGCCAACGCCTTAAAGCAAATCTCAATGATATGATGGTTATTTTCGCCATAAATATTCTCAACATGCAGCGTAATGCCACTATTCATGGCAAACGCTTGAAACCATTCGCGGAATAATTCGGTGTCAAACCCGCCAACTTTAGGTTGGCTGAAACTCACATTCCAAATCAAATAGGGGCGGCCAGATACATCTATCGAAACGCGGCTTAGCGCCTCATCCATTGGCAATGTATGGCTGGCATAACGCCGAATGCCTTTAAGATCACCCATGGCTTGGCGCAAAGCTTGGCCGATTACAATGGCCACATCTTCGGTTACATGATGGTCATCAATGTGCAAATCGCCCTTGGCTTTGATAGTCAAGTCAATCAAGCTATGTTTGGCGAGTTGCTCTAGCATATGATCCAAAAAACCCACACCTGTATTGATGTCATATTGGCCAGTGCCATCTATGTTCAATGTAACAGAAACCGAGGTTTCATTGGTTTGGCGGGAAATTTCTGCTTGGCGCATAATCGTCTCCATTTTTTTCATGTTAAAGACTTGATCTTAATATAGCTCTTACTATCAGTTAGTGGCCTAAAATACTAGTCCATTTCACTCTTTTCAAAAAAATATCATTGAAATTTGCGCCATAAGTTTTATATTTGAGAGGTAAATAATTAAGAAAGTATGTAGATGATTGACCATAGTGACAAAAGTAAGATTTATGGCACGACTATTTTAACCGTGCGTAAAGGCGGCAAAGTGGTGGTGATTGGCGATGGCCAAGTCAGCCTTGGCGATACAATATTAAAAGGCAATGCCCGCAAAGTACGCCCGCTGCAAGGCGGCGAAGTGGTTGGTGGGTTCGCAGGTAGCACAGCTGATGCGATGACGCTGTTTGAGCGGCTAGAGGCGCGTTTAGAGCAATATCCAGGCCAACTTACGCGTGCCTGTGTCGAGATGGCTAAAGATTGGCGAACCGATCGTTATTTGCGCAAATTAGAAGCCATGATGATTGTTGCTGATAAAAATGTCAGCTTGGTGATTACCGGTACGGGTGATGTGTTAGAGCCAGAAAATGGCGTGATTGCCATTGGTTCTGGCGGCAATTATGCCGTGGCAGCAGCCCGCGCGCTCATAGACAGCGATAAATCGGCCGAAGATATTTGTTTAAAATCAATGCAGATTGCGGCTGACATTTGCGTTTATACCAATAATAATTTTACCATCGAAATTTTGGACAGTCTCGATTAAGTCTTCGGATTAATCGACCTCCTGTCCCTAATTGTCCCATCGGAAAAAAATATGAAAAACTTAGAATATTCTCCTGCGACTAATTTTACTCCCCGCGAAATTGTCTCTGAACTCGACCGCTATATCATTGGTCAAAATGATGCCAAACGGGCTGTGGCCATTGCGCTGCGCAATCGCTGGCGCCGTCATCAGCTAGATGATGATTTGCGTGATGAAGTGATGCCCAAAAATATCTTGATGATTGGGCCGACTGGTGTTGGTAAAACAGAAATTTCTCGGCGCTTGGCAAAGCTTGCCAATGCACCCTTTATTAAAATCGAAGCCACAAAATTCACCGAAGTGGGTTATGTTGGCCGTGATGTTGAGCAAATTGTGCGCGATTTGGTCGAATCTGGTATTGCGATGATCCGCGCTGACAAACGTAAATATGTTGAAGGCAAGGCTCATCAACGCGCTGAAGACCGTGTATTGGACGCGTTGGTTGGCAAAGATGCCTCACCCAATACGCGGGATAGTTTCCGCAAAAAAATGCGTGATGGCATGATGGATGATACGGAAATTGACATTCAAGTGGCCGATACAGGCGGCAATAGCATGCCGACATTTGACGTTCCTGGCATGCCAGGCGCCCAGATGGGCATGATGAATATTGGCGACATGCTCGGCAAAGCGTTTGGTGAAAAAACCAAAACCCGCAAGTTAAGCATTAAAGATAGTTATGAAATTTTGATTGCTGAAGAAAGCGACAAATTGCTGGATAATGACGCCATCATCCAAGAAGCCATTCATAAAGTTGAAAATGACGGCATTGTGTTTTTGGACGAAATTGACAAAATCTGCGTTAGATCAGACCAAAAGGGCGGCGATGTGAGCCGCGAAGGTGTGCAGCGTGATCTATTGCCGTTAATTGAAGGCACTGCGGTTTCGACCAAATATGGCATTGTCAATACCGACCACATTCTGTTCATCGCATCTGGCGCGTTTCACATTGCTAAGCCTTCGGATTTACTGCCCGAATTGCAAGGCCGCCTACCGATACGGGTCGAGCTACAAGCATTGACTAAGGGTGATTTTATCCGCATTTTAACCGAGCCAGAAGCCAGCCTGATCAAGCAATATAAAGCCTTGATGAAGACTGAAGATGTGACGCTTGAGTTTACCGAAGATGGCATTGATGCCTTGGCGGATATTGCGGTGACGGTTAATGAACATGTCGAGAATATCGGCGCGCGACGTTTGCAAACTGTGTTGGAGCGGGTGCTGGATAAAATCAGCTTTAGCGCCACCGACAAAGGCGGCGAAAGCCTCACGATTGACGCCCAATATGTCGAAGACAATATCGGTGATTTGGCTCGGAATACTGATTTAAGCAAGTTTATATTGTGAGTTAACTGAGGGTTCAGAGTTTGCGTCTGCCCTCGTTTCCACAACTCCCATTCATTTCAGTGAGTGCGTGTTCGGCCGTTCGAAGCCGCTGCAGACGAACCCGCGGCAGGCAAGAGAGCGCAGCGAACGCACTCACTGAATGGCACGTGCCTTGGAAACAAGGGGTAGATAGAGGCTCTGAGTTTGCTGTATTGGGAATGGGGAGTGGGCGGGAATTCTGCATTTGTGGTTTATTCTGTGGCCGCATTGCCATCTAGCACGGCCAAAACCTTGTCTAGGCCTTGCTCATCAAGCCTGTTTATTTCTGCGGCGAAACGGTTGGCTAGGATGTTGGCTTTGGGGCTTAGGCCTATTGTATTTATTGTGGTTTTTGTGCGTGAATGGCCGGCGATTTCAACCAGTTCCTCGGCTTCATCCCATATAATGTTGAAATAATGGATGATGCGTTGTAGCATTTGCCATGAGGGAACACCGCGTTTGCCGTGTTCTAATGCCGATAAATAGGCTGCTGAAATGTTTAAGTCTTGCGCCATTTTTTTTTGTGTGACGCTTTTTAGGTTGCGCAATTCACGTAATTTCAATCCAAATGGGGTCATAATCAATGCCGCCTTTTGCTGCGGATGCGCACATAGACAGCGCCGCCACCGCCATGTTTGGGGTGCGCAGGTTGCCAGCCGATCACAAAGGGAGCGGCTTCGGCGCTGTTGAGCCAATCGCCAATTGATGCCCGTAATACCGCGCGTTGCTCTGGCATTTGGAAAAAATCAGCACTGTGCAGGCTGTGTCTGGCAATTGAGCCATCGCCCTTGCCGGTCACCACAATCACTGTTTTTAATCCTTGCTGCCATGATGAGCGCAAGAAGCTCATTAGCTTGGTTTGGGCGTTGTTGCGGTTGAAACCATGCAGGTCGAGCCGTGCTTCAATGTCAGCACCGCCGCGTTGTAATTTTTGGCGTATATTGCGGTCTAACGGTATATTTTGCGGCTTTTCGTGCCAGTCATTATTGGTTTGATAGCCAGTCGAATGGTTAGATCTAACGGTGGAATGTTGCCCAGCTTGATCAAATCTTTTCATTAATTTTAGTAAATAACCAGAGTCTAAAGACTCTGCTTTTGGCGGTTTGATTGATGCGGCGGTGGATTTTAAATTTTTTCGTGTTTTGGGTTTTGGCAAGCTTATATCTGGCAAAATGTCAGGCATATGCTCATTTAAGAGCTTTTGCTTGGGGTTGCCAATCACATCTTTGGTCACTTTTTGCCACAAAGATTGCTCTTGTGCGGTTAATTTACGTGATTTTGAACCCTTTTTTGCCATGACATCAACCTTAAACCTCGATCATTCGCCTTTCGCGGTGGCGGCTAATTGCCATGAGGTTTTTTCATTGGTCATATCGCTTTCAAACGTCCAGATGTCATTGGTATTGTAGATATGTTTTTCATTGCCATCGATAATTTTGTCATTTGCATCATAGGTGGTCGAAACCAATTTGCCGACAAAATGCACCGTCAAACGGACAATGTCTAAATCCAAAACTGCATCTTTCATCTGCACCCGCTCATAGCCAACAAAACGGCTATGCACGCGGTGACCAGCGGCTTCACGCGCGGTGATCACACTATTAAAGCTTTCATAAACCGCAGGGGTGAGCAAGCGTTTTAAAATGTCGCGGTCATTTTGGGCAAAACCTAAAGTGATCATTTCATAAGCAACTTCGGCGCCGTTCATAAATTCGCGATAATCAAATGAAGGATGCGCCATAATGATGGTTTTTAAACCGGCTTTGGCTTTGTCATCAGCAGAAGCAAAACTTTCGGTGTCTATCGCATTGGCCAAAATTTCGACTGGATCGGGGCGGGCTGCATTGCCCGCTTGGGTTTTGGCGGCAGTGGGTAATTTTATTACATTGCCGCCATCATCATCGTCATTCTCAACACGGTTTCTGCGGTCATTTTGGGCATTCATATCTTGGCTGTCATCACCATTTTTACCCAATGTGGTGAATAATTTATAAACCAAAAAAACCGCCAAAATTGGTACCAAAATGTTAAGCAAACTACCCATATTCTTTATCCTTAAATATACTCATAAATCTAAATTAACCCAAATTAGGCCAAGTAGATCAAATTTTTACAAGAAACCTATCTTGTTTTTTGATCAATTGATATACATATAGTCATTATATAAAATATTATCAAATATTCTGATGATTTTTATATAAGCAATGTGACGAAAGCATGGAGAGTGACCAATGGGTCTTTTATTATTATTCATATTCATCGCCGTTCCGGTGATTGAAATCGGACTGTTTATTCAAGTTGGCAGCGCCATTGGCCTGTTGCCGACGTTGGCGGTGGTCATCATCACCGCAATGATTGGCACCTATTTATTGCGCCAACAAGGGCTTAATATTGTGATGAAGGTGCAAGCCGAAATGGCGCAAGGCCAAATGCCAGTGCAGAATCTAATTCATGGCGCGTTCATAGTGGTGGCGGGTCTGCTGCTACTTACCCCTGGGTTTTTTACCGATTTTATTGGCTTTAGCTTATTCATCCCGCAAGTGCGCTTGGCGGCGGCTTATTTTATCGGCCGTCAGTTTAAGCAATCTCGTTATGGTAAAACCAGCTCGGGTTTTGAATTTCACTCTACCAGCTATAGCAGCCATCAGGCCGCAGATTATAGTGATGAGGATGAAATTGAAGGTGAGTTTCAAGTGGTAGAAGATGACCCCAAACAAATAGACAAATAAAGCCGCAAAGGCCTGATGCCGTTAACCATATAGCCGAAGAATTGGCTTGCTGTTTGACTATATATATCTTAACTTAACGCGACTTTTATAGATAGATTGAACAGGAAAAGATTATGGCTGAAGAAAATAATGGCGCTGCTGCCAATGGAAACGCCTCCAGTGGAAATGCCTCCAATGCAAACGCCTCCAATACAAATGAAGCACCAGCCGCTCCCAATATCCAAGTGATGGTGCAATATACTAAAGATTTCTCTTTTGAAAACCCAAATGCACCTATGTCATTGAGTGGCGATGTGAGCCAAAACAGCAAGATTAACATTGTGGTCAATGTTGAAGCCACACCAATGGCTGATGATCATTTTGAAGTTGTGTTGCAATTAGAAGCCTCTGCCAAAGATGGCGAAAAAGTGGTTTTTGCCGCTGAGCTTTATTTTGGTGGCGTGTTTAAATTGCACAATTGCCCGCCCGATACAGTGCATCCAATGGTGATGATTGAATGCCCGCGCATTTTATTCCCATTTGCACGACGCATTATTTCAGATGCCATTCGTGATGGTGGTTTCCCACCACTAATGATTGACCCTGTTGATTTCACTCAACTTTATCGTGATAGCATTGTGGCAAATGTCGAGCAAAGTAAAGCTGCTGAAGCGGCAAAAGCGGCTAAAGAAACCAAACAATAGGTTTTAAATATAATCTGATGATGCCGCTTTTAAGCGGCATTTTTGTGCTTAACTTTGGTTCCATAAAGCATCAGCACCAATTTCATCTTCAATAAATTTCTTATGCGCCGCCACTTCATCTGCGGTTAATAATGATTTTAGCTTGGTTGGTCGCACCATCTGCTTCACCGCGCGATAAGCATCATTGCTGCCACCTGCTGCGCCTGTTTCATCACCCATTAAGTTGATTTGCCTTCCGCCCATTAATTCCATATAAACTTCGGCCAGTAATTCACTATCCAGCAACGCACCATGCAAGGTTCGGTTGCTGTTATCTATGCCAAAACGGCGGCATAAGGCATCCAGACTATTGGGGCCAGTGGGGTAGCGTTTACGCGCCACGGTCAAAGTGTCGATGACCCCGCCATTGGCAGTGGTTTGTTTTAGCTTTGGTTTGCCAGCTTTTTGTAGCTCAAAATTCAAAAATCCCATGTCAAATGGTGCATTGTGAATGACCAAAACATCATCGCCACAAAAGGCTAAGAAATCATCGGCAACCTGCTTAAATAATGGCTTATCCGATAGGAATTCAATGCTTAAGCCATGCACTTTAAACGCCCCATCAGGCATGTCACGCTCGGGGTTGGTGTAAACATGAAATTCCTTGCCTGTGGGGATGAGATTGTGTAGCTCTAAACAGCCAATTTCAACCAATCTATGGCCTTCGGAGGTTTTAAAACCCGTGGTTTCAGTGTCCAAGACAATGGAGCGTTGCGGAATGTCTATAGCCATTTTTCTCTAATTCTGTGGTTATTTTACTGAAAGTTGATCCAAAATTTTAATAATTTCATTCACTTGTAATTGCGCTGCGTCTAAGCCATCACTGGTGTCGACAATATAATCGGCGCGTGTGCGTTTTTCAACATCAGGAATTTGTTTTGACAGCAAAAATTTAAACTTTTTATCAGTCATGCCGGCTCTTTGCATCACCCGTTCGCGCTGAATTTCTGGCGTGGTGGTGATGACAATCACCTTGTCCATATCAGTATTCGATTTCATTTCATAAAGCAGTGGAATGTCAAAAATAATATATTTAGCGCCATTTTTTAGGCTCTGGGCAAAAAATTCTTTTTCTATATTTCTAATCAACGGGTGCAATTGCTTTTCTATGGCGGTTAAAGCGTGGGGGTTTTCTTGCACAAAGGCCGATAATATCTGCCGATCAACCGCATCACCCTTAGTTGCGTCTGGGCAAATGCTAGCGACCATTTCATAGCCTTGATAGCCCTTTTGGTAGAGCGTATGAACCATAGCATCGGCATCAAATATCGGCACACCTTGTTGTTTGAACATATCAGATGTGGTCGATTTCCCCATGCCAATAGACCCCGTCAAACCAATTTTTAACATTTTATTTCTTTCTTATTTATCAGCATTGCCAGTATTTATAAATCTGACAACACCAAATCCCTCAACTCGTCATCCACTTCAGGCAGAATGCCAAACCAAATTTCAAACGCTTTGGCTGCCTGATGCAATAACATGCCCAAACCATCAACTGTCACCAAGCCTAAATCATCAGCTTGTTTTAACAGGCCAGTTTGAAGCGGCGTGTAAACAATATCCGCCACGATGGCGGTTTTGGGCATTAGAGATAAATTGATGTCAACGTCATTTTCACCATTCATGCCCAAGCTGGTGGTGTTAATGAGTAAGCCCGCGTAAGCTAAACAATCATTCAATTCATCTGAATTTGTTAAAATATTAGCTTCTATGTTCAAATCTGCAAGTAATTTTTGCGCCCTTGGTATGGTACGGTTAAAAATGTATATATGTTGTGCACCTGCATCATGCATGGCTTGCAGAATTGCCCGTGCGGCGCCCCCTGCCCCATATATGATGATTGGCTGGTCTGTTTGACGCCAATCACTATAATCAAGCAGGTTTCTATAAAACCCGTAACCATCTGTATTATCTGCATATAATTCATTATCTCGCCATGATATGGTGTTGCACGCACCGAGTTTATTGGCCAAAACATCACGGCGCGGCACTGCGGCAAATACCGCCTGTTTGTGCGGAATGGTGATGTTAAAGCCCAAACATTCATCTGATTTCAACATGTGAATAAATTTGGATAAATCATCAGGCGCGACCTGCTTTTGCGCGTATACAGCGTCTAAACCATGTTTTTTTATCCAATAATTATGGATAAGCGGTGATCTGGAATGTTTAATCGGCCAGCCAATCACGTATAGGTTTTTGGTTTGTTGCATTTAAAATTCGCCCCGTTGTTTATTGTTTTTATAGCCATGATCACGCAAGAATTCAATCAAAGGCAGAAGCGGCAAGCCCAAAATGGTGAAATAACTGCCTTCAATCTGTTTGAATAACTGCACGCCTATGGCTTCTAAATGATAACCGCCCGCCGCATGGATCACATCATCCCCTGCCCGCTTTATATAATCTGCAATTTCGGCTTCATTTAAATCATACATGGTTAAATGTGCGGCATCTTTATGCCTGAAAATAATTTTGCCATTTTGGACAATGCTTAGAGCCGAAGTTAGAGTGTGGGTTTTGCCGGTTAATTGCTGCAAATGTGCAGATAAATTGGCTTTGCTGCCTGGTTTGTCTAAAATCTGGCCGTTTAAATGGCAGATCTGGTCAGAACCCAGTACCAGTGCCGATGGCTTCTCCTGCGAAATGATGTGGCCGACATATAGGGCTTTGGCATCTGCTAAATCTTGCGCGGTTTGGGCGGGGTTTATGCCCAATTTGGTGTTTTGGGTTTTGATGATGCTCTCATCTATATCGGCAGGATGAGCAGTAAAAGCAATGCCAGCGCCGTTAAGCAGGCTTTTGCGGCTTCGACTGCCTGAAGCTAATATGAGATTAAGTTTTTGATTGTCTATCATATGCGTCTATCATTTGGTTGGCTGTTTATAAAAACCCTAAGCATGTGGATGAAAAAGGATAAGATTTTCACTTATCCAAGGTCAGCCTAACTTGCGCAATCTTTTCCACATTTGTATAATATTGGATAATTTGACTGTTAATTAGAGTGGATAAGATTTAATAAAATTATAAGTTTTTTTACAGGCCTTATCAACATGGTTAATTGGGTTTTTGTAAAAATTTCAAAAAATAGCTTGTTAACCTTTTATTAAGGTTTTGTTAACTTTTGAGCGTCAGAAGTTAACAAAAAGTTAATATCGTACGGAGTCAAACCAAAAGAACTGTTAATTTTCTTCCCTCTTTATACAAATTGCTATTTGTGTATTTCTTGTGAAAGAATCATTGATAACAAATTGTGCCCATTAATCACCGACCAACAACAACAACAACCTTTATATATTATATTATGATCTTAAATGCTTTCTCTTCAAACCCTCCTTCTATCCCTTCTATTTGGTTCATGCGCCAAGCGGGTCGTTACCTTCCAGAATATCTAAAAGTCCGCGAACATGCGGGTAGCTTTTTAGACCTTTGTTACAATCCAGAATTTGCCACCATTGTCACCATGCAACCGATAGACAAATTCGATTTTGATGCAGCCATTCTATTTTCAGACATTCTTGTGGTTCCAGATGCTTTGGGTATGCAAGTGAGTTTTGTCAAAGGTGAGGGGCCTAAATTAGTGCCTTTAACCAATCAAAGCGATATTGATGCACTTAATGTAGAAAATTTCCATCAAGAAATAGATAAGGTCTATCAAGCGGTGGCATCTATTCGTAAAGCTTTGCCAAAAGATAAAGACCTTATTGGTTTTTGTGGCGCTCCTTGGACATTACTCACCTATATGCTCGGTGGTGTGGGTAGTGTGGACCAAAAAATAGGCAGGTTGTTCTCCTACAATCATCCAGAATTAATGAATCAGTTATTGGTTTTACTGAGTGATGTGTTAGCAGATTATCTATTTATGCAGGCTAAAAATGGCGCGCAGGTGCTTATGATATTTGATAGCTGGGCAAGCAATTTAGCGGATGATGAATTTGATCGTCTGGTTGTAGAGCCGACTCATAATCTAGTAAAAAAGTTAAAAGCTAAACTTAAGGCTGCTGGTATGGATGCGGTTAAGATTATTGCCTTTCCGCGTGGGGCAGGTGAAAAATATCCCTATTATGCAAAAAATGTTGATATTGATGGTTTGGCATTTGATACCAGTGTCGATTTAGAGTGGATTAGAGACGCTATACATGCTGATATCACCTTGCAAGGCAATCTTGACCCATTATTGTTAGTTGCAGGCGGTGAGCGGCTTAATAAACGAGTTGATCATATTTGTGATGTGATGCAAGGCAGGCGGTTTATTTTTAATCTCGGCCATGGCATCATTCCTGAAACGCCGCAACAACATGTGCATCAAGTGATCAATCAAATTAGAAGTCGCTGAGCGGCGTTGAGGTAAAAAATGGATTTTATTGCAGATTATTATGAAATTATCAAAGCCATTCATGTGATTGCGGTGATTAGCTGGATGGCGGGATTGCTCTATTTGCCGCGGTTATTTGTAAATCATGCGATGAATATGGACAATGCGGACATTCGGGCATTGCTTGAGCCAATGGAACGTAAATTGATAAAATTGATTATGAATCCTGCCATGCTGTTGACTTGGATCTGTGGTTTTTTATTGGTGTCTATTCCTAATGTGATTGATTTTAAAGTTGATATTTGGTTTCATATTAAATTCTTATGCGTTATTTTTATGAGCGTTTGTCATATATATTTAGGCAGAGAGCGTAAAAAATTCATCATCGGTGAGGGTATTAAACCACATAAATTCTATCGTTTAATCAATGAGATACCTACTGTTTTAATGATTATCATTGTGGTCATGGTGATTGTGCGGCCGTTTTAAACGTGTTTTTTGGTTTACTTGAAGTTCAAAATCAATTATTTATGTAAGTCCTATCTTCATATTTTCGCCGTCCGAGCTGAAAATATACCTCCAAAATTCCCGCTTATTCATTATCTATGCCATGAATGGGCTCTATTAAGGCTATATCGTTATGAGTGAAACTCAAACTACTGATGTTATTAAACTTCATGATTTGAAGCAAAAATCACCAACAGAATTGATCGAAATTTCAACTGAATTTGATATTGAATCAGCCAGTGCCATGCGTAAACAAGAATTGATGTTTGCGATTTTAAAATCTATGGCTGAAAATGGCACAGTCATTATTGGCGAAGGTGTGGTTGAAGTGTTGCAAGATGGGTTTGGGTTTTTGCGCTCACCAGATGCTAACTATTTGCCAGGGCCAGATGATATTTATGTTAGCCCAACCCAAGTGCGTAAATTTGGGTTTAAAACCGGTGACACTGTTGAAGGTGAAATTCAGGCTCCAGGTGAGGGCGAACGTTATTTTGGTTTGCTTAAAGTCATCAGTATTAATTTTGAATCGCCTGAAAAAGCCCAGCAAAAAACCCATTTTGATAATTTGACTCCGCTCTATCCAGAAGAACGTTTCAATATGGAAATTAAATATGCGGTCGGTGAAAAACCTAAGAAAAATGACATTAGTGCGCGGGTAATCGACATTGTATCGCCAATGGGTAAAGGCCAACGTGGTCTGATTGTGGCGCCGCCATTTACGGGTAAAACCATGATGTTGCAAAATATTGCGCACAGCATTACCAGTAATCATCCTGAATGTTTTCTGATCGTTTTGTTGATTGATGAGCGGCCAGAAGAAGTGACCGATATGAAACGTTCGGTCAAAGGCGAAGTGATTAGTTCGACATTTGATGAGCCTGCTTCGCGCCATGTGCAAGTGGCCGAAATGGTGATTGAAAAAGCCAAACGTTTGGTTGAGCATGGACGTGATGTGGTGATATTATTGGATAGTATCACGCGGTTGGGCAGAGCTTATAATACGGTTGTTCCCTCATCAGGTAAAGTGCTTACAGGTGGTGTGGATGCCAATGCGTTGCAACGGCCAAAACGGTTTTTTGGTGCGGCCAGAAATATTGAACATGGCGGCAGTTTAACCATTATTGCGACGGCATTGATCGATACGGGTAGCCGTATGGATGAAGTTATTTTTGAAGAATTTAAAGGTACGGGCAATAGTGAAATTGTGCTGGATCGTAAAATTTCTGAGAAACGTACTTACCCTGCCATCGACATTAAGAAATCTAGCACGCGTAAAGAAGAACTGCTTACCAGTGAAGATAATTTGAAAAAATCATTTGTATTGCGGCGTATTCTTAATCCAATGAATACAATTGACGCGATTGAATTCTTGATTGATAAGCTCGAAAAAACCAAAGATAATGACGAGTTTTTCGACAGCATGAATACATAGATTTTCGATTCACTACTGAAACAAAGCAACTTGATGTTGATTGGATTCGGCTATGAAACAAACTGGCTTAGTGCAAAATAATATTTATGCCTTGTCATCTGGCGCGGGCAAAGCTGGTGTGGCTGTGGTGCGTTTATCAGGTTTTGATGTGCCGCAAATTATGTCGATGATTGGTCAAGATAATCTTGTGCCAAGGCAAGCTAAATTGGCACTGTTGATTGACCCTAAAACAGGTGAAGATGTTGACTCCTGTTTGCTGTTATATTTCCCCGCACCTTATAGTTTTACGGGCGAGCATGTGGTGGAATTTCACACCCATGGTAGTAAGGCAGTGCTTGAGCATTTGTTTAAAATTTTGGCCGAAACGGGTTTATGCCGTATGGCCGAAGCGGGCGAATTTTCGCGCCGAGCGTTTCAAAATGATAAGTTAGATCTAACTCGAGTGGAGGCCATTGCGGCTATTTTAGATAGTGAAACTTTGGCACAAAAACGCCAAGCTTTGCGACAATTGGGCGGCAGTGCGGCGCAGGCTTTTGGTAAGATACGGTCTGAATTATTGGGCGCGATTGCGTTGCTTGAGGCGACGATAGATTTTTCTGAAGAAGATATACCTGATGATTTAATGGATAAGATTTTTGTGCAAATTGCTGAGGTGAGGGATTATATCGCCGTGCAATTGTCTAATTTTGGCCGCAGCGCTAAACTGAATGATGGGTTTAATGTGGCGATTATTGGCGCGCCAAATGTTGGTAAGTCGAGCCTGATGAATTTATTGGTGCAATCTGATGTGGCCATTGTGAGTGATGAGGCGGGCACGACCCGTGATATTATTCGGGCGCGGTTAGACATTGATGGCTATATGGTCAATCTTTTGGACAGTGCAGGGTTGCGCGAAACTGATAATTTAGTCGAAGCTGAAGGGGTGCGGCGGGCACAAGAATTAATTGAGCAAGCTGATTTGGTGCTGGCATTATATGTAGATGAAAATAGTTTTGAAGCGCTTAACGGTCTTGATCTTCATGACTCGATTCTGATCCGTAATAAATCTGATGTGTTGATTAAAACGGATTTACAGTCTGATATTGAGATTTCGGTTAAGCATGGAAAAAATGTAGATTCTGTGTTGGAGCAAATATCTGAATATCTGAATGCTTATTTTGACCAAGTTGAAAATGACATTGTGACCCGTGAACGGCATCGGATTTTATTGAATGAAGCCCATGAGAATTTAATTTTGTTTCTTGAAAATCGAAATTTACCCGAAGAGATTGCTGCCGAATATTTACGCCGTGCGATTAACGAAGTGGGTAAAATTACTGGTCATGTTGATGTCGAAGAAATATTGGGCGAAATATTTTCGGGCTTCTGTATTGGAAAATGAGTTGAATCAACTTGATGTCTGCACATATTTTCATTATGACTAGTCAACTTTTTTAAATTGTTTCACGTGAATCATTGGTAACATGTTTCACGTGAATCATTAGGTATTAGCAAATGCAAAAAAACGAATTTCAAAATTTGCGAGCGCAGGTGATAATCATTGGCGGTGGCCATGCGGGTTGTGAAGCGGCTTCGGCTTCGGCGCGTATGGGTGTCGATACGATTTTGGTCACGCATAAAATTAATAAAATTGGCGAAATGTCATGTAACCCAGCTTTTGGTGGTTTGGGAAAAGGTCATTTAATGCGTGAGATTGATGCGATGGATGGCTTGATGGCGCGGGTGGCTGATAAGGCGGCAATCCAATATCGGATGTTGAATTTGCGTAAGGGACCAGCGGTTCAAGGGCCGCGGGTGCAGGCCGATCGGCAATTATATCGTGATGAAATGCAACGAGAAATTTCTGCGATTGATAATTTACGGGTGGTTGAAGCGGGCGCGGATGCGTTTATTTTTGAAGATGAAAATGCGCCACAGAAAATTATCAAAGGTCTGATTTTAGACAATGGTGATCAGATTTTGGCGCCGCATATTGTATTGACTACGGGCACTTTTTTGAATGGTATTATTTATATTGGTGACGAGAAGCGGCCAGCGGGCCGGGTTGGGGATGCGCCTGCTATAAAACTATCTGAGCAATTATATGCGATGGGTTTGGATATGGGGCGGCTTAAAACGGGTACGCCTGCGCGGTTGGATAAAGACACAATTAACTGGGATATATTGACTGAGCAAAAGGGTGATGACGAAAAGACCTATATGTCATTTCTGACTTTTGATGAGCTAAGTGATGGGGCGACTTATGCGGAGCAAGTGTCTTGTTATATCACGACAACTACGGTTGAAACCAAGCGGGTAATAGAAAAAAATATTGAATTATCGGCGATTTTTAATGGCCAGATTGAGAGCGCGGGGCCGCGTTATTGCCCGTCGATTGAGGATAAAATTCATCGATTTGCTGATCGTGATGAGCACCAGATTTTCTTAGAGCCTGAGGGTTTGAACGAGCAGACAATATATCCGAACGGAATTTCGACTAGTTTGCCTGTAAAGGTGCAGGAAGAGTTTTTGGTGACGATACCCGGTTTGGAGGCTGTTAAAATCACTCAACCTGGTTATGCGGTTGAATATGATTATATTGACCCGCGGGAATTATTACCAACTTTGGAGTGTAAACGGGTGACGGGGCTTTATTGTGCGGGGCAAATTAATGGCACAACTGGTTATGAGGAGGCGGGGGCTTTGGGCATGATGGCGGGGTTAAATGCTGCGCTTAAAGCTAAGGGTGATGAGCCGCTTATTTTGGACAGGGCTGATGCTTATGTTGGTGTGTTGATTGATGATTTGGTGACTAAGGGGGTGAATGAGCCTTATCGGATGTTTACCTCACGGGCTGAATATCGGTTGTTAATGCGGGCGGATAATGCTGATCAGAGATTGACGCCGATTGCGAAAAAACTGGGTATTTTATCTGATAAACGTGCGGCGAGTTTTGATAAGAAAATGGGTAAGTTAAACGAGCTGTTAGATTTCTTAAAAGCACAACAAAAATCACCATCTGAATATGCCAAAGCTGGGCTGAAGATTAATCAAGATGGGGTGCGGCGCAGCGGGTTTGAATTGTTATCCTATCCGAATATTGATATGTCGACACTGCTAGACATATGGCCACAGCTGGATCGATTCGATAGCTTAACGAAAAAACAAGCTGAAATTGAAGCGCTTTATGATCGTTATACTGCACGGCAACAGGCTGATATTAATGCGTTTCGTAAGGATGAGAATATGGCATTGCCTAGCCTAATTGACTATGATTCAATCGGTGGTTTGTCTAACGAAGTGAAGAATAAATTGAACGCTTTGCGCCCAGCTACTTTGGGGCAAGCATTGCGCATGGATGGGATTACGCCTGCGGCGGTGATGATTTTATTAAACCATGTGAAGAAAAGTAATTTTAGGAAAATATCGGCATGATAAACAAACAAGCGAAAATACACATTAAACAATTGGGTTTGAATGAGCGCCAAGTGGCGGCATTAGATGAATATGAGCAATTGCTATTAAAGTGGCAAAAAAGCATTAATTTGATTGCATCTTCAACGGTTACTGAAATTTGGATGCGGCATATTATTGATAGTGCGCAATTGTTTAATATGTTGGATCGTAGCTCGCCAAAATCTTTGGTTGATTTGGGTTCGGGCGGGGGGTTTCCTGCTTTGGTGATTGCTATACTGGATAAGCATGCTGATTCGAATGCTGGTAATTTGACGGTTACTTGTGTTGAGTCTGTGCAAAAGAAATGTGCGTTCCTGCGGGACGTATCTAGACGACTCAGCTTAGGCGTTAAGGTCGAAAATTCGCGCATAGAGGCGCTTTGTGATAAATTGGACTCCGAATCATCTGACGTTAACCATAATGCTTCACGTGAAACATATGGGCTAAATAGAGCCCATCGATTTGACTATATAACTGCCCGTGCCTTGGCAAATTTGAATAAGTTGCTTGGGCTTAGTGAAGCTTTGTTTGCGGGGAAAAATATGGGTAATCTATCCACAATATTTTTCTTAAAAGGACAAGATATAGATAAAGAATTGACCGAAGCCACTAAATGTTGGCATATTGATTATGAATTGACAGATAGTCAGACGCATGAATTGGGTAAAATTATTAAGATTAGTGATTTTTCGGCCATTTCATAGCCCGATTTAGTAAAATGTGTGCGGGCATAATTAATTTGAGGCACAAATGCGGAATCAAGCTCAAAAAACACCAAGAATATTAACCGTCGCCAACCAAAAAGGCGGCGTTGGTAAAACCACAACAGCCATTAATTTAGCCACGGCTTTAGCGGCGATTGGTGAGACCGTTTTGGTTTTGGATATCGACCCACAAGGCAATGCCAGCACGGGTTTGGGCATTGATAAAGAGCAACGTGTAAAAACCACTTATGATGTTTTAATGGGCGATGCTGCGTTAAGCGAATGTTTGGTTAAAACTGCAGTGCCGCGGCTGTTTGTGGCGCCTGCCTCGATGGATTTATTGGGTGCGGAACTTGAATTGGCGGCGATACCTAACCGTAATTTTAAATTGCGTGATGCGATTTGGGCGCAAAATGAATTGGCTAATCAAGGCAAGACTGTTCAGTTTAGTTATATTTTAATTGATTGCCCACCAAGTTTGAATTTGCTGACCATTAACGCCATGTCGGCGGCGCAAGCTTTGATTGTGCCACTGCAATGTGAATTTTTTGCGCTTGAAGGTCTAAGCCAATTGCTGTTGACGGTCGAAAAAGTACGCGCAAGTCTGAACCCGCGGTTGGACATTCAGGGAATTGTGCTGACCATGGCTGACATGCGCAACAATTTAAGCCAGCAAGTGGAAGAGAATGTGCGTGATTTTATGGGAGATCGGGTGTTTAAAACCGTTATCCCGCGTAATGTACGGGTTTCAGAAGCGCCTTCGCATGGTAAGCCAGTTTTGTTATATGATTTAAATTGCCCTGGCAGCCGGGCATATGTGGCATTGGCATCGGAATTGTTAAAACGTGAAAAGAAAATGAAATCAGCGGCTTAAGGTATAGATATGGCAAAAAATAATAGTAATCGTCGGTTAGGCCGTGGTTTAGATGCATTGTTGGGCGATAACCAAACATTTCTTGACCATGAAACTGATGCCAATGAACAGAAGACTCTGAATCTGGGGCAGATTGGCGCCAATAGATATAATCCTCGTAAGCATTTTAGCCAAGAAGAGCTTGCAGATTTGGCCAATAGCATTAAAGAAAAAGGTGTTTTGCAGCCGATTTTGATACGGGTGGTTGGCGATCGTGAGCATATTTACGAAATTGTAGCGGGTGAACGAAGGTGGCGGGCGTCTAAACAGGCGGGTAAGCAATCTATCCCGACTATAATTGTTGATTTGAATGACAAAGAAGCGCTTGAAGTTGCGATTATTGAGAATGTGCAACGTGAAAACTTATCGGCGATTGAAGAGGCTGTGGGTTTGGGGCAGTTGATTGAGCAATTTGAATATACGCAAGATGATGTGGCTAAAGTGCTTGGTAAAAGCCGCTCTTATGTCACTAACATCTTACGTTTGTTAAAATTGCCTGTTGCGATTAAAGAAATGGTCGAAATGGGTAAGATTTCGGCGGGGCATGCGCGGGCTTTATTGGGTCGTAAAAATGCGGTGGCTTTGGCAAACCGCATTGTTGATGAAGATATATCGGTGCGTGGCATTGAAGAGCTTGTTCGCGAACAAGAAGGCCGCGGTGAGAAAAAATCCTCGGCCAAAAAAGCGACCGAAGAAAAAGTGGTTAAAGTGAAATCGGCACAAACCGTTGCTTTAGAACATAAATTATCGGTAGCTGTGGGCGCAATTGTGACTGTTGACTATAATGATAGTGGCAAAGGTTCGCTTAAAATTACCTTTGGCAGTCTTGATCAATTTGAAGATATTTGTAAAAAAATTGGCGCTTAGTTGATATGAAAACTGGTGATCAACAGCTTAGTAACCGAGGTTTCTTGGCTGAAGGTATAGAAAACCAGCATTTAGACATTGATTCTAAACAATTATTTCCATTACTAACTAGTCAGAAACCGACTGATCGTAGCCTTGCGGCTCGGTTAATTGCACGCAAGCAGGATGTGGCTTTTATAAACCCGCTTGGCGTGGCTTTGTGTTGTGAGCGCAAGCTTTATTGTAAATTGGAAATTTGCAACGCATTGGTGAGTTATGATGAAAAATCAGTTTTTCTATTGGTTGGTTTGTTGGGAAGAATAGGCAATAATCAACATAAATTTGTAGCAGATAAGCCATTTAGAAAAGATAGTTATCCGCTGCCACGGGATATTGCCGCCCGATGTTTGATACGGGTTGGTTGGGTGGCTTTGCCAGAATTATTTGACATTGTTCGTAACGGCAAAGTGGATGTGGTGAGTGAGGCCGTAGATTCGATTGGATTCATTAATTTTTATGAACCGATGCCAGCATGTTTTGACCTGATAATTGAGTGCTTTGATCGCCATGACGATAGTGAATTGATAAAATGGAAGTGCATTCGGGCGTTAAGTGGTTGCTCAGAAGCCAAAGCATTTTTACTGAAATTGAAACGGGTTGAAAATAATAATATTATCAAGCATGAGATTGATAGAAGTTTAAGATTGCTGAAGTTTTCGCAGAGTTGAAGCAGCGCTAAATTTTTAACAGGTGATTTATGGGGGGATTCGGAATGAAATGTTTAATTGTTGGTGGAACTGGGTTTTTGGGTGGTGCGATGGCGGATGCCATTGCCGATGCGGGTCATGAGACGGTGATATTATCGCGTGGACAAAGCCAGCGAAAAGGTGTTGATGGCGTGAAGGTATTGTGCGCTGATCGGCATGATGATTTGTCCGTACTTAAAGACCAAGAATTTGATTGGGTTTTTGATTCTTGCGCTTATACGCCAGATATGGTCAATAATTTATTGGATGTGCTGGGTGATGGGATTAAGCGTTATGTTTTGATATCGTCGATATCGGCTTATGATACATTTTCGCGGCCTGATATAACTGAAGATATTGATGTACCGAATGCAACAGAGGAAGATTTTGTTGCTGCTCGTAAAATTGCGCGGAAAGACCGCGCTAGAGCGCCTGCATACGGTGCTGCATATGGGCGGTTGAAACGGGCTTGTGAAATTGCGGCAGCTGAACGGCTGGGTGATCGAGCTACGTCATTGCGGGTTGGTTTGTTGGTCGGGGCAGGAGATTATACGGACAGGCTGACGTGGTGGGTGCGGCGTATTGATGAGGCGCATGATGAGCGTAAGCTAGTGATTGCGCCTGCGCCGAAGAGTCGTTCTGTGCAGGTTATTGATGTGCGTGATGTGGCTGATTTTGCGTTGCGGTGTGTGGAAAATGAGTTTTCTGGGATTTGGAATGTGACCAGTCAACCGATTGAATTTTCTTATATTTTGGATAGGTTGATTGAGGTTTCGGCATCTGATGCTGAGGTTAATTGGATTGCTGAGGAGGTTATTTTGGATGCGGGTGTTGTGCCGTGGACTGATTTGCCATTAATGGCGCCTGCTGTGCCTGAATTTAAGTATTTTATGGAAGTGGATACAAGTCGTGCTTCGGCGGCTGGGTTGAAATGTCGGCCGCTTGAGGATACGTTGAAGTCTGTGCTTGAATGGGACAGAACACGGAGAGATGTGGCGCTTGAATGTGGGTTGACGGCGGAGCAAGAGGCGAAATTATTGGCAGGCGGTTAGAATTATCAGCAAGTTCAGAGTTTTGGTCTGCCCTCGTTTTCACGCAAAGGTCATTTCAGTGAGCGCGACAGCGGCCGTTCGAAGCCGCTGCAGACGAACGCGCGGTGGGCAAGCGCAATACGCGAAGCGTATGGAGCGCACGCAAGTGTCAACAGAGAGGCTTAAGCCGAACGTATAAATGAAGTACCCGAGTATCGGCAGGAGTGCTAACTGTCTTCACTTAGCTGGCTTTTTGCTCGGCATATTGATGAATATGACGCCGATGATGACGGCGAATAATCCGCAGCCCATTAATAAGGTGATTTTTTCGCCTAAGAATATGACGCCCAGTATAATGCCTATGCCTGCGCGCAGGTATGCTTGGCTGGCGACGCCCATGGAGCCTAATGTTTTGATCAATCTGAAATAGATTATGAGAGCGCCGCCTGTGCATAATGTGGATAGGACGAGGGTTGTGAAAATGGCGTTTAGGCTTGGATTGAGTGTCCATGGTTTGTCGATGATTAAGCTTAGTGGCACGAGGCAAATTGTTGCCCATAACATGGTGCCAGTGGCGGTGATTGTGCCGCTTAAGTGAATGAATTTTTTGCCGTAAATTGCACCGCAGGCGTATAGAAAAGCGCCTATTAACGCGGCCATTTGGCCTAGGAATTGTGAGGCTAGGCCGTTTAGGGATTCGACGCCGACGATGAGGATGACGCCGAGTACGCCGATGCAGGAACCTAGGAGCTTTAGGCTGTTGATTTGTTCGTGGCGTGTGACGAATAAGGTGATGAAAAATACGAATATTGGTGAGGTTGAATTTAGGCCGCTGGCTAGGCCGCTATCTATATATTGTTGGCACCATACGAGGATTGTCCATGCGCCGATGGAGTTGAAAATGGCTTGGATGAATAGCATTTTCCAGGTTTTTCGGTCACGTGGGAGTTTTTCGTTGCGCCAATGTATGATGAGTAGGAGTAAGGCTGCGGCTATGGTGACGCGGGTTGCGATGAGGGTGAAGGGTGGGATTTCGGCTACGGCGATTTTTATGAAAGTGTAGGATGAGCCCCAGAGTAGGGCTAATAGGGCTAGTAATGTGAATTCGGTGATTAGGTTTGGTTTTGTGGGTGGCATTGGTTTATTCCTTTTTGGGAATAATATAACGGGTGAGGGGTTTGTAAGGTACGGTCTCGGTGGAACTGTGTAAGACATAAGAAAGTTAGCTGTACCGTTGATACTCGGGTACTTCATTTTTACGTTCGGCTTAAGCCTCTCTGTTGACACTTGCGTGCGCTCCATACGCTACGCGTACTACGCTTGCCTGCCGCGCGTTCGTCTGCAGCGGCTTCGAACGGTCGCTGTCGCGCTCACTGAAATGACCTTTGCTTGGAAACGAGGGGTAGATGAAAATTCTGAATTTGCTGTTTGGATAGTTGGCTCGGAGGTCTAACTAGCGGTTGGCCATTAGACTGAGCCTTGTAACTAGGCGGTTTAGGATGTCTTTTGATAGGGGGGCGGTCATGCGGCTGTTTATATCGGCTTCGGCGATTAGGGTTTGGGCTAGGTCGGTTTTTTGGAGTGACCATTTGCGGATTTGGGAGGAGATGGCTGACTTGCGGTTGAAAAAGACGGGGGGGCGCATGGATTGGATGATGTTGTCTGGGGATTTGCCTTGGGTTAGGCCGAAAGATGCTGCGTGTAGCATGTTGAAATGATTGCGGATTATGGCGAATAGCATGACTGGGTGATCGCCTGATGAGAGGAAATGGGTTAGCTCGTGATCTGCCGCTTTGGCTTGGCCGTTGCAGATGGCGTCTAGCAATTTATCGAATGAGAATTTGGCGGCATCGCCGGTTAGGCATTCTGTGATGTCGGCTTCTGTTATTTCTTGTTGTTTGAGGCAATAGGTGATTAACTTATTGATTTCGCTGCGGGTTAGGGCGCGGTCGTTGCCGAGCAGTGATTGTAGATATTGTAGGTTGTTGGCTGAGATTTTTAAATTGTGTTCGGCTAGCATGTCGCGGATTAATTGGCCGACATCGCGCAGGTTGTCTTGATAGCAGGGGAGGGAGGCGGCGATTTTGCTTTTTATGCAGGCTTTGACAAGGGCTGAGCTTTTTTTGAGGTCGCGGCCTTCTATGATGAGGGTGTTGCCGTCTTTTGGCTCGGCTAATAGTGCGTTGATTTGTTTGTGGATTTGGGTGCCATCGTCGAACAACCACAGGGTTTTGTTGCCGCCGAACATGGGGATGGAGAAATATTCATCGAATAGGGGGCTGTTGTCGGACGTGATGTCTGAGCCGTTCATGCGGGAAATGTTGAAGGCGTCATCTAGAGAGCCTGCATAATGTTTGACCAAGGCGCGGGTGCGTTCGGCGACCATGCCGCGATCTGGGCCATAGACTAAAATGACGCGCAGGCCAGCGGGTGGGGACTGCAAAAAATTGTTTATTTGTACAGCTTTTATTTCCATTATTTTACCACGATGTTGACAATACGACCCGGGACGATGATTTTTTTGACGATGGTTTTGCCTTCGATGTTTCTGATGACGCCTTCTAGGGCAAAGGCGGCTTTTTCGATTTCGTCTTTTGTTGCGTCTTTGGCAATGGTGAGGATGTCGCGTTTTTTGCCGTTGATTTGTACGGCGATGCTGACCGTGTCATCGACGGTTAAAGCGTGTTCGAAATCTGGCCATAGCTCTTGTGCGGCTAAATTTTTGTAGCCGAGTTGTTGCCAGCATTCTTCGGCCAAATGTGGCATGATGGGGCCAAAAAGTTGAACGAGGCGGGTTAAGGCCTCGAATAATACAAATTGTGCGACGGCGTCTTTTTTATCTGCCTTGCTCGCAAAGCTAGATATAGCGTTGGTTAGCATGTAAATTTGGGCGATTGCGACGTTGAAATGTAGATTTTCGATCGCCTGAGAGACGTTTTTAATCGACTTGTGGGTGATTACCCGTAGTGAGGTGGCCTGAGCGTCCAAATTTTTTGGTGCATTTTCTAAGTCTAAGACATCGCCATTGGAATTTTCGCAAACCAAGCGCCAAATGCGTTGGGTGAATTTATATGAGCCGTCGACACCGGCATCTGTCCAGAGGAAATCGCGTTCGGGTGGGCTGTCGGAAATTGTAAACCATCTTGCGGTATCTGCGCCGAAATTGGTGACGAAGTCGGTTGGGTCGACAACATTCTTTTTTGACTTGGACATTTTTTCGACTGAGCCGATGGTGACGGGCTGATTGGTTTCAAAATGTTTGGCTTGGCGGGTTTCGCCGTCTGAATCGAAGAGGACAAATTCTGGGTTGAGCCATGCGCCATCTTGGTCTTTATAAGTTTCGTGGGTGATCATGCCTTGGGTGAATAGATTGGTGAATGGTTCATCAATGCTGGTATAGCCGCATTTTTTCATGGCGCGGTTGAAAAAGCGTGAATAGAGCAAATGCAGGATGGCATGCTCGATGCCGCCAATATATTGATCGACGCCGAGCCAATAATCGGCCGCTTCGCGGTTGACGGCTTTTTCTGATTTGCTATCGGCGAAGCGGGCATAATACCAGCTTGAGTCGATGAAAGTATCGAACGTATCTGTTTCACGTGTCGAGTCTTTGCCGCATTTTGGGCAGGCGACATGTTTCCATGTTGGGTGGTGATCTAGTGGGTTTCCCGGCTTGTCGAATGTGACGTCATGAGGTAATTCAACTGGTAGATCGGCTTTGTTTACGGGCACTGTGCCGCATTGATCGCAATGGACTACTGGGATGGGGCAACCCCAATAGCGTTGGCGTGAAATGCCCCAATCGCGGAGGCGATAGTTGGTTTTGCGGGTGCCTTGTGGGTGGCCGTTTAGTTGTTGATTTTCTAGTTTTTTGGCAACGGCTTCAAGGGCTTGTTGTTTGTTCATGCCATCCATAAAGCCTGAGTTGATGAGCAAGCCATCTTCTGTATCGGCGTCTAGGCTTTGGGCGTTGAAGGTATTGATATCGAGGTTATCATTGGCCATTACCACGGTGACGGGGAGGTTGTATTTGCGGGCGAAATCCATATCGCGTTGGTCATGTGCGGGGCAGCCGAAAACGGCGCCAGTGCCATAGCCCATGAGGACGAAATTGGCGATGTAGACGGGTAATTTTTGGCGGGGGTTGAGTGGGTTGGTGGCGGTGATGCCTGTGTCATAACCCTTTTTCTCGGCGGTTTCGATAGCCTCTTCGGTGGTGCCGATGGCGTTGCATTCATTGATAAATTTTTGCACTTTTGGGTTGTCTTTGGCGAGTGCGGCCGCGAGTGGGTGGCCTGCGCTGATGGCCATAAAGCTTGCGCCAAACAAAGTATCGGGGCGGGTGGTGTAGACTTTGAGGCTGGGGAATTCGGTTGGTGTGTCGTTTAACTCGAAATTAACTTCCATGCCTTCGGAGCGGCCGATCCAGTTGGATTGCATGAGCTTGACCTTGTCTGGCCAGCCCGGTAAATCATCGAGTGCGGTGATTAATTCATCGGCATAATCGGTAATTTTGAAGAACCATTGGGTTAAATCGCGTTGTTCGACCTCGGCACCTGAGCGCCAGCCTTTGCCATCGATGACTTGCTCGTTGGCGAGGACTGTGTTGTCGACAGGGTCCCAATTGACGCGAGATTTTTTGCGGTCGACTAAGCCTGCGGCTAGAAATTCTAGGAATAATTCTTGTTGTTTGCCATAATATTCAACATCACAGGTGGCGAATTCGCGATCCCAATCGAGTGAAAAACCCATGGATTGTAATTGGGTGCGCATGTTGGCAATGTTTTGATATGTCCATTCACCGGGGTGGACATTATGTTGCTGGGCGGCGTTTTCGGCTGGCATACCAAATGCATCCCAACCCATTGGATGCAAGACATTAAAGCCTTTGGCGCGTTTATAACGGGCGATGACATCACCCATTGTGTAATTGCGCACATGGCCCATATGCAGATTTCCAGAAGGATATGGAAACATTTCGAGGACATAATATTTGGGTTTGCTATAGTCATTGGTGGCGTTAAATAGCTTTTTTTCGGCCCAGATTTTTTGCCAATGCTTCTCTTTTTCGGGCGCGTTATATCTAATATCGCTCATGTTTCGTCACCTTATATATATATATATACTGCTTTTAATGCAGTAATTTTTAGTTGATTTCTTCATAGACATTTAAGGCTATTGGTGCAACTTGGTTTATGTGTTTTGCATAAATTAATCGCGAAATGTAGGTTAGTTGGTTGGTTTTGATTGGCGATGGTTGGTTAATTAAACGGATGAATTTTTGTTAATCATTTTGCAAATCTGTTCTGGAAACTATGGGAAAACGGTCATTAAATGGTAAATAAAACCTTTATTTAATAATATGTTAATCATATATGGTCGGAAACTGGTGTAATTTTGTCACAGATGAGCAGAAAGCTAAAAAATTGTGTCGAGATTGGTTGCAATGTTGAATAAAATTAGCGACAAATAGGTATCGATTTTTGAAAACGCGTGAAAAACGGGTTTTGGTTCGTATCTAGATGGAATTTCATTTGTATATTCTTATCAGATATGAAAATGAAATTTTCGGACTTGAGGCTTGTGACGAGCCGTTTTGAAAAACGATGATTTAAAGATAAGCATTCTGCTTATTTAGCTGAGAGATAAAATTATGAAAAAAATTCTTCTTGCGACATCTGCTCTTGTAGCAATGTCTGGCGCTGCAGTAGCTGGTGATATTCCTGCTGCTCCAATGGCGCCAATGGTTGCTGGTTTTACAGTGACTGCAACTGGTTCTGCAACTATCTTTGGTTACTATAACGGCACTGCTGTTGTTGCACCTGATACTGAAACTGGTATTGGTGGTGATTTTGAAGGTACTATTAAAGCTGCTAAAACTACAGACAATGGTTCTGACGTTTATGTTAAAATTGTTTTTGACAATGGCGACGACACTGAAGTTCTTGTTGGTTACAAATCTGCTGTTGGCGAATTTAAAGCTGGCGTTATTGGTGGCGAAGACGAGCATGATATTGAAGCACCTGGTGTTTCATACATCGACATTGGTGATGATCTTGAAGACGGCGACAAAGGCTTGACTTTTGCTTCTGCTGATCTTTCTTTGTACACTGATTTCGCACCTTCAGCTAGTGCTTCAACTGCTGCTGATTTTTCAGTAACATACACATCTCCTGAATTTGGTGGTTTCCAATTAGGTGCTGGTGTTGACGGTCTTGGTAACATTGATGCAGCTATTGCTGGCTCATTTGCTGCTGGTGATGCATCTGTTAAAGTTGGCGCTCGTTATATTGCTACACGTGCTGCTGGTCTTGACCTTGGTGCTGTAACTGTTGGCGCTTCTACTGAAGTTGCTGGCTTTACTATTGCTGGTGATTTCACTGCTGATCTTGCTGACGATACATTGAATGCATATAATGTTGGTGCTAAGTACTCAACTGGTGCATTTACACTTGGTGCAAACTATAGTGATCTTGCAACATCTGCTGATACTGGTTCAGTTCAAGGTTATGTTCAGTATAACAATGCTGGCCTAAACGTTATTGTAAACGGCGAATTAAGCCTAAATGCAACTGGTGCTACACCTGATGCATGGACTGCTGCTGCTGGCGCAACATATGAATTCACTACAGAAATGACTGCTGGTGCAACTGTTCTAACAAGCGGTAACTCTGCTGCTGGTACAGACACTACATTCACTACTTCTGCTGGTGTTGACTATGCTCTAAACAGCAATGTTACAATCGGTGCAGGCATTGGTTATAACGGCACAACCGAAATCTTCGGTGCTGCTGCTGGTCTTAAAGTTTCTTTCTAATCTTTAGAAATTAACGACTATATTAAGGCGGATCCTTTTGGATCCGCCTTTTTTTTTGCTTAGCTTTTGATTTGGTTATATATAGCTAAGGTGAATGTGATGAAATTCAGTATTTAGGTGTTGGCGACAAATTATGAACTTGCTGTTTATATGTGGGTGGCATAAGTTGGCAAAAAGTGAGGCTTAGCTATGTATCAAGATATAGTTAGTGAAATAGAGTTTACAGTTAAAAAAGAAGGCCGAAATGGCGCTGACGTGAATTTGGTGGTGGTTAGCAAAACTTTTGCGGCTGATGATATTGAGCCTGTTTTAGAGCTGGGTGCGCGGATATTTGGTGAAAATAGGGTGCAAGAAGCTGCGGCGAAATGGCCTGAGCTACAGGCTGTTTATAATGATGTGAAATTGCATTTAATTGGCCCGCTGCAAAGCAATAAAACGGCTGAGGCAGTGGCTTTATTTGATGTGATTCATACGGTGGATCGTAAGAAGATTGCCGACTATATTGCGGCCGAGCAATTGAAACAGGATAAGCTGTTAGAATTATTCATTCAGGTGAATATAGGTGATGAACCACAAAAGGCTGGCATCGCATTGGCTGAATTGGCTGATTTTTACCGCTATTGCGTGGATGAGAAAAAATTAAATATTATTGGGTTGATGTGCATTCCGCCTGCTGCGCATGATAGTGGGCCATATTTTGCTTTGTTGCACAAACATGCCAAGGCTTTGGGGTTAAAGGGTTTGAGCATGGGGATGAGTGCGGATTTTAAGACGGCTATTCGCTTAGGGGCTACTCATATTCGAGTTGGCAGCGCCATTTTTGGCTCTCGAGATTAATGAGTGCAAATTTTGCTTTTACTTTGAAGCTATTGTGAATGAGCTTATTGTGAATATTGACGAAATTAGGACAAATTGCTCAATAGGCAGTCACATTAATGTGAGAGATAGTTATTGGCGGAATGATGGTTTAGTGTTTAGATAAGTTCAAACAATAAAAAAGGCATATTATGAGCGATGATAAGAAAATTCTAATTGTAGAAGATGATGACTTTTTACGCGAAGAATTGGTCGAGCAATTGAGCTTATATAATGAGTTTGAACTTAAATCCTGTGCGCGGGCATTTGAAGCGGTGAAAATGACTGATGCTGAGCATGTTGATCTGATTTTAATGGATGTTGGCCTGCCTGACATGGATGGTCGAGAGGCAGTGAAATTAATTAGGCGTAATGGTTATAAAGGCCCGATTATTATGCTGACGGCGCAAGATAGTGAAGCGGATATTATTTTGGGTTTGGATAGTGGCGCGAATGACTATGTATTGAAACCATTTAGAGTGGGTGAGTTATTGGCGCGTATGCGGGCGCAATTTAGGCAATTTGAGCAAAGCGAAGATGCGGTGTTTAATTTAGGGCCATATGTATTTAAGCCTTCAATTAAACGTTTGACTGATGGCAATGGTGATGAGATAAGATTGACTGAAAAAGAAACCGCGATTTTAAAATATCTTTATAAGGCTGATGGTACATCAATTGGCCGTGATGAACTATTATGCGAGGTTTGGGGTTATAATTCGGGCATCACTACACATACGTTAGAAACCCATATTTACCGCTTGCGTCAAAAAATCGAACCTAAAGAGAGCGGCATTAAAATTATTATAACCGATAGCAAGGGTTATAAAATAAGCAAATGAATGATGTAGGCATACCAGGTAAGTTGAGTAAATGAGTATTAGTATTGTAAATAAGTTGTTATCGGCTTTGCCGGTTTTCTCTAATCTAGATTATGATGAATTGCGTATTTTGGCTTTCATTGGCAAACGTCACGAACACAAATCTAATCAACCTATATATGAGGCTTATAGCCAGAGCGAAGGCACAATTTTGCTGAGCGCTGGGCGGGCAATCTTGCATTATAAAGATAGTCATAGGCCTGATGTTGTGGCGCGGCGCGGCATGTTGATGAATGAATTGGCATTATTTATGCCGAAGCAATTTGATTATGACATTTCGGGTTTGGAGATGATCACCACTTATCATTTTGGCCGTGAAGATTTTATACGTTTGATCGAAGAATTCCCTGAAATTGGTAAAAAAATTCAATATAACATTGCGCAACGTTTGGCAACCAGCCTATCTGCAGTTGGCAATTAGGCTCGCCTAAGTTTAATTTAGACTCTATCAGCTGTGGTCGCGAATGAGGCCTTCTTGGGCGGTGGAGGCGATGAGTTGGCCTTGTAGGTTGAATATTGAGCCGCGGTTAAAGCCGCGCGCGCCGCTGCTGCTTGGGCTGTCTTGGCTATAAAGTAGCCATTCATCGGCTTTGAAGGGGCGGTGGAACCAGATGGCGTGATCGAGGCTGGCGACTTGCATCTTGGGATCGAAAATAGATGTGCCATGGGGGATGAGCGAAGTGTCCAATAATGAAAAATCGGAAGCGAAGGCCAGCACTGCATGATGGATGTCTACATCGTCTGGCAATTTTGATGAGGCGCGGAACCAGACATTTTGACTGGGTTGTTTGGAGGCGTTATCGAGCGTATAGCGAGATTCGACGGGGCGCATTTCGATTGGCCGCTCGCGGCTCCAATATTGTTGCATGGCCTTGGGTAATTTATCCATATGTTGGCTTTTAAGCTCTGACTCGCTGGGTAAATCCTTGGGCAAGGGGACATCGGGCATATCGATTTGATGTTCTAGGCCGTTTTCTGATTTTTGGAATGAGGCGATCATCGAGAAAATAGCGTGGCCATGTTGAATGGCGACCACGCGACGGGTTGAAAAGCTTTTGCCATCACGCACGGGGTCAACTTCATAAACAATGGGCACAGTTGGATCGCCGCCACGTAGGAAATAGCCGTGTAGGGAGTGGGTGAGGCGGTCATTATCAAAATCCATAGCTTTGACTGTGTGGCGGGCGGCGACTAAAGCTTGGCCAATAACTTGGCCGCCAAAAACTCGCTGCCAGCCATTTTTGGGGCTGACGCCGCGGAATATGAGTTGCTCGATTTTTTCGAGATTTAAAGTGGTATTGATTAGAGTGTCTAAAGCCGCGTTCACATGTCACCTATATTTGATTTTTGATTCATATTAAGCCAATTGCTTTTGACAACAAGCAAAAAAAGCGTCATTGATAAGGTTGATTTAGAGGTTGGGACAAAACCAAATGAAGGCCTTGAGATGAGCAAAGCAAAAAAATATGATGCGATTATTGTTGGTGGTGGCCATGCAGGGTTAACCATGGCGGTGGCTTTGGCGAAATTGGGTTTTACATTGGCGGTAATCTCACCGGTGAAAATAACCGCAAAAGTTTCAGACAAAGGCGATGGACGTGCATTGGCGATATCTGAAGCGCCGCGCCGTATGCTTGACTTGCTGGGCATTTGGCCACGGCTTGAGGGTAAATATCACCCGATGCAGAGTGTGCATATTTTAGACGGACATGTCGGGGATATTTTGCAAGATGCGCTGCTTGAATTTAATGAAGAAAATTCTGATGACAAAGTGGCGGTGGCGCAAGTGGTTGAAAGTGGGCATTTGCTTGGCGCAATGTGGGATGCTGCGCAGAATGAATCTAATATAGAATTTAAAGTTGGCGTGAAATTGCAGGATTTTGAGCGTGATGCGCATGGCGTGTCGGTGCGGTTGGATGATGGCGAGGTTTTGCAGGGCAGTATGATGATTGCTGCGGACGGTAGAGGCTCTTTGGTGCGGCAGCAGCTGGGTATAAAGACATTTGGATGGGGATATGGGCAAACTGCCATTGTGTGCCCTGTGGCGCATGAAAAGAGCCATGAAGGTGCGGCTTATGAGCATTTTTATCCATCTGGGCCGTTTGCTAGTTTGCCGTTACCTGATGTTTTGGGATCTGATGGTGTTGATGGGGTGCATAGATCGAGCTTGGTTTGGGCTGAGGAGCCTGATGTGGCGGCTGGTTTGATGAGCGCGGGTGAAGATGAATTTAATGCTGAAATGGTCAAACGGTTTGGTTTGCATTTGGGTGAGGTTGGTTTATGTGGTGAGCGGTTTAGTTATCCGCTGGGTTTGCAGATTGCGCATGAATATATAGCTGACCGCGTTGTGTTGATTGGCGATGCGGCGCATGGCATTCACCCGATTGCGGGGCAGGGGCTGAATATGGGCTTGCGCGATATTGCGGTTTTGGCTGAAGTGATGGTGGAAGCGCGTAATTTGGGCTTGGATTTTGCGAGTTATACGGTGTTGAATAAATATCAGCAATGGCGGCGGTTTGATGTGTTGAGCCATGCGGCATTTGCTGAGGTGATTAATCGGTTGTTTAGTAATGACGTGGCGCCTGTGCGGTTTATTCGGGATTTGGGTTTGAAGATTGTTGACGGGTTGAGGCCTGTGAAGAAGTTTTTTAATGATGAAGCGGCGGCAAAATCTGGTGAGTTACCATTTTTGTTAAAGGGCCGTTGGCCGTTTTAACAAAAAGGTTTATATTTTAGCACTGCGTGCGTTCGCTCCGCTCTCTAGCTAAGCCACTCAGCCGCTGGTCGGAGGCGAGTTCGGCACCCCAATCAACTACATTACGCTTAGTGAGCTAGAGGTTGGTGAAGCTCCGAGTATAGGTGCTAAATAGTTTACTCATTGTGCTTTTCATGGAAAAAGGGTCCGAACCCGTAGGGTAAGGCAAGCGCGACTGCGCGTCGCCGTTAGGCGTGGCAAGAGAGTGGAGCGAACGCACGCTAGTGCTAATAGAGAGCAACGCGAACGATAAAAGCGAGGCGCAGCCGAACGAAAAAATGAGGCTTCCAGAGCATCAACGACCAGCCAACTGTTTTTTGCAACCTATATAGGGTCGCGCTTCTGCTAATACTCTGGAAGGTGGTGTTTTTATGCGAGGTAGAGTTGGAACAGGATTGCGCCTGCTAACGCTAGTGTGGTGATCATGGATATTAGGGTACCGATGAGGCGGCCGTTGCCTGTTGGGTTTGATTGTAGGGTGATGTAGTGTAGCAGTCTGGATAATGTTAGGGCGACGCCGCAGGCTAGGATGAGTGTTGAATTTGCGCCGAGTAGCTCGGCGGTGGCCATGGTGATGAGGGTTAGGGGGACGACCTCGATGAAATTGCCGTGGCCGCGTACCATGCGGTCCAATTTGTCTTCGCCGCCCCAAAAGGGGATGCTGATTTTGGCTCGGTAGGGGCCGATGGGGAATATGAGCACTAAATTCATAAGCGCGAATAGGGCAATGAATATAGGGGTGACTGTGAATGTCATGTGATTTACTTTCGTAAAGGTAAGTTTGGTTACATTGAGACCATTTCGGCGACTTCGATTGTGCCTTGGCTTTCTAGAATGGGGCAGTCATTGGTTAATTTTAGTGCGGCTTGTAGGTTGGTGGCTTGAATGATGGTGAAGCCAGACAGGGGGTTAGAGCCGCCATTGGCTTCGACATTTCCTGATGCTAGCACTGTGCTGGATTGGCCGAGTGGTGAGCCTGGGCTGACGATTGCGTCGCCTAGTTTGGTCATCCAAACTTCCCATTTGGCCATAATGGCTTTGCCTTCTTCGGGTGTGCTTGGTTGGTTGCCACCGTGGAATGCCAGTATATAGTTAGTCATGATTGTTTTCCTTGATAAATCTAATTGGTTGAAGAGTAAGGTTGATTACTCTACCAAACGGTATACTATAGAGATAAAATGGTTTAGTCAACCAACTAGTAGACTATTGGAGAATATATGAATAATCTTGACGTTACATTTTCGGCTTTAAGTGACAGCACTCGTCGCTCTATCCTTGCGCAGCTTAGGGGAGGGGAGATGAGCTTATCAGAATTGGCAGAGCCATTTGATATGACGCAATCGGCGGTTTCAAAGCATGTTCGTGTTTTGACTGATGCGGGTTTGGCAACTATGGAAAAGCGGGGACGCACCCGCCATTGCAGCCTTAACCCTGTTGCGATGAAAGAAGCTGTGCAATGGTTGGATGAATATAGAGACATGTGGATGGGTAGCTTTGAAAATCTGGGTGATTATTTTGCTGGGATTCAAAACCAAAATGAGGAGACGGATTGATGTTGGAATTTGTGAAAACGCAACCAGATGATGATGATGTGATTCGGGTTGAAGGATATTTTGCGGTGACACCTGCGCAAATGTATGAAGCTTGGACCACGCCTGAAATTATAAAAAAATGGTTTGGGCGTAAAGCAAATTCATTGCATTCCGCTGAGGTTGATTTGCGTATTGGTGGGGCTTGGCGGTTTTTAAAATCTAGTGATGCAGAAAAGGCGGTTGGGTTTGAAGGGGAATATCTTGAGATTGAAACTGATCGCAAATTGGTTTTTTCGTGGTCGCCGTCTGTTACATTTGTTGATGGTGTAAAGGAGTTGTCGCCTGCATCACGGGTTGAAGTGGTGTTTTTGGCCAATGGTAGAGGGACAGATGTTGTGCTGTGTCATTCTTCGATTCAGAGCGTGCAAGATCGCAGCGGGTTTGGCGGCGGTTGGAATATTGCTTTTGGTACGCTTACTGGGCTGTTTTTGGTTGAGGATTAGAAAGTTAGCTGTGCTGCTGAGGCTCTGGAAGTTTGCATTTTTTCGTTCGGCTTTGCCTCTCTTTTTTCGCCTACCTATCGGTAGGCTATAAGCACTAGCGTGCGTTCGCTCCGCTCTCTTGCTACGCCTAACGGCGACGCGCGGTCGCGCTTGCCTCAGCCAAAGGCTTCGGACCTTTTTCCCCACGATAAGCATAAGGCTATAAATTCTGAGTTTGCCGTATAGCACCGAAATGCGGTGTTTCGCCAAACTCGAGCTAACTTAGCTTAATGAGCTGGCTTTGGGTGGTGAACTCACATCCGACCAGCGGCTGAGTGGCTTAAGCTAGAGAGCGGAGCGAACGCACGCAGTGCCAGGCAAAAAAAAGGCATAAAAAAACCACCCAGAAGGTGGTTTGTTTATGCGAATGGAGCGGGCGATGAGATTCGAACTCACGACCCTAACCTTGGCAAGGTTATGCTCTACCCCTGAGCTACGCCCGCGCTTCATTCGTGATGTGGTTTATAGTTCAATTGCAGAATAAAGCAATAGCCATAATGCAGTTTTTCCGCAATTTATTCACACTATTATGATATTTGTTTATAACTTCCCAAAATGGATGAATCAGCCTAATGTAGTGGGATGAGAATGTTTAAAAAACAGAAAAATATTAGCCAACTACCGACAAAGGTTAAATTATTCCCTTTGCCTGAGGTGATGTTGTTGCCGCAGACCCAGTTGCCGCTGAATATTTTTGAAAAAAAATACATTGCTATGGTGGATGCTGCGTTGGCGGGGGATCGTTTGATTGCGATGATTCAACCGATTGAAGAAACCAGTGATGAAAAATTGCATAAAATTGGTTGTGTGGGACGCATCACTTCGTTTCAAGAGGCATCGAAAGGCCAATATCACATTACTTTGCTGGGATTGTGCCGGTTTAAATTGATTGAAGAAATTGTTGATGACGCGGCGCCTGATAGTATAAAAGATGATGGTTTTCGGCGGGCGAAAATTGATTATAGTGATTATTCTGATGATTTTGCCAAGCCAAGTGATGAGCGGCAAAAACTTATTGACCGCCAATTGCTGATCGACTCGATTAAAGATATGTTGCACCAAATGGATTTGGACATTGACTGGAATGACCTTGCCAATACGCCGAATGAAATGCTGGTCAACGCGATTAGCATGACCAGCCCGTTTCAGATTGCTGAAAAGCAAGCATTGCTTGAAGCGCAGACTGCGGCTGACCGTGCTGAATTGCTGATTGTTTTGGCAAAAATGACACTTAATGATCAGCCTAGAAATTTCGACCTTATTCAATAAATTAAGATTGTATTATGCCAGAATCAAAAACTAAATTGCCTTCGATTAATCCTAAATTGCTTGAGATATTGGTTTGTCCTTTGACCAAAGAGGTTCTGACTTATGATGCCACGGCGCAAGAATTGATTAGTGAGAAAGCTAAGCTCGCATATCCGATACGTGATGGCATTCCGATTATGTTGATTGAAGAAGCGCGCGAGCTGAGCTAGTTTCTGCTTGCCAATATGCCTTTAACCAACGCGTTTTACTTCGACAATAAAATCACTCACTTCTTGTCTTAAATGCACCAAGTTGTTTTCTTGCTCGACCAGCATTTCGGACACTTGCAGCACTTCGGAGGCGGTTGATTCGGTGACTTGGGTGGCCTCGTTGACAGATGTGATGCCTTGACTTATTTCGACCGTGCCTAATGCAGCTTCTTCGACATTATTGGCGATTTCTTGTGTGGCGGTGCTTTGTTCTTCAACTGCGGCAGCAATGGAAATGGATACCTCGCTGATTTTTGCAACGGTTTTGCTGATTTCTTCGTTGGCTATTACGGCGCGGCCTGTGGAATCTTGTAGCGTAGTGATTTGTTCGGTGATTTGCACGGTGGCATTGGCGGTTTGGGCGGCTAGGGTTTTGACCTCTTGGGCTACAACCGCAAAGCCGCGGCCAGCTTCGCCCGCGCGAGCGGCTTCGATGGTGGCGTTAAGAGCCAACAGGTTGGTTTGGGCAGTGATGTCTGAAATGAGTGAGACAACATCGCCAATTTGTTTGGAAGCTTCGGCAAGCTCTTTAATGTCTTTTGAGATTTCTTGTGATTTTTCGACAGATTGTTTTGCGACACCGGCTGATGTGACCACTTGGCGGTTAATCTCGCCGATTGAAGAGGTGAGTTCTTCAGCTGCTGCCGCGACATTTTGCATATTAGATGAAGCCTCTTCGGCGCCTGATGCAACGCGTAAGGCTTGCTCTTGGGCACTTTTAGATGCGGTGGAAACCTCTTTAGATGAAGTTTGTAGGGCGCTAATTGTTGAAGACACGTTGGTGACGATGTCTTCGAGTTTGGTGTCTAGGGAGTCTGACATTTCGCAGAAGCTATCGTGGCGTTGTTGGGCTTTATAAGTGGCGGTATTGATGCTTTGCGCGGCGCTTTGAAACGCACCCACCATGCCTTTTTCGGCAATCAGGCGAAAATGTTGATTGCGGGCCACATATTCCATACAGGCTTTAGATTCGCGTAGATAAGCATCGGTTCTATCGACCAATAGATTGATGGAATGCATTAGCTCGCCGAGTTGGCCTTTTTCGGTAATGTCTAGAATTCTGGCCTCGAAATCACCATTGGCAACGGCGATGCAAACTTGGGTGGCGCGGGAAATGGCTGATTTTTTTTGATTTAGCATGTGTAGTGTGTCCTGATGGGGAATCGAATGGAGAAAATTGGATTTGGATGCTAACGGTAACCGCGGCGAAGGCCTTGGCCGATGGTTGCGATAAATTCATCATAGGCGACATTGGCTTCGGTGAGTATGTTTTGCAGCATTTGCGTGCCCGCTTTAAGGCCATCTTTGGCGCTTGTATGTTGATCTTCCTCGGTTTTTAATTGCTGATAAAGCGGGATGATGTTGTCGGTGAGGATTTTGCGATCGGGCACGCGGCGGTTTGAATGATAACCGACAATTTGGCCATCATTATTTCGGCTTGGGGTGACATGAGCGTAGACCCAGTAATGATCGCCATTTTTACAACGATTGACAACATAGGCAAAAACTTCGTCACCTTTTTGAACGGTATCCCATAGAGTTTTGAAAACACTGCGCGGCATATCGGGGTGGCGAATGACATTATGTGGTTTGCCGATCACTTCATTTTCGTGATAGCCAGATATGTCTAAAAATATTTTGTTGGTGTAGGTGAGGTGGCCTTTTAAATTGGTTTTGCTGACAATGATATCATCGTCGTCAAAAAATTGCTCAACCCCAGTTAAGGTAACTTGTTTTCCCATAATACGCAGCTTTCAGGTTTTAAAGACAATGCGATTTGGTATCCCCTCCTTCCAAATTTGCAAATTAGACTACAACCAATATTGGTTAACTTGGTTAACAAAGTGTTTAAATTGCCCTGGGGTAACGACAAATTTTTTTGTTGTAGAACTATTTACCTTAAAATAATATGTTTGAAATGTTTGATGAAATGAAATATTAGTTATTATTTATATAAGTAATCGCTAATATGAATTTGATTGATAAAATACCTGTAATGCAATTGGCAATTGGGGCTTTGCTTTTGGGGCTGGCGCCGTTTTTTCCTGAGCCGCATTTATTTGAAAAATTACGCATGTTGTTTCATGGCACATTAATAGAAGCGATTGATATATTTGATTTATTAATGCATGCGGCGTTGCCAATTTTATTAATTGTAAAACTGTTACGTATGTATTTTACCGCTTGATTAGTTGTTTAGGCCAAGGTTTTTGAAGTGGTTGACAATAGAAGCTGCTATTTTCATGATGATTTTTAAATCTAATTGATTGGCTTTATAAGTAATGTTGAGGCTTTGAATGAGATTATCTTGAATGATGACTTTGCCAATGGCTTCGAGGTTTTTTTGATATTTTGATGAGTTGTCGACTATGTTGAAGCTCACTTTAATGGTGAAAACACCACGATCACTAAATGAAACCTGTTTGACATTGGCTTCTAAAATTGACGAAACAAAATCAATATATTCGCAATATTGTTCGAAATTAAGTGACTTAAAACGAGGTGTGGAAAAACTGAAATTGGGCGAAAAACTCTCAGAAATGGCGTGCATTTCTTTTGAGTTTAAATGGTTGAAAGCAAATTGTATCAGTTCTAAATTTTTCATTTTCACTTATTTTTATTTGGGTGGTCTGATTCATTGTAGACTTTAGTATAGCATAAAAATTAAATAAAAAAAGGGATAGCGAAAGCCATCCCTTTTATTAACGTACTGTTTTAATTAGTCTTGTACATAATCACCTTTGGTCCATGTGTACCATGTATAGTCAGCTGATGTACGATCGCCTTTTTCATCGAATGAAAGGTTACCGATAACAGATGCATAATCTGTACCATCATGAAGGGCTACAGAAACTTTATCGGCATCTGTAGAGCCAGCTTTTTCAACAGCCGCAGCCCAGATTTGGATGGCAGCATATGAATAAAGTGTATAGCCTTCAGGATCATAACCAGCAGCGTTGAATTTAGCCACTAGGTCTTGTGAAGCTGGGTTTGCACGTGGATCTGGAGCAAATGTAAAGCGTAAGCCTTCGCCTGCATCACCAGTGATTGACCAGAATTCAGCCGTGTTAAGTGCATCGCCTGATACAACATCAATGTCGACACCTTGGTCAGCCATTTGGCGCATAATTAGGCCTAGTTCTGTATGGTAACCACCATAATAAAGCACATCAATGCCTTCAGCTTTAAGCTTAGTTACGAACGCTGTGTAATCGCTTTCGCCTGGGTTTACAGTTTCATAAAGAGACACTGTACCACCAGCTTTTTCGAAAGCTGCTTTGGTTAGATCGGCAAGGCCTTTAGAATAGCCTTGTTTATCATGTGCGATGGCGATTTTTTTGCCGTCATAATTGTCAACCAAATATTGGCCAGCTACATCACCTTGTTGATCGTCACGACCACAAACACGGAACACAAAATCAGAGCGATCATCAGTTAGTTTCGGGTTTGTTGAAGCCGGTGTGATCATGATGATTTCTTCTTCATCATAGATTTTTGATGCTGGAATTGATGAACTTGAGCAGAAATGGCCTGCTACAAATACAATACCATCGTTAACGAATTTGTTAGCAACACTAACAGCTTCTTTTGGATCACAACGGTCATCGCCGAAGCTAAGTACGAGTTGTTCACCCAACACACCGCCAGCGGCGTTGATGTCTGCAACAGCGGCTTCTGCACCTTTTGAAAGCTGCTCACCGAATGATGCATATTGACCCGAGAAAGGACCAGCTGAACCGATTTTAATGTCGGCTACAGCGCCAGTTGTCATCAGCGCGAAAGCTGAAACAGCGGCTAGAGTTTTCATAGTATTTTTCATTATTTTTCCCTTATTGTTTAGATCAAACCACTGTTTTGTTTGTGGTTTGACAGTCTCCCCATCAAATGTCTTATTCTAAAGACGCAAGATGCGCCAAGAATAAGCGTTTTGAACTCATTTTCAATCTTTATCTGAAGTGATATAGATTGTAGTTAATTTTACCAATATTCAGAATTAAACTTGGCAAAAAAGCGTTTTACCATTTATTACTTGATTTTTACCCAACCAAACAGGCCTTTCTTCTCTAGCTCCCATGGATATTGATTGACCATTTTGTCAGCTTTATCACGAAGATATGTCAGAATTGCCACAGTGAACATGACAATGGTCGACATGGCCACGCCATAAATATTAAAAAATTCGGCGTTTCTGAGTGTGGTGAGCAAGAAACGATGGCCGACGACAACGATGATGGCGAAGAAGATGACCTTGCCCATTTTGCGCCAGTTTTTGGCCATAGTCTGCCCGCTTAAATAAGCACATAACATCATTAAAAGGGTGATGACGATGAAGGTGACGGGTTCTTCGCCCATGATGGCGGTTTTATCCATGCTGAAAATTCTATCCATATTAGTGACCACCTTCCAAATAGGCCGCTTGCACTTCGGGGTTGGTGAGTAATTCCTGACCCGTGCCGCTTAAAACAATGTTACCTGTGACTAAAACATAGGCGCGATGCGCTAGTTTGAGCGCGTGATTGGCATTTTGTTCGACCAACAAAACCGTGGTGCCGTGTTCTTCGTTGATTTGTTTGATGGCGCGGAAAATGTCTTTAATCACTAAGGGAGCGAGGCCTAACGAGGGTTCATCGAGCAATAAAAATTCGGGATTGCTCATGAGCGCGCGGCCCATGGCTAGCATTTGTTGCTCGCCGCCAGATAGTGTGCCGCCATTTTGCCATTCGCGTTCTTTCAGACGCGGGAATAATTCGTAAACATATTTTAGATTGTCATCGAATTTAGATGGGTCATTGGTCATGGCGCCCATTTGTAGGTTTTCGAACACGGTCATTTTGCTGAAAATACGGCGGCCTTCGGGCGAATGGGCGATGCCTTTGCGAACGATCATATCGGTGCGCATTTTGGTGATGTCTTCACCTTTATAAGTGATTGTGCCGACTGAGGCGGGGGTGATGCCGCTTAGGGTCATCAATAATGTGGTTTTGCCCGCGCCATTGGCACCGATGAGGGTGACAATCTCGCCTTTTTCAACCGTTAGGCTGATGCCTTTTAACGCTTGGATGGAGCCGTAAAATGTTTGTACGTCTTTAAATTCTAACATTATTCATCTTCCTCCACACCTAGATAGGCAGCGATCACATTGGGATCTTTTTGCACATCTGCGGGTAAGCCATCGGCGATTTTACGGCCGTAATCTAGCACAATTACATGATCGGAGATTTTCATCACCACATTCATATCATGTTCGATGAGCAAAATGCCGACATTGCATTCTTCTTTTAGCAAAATAAGCAGGCTGTTAAGATCGCCGCTTTCTTTGGGGTTAAGACCCGCTGCGGGTTCATCCAAACATAACAGATCTGGCTCGGTGCACATGGCGCGGGCAATTTCTAGCTTGCGTTGTTCGCCATAGGGCAAGTTGCCAGCATTCCAATCGGCATGTTCATAAAGCCCAGCTTTGTCGAGATAATATTTGGCTAGTTCGATGGCTTGATTATGGGCTTTTTGATAGCTTGGTAGGCCGAGAATTGCTGAGACTGAGTAAAAACTGGCTTTTTGCAATTTGTTATTTTGTGCGACGAGCAGGTTTTCTAGCACAGTCATTTTTTCAAACAGGCGGATGTTTTGGAAGGTGCGGGCGATTTTGGCTTTGCTGGCTGCGATATAGGCTTCCATCTGCTCTAGCTGATGTGAGCTGCCATCTTTATGATAGATGGTGGCGCGGCCAGATGTGGGTGAATAAAAGCCTGTGAGGCAGTTAAACATGGTGGTTTTGCCTGCGCCATTGGGGCCGATGATGGCGGTAATCTCGCCGCGTTCGGCCTCGAAGGATACATTGTCGATGGCGAGTAAGCCGCCAAAACGTTGGGTGATATGTTCGGCTTTAAGCAGTAGGTTTGGATTTTGTTCAGTCATGAGCGATCTCCTCCACTTGCTGCTTTTTGTTCTTTTTGCCAAAGAGCAACACTGTTGGATCGCGGAAGGATATCAAGCCTGTCGGTCGCCAGATCATGATGAGCACCAAGCCAAAGCCAAAGGCGGCCATGCGGTATTCATCTAACTCGCGGAACAATTCGGGCAGGCCGATGAGGATGATGGCGGCCAAAGCAATGCCCATCAGGTTGCCCATGCCGCCCATCACCACAATGGCCAATATGATGGCGCTTTCGATGAAGGTGTAGCTTTCGGGTGAAATAAAGCCTTGGCGGGAGGCGAAGAATGCCCCTGCAAAACCGCCCCATGTGGCTGAAATGGCAAAAGCGGCTAATTTGATGTTGGTGCGGTTGATGCCTAAAGATTCGGCCGCAACTTCGTTTTCACGCAAGGCTTCCCACGCGCGGCCGAGTGGCTGTTTGCGAATGCGCATGGTGAAAATGGCGACGAGTAGGCATAGCACCAGTACGATATAATATAAGAATATAATGCGGTGGGTGGAGCTGTAATCGATCTGCCAAAACGTGTTGCTGAAAAAATCGGTGAAGGTTTGGGTGCCTTCTTCTTTGATGCGTTTGAAGAAAACTACATTGCCAAAACCTGGGCGGGGGATGCCGTTAATGCCATCTGGACCGCCAGTTAGATCGTAAAGGTTGAGTAGTAAAATACGGACAATCTCGCCGAAGCCTAGGGTCACAATGGCGAAATAATCGCCGCGTAGTTTGAGGACGGGGAAGCCTAGAATGAGGCCTGACATCATGGCAAAAAAGCCTGCGAGTGGCAGGGCTGTCCAGAAGCCGATGTCAAATTCGCGGGCTAGGATGGCGAATGAGTATGAGCCCACAGCGTAGAAGGCCACAAAGCCGAGATCGAGTAAACCTGCGTAGCCAACTACAATGTTTAAGCCCCATGCCAGCAAGACATAGGTGAGGATGAGGGTTGAAACATCGATGACATAACGGGTTGAAAGACCAGCAATGAATGAGCTATCGCCACCTAAGAATGACGGTAGAATTGTGCTTAAAATATCTGACAAGAAAGGTAGGAAAATGGCCAATGCGACGACGAAGATTGAAATATAGCCGGTGCTGTTTTTAAGCAGTTCTTCACGGCGTTTTTTGCCATTTTCTATGTCATTTAGGGTGACGCCTTTGGCTTGCCGCCATAGGCCGAGCAAAGCGCGGATGACCAATATGATGCCAGCGGCCAGCATGAAGACTTCTAATACTTCGGTTGGGAAGGTTATTGTCCAACCTGCAATTCCCATGATGACGCCAACAATGAGGGCGAAAGCTGGTTTTTGCTTGGCAAGCAAGATGAGGCCGAAACGGCCAACAACGAGCAGGATAAGCGCGAAGAACATTTCTTGCCAATGTTGCTCGATGACCAGTTTGCCGCGGACATCTACGGTGCGCAATAGAACCATAGGGATCATAATGCCGACGCCGATGGCGAAGGTGATGACCAGTTCACGGGCGATTTTTGCGATGTCGAATTCGGGTTTTGGCGGCAGGCCAGAAGTGGTGTTTGAAACTGTATCTGACATGGATTATACCTTCTCGATTTCGGGACGGCCAAGCAGACCTGAAGGGCGGAAGATAAGTACCAATACCAAGATGACGAAAGTGGCGACATCTTTATATTCAATGGTGAAATAGGCTGACCAGAAAGCTTCGATCAGGCCGATGAGTAGGCCGCCGAGCATGGCGCCTGGTATGGAGCCAATGCCGCCGAGAACCGCGGCAGTAAATGCTTTCATCCCCGCTAAGAAGCCGATGAAGAAATGCACCACGCCATAATAGAGTGTGACCATAACGCCAGCAAAGGCGGCTAACATTGCGCCCATGATGAATGTCATCGAAATGGTGTGATCGACATTAACGCCGAGCAATGCGGCCATGGTTTTATCTTGCTCGCAAGCGCGTTGCTGTCGGCCGATGGCGGTTTTGTTGATGATGAGGGTGAAGACGGTCATCAAGGCGATGGTTGAGACGATGATGATGAGTTGTAGATAGGTGAGGTTGACGACGAAATCGCTGTCTTGGAAGAATTTAAAGCTGCCTTTAATCATTGGCGGGATGGGGCGTACCCGTGCGCCTTGTAATAATTGCACATAATTTTGTAGAAAGATGCTCATGCCAATGGCTGAAATTAGCGGGGCCAAGCGGAATGAATTGCGCAGCGGGCGGTAAGCTGTGCGTTCGATTGTCCAACCGTAAATGGCGGTGAAGATCATTGACAGGGCCAAAACCAACAAGATGGCGGAAACCAAAGGCAGGCCTGAAAAGAGCGTGAAGCCGATGACCGCGATGAAAGCGCCGATCATATAAATCTCGCCATGAGCGAAGTTAATCATACCAATGATGCCGTAAACCATTGTATAGCCGATGGCGATGAGGCCATAAACAGCCCCTAATGTGACGCCATTAATCAGCTGCTGCAGAAAATATGCCATAGTTCTCCCTAAACCATTGTAGATCGCAATTTATATAGTTAAGCATTTATTATGCTTAAAGAAAAGAAGTAAAGAGATGGGCGGTATTGCTGTGGAGAAATACTTGAGATACAGTGGTATCTGCTTAAATTAACCTAAAATGCAGAATTTAATTCGCTAATTCATTCATAATTCGAATGTTTTGTAATGAGACATAAGTAGGGTTTGCGCCACAGTAAATGCCTAGGCTAGGCTTGCATTTATAAAATTCATCTATAAGATTTAGGGTTAATAGTTGTTGGCTAAGCAATTGATTTTAAGTGATAGGGTTTTATTTGTGGGAAATGAATTATAGTTAACCAATTATTATACGTTACTGGGTGACGGTGAATATAATTATTTACGAAAATTGATAGGTCTTGGGGACTGATCTGTTTTGGAGGATGAATATGGGCGACGAAACTCGGCAAAAAAGCGAAATGATCGATCTGGTTATTGACATATTGTCAGCAGATAGTTCTCACCGGAACCCCGAGAATGGTTTAGAGACTTTTTTGGCAGCGTTTTTAAAACGCGGTAATGGTGAAGATTACACAGTGATTGGCGTGGATTATCTGTGTGAACAATTATCGGAATGTTGGGAAATTGCTCAGAGTCGTAAATTTGGTCAGCATAAAATATCAATCAGTTCTGATATGCATGACAACCAAAATGCGCGCTCTTATGTGCATATTATCAATGATGATACGCCATTTTTGTTTGATTCAATTTTGAATGAATTTAATGAAAATGGGTTTAACCCCCATTTTGTGTTGCATCCGCTGGTTTTTGTGAAACGCGATGCCAAAGCCAAACTACTAAAAGTGGTGGGTGATGATGAATATAGCGGCGATATGAGCGGTGTGGTGCGTGAAAGCCATATTCATATTGTGGTTGATAAATTGAGCGAAGATGAGCAAAAACAACTGACTGCTGGTTTAGAAAATACGCTGCAAAATGTGCGTTTTGCAGTGCAAGATTGGAAGCCGATGGGGGCGCGTATTCAAAGCGTGCTTGATATATATACCCAAAACCCGCCTAATGTGCCGAGTGCTGAACTTGAAGAATCTATGGATTTTTTGCGTTGGTTATTGGATGATAATTTTACACTTTTGGGTTTGCGGGAATATCGTTTTGGAAAAAAAGGTGTTGAGGGTAATTTTACGCAGGTGGCGGATACCAGCTTAGGTGTGTTGCGGGATTTAAAGGTTGAAGTGCTGAAACGTGCTGATAAAAACCTAACAATAACGCCTGAAATTTTAGATTTTATCATGCGGCCAGAGCCGATATTTGTGGCCAAAGCCAATATAAAATCAGTGGTGCATCGGCGCATCTATATGGATTATATTGGTCTGAAACTCTATGATAAAGACGGCAATATATCGGGCGAGCTTAAGGTGGTTGGCTTGTTTACATCGGGCGCTTATACATCTAACCCGATGCGCATACCTTTGTTGCGGCGCAAGCTTGAACATGTGATTCAAAGTTCTGGCCATAAGGCGGGCAGCCATAATGGCAAAGCTTTGGCCAATGTGCTTGAAAGCTACCCGCGTGATGAATTGTTCCAAATTGAAGCGGATTTATTGTTGGAATTTGCGACAGCCATCCAGCGTTTGGATGAGCGGCCGGTGACGCGCATATTTATCAGACCTGATAAATTTGATCGGTTTGTTTCGATTTTGGTTTATGTGATACGCGACCATTATACATCCGAAGTGCGGGAGAATATTGGCGAATATTTGATGGAAAGGTTTGATGGCCGTGTGTCGGCGGCTTATCCGTCGTTTCCTGAAGGCATGATGGCGCGGGTGCATTTTATCATTGGACGTAATGAAAGCCCGTTGCCAGGTTATGAGGTTGCGGAAGTTGAAGCGGAAGTGCATGAAATTATCCGCACTTGGAAAGATAAGTTTTTTGACGATCTGGCCAATAACAGCCTTGGCTTGATTGCGCGCGAGCTATTGCGCCAATATGGTGATGGTTTTGATGCGGCTTATCGTGAGAATTTTAGCACACAAATTGCGATTGAAGACATCGCGGTGATGCATAAATTGCGTAAAAAGGGTGATATTGATGCAAAATTGGTCGAGCGTAATGCGGTGAATAATGATGAGGTTTCGTTGAAACTTTACCATTATGGTGAGCCGATTGCGTTGTCTGACCGCATGCCGATTATTGAAAATATGGGTTTTCGGGCGATTAATGAGCGGTCTTATTGCGTGACGCGCACCAATGGTGATGATCATGACATTTGGATTCACGACATTTCGTTAGAAAGCCGTGATGGCAGTGATATTGACATCGATCTTAAGGGTAAATTGTTGCAAGAGGCGTTTTTGGCGATTTGGCAAAAGCGGGCGGAAGATGATGGATTTAACAAGCTGATTTTGAGTGACGCATTGAATTGGCGTGACGTGGCTATGTTGCGCACTTATGGCCGCTATTTAAAGCAAACTGGGCTTTCGTTCAGCCAACGTTATATATGGGATACATTGCGCAAACATGGCGAGATTACCGCTAGTTTTGTTGAATTATTCCATTTGAAGTTTAATTTGGACGACAAGAAGAAAAATTTAAAAACTCAGGACAAAATTGCTGATGGCATTATTGCGGCGCTTGAAGAGGTAACGAGCCTTGATGAAGACCGCATCATTCGGGCAATACTCAATGTGATGAAAGCCACGATACGGACTAATTTTTACCAAACGGGGGCTGATGGCCGCGAAATGCCGACTATTTCGCTTAAAATTCGTTCGATGCAGGTGGATAGTTTGCCTGACCCGAAACCGTTTGCGGAAATATTTGTTTACTCACCACGGGTGGAAGGTGTGCATTTGCGGGGTAGTGAGATTGCCCGCGGGGGATTGCGATGGTCTGACCGTTTGGAGGATTTCCGCACTGAAGTGTTGGGCTTGGTGAAAGCTCAGCAAGTGAAAAATGCGGTGATTGTGCCCATGGGTAGTAAAGGCGGGTTTGTGCCGAAACATTTGCCTGTAGGCGGGACACGCGAAGAATTTATAGCTGAAGGTATTGAATGTTATAAGCTATTTGTTGGTTCACTGCTTGATATTACGGATAATTTGGATGGTGAAACGATTGTACCGCCCGAAGATGTGGTGCGGCTTGATAAAGACGATCCTTATTTGGTGGTGGCGGCAGACAAAGGCACAGCGACATTCTCTGACATTGCCAATGGGCTATCGGAAGACCGTGATTTTTGGTTGGGCGATGCGTTTGCCTCGGGCGGCAGTGTTGGTTATGACCATAAAGTGATGGGCATTACCGCGCGCGGTGGTTGGGAGGCGGTGAAACGCCATTTCCGTGAGGTTGATCATGACATTCAGACCAAGCCATTCCGCGCGATTGGCATTGGTGATATGTCGGGCGATGTATTTGGCAATGGCATGTTATTATCGGAGCAAACTGAGCTGGTGGCAGCGTTTGACCATAGGGATATATTTATTGACCCGAAGCCAAATGTGGCCAAAAGTTTTGCTGAACGCCAACGGTTGTTTGACATGCCCAGATCATCTTGGGTGGAATATAATGCGAAGTTAATCTCTAAGGGTGGTGGTATATTCAGCCGTTCATTGAAATCTATTCCATTGAGTGACGAAATGCGGGAAATGACGGGGCTCACTGATGATAGCGCCACGCCAAATGAATTGATGCGGGCATTGCTTTGTGCTGAAACTGATTTGTTATGGTTTGGTGGCATTGGGACATATATTCGTGCCACAACTGAAACGGATGCAGATGCGGGTGATCGTGCTAATGACGCGATACGTATCACCGCAGCTGAATTAAAGGCCAAAGTGTTGGGTGAGGGCGCTAATTTGGGCATTACCCATAATGCGCGGATTGAATTTGCTAAGCTTGGCGGGCGGATTAACACTGACGCGATTGACAATAGTGCGGGTGTGAATAGCTCGGATATGGAAGTGAATATTAAGATTGCGCTCGGCCGTGCGGTGCAAAATGGCAAGCTGAATTATAAAAGCCGTAATAAGTTGTTGGCCAGCATGACTGATGAAGTGGCGTCGCTGGTGCTGCGTAACAATTATCTGCAGACTTTGGCGATTACGCTGGCGAGTTTGCGCAATAAGCAAGATATGGGCTTTTACGAAAGATTGATGTTGAAGCTTGAAGAAATTGGTGAGCTTGACCGTGAAATTGAGTTTTTGCCTTCATCTAGTGAAATGGCGGCACGGGAAGCTAATGAAATGGGGCTTGAGCGGCCGGAGCTTTCGGTGTTATTGGCTTATGCGAAAATTTCGCTTTATCAATTATTGCTAAAAACTGATGTGATTGATGATGAGTATTTGAGCAAAGAATTGCTGCGTTATTTCCCTGAGAAAATGCATAAAGGTTATATGGATGAGATTGACGGGCATAAATTGCGCCGTGAAATTATTGCCACTCGGCTTTCTAACTTGATGATTAACCGGGGTGGCCCTGCTTTTGTGCGGTCTATCGCTGATCAATCGGGTGCTGAACCTGATGAGATTGCTAGTGCGTTTGCGATGGCTTATGACAGTTTTGAAATGTTGGATTTGAACACGCAGATTGATAAGTTGGATAATAAGATTGCCTCTGACGTGCAGATGCGGCTTTATTTGAAAGTGCAAAACCTATTGCGCCGCCAAACCATTTGGTTCTTGCGCCATGTGAGTGAAGGCAAGACCGATATGGCCAAAACTGTTGGCCGTTATAAAGATGGCATTCGGACGTTGATTAATGGATTTTCTGAACATTTGCCTGCTGAAAGTTATGAATTTGTGAAAAATCAAACGGCGGAACTTGTGGAAGCGGGTGTGCCGAAGAAATTTGCGCAGATTATGGCTTCGACGCGTTATTTAGACAATGCATCTGACATTGTGCGGGTGACGGAACGATCTAAAGCTAATCTTGAAGATGTGGCTAAGCTTTATTTCTCGGTTGGTGACTTTATGGGCATTCAATGGTTGGTATCAGGCGCGCGTAAAATGCCTGTGCATGACCTTTATGACCGTTTGGCGGTGAACCGCACAATTGATGGGTTGCAAACCACTCATCGGCGCATTGTGGTGGCTATATTGAGCCAAGATAAAGACAAAGAGAAGGCGCTGAATAAGTGGAAGCATAATTTTGCTGATGAAATTGCGCGGGCGAATGTTGCGATTACTAATGTGAGAGCCTCGGGTGAGATGAGTTTGGCTAAATTGGCGGTGGCTTCGGCGCATATTTCTGATGTTCTTGAGGCGTAGGCGATTGTAGCATGGGCTGTAAAAGACAGTTGGCTGCTAGTTAATGCTCTGGAAGCTTGCATTATATTGGGCACTGCGTGCGTTCGCTCCGCTCTCTAGCTAAGCCACTCAGCCGCTGGTGGGACGCAGACACACCACCCAACCTTACCGCATTACGCTTAGTGAGCT
>NVQL02000009.1 GCA_002400495.2 Alphaproteobacteria bacterium | reverse complement strand
ATTTGGCTATTTATAGAAAAACCAAACAAATGATGTAAGATGACATGTTGTCGCAGTTAATAATCATTATTAATAAATTAGAGTCATTCTAAAGTTTTGATACTAAAATTCACCCTATATTTTAATTATTCTAATTACAATATATGATATATATCAATAACTTATTGACATTTCATAGCCTAGCAGGGTAAATCTACGCTCATAATTTCGTCAAATAATGAGCGTCTCAAAAATGAATAAATCCAAGCCGCTAGATGGTAACTTTGCACGGTTAACCATCGACAAGTTACAGGTCAAATATGATCATAACATCATCATTCCAAAACTAGATTTGGAAATCAAAACCGGTAAAATTACCATTTTGGTCGGCGCCAATGGCTGTGGCAAATCCACCTTGCTCAAAACCATGGCACGCATATTAAAGCCAAGCCGAGGTGGTGTTTTGCTAGATGGTAAAAATATTCACCAAACCAATACCAAACAAGTGGCGCAAAAATTAGGCCTATTGCCACAAGGCCCAATCGCGCCCGAAGGCCTCACCGTTAAAGAATTGGTCAGCCAAGGTCGTTTTCCGCACCAAAGCCTATTGCGCCAATGGACGCAAAAGGATGAAGCGGCCGTGGCTCATGCCATGCAAACCGCCAGGGTCGATATTTTGCCAATTTACAGGTCGATGATTTGTCTGGCGGGCAACGCCAACGCTGTTGGATTGCCATGGCGTTGGCGCAAGAAACCGACACCATTCTGCTGGATGAACCAACAACTTTTCTCGATCTTAAAATTCAAGTAGAATTGATGAATCTATTGTCAGCTTTGGCACATGACAAAGGCCGGACATTGGTAATTGTATTGCACGAGTTAAACCTAGCCGCGGCCTATGCCGATATGCTGATTATGATGAAAGATGGCGACATCATCCATCAAGGCGCACCAGATGAAATATTCACCAGCGAAAATTTAAAGCAAGTGTTTGATTTGGACGCCGACATTCTCATCGACCCCAAAACCAAACGGCACATTTGCGTGCCGCATTACAAAAACACGGTCATCGCATCAGCAAATGAGGCCAAAAAAACCGCATGAGCCAAACCGCAACAAACAGGCCACCTACCGCCAAAATCCCAAGCGTACAGGACAAATGGAGATTGCTCACTTTGGGCATTCCGCTTATGTTCGCAGCCTGTCTATTGATGTTCATAATTCACATTTCCGTCGGCGCTAAATCGCTCGATTACCAAACCATAATCAAAGCTTTTATTGATTTTGATGTCAAAAATTTTGACCATATCATTATTCTCAAAGTCAGGCTACCACGTGCCATCATTGCCATTGCGGTCGGCGCGAGCCTTGCTGTGGCGGGGGCGATTATGCAAGGAGTCACCCGCAACCCACTGGCTTCGCCATCTATATTGGGTCTTATGTCTGGCGCGTCATTTGCAATTGTGGTGGCGCTTGGTGTATTTGGAATTTTTTCGCCCTATTTAACCCCATGGATTGCCGCTTTCGGCGCTTTATGCGCGGCTATATTGGTGCTGGTTATCGCCTCATTGGCACCGGGCAGCACCACACCGTTAAATCTAACTTTGGCCGGTGTTGCGGTCAGCGCCTTTTTGGGCGCAATCATCTCCCTGCTTAATTTAATGGATGAAGATAATTTCGATCAATTGCGCGTTTGGTTAACCGGCTCATTGGCTGGCAAAGACCTTAATATATTCTACATCATCTCACCTTGGCTCATCATCAGCATGCTGATGGCCGTCATCCTGTCGCGTAAAATCACCATTTTGGGCATGGGTGAAGATGTTGCCAAAGGCTTGGGCGTAAAACCCACCGGGCTTAAAATTCAGCTGATGGCCGTGGTCATCATCCTCACCGCTTGCAGTGTGGCCATGGCCGGCCCTATGGGGTTTATCGGCTTGGTTGTGCCCCATATGGTGCGGCTGTTTATCGGTGCCGATTACCGCTGGGTCACTCCCTATTCGGCTTTGTTGGGTGCCACCTATTTGTTGGCGGTCGACATCATCGCTCGGTTGGTCATCGCGCCGCAAGAAATCTCGACCGGCATCATCACCGCACTCATTGGCGGGCCATTATTCATTTATCTCATCAAAAGCCGGGGGCGTTGATATGAACTCATATTTTACCGTGCGTCTGCTCAATCAAAAAATAGCCCTCAGGTTGCCAAAATTGGCTTTGTTCATCTTCTTATTGTTGCTGTTGGCCATTGGCGCGGCACTCATTTTCAGCCTCAACGCTGGCAGTTATGACTTATCCCTACACGCCGTAATCAATATATTGCGCGGCGAACAAAGCGATGAAGCTGGCGAAAAAATTGTCTGGCTATTCCGTTTTCCACGCAGTTTGGCAGCCATTTTGGTTGGCATGATGATGGCGCTTTCAGGCGCGGCGTTGCAAAACATCACCCGCAACAGCTTGGCCGATCCATCATTGGTAGGCATCAGCCAAGGCGCGGCTTTGGCGGTCGTCACATCCATCATCATTTTTCCCGAAATCAGCCAAACATGGCGGCCTTGGTTGGCACTGGGTGGCTCGCTGAGCGTCGCTGTATTGATTCAAAGTTTAAGTTATGATGGCAAGGTCAGCAAACCGATAAAATTTATACTTTTGGGCATAGGCGTTTCGGCGTTTATCAGCTCCATCACCACCGCCATGCTCACTTATGGTAATATTTACCAAGCCAGCACCGCATTGGGCTGGTTGGCCGGCAGCATCAATGGCGCCAATTGGTTCGATGTCAAAATACTCAGCATTTCTTGCCTCATCCTCATTCCGTTTCTGCTGATCATCAGCCGTTCTATGGCAGCCATTCGTTTAGGTGAGCACATTGCCACCAGCTTAGGCACGCCGATATTGTTCACCCGTTATGCACTCATTTCCATCGCCGTTGCCTTGGCCGCCATTGCCACATCAGTGGTTGGGCCACTAGGTTTTGTTGGCCTCATTGCCCCGCATGCAGCACGGCGTTTGGCACATAGTGGGGTGGCGGTGCATTTGTTGCTCACCGCATTGATTGGCGGGCTGTTGGTATTGATTGCCGACATAGCCGGCCGGGCTTTGTTCGCGCCCATTCAAATCCCCGCAGGCATTGTTACCGAAATTATTGGCGTGCCGATATTCGTCTATTTATTGCTCAAACAACGGGCCAAAATACATGATTAATTTTCTCCTATATTTAACCAACACCCCCGCACCACACACGACAGAAAGAAATGAGATATGAAAAAATCCTTAACCAAAATTGCCTTTGCAATTTGCTTTACCATGGCCGGCCTATCGAGCTTGGCACAAGCTGCGGACACCCGAATTTTCACAGATGATCTTGGCCGCGAGGTCAAAATCCCTAGCCACGCAAACCGCATTGCTTCCTTACATGATGGCATGCTCACTCTGCCACTCATCGAATTGGGCGTTATTCCCGCCGGTAGTGCTGGCCGCATTTCAAAAACATCACCACCCTTCATCCGCGGATCAAAAGGCCTTACTGGCTATGATTTTGACAATAGCGACATTCAATTTTTAGGTAAATATCCAGTCGATCTTGAAAAAATCGTCGCACTTAAACCCGATTTAATCATTAGCACCACAACTTATGAAGATATTTTAGACAAATTAACCGCCATCGCACCGACCATTATCATTGACAATGTAAAGAATTCTCGCGAACAAATGTTTGCAACATTGGCCGACATCACCAATACACAAAAAACCTTGGATGTTCTCAACATCCGCTATGCACAACAAATTAAGGACATTAACGCCGTCATTGATACCAAAAATATCAGTGTCAATGTGATGCAAGCTTCGGGTGGCAAATTATATGTTTGGCATTCATATTTCAGTCTCGGCAAAGTGTTGCGTGATGCTGGCTTTACCTTCCCTAAATTGGTAGACGAAATTGCAGTTGGCGAACGCCGCGAATTGAGCGCCGAAAAATTGCAAGATTTAGATGCCGATTATATCTTTGTCACTTACCGCACCGACCGCGCCCAAGCACCGCAAGACGCCGTGGCTGAATTTGAAAAGGTCATCCCTAATTTTTGCGACTATTTAAAAGCCTGCCGCGAAAACCGCATGTTGATGATGCCACGTGAAGCTGCGTCTAGCACGTCATTCACTGCTTTGGGTCTTTCCGCATTCACGGTACTTACCCACATAAGTGGCAATCCATATGCCGCCAAAATCACCCAATAATCACTCTTAAATTTAGAAAGATATATAATGAAACTCTCAATTTTAAAAACCATGATGATAACAGTTATAACCACAGCAATGGCCATATCAACCAGCGCTGCTGAAACCAGAATCTACGTTGATGATTTAAATCGCAAAGTTGAAATTCCGGTCAACCCCAAAGCCATTGCTTCATTACATGATTCTGTATTGACAATCCCACTCATCGAACTGGGTGTTCTACCAGTGGGCAGCCATGGCCGCGTGACCAAAAAAGGCGTGCCGTTCATCCGCAGCGGCATGGGGCTAACCGGTTATGATTTTGACAATAGCAACATTCAATTCCTTGGCAATTACCCAGTTGATATTGAAAAAGTTGTGGCGGTAAAGCCTGACCTTATCATCACCACACCATGGCAAAAAGCGCCGGTTGATCAGCTACAAGCCATCGCGCCAACCATTGTACTCGATTATAATAAGCATGAAGATATTGAAATATTTGAAATCCTTGCCGATTTAACTGGCAATCAGGCGAAATTGGATATTTTAAAGGGTAAATATGCGCAGCAAATCAAACGCATCAAAGCCATTATCGATACCAAAAATATCAGTGTAAATGTTATGCAACCCAATAAAGGTAAAATATTGGTGTGGAATACATATGGTAATTTGGGTAAAATTCTACGCGATGCTGGCTTTAAATTCCCTAAATTGGTCGATGACATTGCCTTTGGCGAAAGAGCTGAATTCAGCGGCGAAAGCTTACAAGATTTAGATGCTGATTATATTTTTGCGACCTATAGAACCGATCAATTCCACACACCACAAAATACGGTCGATGGGTTTGAAGAGGTGATACCAGGTTTCTGTAATTATCTAACGGCTTGTAAAGAAAATCGCATGCTTATCATCCCACGTGAAGAAGCTTCTAGCAATTCTTTCAACGCATTGGGCATCACAGCATATAACATTCTCACACACATTAGTGGCAATCCATATGCCGCCAAAATCGCCAAATAATTGGATGTAAAATGAACAGCTGCCCCACAAGCTTTTACAAATTTACCGACGATATGGGTCGGCAGGTCGCGATACCTGCCACTCCTTTAAGGATCGCCTCGTTGCACGACATAAGCATCACCATTCCGCTCATTGAATTGGGCGTCTTTCCGGTTGGCAGCCATGGCCGCACCACTGATGATGGCAGCCTTTATGTTGAACGCTCATATGGCAATTTGGGCAAAGTATTGCGCGATGCCGGCTTTAAATTCCCAAAAATTGTTGATGACATTAAAGACGGTGGCGATGCCACATTCAGCGCCGAAAAATTGCAAGATCTGGATGCTGATTATATATTTGTCACTTACCGCACCGACCAATTGCAAACCCCGCAAGACAGTGTTGAAGGCTTAGAAAAAGTCATCCCAGATTCTTGTGATTATCTAACCGCTTGTAAAGAAGGCTGCATGCTTGTGCTGCCAAGAGAAGCCGCAACAACCAGCTCTTTTGATGCATTAAGCATCACCGCATCCAATGTGCTTACCCACATTAGCGGCAACCCTTTCGCTAAAAAATAAACCGTTAGCGTGTCATAAAAATATGTCACGCTCATCTCATATATTGGTAAAAAAATGCTTGAAAAACTTAAAAAAATGCGATTTTTTGACATTAAAATTATCGCCAAAACTCAATTATCACCCTCCTTCACCCGGTTCACATTTCATGGTGAAGGGGTTCAAAACATGCTGACCCATGCACCGGATCAGTGGATAAAATTATTCATCCCCGATGCCAATGGCCATGCCCCCAAAATCACCAGCCAAGAACAATATAAAAGCCTAGACGCCGCCCAACGCCCGCCAATGCGCACATATACCGTGCGGCATTTACGCCCAGAACTTCACGAGATGGATATTGATTTCGTCATTCATGGTGATGAAGGCCCAGCCTCTGCTTGGGCAATTAAAGCCAAAATTGGCGATGTCATCCAAATGCGCGCCCATTGCCATTCGGTATTCACCAAGCCAGCTGGCTGTATCTGGCTGCCACCCCAAAATACCACAGAATTCTTGTTGATTGCCGATGAAACCGCCATCCCCGCCGCCATCGGAATTTTAGAGGCATTGAGCCAATATAAAACCTCACCTAAAGTGACTGCCTATTTGGAAGTGCCGCATAAGGATGATCGCTTAGACACCCCAGTTTGGCCAGAATTAGAACTTAACTGGCTGGTGCGCAAACAAGGTTCACATCAATATAATCAGCTATTGATAGATGCCGCCGAAAAGCTAGAATTACCCAATCACGACAATTTCTATGCATGGATTGCCGGTGAGACTGCCGCCATAAGACACATTCGCCTGCACTTAACCGACGATAAAAATCTTAATAAAGAATCGCTGGCGTTTCAAGGCTATTGGAAACTTGGTCAAGCGCAATAACCAAATAAACACGGCCACCCTTTGGTAAAAAAGGGTGACCGAGTCTTCAAGGAAACGTTTCGCTTATAGATTGTTTAGCAAATCATTAACGCGATATTCAGCATCTTTCAACGCATCATCTACGCTTTTGTTGCCGGTAATTGCCGAGCTAATTTCTTCACCTATAATGTCTTGCACTGCAAATTGGCGTAATACAGCTGGCGGAAGAGACACACCAGTTTGCGCAATTTTAGCAATGTTCGAACGATGTGGTAGATTCTTAAAATCTTCCATATCAAACACCGCTTGCACACCTGGTAAATGGCCGGTACGCGCCCATTGATAGTCATTATCAGTTAGGAAACGTAAGAATTTTGCAGTTGCGGCAATATTCTCATCACTACGCTCTTTAGTCGGCATTACCCAGGCATGGCCATCAGCATAACTAGCATCTGTGGCAAAAAGCTGCGGATATGGATAAACGGTATAACCGTCTTTCAATGCACCCTCTTTTTCAGAAGCAGCAACATAATCACCAATCAACCATGTGCCGTTTAAGGCAACACCGCCCTCGCCACCTGGGAAAGCCGCAACAGCCGATGGATAATCCATATCTATCGTGGTCAAACCTTCATCAAAAATTGTTTTGAATAGGTTTACAACATTTCTGGCTTCGTCAGATTGCAATTTCACATTCATTGGATCCGCAAAAAAATCAGAATTTTGTTGCGCCATAAATGTGTAGAATAAACGCGTATAAGGCGCGACGCCATTGGCCAACTGTTGAATCATATATGGCTTGCCGGTTGCCGCTTTAAATTTACGCGCCTGCTCCAACAACTCATCTGGGCTAGACGGCAACATGGGTGTGCCATCGGCATTTAACATATCAGCTTGTTTAAACAAGTTAAGGTTGATGTGGAATAGCATGGTCCATGTATCAAATGGCATGCCGTACATTTTGCCGTCTTTGGTCACACCAGCAACACCAGCACCGGTAAATGATGAAGGCTCAATGCCTGCGGATTTAAAAATATCATCCATTGGCATCAATAGGTTACGTGATTGATAATCAGAAATCACCGATTCATGCATGGTCACAATATCAGGTGGATCACCAGCGGCCAATTGCGCGGTTAGCTGGTCATAACCCGGCCATTCAACCGTGGTCACCACCACATTAATATCGCTATTTTCAGCGTTAAATTTATTGATAAGCGACGTGATGATGCCGCATTCGCCAACGGCTTTGTCAACATCAGTATTTGTGCCAAAATCGGCCTCACACGCACCAAAGAACCGCTGAACGCTTAGCTCAGTTTCTGCCCAGCTTGGTGTGGCTATGGTTAGTGCTGCAAGTGCAGCGACACTGAATAGTAGTTTTTTCAACTTCATTTCTAACTCCCTCTAAGTTAGGCATTATGCCCTTTTCTCACTATTTTTTCGGCTGCTTTATAACCATAAATATGGTCAATCGGGTTATTTCACAGCCGCCCCCGAAACTGCTGTCACTATGTATTTTTGAAATATTATGTAGACGATTAATATCGGCGCAGCGGCAAATATGGCCTGCGCGGTTAAAAAACCTAACCCCTCACTTTGGGCAAAATTAGCTTGTGACGATGCCAACCCAATGGTCAGGGTTTTCATGCCTTTTTTGGTTGCCGAAATCAGCGGCCACCAATAATCATTCCATCCGGCCAAAAAGGTAAAAATTCCCAATGTGGCTTGTGCAGGAAAAGTAAGTGGCAATAATATTTTCCAAAAAATCTTAAATCTCGAAGCATTGTCCAACAAAGCCGCTTCATCTATTTCTTTAGGAATGGCCTTGAAAAATTGGGTCATTAAAAACACCCCAAATGGTGCGGCCAAACTCGGCACAATTAACGCCGTATAAGTATTGTGCATTTTAAAACCGCTGAAAATCTGGTGCCGCGCGATAATCACCGCCTGCTCCGGCACAGCCAAGCCCATCAATACAATGATGAATAATACCGAACGGAACGGAAATTCCAGCCGCGCAAAGGCATAGCCTGCCAATGATGACAAGATCAAAACACCAACGGTGATGCCGATCGAAACGATCAGCGAATTAACAACCCAGCCAAAAACCGACGACGCCGCCAAAATACTCAGATAATTTTTAATGGTATAAGGCGGATGAAATACCGAATTGGTGCCCATCATCAACTCTTGGTTGGCTTTGAACGACAGGCCAATCACCCACATAAACGGCAACAGCATAATGATGGCCAAAAATATGGCGCTAATGATCAGCATGCGGTTGTTTTTACCGGCTTCAGCGTTAAAGGTTTTTTGTAAATCAGACATTATCCGTGTCCTTTGCGGCTGGAAAAGAAATATTGCGCCATCGCGGCCACCAAAATCATAGCAAATAACACCTGCGAAGCGGCAGCGGCATAGCCGATGTCCCAACGTTTGTAAGCTGCATCATAAATGAACATAACAATCGGCCGAGAGGTGCCATTTGGCCCACCATTGGTCATCAATTGCGCTTGCCCAAACAATTGAAATTGCAATATAATTTCTATAATTACAGTCAGAATTATAGTGCGCATAATTGACGGCACAGTGATGTATAAAAAGGTACGGAATTTGCTGGTATTGTCGAGCGCCGCGGCTTCATAAACTTCTTTTGGCACTTGTTGCAATGCCGCCAAAAACAACATCATTGGCAGGCCAATACACCACCAAATTGTGGTGATGGCCACCGCCACCAATGCCCATTCTGGCCGCGATAAAAACCCAATCGGCTCCCAACCCAAACCAACAAACAGATTGGCCAATAAGCCATCATTGGGGATGAATACAATGCGCCAAATGAGCGTAACAATGGTCACAGAAAGCACCGAAGATGAAAAGAATATGCCGCGCAACAGGCCGGAGGTTTTGCTCTCTTGGTTAAGCGCAATGGCAATAAAAAGGCTGATAAGGACAATTGCGGGTACGGTCAATACAACAAAATAAAGCGTATTCATTACTGATTGGATGAATATTTTATCAGAAAATAATCTAACATAATTTTTAAACCCGACAAACCGGCCGGGCCCAAATAAATCAAGTTTATAAAAGCTCAACTCAATGCCAAGAATGAGCGGATATACCAACATGCCGATAAAAAATATCAAATATGGCAATATGAATAATGCGTTTGACCAACTGCCGGTTTTGGGTTTTAAAAATGAGTTCACCATACCTGTCATCACTCTGCTCCATGATGGCCAAGGCCGGTTGAATCAAATAAATGCACGCCCGATGGTTTGAATTTCAAATGAATTTCATCACCCACTTTAATGCTCGAATTTCCTTCGTCATCGGCAACAATTTCAACACCATCAGCTTGGCGGCAATAGATGAGGGTGCGTTCACCCAAACGTTCAACCACCTCAACTTGTACGCGGATGTCAGAATTTTCCGAATCAACAATATCAAGATCTTCTGCCCTGATGCCCACTGAAAACGCACCATCCTTCATCAAGTTTTCACTCAAGATATTTGTCTCGATGACCGCGTTGCCACCTAATGTCGCGCGCGCTGTCAAACCATCAAAATCAACACTTTTTGCATTTAAAAAATTCATCGCCGGCGAACCAACAAAACCGGCCACAAATTTAGTGGCAGGGCGGCGGTAAACATCAACTGGCGTACCAATCTGCTCAATCACGCGGTTATTCATAATCACAATGCGGTCAGCCAACGTCATCGCCTCAACCTGGTCATGTGTCACAAAAACCATGGTAGATTTTAACCGGTGATGCAATTGCGCCAGCTCAAGCCGGGTGCGGCTGCGCAACAAGGCATCGAGATTTGATAAGGGTTCATCAAACAAAAAGGCTTTCGGCTCTTTAACAATAGCACGGCCAATCGCCACCCGTTGCCGTTGCCCGCCCGAAAGTTGTGCCGGTTTGCGGTCTAACAAATGATCAATCTCTAATATTTCGGCAGCATTCTGTACTTTTTGAGCAATAGTCTGCTTGTCCTCACCAATATTTTCCAGCCCAAACGACATGTTTTTACTAACCGTCATATGCGGATATAGCGCATAATTTTGGAAAACCATAGCCACACCACGCGCGCCCGGAGGCAGCGTATCAATGCGCTCACCATTAATCAGTATCTCACCTTCAGTGAGGGTTTCCAACCCAGCAATCAACCGCAATAATGTGGATTTACCACAACCAGATGGGCCCAAAAATACGATGAATTCATTGGCTGCAATGTGCAGAGACAGATTGTCCAGCACAGTCAAATTGCCGTATTTTTTGGTTACATTTTTAATTTCAATACTTGCTGACATTATGTTTCTCTCGTCGCCTAATTAATGATCCAAAACTAGCTACTGA
>NVQL02000037.1 GCA_002400495.2 Alphaproteobacteria bacterium | reverse complement strand
TAGTGTCCGCTTAACTTAAGTGGACGCTTAAAAATCCTTAAAGGGCGGTCGTCACCAGACGTTTACGTTTGAAAAGTAATTTAGATTAAAGTAAATTCGCCTCAGTGATCGCTTCGACTTCTTCTCGTGTTACGCCACCCGCCAATTCAACGATTTTTAAACCGCCGGCTACCACGTCAAATACACCATAATTGGTGATGATGCGGTCGACTACGTTTTTGCCTGTTAGGGGCAGAGTGCAGTGTTTTAGTAGCTTGGGTTCGCCGTTTTTGTTGGTGTGATCCATGATGACTATGACGCGGTTGACGCCTGCTACCAAATCCATTGCGCCGCCCATGCCTTTGACTAATTTGCCGGGTATCATCCAGTTGGCTAAATCGCCATTTTCGGCGACTTCCATGGCGCCTAGAATGGCCATGTCAATTTTGCCGCCGCGTATCATGGCGAAGCTTTCGGCGCTGTCAAAAAACGATGTGCGGTCTAGCTCGGTAATGGTTTGTTTGCCTGCGTTGATTAGATCGGCATCAATTGTTTGTTCGGTCGGGAAAGGGCCCATGCCTAACATGCCGTTTTCTGATTGCAGAGTTACGTCGACGCCATCGGGGATATAATTGCTGACTAATGTGGGTATGCCGATGCCTAAATTTACATACATGCCGTCTTTAAGCTCTTGAGCCGCGCGTTCGGCCATTTGGTTTCTATCCCATGTCATATCTTTATTCCTAATTATTTTTGCCTTAAGCCGAAACTGTGCGTTGTTCGATGCGTTTTTCATGCTTGCCCTGTATGAGGCGGGTCACATAAATGCTTGGTGTGTGGATGAGATCTGGGTTTAGGCTGCCATCTGGCACAATTTGTTCGACCTCGGCAATGCAGATTTTACCACATGTGGCGGCTACGGGGTTGAAATTGCGGGCGGTTTTGCGGTAAATTAGGTTGCCAAAGCTATCGGCTTTCCAGGCTTTGACGAGTGATAAATCGGCGACAAAGCCGCGTTCTAAAATATAGGTTTGGCCATCGAAATCTTTATGCTCTTTGCCCTCGGCAATGACTGTGCCGACACCTGTTTTGGTGTAAAAGCCTGGTATGCCAGCACCACCTGCGCGCATTCGCTCGGCCAATGTGCCTTGCGGGTTGAACTCAAGCTCCAGTTCGCCCGATAGATATTGGCGCATAAATTCGGCATTCTCGCCGACATATGACGAGATCATTTTTTTGATTTGGCGGGTGGCGAGCAATTCGCCAAGGCCAAAATTATCGACGCCTGCGTTATTGGAGGCCACGGTTAGATTTTTAACTCCCGTGCGTACAATGGCGCTGATTAGGTTTTCGGGGATGCCACATAAGCCAAAACCGCCAACGGCGATGGTCATGCCATCAAATAATGTTTCGGCCAAGGCATCATCGGCATTCGAATATATTTTCTTCATAGCATTTTTACCCCCAATGCCACAGCTTCGCCGCCACCTATGCAAAGGGAAGCAATGCCAGTTGATTTGCCGCGAGTTTTAAGTGCGTGAATGAGCGTGACCAATATACGTGCGCCTGATGCGCCGATGGGGTGGCCGATGGCACAAGCGCCGCCATTGACATTGACTTTGGCTTCATCGAGGCCAAGGTTTTTTATTGCTGCCATGGCTACACAAGCAAAAGCTTCGTTAATTTCGTATAGATCGACATCTTCTGCTGCCCAATTTAGGTCTTTTAGCAAACGCTTGATGGCACAAACTGGCGCCGTGGTGAACCATTCTGGCTCTTGCGCAAAGCTTTGGGTGCCGACGATTTCACATATCGGCGTTAGGCCTTTTTGCTTGGCAGTCGAGGCGCGCATTACCACCAATGCGGCTGCTCCATCATTTATAGAGCTTGAGTTTGCTGCGGTGACTGTGCCGCCTTTGCGAAATGCGGGGCGTAGGGTGGGGATTTTTTCGGGTCTTGCGTTTTGTGGGCCTTCGTCTTTATCGACAATCACATCACCTTTGCGGCTTTTGACTGTGACGGGGGTGATTTCGCCTTCGAATGCGCCGTTAGATGAGGCTTCGGTAGCGCGGCTGAGTGAGCGGATGGCATATTCATCTTGGGCTTCGCGGGTGAACTCATATTTATCGGCTGTGGCTTCGGCAAATATGCCCATTGATTGGCCGTCATAAGCGTTTTCTAGGCCATCATAGGCCATGTGATCGAGCACTTGACCGTGGCCGTAACGCATGCCTGCGCGGGCGTTGGGCAGTAGGAATGGGGCGTTGGTCATGCTTTCCATGCCACCAGCGACCACAATGTCGCCTGTGCGCACATGCAGGCCATCAAATGCCAACATAACGGCTTTAAGGCCTGAGCCGCAAACTTTGCTGATGGTGGTGCTTGGTACAGATTTAGGCAGGTCAGCGCCTAACGCAGCTTGGCGGGCAGGGGCTTGTTTGAGGCCAGCGCTTAGCACATTGCCCATATAAACCTCGTTTACATCATGCGGGCTGAGGCCGCCGCGCTCAAGCGCGGCTTTGATGGCGATTGAGCCAAGCTGTGGCGCGGTGACGCTGCTTAGCCCACCTTGAAATGCGCCTAGTGGCGTGCGTGCATAGCTGACAATGACGATAGGGTCTGTCTTGATATCTGGCAATTTAACCTCCCAGTTTAAATTATTTGAATTAGCATATGCTTTGACATAAAGCAGCGATAGTAGTATTTATACTGTAAATGCGTAGATACAGGAGCGAATGTGCAATTTAGTTTAGATGAATTACCGTTGCCGATGGTTTATGCGACGCACCGCGTTATCCGTGATTGCAATTATGAATTTGCGGCTTTGTTTGGTTATGAACGTGATGAGCTGATTGATACGGGCTTTCACATTTTATACCCGCAGTTTGCTGATTTTATGCGCACGGGTGAAATGTGGCAAAATCATATGAGCGATAAAAAAACCTATTATGATGAGCGGATTATGCGCCACCATAATCAATCGCGCTTTTGGTGTCGGGTGAGGGGGCAATCTAGCCATGCGACTGACCCTTTTGCAGCGGCTTTATATTGTTTTGAGCCGTTGAATCGCGTGGTTGAGCATAAGCGCCACAAGCTAACAGACAGGCAAATGCAGGTTATAACTTTGGTGGCGCAGGGTAAGAAAAACCGTGAAATTGCAGTAGAGATCGGTCGGTCTGTTCGCACTATAGAGATGCACAGGGCGCGCATAATGAAGCAAATATCGGTGAGCAATGCGGCGCAGCTTATTGCTTGGTTTGAACGCCAAAAGATCGATGGTTAGGCCAAGGTGGAGCTCGTTTGCCAGCTGGCGAGGGTTTGCTTGTGAGCAGGTTGCCCAAAATAACCACAATATCTCATTATTTTAGGCAAAAAAGCCTTAAAATTGCTAGCTAGCATGGCTGATTGACGATTTTGCTTGCTGACAAGGGCAGTATTTGTAAATCATACCTATACTAATTATGTAAAATTGTCACAAATATTTGACTTGTTTTTTATATATAACACTATATTATAGCTAAATAAATTATTATACATTTAGTATATGTAAATAGGTGGAAAACATGGCATTAAAATTTAGCAATAGTGTAATTGACATGATCGGCAATACGCCGCTTATTAAATTGGGTAAGTTGTCTGAGCAAACAGGCTGTGAGATATTGGGCAAAGCCGAATTTTTAAACCCAGGTCAATCGGTCAAAGACCGTGCGGCTTTATATATTATTATGGCTGCCATTAAATCGGGCAAATTGAAAAAGGGCGGTACTATTGTTGAAGGCACTGCGGGTAATACTGGCATCGGCCTGACTATGGTGGCTAAAGCCATGGGCTTTAATACGGTGATTGTAATTCCTGAAACCCAAAGCCAAGAAAAGAAAGATGCGTTGCGCTTAGGTGGTGCTAAGTTGATTGAAGTTCCCGCATTGCCTTATAAAAACCCCGATAATTATGTTAGATATTCTGGCCGTTTGGCTGAGGAATTGGCTGTGACTGACCCTAATGGGGCAATATGGGCTAATCAATTTGACAATGTTGCCAACCGCCAAGCGCATATTGAAACCACAGCGCAAGAAATTTGGAATGATTTAGACGGCAAAGTCGATGGCTTTGTGGCCGCGGTTGGTACAGGCGGCACGTTGGCGGGGGTGAGTATTGGCCTGAAAGAGCATAACAAAGACATTAAAATCGCTTTGGCTGATCCATATGGTGCGGCATTGCATAGTTTTTATACTACAGGTGAGTTGGCCTCAAGCGGCGGCTCAATTACCGAGGGCATTGGACAAGGGCGCGTTACCGCTAATTTGGATGGTTTTACGCCTGATTTTAGTTATCAAATACCAGATTCTGATGCACTGAATATTATTTTTGATTTAGTGCAAGAAGAAGGTTTAACGCTAGGTGGTTCATCTGGCATCAACTTAGCGGGTGCGGTGAAATTGGCTGAGGAATTAGGCCCAGGCCATAGAATCGTGACAGTGCTTGCTGATTATGGTAATCGTTATCAAAGTAAATTATTTAACCCAGAGTTTTTGGCTTCAAAAGAATTGCCTGTGCCAGAATGGATGTAAATGAACATACGCGAAATGGCAGCTTCCGACACCCGTGCTTTGCAACAAATTTATTTGGATGCGCGGGTGGAAACTTTTCATTGGTGGCCTGCAGGTTCATTTAAGCTCGAAGATTTTGAGAAATCCAGGGTTTTGGTGGCTGAATTGGAAGGAAAAATGGTTGGGTTCTCATCGTCTGGTGATGAGCATTTTTTACATAATTTATTTGTCGCACCCGCAGCTCAGGGCAAGGGCATTGGCAAACAATTGCTGGCGGCTTGTTTTGCAAGTAAGCTAAACAAACCTGTGCGGTTAAAATGCACGGTTAGAAACACCAAGGCTTGTGCTTTTTATGAAGCCAATGGTTGGGAGATTGAAGCGGCCAATGTTGCAAATGATCCTGATCCATATCATTTATATATATTCAGGTGAATGAAAATAGACAATTCTGTACAACCGTATTTTCTAATTTCATATTTTCACTCCATTTGCATTAAAGTAAAATAAATACTATAATAACCGATATTATAATGATTTTATTATCAAATTTGGTTTGCAAAAATGAAACAAACTTATAATTGGCAGGATATTTATCTGTTTTTGGCGGTTGCGCGTCATACGGGCTTAGCAGGTGCGGCATTAGACACTAAGCTTAGCGCGGCGACATTGAGCCGTAGAATGACCAATTTAGAACATGATTTGGAGCAGAGATTGTTTGAACGCGGCGCGCGCGGTTATGCGCTAACCCCTGCGGGCACTGCTTTGTTTGAGCGTGCGGAAAAAATGGAAATGGCTGCCTATGAGATTGGCCATTTGCACAATCAAGCCCCTGTTAAACGCCGCATTAAAATATCGGCAGGCAGTTGGACTATGCAATTGTTGCTTAATAATATCGGTAAATATTGGGGTGAGGATGACAATTGGTTGCCCGAATTCGTTGCCAATAATGCTCGGTTGGACATTGCCCGTAGACAAATCGACATTGGTATTCGTAATGCAAAACCTAGCGAACCTTGGTTGGCGACGCGGCGTGTTGGCCATACCAATTACGCTGCATATAGGCTGGCAGGTACCAAGGCTAATATAGGCTGGGTGGCGGTTACAGGCGACAATGCCTTAACCCCAACCGCTCGTTACACAATAAAGCATCATAGCGAGGCCATCAATTTTACCATCAGCCAGCCAACACTTGGTTTGCCAATGGTATTAAAGGGATTGGCACAAATGATATTGCCCGAATTTGTGGGCGCTTCATACCCTGAATTGGTAAGGGACGGCGGCTTTATTGACGAGCTAAAAGCAGATGTTTGGTTGGTGATGCATCAGGATGAGAGAAATCACCCGCCCGTGCGCAAAGCTATTGATGCGGTCACAAAATTCTTGAAAGAGGATTATTTAGAATTTAATGGCTAAGTGAATTCAGCACCTAGTGATTGCAGATAATCTGTCACATCATCTTCTGCCATGCCCACTGCGCGAAAAACTCCCGCTGCAAAATGGTGGGGTGAAAAGCCGCTGGCTGAAATGACTTTATTATCGATTACCGCTTTATTGGTTTTTACGTAAAGTTTTTGGCCAGTATATGACTTAACATAGCCATCGATATAGCCAGTCTCATTGCTGGTGTGGTTGCGGTCGTTTAATAAACCTGCGCGGGCGAGGGCGAGGGTTGCGCCGCAAATGCCAGCGACTATTTTGTCATTGGCTAAGAATTCTTCTATCAAAGGGGTCATATCTGGATAGTCATTACCCTCCCAAATTTTACCACCTATAATGACCAAGGCATCGAACTCTGCAGCCTCTAAATTTTCTAACTTATGTTGTGGGATAGCCAATAAGCCCGCTATGCTGTTTATGGGTTTGGCTTGGGGCGAGACGATTTGCGTGTCATAATCGTAAAACTCTCTGGCAATGGCTGCAATGGGGGCAAATTCCCAATCGGCATATTCATCAGTTAAAACTATCGCTAGTGAAGGCATAGATTGTTGAGTTTTTCGGTCAGATAATTAATTTCAATTTGATTATGCGTAAGGCTAATGGCTTTGTCGAGGGCTTTTTTTGCTTCGGCCTTGCGCCCTAAGCGGATAAGAAAATCAGCTTTGACCGCAAAGAGTGGTTGGTAGGTGGCTAGTTTTTTACCGGCTTCTATTAAACTGAGCTTGGTGAACATTTGCTCTTGCAATTGCATGTCGGCAAGGTCTGTTTGCCTTTGTGCAACGATTATATTGAGTAATATGATCGGGCTGGGCTCTAGCTTATAGAGTTGATCGTAGAGTAGTTTAATTTGTTGCCAATCAGTTTCGGCAAAGTTTTTGGCATCGGCATGGCAGCTGTTAATTGCTGCTAATAATTGGTATTTGCCGATTTGCTGCATGGTTAGGGCGGTGATGATGAGTTGTTTGCCTTCGGAAATTTTATTTATGTTCCATAGGTTGCGATCTTGATGCTCTAATGGCACAAATGCGCCTTTTGCATCGACGCGCGCGTCTATCCGGGCCAATTGCAGCAATATCAATGCGAGCAGGCCTTTGGATTCGGCATTATTGGGCATGAAATGGCAGACATTTCGGCACAAGCCAATGGCTTCTTCGGCCAAATTCACTTTGGTCAAGCTTTCGCTATTGGTGGCGACATAGCTTTCATTATAGATGAAATAAATAGTCGATAATATAATGTCGATACGGCTTGGTAAATCTTGAGTTGCGGGCAGTTTAAATGCTATGCTTGCTTTTTTTATCTTCTGTTTGGCACGTACAAGCCTTTGAGCCATTGTGGCTTCGTTGGTTAGGAAGGCTGAGGCGATCTCCTCGGTACATAAGCCGCCAATAATTTTAAGCGATAGCGCTATTTGTGCTTGTTTGTTCAATGCAGGATGGCAACACATGAAAATCAGTTTTAACTGTTCATCATCAATCTCTGAATTCGGAGGTAAATGCGGGTTTGGCATGCTGCTTACTTGGTTTTCTATGGCATCATTCCATTTGAGATTATTCTCATCGGCATTTAGTTGAACCTCATATTGAATGAGTTCGGTTTTGCTGCGAAAATTCTGCCCGCGTTTTAAGAAATCCAACGCTCTGCGATGGGCTGTGGTGATGAGCCAAGCTCTTGGTGAATTCGGAACGCCGTTTTTTGGCCAATGCTGTAGAGCAGATATAATGGCATCTTGAAAGCTGTCTTCGCACAATTGCAAATCACGTAATTTATTCATCAGCGAGGCAATGACATAGCGCGTTTCGGCTTTGGCAATTTGGTTTATTTTGTCTTGTACGCTCTTCATATAAAAATGCGGCGGTGTGACCCGCCGCCTATACTCAATCTTGGTTGTAAATCATTACAGGGCGAATTTCGATGCGGCCATATTTGGCGGTTGGTATTTCAGCAGCGACGGAAGCTGCTTCATCTAAATCTTTAGCCTCTATAAGATAGTAGCCGCCAAATTGTTCTTTCGTTTCGGCAAATGGGCCATCAACAATTTCTGTTTTACCGCCGCGAACACTAACCGTTGTTGCTGTGGACACAGGTGATAAGCCATCACCAGCCACAAATTGGCCAGACTTGGTTACTTTTTCGGTAAAAGCAAAATAATCGGTCATAAAGCCTGGGAAATTATCTTGGCCTGGTTTAGGTGTCTTGGTTTCGTCAGCATAAATTAAAAGCATATATTGCATATTTGTCTCCTTAAAAAATGTCCACTTTATTGTGGCTCATAAGGTAGACGATTGGAAATAAATAATTCGACATTTAATTTTGTGGAAATATTTTTACATATTAGTGTGAATAAAATATGAGAAATTTGAGGGAATAAGTAATATGACAAAGAAAAATATTGAATATGTTCAAACAAAACAGGAAATACGAGATAATTTAAAGACTTATCATAAATATATAGCTGGTATTAACAATCAAGAACAGCAAAAACGTTTTCATAAAGCACTTAAAGACTCTAGCAATTATGTGTATGCAAAAATAAATGGGGAGCATTTTATGGCAAACTGTAAATTTGTGGGTTTCGCTAAAAACAATATAGAAACCTATATTTTCAACACAAATATGCGAAATGCTGGAAATTCTGATGATGCAATTTCTAACATACTTGGAGAAAAAAAGAGCTGGGGAGAAAGGTATACGAGATTGTTAGAAATTTACAATCGCCTGCTGGAGAAGCAAAATCTTCCCTTTTCAAATCGAGGTAAATTTTTTTGGGAACTGAACCCAACTGAGAAGGGAAATTTAAATTATCCAGATGAGAAAGAATATTTGAATGGAAATGAAGGTGAGAGGAAAAAAATTTATGTAAATAGATATGAACGAGATCCAAGGTTGAGAGCCAAATGCTTAAAAAGATATGGCCATAGTTGTGCGGTGTGTGAATTCTCATTTAAAACGGTGTTTGGTGATATTGGCAATGGGTTCATTCACGTTCATCATATTAGGCCGTTATCGAAACTAGGAGGTAAAGTACGTAAGATAAATGCAATTGAAGATTTGATTCCCGTATGCCCCAATTGTCACGCAATGCTCCATGCTAAGGAAGGTGGAGTTTATTCAATTTATGAACTAAAGAAAATCATAGCACACGAAAAAACCCATCAATAAATTGATGGGTCAACTTTATTCGCATTTTTTTGTTTCACAACTTTAGCTAGCCATTTGGCGCTTCATAGCGCGTTTGTTAGGGCCTTTTTTGGCTTTTGGCTTATATGCATGGCCTTCGCCATTACGTGTGGCGCCGCCATTGGCTTTGTTTTTCTTTTTAGGCTTTGCCCAACCTTCAGAGCGCTTGCCTTCAAATTTCTTAGAATCACGACGGCTTGTGTTGCCGTTATTTTCTTCGGCACCAGCCCAAGTGTCGCCGCGTTTTTTATGCGGGTTGCCAGTTTTTGCAGCTTCGGGGCGTTTGCTTGAACGATCATCGCCATAGCTGCGATCATCACGATCACGTCTTGCAGGGCGTTCATCACGGCTGTGAGAATTTCTATCGTCACGATCACGTCTTGCAGGGCGCTCATCACGGCTGTGTGAATTTCTATCGTCACGATCACGTCTTGCAGGGCGTTCATCGCGGCTGTAAGATTTTCTATCGTCACGGTCACGTCTTGCAGGACGCTCATCACGGCTATGAGAACTTCTATTGTCGTCTTGGCTRCGKSTGCGTTTRCGATCACGATCGCGRTCACGWCKWSGGCTKTCKKMRYTKYCRRWACGWTCKTCWSWRCGTYYKGTRCKRCGYTCWGAAATRCGACGKGCTGCGCCATCAGCTTTTAACGGGTCAAAACCTTCGCCGCCTTCGCCATACATTTTYTTACGTTTATTGTCTTTACGYTTTTTATTKGTRCGGAAGCTTTCTTTTTTGCCGCCNNNWTTRTTACCACCACGTGAGCGGTCATTRTCTTGTCTAAAGCTRTGYTTGCTGTCATATTCAGCAGCCATTTCRGCTTCGTARCTRCCRTAAGTTTCGTTKGCAGYYAAGCCTTCTGGCAAGATGCGTTGAATCAAACGCCATTGYTTRTTRTCGCGTGGTGTWAGGAATACAATGGCTTTGCCTGATTTRCCATTACGTCCWGTACGGCCGATGCGATGRATATAATCTTCWGSMACTTGYGGYARGTCATTRATAATAACATGYGCAATATGCGGAATGTCCAAACCACGRGCAGCMACATCTGTCGCYACYAAAATACGGAATTTTTGAGCGTGGAAGTTRCGGATAATGCGTTCRCGYTTATGYTGGCGCAAATCGCCATGAATGGCTTCGGCRTCAATGCCYARTTTRCGCAAACGRTCAGCAGCTTTTTGAGTCATCATRCGGGTTTTRCCRAATACGATGATASWRCCTTCGCGGTTTTTAATTTCTTCRACCAAGGCWTCRAAYTTGCCTTTTTCRGTCARRCGCAAAGCKGTRTGCTCRATCTTCAGAGCTTGCTCTGGAGTGGSYTCAATSGCRATRCGTWKYGGTTGSTCYAAATATTTATTGGCMAGYTTGGCRATGTTTTTMGGRATTGTCGCACTGAACATAAGCACTTGGCGTGSGCCGYTCATATGGCTGAAAATTTCGTCAATTTGTATACCAAAGCCCATGTCGAGCATACGGTCAGTTTCGTCCAATACCACAAAATCGCAATGATGTAGGCTTAAAGAACGRCGGCCCAAATGGTCATTCATACGGCCAGGTGTGCCGATGATGATGCGTGGGTTTTGGCGCAATGTTTTTAATTGCTTGTCCATGCTTTCGCCACCAATMAGGCAAACGCTACGGTTTTTKGTTTTRCGACCCAATAATTTATTRGCAACTTCATGCACTTGCTTAGCAAGCTCRCGRGTTGGYARYACAACAATGGCTRYTGAATTTGGGTTGTCTAAAATGTGATTAACYAGWGGCACTARRAATGCGGCRGTTTTGCCGGTGCCTGTTTGGGCGCTGCCCAAAATGTCKTTWCCCTCAAGGGCCACMGGAATGGCTTGTTCTTGRATGGGAGTCATTTTTGTAAATTCCATGGCTGCAAGCGTGTGCTGCAACGCCTCTGGAAGGTCCAGATCGCTATAATTCATATCAATTTTCTCTCTCTTA
>NVQL02000016.1 GCA_002400495.2 Alphaproteobacteria bacterium | reverse complement strand
AAGGCTACACAGTTCTTCGCGAGGCTAAAGTCATGAGATTTAAGTTTATTGAAGAACAGCTTGGCAAGCTACCCATTAAACGTTTATGCCAAATTATGAATGTTAGCCCCCGTGGTTATCGTGCTTACAGAACCCGTCCTATGAGCCAAAGCCAGCGAACTGATATGGTTTTATTAGCCCATATACTTGACCAATTTAAGTTGAGTGGCAACAGTTACGGCAGACCAAGAATGACCGAAGAATTAAAAGAGCTCGGTTTAGAAGTTGGATATAGACGTGTTGGCAGGTTGATGCGCCAGAATAATATATCTGTGATCAGAACCCGCAAACACAAGGTTACAACAGATAGTCATCACAAGTTTAACATCGCACCTAATCTTCTAAAACAAAACTTTACCGCTGATAAACCCAATCAGAAGTGGGTGGTGGATATCAGTTATATTTGGACACGTGAAGGTTGGCTTTATTTTGCTGCTGTGTTGGATTTACATTCACGCAGAGTGATTGGTTGGTCAGTCAGTAATCGTATGAAGAAGGATTTAGCGATACGCGCATTAGATATGGCGACTGCTTTACGCAGACCACCTAAAGGCTGCATTCATCATTCTGATCGTGGTAGCCAATATTGTTCGCATGATTATCAAAAACGATTGCGTGAAGTTGGTTTTGAAATATCCATGTCTGGCAAAGGAAATTGCTATGATAATGCGGCTATGGAAACATTCTTTAAGACTATCAAGGCCGAGCTGATATGGAGACACACATGGCAAACTAGACGTCAGGCAGAAATTGCTATATTTGAATATATCCATGGATTTTACAATCCTAGGAGAAGGCATTCTGCATTAGGTTGGAAAAGCCCTTTGGCTTTTGAACGAATGGCTGCTTAAATGAGAATAGAAGCGGGTAACCCTCTAGCTCTTTGGCTTGTGTTACAAGTGCAAACCCTGAGAACATTAGCACTACAAAAGCAATTCGAAATAAAATCATAAATATTTCCAAATAATATTGAGTAGAATAAAAATCATGTGTTTAATGTTGAAATTGGGCAAAATGTAGTGATTTATTTTTAATATTAGCTACCAAATAGCTTGTTAGCTTCAATGGCTGATAAATCTGCGTATGTGAAATTTGCTAGGTAAGTTTTAACCCCGTCATAACCTTCCATAAATGTTCTTGAAGCGGCACTGGATTTCATTGTTGAGGATTTGTTAGGCAAAGTCATTCTACCCTTTGTTACACCATTCATTGGATGGGCAGCAATTGAACCATCCTTGAGCTTATTGGTGCGCGTGTTTGAACCTAGGTTCACCATCGCGTTATTCCCTTTTTAAATTTTAGTAATGAGGCAATTTTTGACTTGCGTCCTAGAAATTGGACACATCAGTTATGATCCATGCCTCTTAATGAGCCATATCACTTGTAATTTTCTGCTTCGATAGAGGAAATTAATTTACGGATATCTTCTACCCGCCACATTGTGGTGCGAGTGCCAATTCTTACTGGTTTGGGATACCGCCCCGTTTTAACTCCTGCCCACCAGCTCGACCGACCGACCGGGATCATCGATAGTATTGTGGGTAGTCTTACAAAGCCCTCTTCAGGCAATTTAGTACTGTTTTGCATAGTTAAATCCTGTCTTATGAGATCTAATTGCAAGCTAATGGATTTAACTGTCTAATTCTTAGTAGGAAAAATTTATTTTTTCAAATTTCCTACCTACTTGTTATGTCTTAGTATTCCCCTTACGCGAGAATCATCCATAAATTCATCACCATCTAAGTCGTCAAATATCACTGCATTGATAATGTCAACAATGTGTTTCACATGCTCATTCTTTTTGACATTGCAATTTATCATAATTTTTTTTAAATTTCTAACAGCATAGACAATATGAGCTTTATCTCGATTAACTTGTACCATATCCACTGTTTTTGATTTAACTGCTGAGGTAACATTAACAATACAGTGTGCAAGCTGGAATAAATAATTTTCTGCAGCAAATTCGTCGGTATTTTCTACATCAAAATGAAAAGTAATTAACTCCAGATTACGCAAATTGGTCTCAGAATTTTCTTTTTTGAAAATAATATTCCTTGCTAACTGAAGAATTTCAGCTCCATCCTCAGTTACATCTCTATCATATGTATTAAAAATCATATGTACCAAACCATCTTTCCAAGACGTTTGTAATAGACGCCTTAAATCTGAGGAATTCATGAGTTCTTCATGAGCCTTCAACAAATACTTGATTGCATTTTCTGCCGCTTTAACATCATTTTTTGGACTTGTTTTTTCATTTTTCTCCCAAATTGTTAAATCTTTAAAAAAATAAAGTATTTGATCAAAAAGTTGGTCATTATCTAAATTAGTGATATAAAAAACCCTAAGATTTTCATTTTGTATAATATTTTTTAAATAAGAAATTGTTTTGTTGTTAATTTCCATCAACTCAATATTTATTGGATCTGACTGATCTGCTGTTTCTTTTAACTTCTGAAGATACAACATGGATCCAGTTATGAGGAATTCAGCCTTTATATGAGTGAGTTCTGGAACATAATCTAGCTTCTTAAATTGTTCTCTTGAATTAGCATTTACGAAAATTCCTTCTCTCATTTTTTCACTCCAAATTTACCGTCTATTACATTATTTGAATTATCTTGTACTCGCTCGATATAGTCAGCCCAATGTTGCATCATTTGGCGGCGCTCTGGTATATACTGAGCGTGATTGTAAGCGGCTCTGATAGCATTCTGTTCTCCATGTGCCAATTGACGTTCTATGACGTCTGGACGAAAGCCCTGCTCGTTTAATATTGTTGAAGCGGTGGATCTGAAACCGTGTATTGTTGTGCGGCTGTGATAGCCCATGCGATAGACGGCATATAACATTGTATTTTCGCTCATTGGTTTTACTGAACTGGATTGACTGGGAAAAATATATTTATTATTACCAGCCAATTTTTTTAGTTGGTCTAATAATTCTATTACTTGATCGGCGAGTGGCACGATGTGTAATTGATTCATTTTCATGCGTTCAGCTGGTATGCGCCATTCTTTTTTGTCTAAATCAATTTCTTCCCACACAGCTCCCCTCACCTCACCAGTTCTAGTGAATGTCAAAATTGTGAATTTAATGGCGAGTTGAGTTTGCAAATGCCCATCATAGGTTTTTAACAAGCTCAGGAATTCTGGCAATTCACTTTCATTCAACGAGGCGTAATGGCTTTTCTTGGTGGATTTCAGTGTATCTTTTAAAGAAAATGATACGTCGCTATCTGCCCTGCCTGTTGCAACGGCATATCTAAATATTTGCCCACATGTCTGTCTAGCGCGTTTGGCGATGTCTAATGCGCCTCGTGCTTCAATCTTCTTTAATACAGCTAATAGCTGTGGTGAGGTGATTTCATTAATAGGCACATCACCAAGGTTTGAAAAAATATCAGCCTCCAAACGCCTTAAAACTGTATTCGCATGTTTTTAGCTCCATTCACCTTTTTTTGTTTCATGCCACTCACGCGCAACTATCTCAAACTGATTTTCGGTTTTGAGGAATATTTCTCGTTTGGCTTGCTTCTTAACAAATGATGGATCGATATTCTCTGACAGTTGCCGTTTGGCGTCATCACGTTTGTTTCTGGCATCTTTTAAGGATATTTGGGGATATACGCCAAATGCAAGGCGTTTTTCTTTGCCCATATAGCGGTATTTTAACCGCCAATATTTATTTCCTTTGGGGCTGATCTCTAAATATAGCCCACCGCCATCAAACATTTTCTGAATTTTATCAGTAGGTTTTACATTTTTGCACTTGATGTCAGTTAGTGGCATGGGGGCATATTTCCAATCAATGTAAAAACCTACTTAAAAATGCCCCCATATATGCCCCCTATTTTTTAAGATGTTGCGAGACGAGGCTGGACGCTACGAGACACATAATAGCCTATGAATGGCTGTATAGCAAGGTTTTATGGATTGTATTGGACTTTATGGGACGGGGAAATGGAGGAGAGGATGGGATTCGAACCCACGAGACGGGAAAACCGCCTACACGCTTTCCAAGCGTGCGCCTTCGACCACTCGGCCACCTCTCCAACAATGTCACATTCAGAGATTATCTGAATGTCAGTTTTTCACAATGTGATATTCAGGGATTGTCTGAATATCATGCTTATATATTATGCAGCTCGGTGTGCAACTGATTTTTGGGGGCATATTGGTTATTGCACAATAAAAGCCGCTGTGGGCTTGTAGAGCGGGTTTTAAATTCGTTTTAATTGGGGGTTATAGGGTTGCTGCTTCAAGATTTGCTAATAGTTCGTCATTCACTTCGCCATTTATAATTAGGTTGTGGCGGGTTTGGAATTCGCGGATGGCTTTGCGGGTTTTGCTGCCCATAACGCCATCAACCGCCCCCACACTCCAGCCCAACTTACCCAGCATTTTTTGGGTGTCTTTGATTGATTTTTTATCGGCAATTAAATCTGTGGCTAAGGTGCCTGATTTTACATGTGGGCTTTTGGTTGTTTTTATATCATTTGCGGCGGTTTCGTTTCTAAGATAATTTAGTTTGGGGGCACTGTTGGCATTTTCGGGCAGGGCAACCACTTTCCAGGCTTTGATGGCTTTTTGGGCTTGCAATACTTGCGATGTTGAGAGTTCTAGCTTAATGATCTTGGCGCGTTTTCTGGCCTGTTGATCGCCTTTATTGCCAGCAATTGAATACCATTTATAAGTTTCTACTAAATCTACATCGGTGCCATGGCCTTTTTCATACATCACAGCAAGATTATATTGGGCATCGACAAGGCCTGCATTGGCGGCCATGCTAAACCATTTTAGTGCCACGTTAAAATCTGGCTTGATAATGGGGTTTTGCGGTGCGGCATTCATCATGGCCAAACGGTAGATTGACATTAGATTGCCTTGTTCGGCGGCATATTGATAATATTGGCGGGCTTGGTCTAAGTTTCGGGCTGTGCCTTTGCCATGCTCTAGCATCATGCCAACGCTAAATTGTGCAACGGCCAATTTATTATCGGCAGCTTTCACAAACCAATTGTATGATTTGGTCAAATCAATATCCACGCCGTAACCCAGTGCATATCTATTGGCAATTTCGAACTGTTCAGCAACTTGACCGATTTGGGCATTTTGACGTAGTAATTTAGGGCCGATTTTGGTTGGTAATTCTTCAACAACCAAGGCGTTACCACTTTTTACGCGGGCTAAATTTGTTACAGCCTTAACGGCATTGTTAGACTTGATTAAAGATGACGAGCCGATGCGGCTATTGTCTTTGGTTTTTACGAATTTATTGCCATTGCCCAATAAGCTGGTGGAATATGACTTGCTGCTCAATTCGGATATTGAATTTGTAATCAAAATACTGTCGTTTTTAAGCGCTTCTAATTGCACGGGTGTTGGGGTGCGGGTTTGGGTCGTATTGCTTGCCAGTTTTTCGAATTCCTTCGGGGTGAAACTGGGTTTGGCCAGCTCTGATATCGTCAAAGCCTGTTTATTTTGCGCTGCAGGTTGGTTGGTGGTTGAGGCTAGTTCAATAAAAGCTGGCTGTGTGACGTTTTTGAGTGAATACCAACTCACGCCAGCAACAGCGGTTACCAAAATAAGCGCAATCAACACTGGCGCAGCGCCTTTACGGCTGGTTTCTGCATAACTTTCATCACGGGCTTGTTGGCTTAATTCATTGCCAACATTTGGTGCGATGGGATTTTGTTCAGTGGTGCTGCGCAATGCTGAGTCTGCGGGCACATCGACTTGATTGAAAAAATCTTCTTCAAAAATATCTGTCGGTAAATCTGGTGTGTAAAGCTCCGAATTTTGTTGCATTGCCGGGTCAGCTGATTTTTTCTTCTTACCCAACTTTGGTAAAGAAAATTTCTTTTTGGTTGTGGTTTCGGCCGTGTCTGTGCTGGGTATTTGCGGCGCAACATGGCTCACATCATTGGGAGACTCATCAAAACGAGGCAAAACCCGTGGTGCCGTGCCATTTAGGTTTTGCTCTCTTTTTGCGGCATTTTTAATTTTGCTGAATAAAGTTTCACTCGTACCAGATGCCGTTTGTGCAGCATGGTTTTTTTCATTTTCATAAGATTGTTGAGCGGCACGGCGGGCAGCAGCAATGAAATCGGTGCTGCTACTGGGTTGTGCAACGGGGCGGGCATCATTCGGTGTTTCTAAACCAATTGGGGCGGTTGCTGGTTGGTGGCCTGTTAGCAGGTCTGTCTTGCGGCGCTGATGCGGGGTGGCCTCTATATTGGCTGTCTGTATACTCGCTGCGGGGGCTGTTTCTTGCGTCAACTTTCGGGTTGGCGCGGAAATAGCGGCTGGCGCTGGCCTCGTTGCGGCCATATTGGGGTTGCGGCTCGGCGCGGCGTTGATATCCTGAGGCTGCTGCGCTTTCGTATCGGCCCCAGGTTGGATAAAACCCTGCTCAGACTGCTCCTGTTGCGGCCTTTGTTGCTCGTAATGCGCAGAGTTTGATCGTGGATCTGGAGGCGCCATGGTTGGGGCGTGACTATGATGCCGCTCATTTTCAACCCGTGACAAGCGACCCATAATTTTTTCGAGCGATTTTTCTACGGTTTTAAAGCCTGATAATTGGGTTTTTTCTGCCGCATTATTCTTTTGTGAAATTTCGGCGAATTTATTGGCAATCATCGCGTCGATATTGGCTTGATCTTTCTGCTTATTTTGAGAGGCTTGGACGTTGGTTTTTTGGTCTATGGCAAAGGCTTTAATTGCGGCTGTGGCGGCTTCTTGCGCCACATCGTGGCTGTTGGCGCGGATGTCGGCAACCGAGGTAATTAACTTACCCATATTGTCTTCTAAACGGTCAATGCCACTTAAACGATCTTCGGTTTTTTCGAGCCGCAGGTTAATTTGCACAATGCTTTCGCGCAATTCGGTAATTTCGGTGGTTGTTTCGGCCGTTTGGGTGCGTGTGGTGGGAATGGGTGAATATTCGGGTTCTGGCGCACTCAGAAGATCGGTTAATTTTTGGCTCAGGCCACCAATTTGCTGTTCAAGTTCGGCAATTTGCGGATCAACTGCTGGCTCATTTAATGAAAATTCCAAACGGGCAGAAAGTGACGATAGTTTGTCTTCCATGCGGATAATTTCATTATTATAATCATTGGTTTGTGGCTCATGACCTTGACCTAAACTATTAAGGCCTAGATTATTAGGACGTAGATTATTGGATATTTGATTCAGTTGGTTTTTCATGCCCAATTCGAGATATTTTACGCTGTTGCCGTAATCACTCTGTTGATTGGTGATGTTATCAAGCTTGGTGAATAATTCGTCGAAGCGTGAAGACATGACATTTTGTTCATATTGCCCGGTTCGATTGCTGGTTTTTACATCACCTTGCACTTGTGCAGTCAGGGCTGCGTTGCTTTCGTTTAATTCATCAATTCTATCGGCAAGGTTGGCTAAGCGGCCTTCCATATCACCAAATTCCCGATGTAGAGAATAGGCTGCTGATCCATTTTGGCTGCTCGCTGTGCTTTGGCTTTGGGCGGTGGCATTGAGACGGGCGATTTGTGACTGCATATCGCGCAAGGCTTGGCTGTTATTGTCGTCGACCAGTTCTATATGATCAACAATATCGTTCAGAGCATCTTCAATGACGTTAAAGTCTTTTGATGCTTGCTGTTGAGATGCTTGGTGTTGCGGTTGGTTGTCATATCCATCTTTTGGGGGGGACAAATGATTATGTTCGCGACTGGGCTGCGCTTTATTTGATGAATTTTTCATAGTATCAACATTCTGGTGTCTATCAGCATTCTGCTCTGTATTAAATTTATTATTAGTTTGGGGGGCTTCAGATTGGTTATCTGGCGCAGCAATATAGTCCTTTAAAGCTGCCATATTCACAGCATCGGACAGCCACTCGCCCATTGTGACGTCAGCTTTTTGGGCATGGCTTTTGACCAATTTGCGGGTTTTTGGGTCCACGCCTTTTATGCTCCATGGTGCAGTTGCTGCCATATCTTTCGCCATTCCTATTTCTGCCCCCAGGTGATGGCGGTTCAAAAAAGGCCATTTCGACTCAATTGTGGCGCGCATCATCAACCTGAAAGTTTCAAACTATGGTAAATATATGGTTAACAATTTATATTTTGTTAAAAATAATGAACAGAAATTAACCTAAAGGAGCATAAATAATTTGATAAGATTATTTATGACTTTACTTGCTTGACGCTTACGTTAACGTAATGTATGAAACGGTCTGTAAATTCAACAGAGATAAAAAATGATGAAAATAGACCTAAACAATCAAGAGAGTTTCAGCATATCTGAACTCAGCGCTACGTTTAACTTAACTTCGCGCGCGCTGCGGTTTTATGAAACGAAAAAACTAATCGAACCAACACGCCTTGGTTCTAAACGCATTTATTCAAAACGTGACAAAGCCCGTTTGGCTTTGGTGGTGCAAGGCAAGAATGTAGGTTTCTCACTCGATGAAATTAAAGAGATGCTTGACCTTTATGACATTAGAGATGGCCAAGAAACTCAGATGAAAATCAGTTCAATTAAATTTAGAGCGCAAATCACCAAATTGGTTGAGCAAAAAGCCCAAATCGAAATGGCCATTGCTGAATTGACTAAATTATGTGACCAAGTTGATGCGGTGGTTAGTGGCCAACCTAACGATATGAAAATTACCGAAATTCTAAATGGTAAAAAAGTAACGCTTAACGCCAAAATTGATGCCCTCACTACGAAATCCCAACCTGCGGGAGCGGAAGCCCATTAAATGAATTAAACTCTAACCCCCCTAAAGCTTATCATCCAAAGCTAACTGAATCGGAGACAATATGCCTACCTATCATGCCCCTCTTGAGGATTCCTTATTTGTGCTGTTTGATTTGTTAAAAATCGACAGTGACAAATATGGCGATATTTTCTCCGATGTTGACCGTGATACAGTCAGCGCCATTGGCGAAGAATTTGGCAAGTTGATGACCGATGTTATCGCGCCGCTGAATATTTCAGGTGACCAACAAGGTTGCACTTTGGCCAATGGCACAGTGAGCACGCCTGATGGTTATATTGACGCGTTTAACATGTTTAAAGATGGTGGGTGGACGGGGCTTGTTTGTGATCCTGAATATGGTGGCTCTGGCCTGCCGACCACTATGGGCAACATTTTGAGCGAATATTTAATCTCGGCCAATATGGGCTTTGCCATGTATTTTGGCCTGACTATGGGCGCTTATGCGGCTATACACACATGTGCATCGGATGAGTTAAAAGCCAAATATTTACCTAAAATGGTGGCTTGTGACTGGACCGGCACGATGAATTTAACCGAGCCGCATTGTGGCACAGATTTGGGACTTATTCGCACCAAAGCGGTTGACAATGGTGATGATAGTTTTGCCATTACGGGTACGAAAATCTTTATTTCAGCGGGTGATCATGACTTGGCTGAAAACATCATTCATTTGGTATTGGCGCGGACTGATGACATGCCTGAGGGTGTGAAAGGCTTGTCTTTATTCTTAGTGCCAAAAATAAACGTTAAAGACGATGGCACATTGGGTGATCCTAACCATGTTTCGGTTGGTTCGATCGAAGAAAAAATGGGCATTCACAGCAATTCGACCTGTGTGATGAATTTTGATGGCTCGCAAGGTTATTTGATTGGCGAAAAAGGCAATGGGCTGAAAAATATGTTCATTATGATGAATGAAGCGCGGTTGGGCGTGGGCATTCAAGGGCTTTCTATGTCGGAAGTGGCGTTTCAGAATGCGCGGGAATATGCGCTTGATCGCCGCCAAGGTAAGGCGGCCACTGGCCAAAAAGACGAGGGTGAAGCGGCTGACCGTATCATTCACCATGCCAATATAAAATCGCAATTGATGAGCATCCGGTGTTTTAATGAAGCATCACGTGCGTTGGTGGGTGAAATTTCGGTATTAACAGATGTCATCCATTACGGTAAGGATGATGACAAAGTTAAAGAAGCGGCGAAAGATCGCATTAATTTGCTGACCCCGATTGTGAAGGGCTTTTTGACTGACAAAGGGTTTGACAATGCGGTTGTGGCGCAGCAAATATTTGGCGGTCATGGTTATATTACCGAGCATGGAATGGAGCAATTTGTGCGTGATGCGCGCATCGCCATGTTATATGAGGGAACGAATGACATTCAGGCTTTAGACTTGATCTCGCGTAAATTGCCAGCCAAGAATGGCCAGACTGTGATGGCTTATTTGCAAGATATTGGCGGGTTTATTGAAGCCAACCAAGAGAATGAAGAGCTTAAAGACATTGTTGCGGCGTTGCAAAAATCTGCCGAGGCGTTGCAGGGCGCGCTTGGTTATTTGATGGAACATGGGCAGAAAAACCCCGACAATGCGGTGGCTGCGGCGCATGATTTTATGCATTTAATGGGGACAGTGACCTTTGGGCATATCTGGGCCAAAATGGCGCTTGTGGCGCAAGAGAAATTGGCAGATGATGCTAATAATGATTTTTATAAATCGAAAATTATTTTGGCTAAATATTACGCCAATAAACATTTGCCTGAAGCTAAGGGGTTTCAGGTTAAAATAATGTCGGGTGCAGATGTAATTACCGCCATGCCATTGGAGCTGATTTAAGACACTTGGGGAACTGATTTAAGACGCTGGATGAGCTAATTTAAAACATAAGAGGGAAATATTATGACTGAATGTTATATTTATGACCATGTGCGCACACCGCGCGGCCGTGGCAAAAAAGATGGTAGTTTGCATGAAGTGACAGCTTTAGAGCTGGGCGCTACCGTATTGCGCGCGTTGCGTGACCGTAATGGTTTGGACACATCTTTAGTTGATGATGTGGTGTTTGGCTGTGTTGACCCTGTGGGTGAAGCAGGTGGTGACATTACGCGGGCTGCGGTGCTAACGGCGGGTTATGCCGAAAGTGTTGGTGGCATTCAGATTAACCGTTTTTGTGCTTCTGGCTTGGACGCGATGAATTTTGCGGCGGCGCAAGTGATGGCGGGCATGCATGACATGACCATTGGCGGAGGCGTTGAAGCGATGAGCCGTTTGGGTATTTTTTCATCTGGTGGCGCGTGGCCGATTGATCCTTCGATTGCCCTGCCCTCTTATTTTGTGCCGCAAGGTATTAGTGCTGATTTAATCGCCACAAAATATGGCTATAGCCGCACGCAATGTGACGAGTTGGCGGTTGAGAGCCAGAAGCGGGCTAAAAAGGCTTGGGATGGTGGGTATTTTAAAAATTCTATTGCGCCTGTGGTTGATATTAACGGATTGCCTATTTTGGAAACTGATGAGCATATGCGGCCTGACGCGACGCTTGAATCTATCGGGCAGCTTAACCCGGCTTTTATTCAACCAGGTGAAATGGGTGGATTCAATGCTGTGGCGACGCAAAAATATCCCGAAATTGAGCGGATAAATCATATACATCATGCGGGCAATAGCTCGGGTATTGTAGATGGTGCGGCGGGTATTTTATTGGGCAATGCTGAAGCTGGTAAAATGGCTGGGTTGAAGCCGCGGGCGAAAATTCGCACTTTTGCTAATATTGGCACTGAGCCATGTATTATGCTGACGGGGCCTTCGATTGTATCTGAAAAAGTGTTGAAAAAAGCCGGTATGAAGGCTTCTGATATTGATCTATTTGAGATTAATGAGGCGTTTGCTTCGGTTGTTTTGCATGCTGTTGATCAGTTAAAAATTGATCATGACAAGGTGAATGTGAATGGCGGGGCGATTGCGATGGGGCATCCATTGGGTGCAACGGGCGCTATGTTGGTTGGTACGGTGCTTGATGAGCTTGAGCGGCGCGATTTAAACACTGCATTGATTACACTTTGCATTGGCGCTGGCATGGGCACAGCCACAATTATTGAACGGGTTTAAAGGGAGAAACAAAAAATGAAATTAACTGATTTTACCTTTGAAATTGATGAAGACGGCATTGCCATCATCACTTGGGACAGAGCTGACAAAAGTATGAATGTGATGAGTGAAGCAGGTTTTGCTGACCTGATTGCCTTTATCGCTGAAATAAAAACCAATGACAAAGTTTTAGGCGCGATCATCACCAGTGGCAAAGATAGTTTTTGCGCGGGTGCGGACATTAATATGTTTGACCAGATTATGCATGACGGGCCGAATGTGGCTGAACAGATGGAGTTGGCGAGTAAATTTTCCTACACATTGCGGGATTTAGAGACTTGCGGCAAGCCTATTGTGTGTGCCATGACGGGCACGACATTGGGCGGCGGGTTTGAGATTGCTTTGGCATCGCATTACCGCATTGCGGCTGAAAATGACGGCGCTAAATATGGCCTGCCTGAAGTGCGCATTGGCATTTTGCCTGGTGGTGGCGGCACACAAAGATTGCCGCGGTTGATTGGCGCGCAAGAAGCCTTGGGCTTGCTGCTGACGGGGCGGTTGATTGATGCCAAATCAGCGCTTAAACTTGGCATCTTGCATGAAATTGTGCCGGCTGATGAATTGGTGGCGACGGCTAAGAAACGTATATTTGAGCGTAAGGTTTTGCCTGCGCCTTGGGATCAGAAGGGTTATCGCATTCCGGGTGGTCAGGTTTATTCTAAAGGGGGGATGATGGTGTTTCCGCCTGCTAATGCTTTGTATCGCAAGTCGACTCATGATAATTACCCCGGTGCGCGCAACATTATGAAATGTGTGTATGAAGGTTTGATGGTGGATATTGACACGGGTTTGCGCATTGAGGCGCGGTATTTTACCAACCTGTTGCGCACCAAAGAAGCTAAGCATATGATCCGCTCAATCTTTATTTCTATGCAAGAGCTGAACAAAGGTTTGCGCCGCCCTGAAGGTGTGGCAAAATCTGATATTAAAAAAATTGCGGTGATTGGTGCTGGGTTGATGGGCGCGGGCATTACTTATGTTTCTGCCAAAGCTGGTATTGACGTGATTTTGATTGATCGTGATATGGCGGCGGCTGAAAAAGGTAAGGAATATAGCGCTAATATATTGGGTAAATTGGTATCGAAAGGCCGCATGAAGGGCGCCGCACGGGATGCGATTTTAGCGCATATTGTGCCTGCTGATGGTTATGACGGTTTGAAAGATGTTGATCTGGTGATTGAGGCGGTGTTTGAAGACCCGAAAATTAAAGCCGATGTGGTTCAAGCTTGTGAAGCTGTGATGCCTGAGGGTACGATTTTTGGCTCGAATACGTCGACCCTGCCGATTACGGGACTGGCTGAAGCCAGTGCTAAGCCTGAGAATTTTGTGGGCATTCATTTCTTTTCGCCTGTCGATAAGATGATGTTGGTTGAAGTGATTAAAGGCGATAAAACGGGTGATGAAGCCATTGCGCGGGCGTTGGATTATGTGGCGGCAATTAAGAAGACGCCGATTGTGGTTAATGATTCACGCGGTTTTTATACTTCGCGCGTGGTGGGCACTTATGTGGCCGAAGCCTTGCATATGCTTGAAGAAGGCGTGCCGCCGATTATGATTGAAAATGCTGGGCGTGCGGCTGGGATGCCTGTTGGGCCGCTGGTGTTGGCTGATGAAGTTGGTTTGGATGTATCGTATAAAATCGCGGCGGCTGGTAAGGCGGCTATGGGCGATAAATATGTTGAGGGGCCGATTGATCGGTTGCTTGAGGAGATTGTGATTAAGCAAGGACGACATGGGCGCAAGAATGGCAAAGGGCTGTTTGATTATCCTGAAAAGGGTCGGAAACATATTTGGGCTGGTTTGCTGGATTTGCAGGATAAACATCTTGATCCATCTGAGGTGGATATGGAGGTTTTGGGGCAGCGTTTCTTGGCGATACAGGCGCTTGAAACGGCTCGATGTTATGAAGAGAATGTGCTGACTGATGTGCGTGAAGCGGATGTTGGCGGGATATTGGGCTTTGGGTTTGCGCCGTTTACGGGGGGGCCGCTGTCTTATATTGATATGGTTGGGTCGGCTGATTTTGTGAAGCGGATTACAGGTTTTGCTAAGGATTATGGTGATCGGTTTAAGCCGACTAAAGGGTTGAATGAGATGGCTAAGGTTGGTGGGATGTTTTATGAGTAAAAAATTAGGGTCAGACATTTGCCTGACCCTTTTATAATTAACTTTGTAGGGTTATAAATTTGAAAAATGAATACTAATCTCAATAATCCAAATTTACATGCAGAAAACCTCACTAAATTCATTTCAACCGTATTTAATGAACAATTTGTTGATGGTGTACTATATTCGACAAATAAAGGTACAGCAATAAAAGTTAAATATAAAAATAGTCACTTTATTGTTAGTGCTAAACACGTGGTCTTAAATGAAAATCAGCTCCATAACTGGAAACCAGAAAACATCCGCTTACCAGTATCATTGAAAGCCCCATCAGGTCCAAAAGAAGCATTCCCATTTACCGAAGTGATATATCCGAACGGTATTAAAGTAAATAAACTAATCGATGAAGAATTATCTGATATCATTATTTTCGTATTAGATAACTCAATCGCCCAAAAATATAGTCACCATTTTTTTGACCTCAAAAACATAAATACGGAATTAAATTGGGAATGTGGGTTTCTTATTGGTCTTCCCACTGCAGGACAAACAACCGACAACCTAGTTAATAGCCAAACATTTGGTGTTTTATTTGAAGAAGTTGAATGCAGCATAAAGAACTAACACTCCTGCCAATACAGGGGTGCTTGCTTTATGTTTAGCCCCTGCGGGCGCTTGCCTCCGCAAGCTAGCTAAGCCACTCAGCCGCTGGTCGGAGGCAAATTCACCACTCCAATCAACTACATTACGCTTAGTGAGCTAGAGTTTGGTGAAGCTCTGCATATAGGTGCCAAATTATTTACTCATTGTGCCTTGCTTGGGAAAAGAGTCCGAAGCCTTTGGCTGAGGCAAGCGCGACTGCGCGTCGCCGTTAGGCGTGGCAAGAGAGCGGAGCGAACGCACGCTAGTGCTAATAGAGAGCAACGCGAACGATAAAAGAGAGGCGAAGCCGAACGAAAAAAAGCAAACTTCCAGAGCATTAGCTAACAGCTAACTGTCTTTTTATATAAGGCACGTTTTATATAAGGCACGTTGTTTGGATAGGGAGGCAGCTAGATATTCAGAATTTGCCTTACTTCACGGCAATCTTATTACCGCCAACATCTATGCTGCTAGAAATAATGCTGAATGTGCCGAATTGGGTGGGGATTTCGACTTTTACGGGCAATAATACGCCGGCTTTTTCAATCGGCATTAGCCACACCTTGGCCATGGCATAATTATCGATGATGGTTTTATCAGCTTGGCTTTTGCGATGCCCTGCAATGGGTGTGTAGCCCACTTGGCAAGCAATCGCATTGGTCAAATTTGTATCCGTATTTTCAACCGCTTGCATTTGCAATTTATAGCGGGTCACACCGTCAAAAATCTGTTGCACACGGTTACATTGTTGATCGGCATTGATGGCATATTTTTTATTAAAAGGCAGTAGCATAGCGCCCAGTGGGTCAACCACATTATGCAAATGTTCGGCGCGCAAAGGCACACTGTCCTTAAAGGCGAGATAAGCGGGGTTGGCATCTACGGTGGCGCGGCTGGCATTGGGGTATTTAACCACCACATGGCGTTTCACGCGCTGGTTAGAATAGGCGGTCATATATTCAGTGGAATTGACGTGATGGCCATTATATTCACCACGGGCGCGGGTTTCGACAGTGAAGCGCATCAAGCTGTCCAAACCACCTGTGGTGAATGCGCGGATCGAAATGGCGTAGCTGTTTTCTTTCAACCGCGCGGCTAAACCAACAGAGCCCAATTTAAAGCCCGCGATGTTTAAGCTGTAATTTACATTTACATTCACTCTATCTGCAGCATAAGCGGGGCTGACAAAATAAGCGGAGTAGATAAGGCTGGTGATGATTGATGTAATTTTTAATGGTGCTGTAAGGCTTTTGATACGCATAACTTTTCCTCATAACGACACTACATGCGCCTTTATATATGGCCTGAATATAAATGGTCATGGTTAATTATATGTTATGTTAGCGGGGCTATTTTTTATTTAGTTTTGTGAATAAGCTGTGTGAAGCGGTGTTTTCTGGTTATAATCTGAAAACAAATGCAGTTTATCTTGACCTTATGCATTTATCAGATTATATGAACCCAACTTAAAATTTGTAATATTATATATATGTTAGATTTGGCAAAAAAAATACCGCCGATAAACATATTTAAATGAGGAGAAGCCACATGGCTCGTCGTTGTGAATTATCTGGTAAAGGCGTACAAACTGGTAATAATGTAAGCCATGCGAAAAACCGTTCGCGTCGCCGTTTCTTGCCGAACCTATGTAATGTTAGCTTGCTAAGCGATACATTGGGTGAAAGCGTTTCATTGCGCATTTCAGCTCATGCCCTTCGCTCTGTAGAACATCGCGGTGGTCTTGATGCTTATTTAATCAAAGCCAAAGACGCAACACTTTCAGCCCGCGCTCTGCGCATTAAAAAGCGTTTGCAAAAAGCGGTTGTTGCTGCTTAATCTGCATAGATTATTAAAATTTAAAACCGATCTCATAAATATATGAGGTCGGTTTTTTTATGTCTTGAAATGTTATTCGCAGATAGAAGCTGGGTTACGCAAGGTGAATTGCAGCATTAAATTGCGCTGCAAAAAGTGGAAATTATCATCCGAAATAACGGTCAATATAACCTCCCCATTGGCGGCTATGTGCACGCCTATGCCTTCCATATTATCAACCGCCTGTATGCCGCTGGCGCGCAGCAGCGATTTGCCACTCATCAAGGCACCTGGCTTTACGTCTTTGCCACATATTTGTCTTATCTGCATTTGTGGGCCACCAAATATACTAATCGCCCGCTCCAACAATAAAATGTCACCATTGGGCAAATAATTTAAATCGGTTATGTCATATCCGCCTTGGCGGGTGATGTGTAGCTCATGGCTTTGTTTGCCATTGACCAACCAAGCGGTGTGGTTTTTGTTCTTATCAAGCTTATGTTCAGCAGCCACCAGCATCCACCCGCGATATTTGTGGTTTTTGGGCAAAGCCGTGATGGCTTCAAGCCCCCGATTGGCAGCTATTTTTTTAGCGTCTTTGATTGTGCCCCAGTCCATAGCGCGGGCGTTTAAATCATCATTGCCGAGTTTAAAACGATAAATGGCTTGGTCGCTTTCGACCGATATCACCACATCACTTAAGCTGTCATTGCGTTTGGTTAAGCCTTCACTATCGGCTTTCCACCTGACAAATTTTTTGCCATTGGCATTTAAAATTGGAGCAATCAGGCTGTTGGCAAGGCCGCTTATTCGGCCATTTTTGTAGATCACATCGGCTTTCACCCAAAAACCACGGTCAGAAATGGCCAGCATTTTTTCACCATTTGCACTGAGTTCAATGCCTGATAACCCCCCAAATTGCGAATGAGTGGATTCCAATACCAAACCGCCACGCCATAATAATTCATCAAATATTTCTTGGGTTGGGTTGACTGCCGAAAAATCAATAAGTTTGCTGGTGATGGTTAGTTTTTCAGCCGCGTTGGCGATGAAGGGTATGTGGGTTGAAATAGAGGCTATCGCCAAAAGGGATAAGCAAAATTTCATTTGTTTTGAAGTGAAAAGTTTCAATAGTCGGGTGTTTTTCATAGGCTATTTTTTTCTTTTGATGTCTTGCGCAAAAAGGTCGGCCAATTGATTGGTGATCGCGCCGCCTAATTCTTCGGCATCATTAATGGTGATGGCACGCTCATAATAGCGGGTTACATCATGGCCAATGCCAATGGCGACTAACTCAACGGGTGATTTATTTTCAATATAATCAATGGTTTCGCGCAAATGTTTCTCCAAGTAATTGCCAATATTGGCGCTCAACGTGCTGTCGTCAACGGGGGCACCATCAGAAATTACCATCAAAATGCGGCGATGTTCAGGCCGACCCAATAAACGGTTATGTGCCCAAGCCAAAGCTTCGCCATCAATGTTTTCTTTGAGCAAGCCTTCGCGCATCATCAAGCCTAGATTATTTTTTGAGCGGCGATAAGGCGTGTCGGCACGTTTATATATAATGTGGCGCAAATCATTCAAGCGACCAGGATATTTGGGTTTTCCGGCTTCCATCCAATTCTCGCGTGATTGGCCGCCTTTCCAAGCGCGGGTGGTGAAACCTAAAATCTCGACTTTGACTTTGCAACGCTCTAAAGTTCTGGCCAAAACATCGCCGCATATGGCAGCAATGGTGATTGGGCGGCCGCGCATCGAGCCTGAATTGTCAATCAATAAAGTCACGATTGTGTCTTTGAAATCAGTGTCTTTTTCTTGCTTGAACGAAAGAGGCAGCAGCGGGTCAGCAATCACGCGGGCTAATTTTGCGGCGTCAAGCAGTCCTTCTTCTAAATCAAATTCCCAGCTTCTATTTTGCTGAGCCAACAGCAAGCGCATTAATTTATTGGCAAGGCGCGAAACGGCGCCTTGTAAATGTTGCATTTGGCCGTCTAAATGCTCGCGCAATTTGGCCAGTTCAGCATCATCACATATATCTTGCGCGTGGATAATTTCATCATACTCGGTGGTAAAGGCACTATAGGGGGCTTTTTCTGGGTCGAAGCTATCACTCATCGGGTCGGTGTCGCTGTTTTCTCCCTCGGTGCTTTCTTCGCCGTCAGTTTCTTCTATGTCGCCAACCTTGTCGGAATCCTCTTCCATCATCTGTTCAGAATCTTCGGAAGTTTCGCCTTTTAATTCTTCATCACTTTGTTCTTCGCCATCAGCAGCCTCTTGCTCTGCATCATCCATACCTTGTTCAGCATCGCCTTGTGCGGCGTCATCATTTTCGCCATCATCTTGTGGGTTGTCCAAATCGCCCAATTCATCGCCCATGTCAAAGGCGCGTAATAGGTTATAAAGATCTTTGGCAAACTCATATTGGTCATCTTTGTTGGCGGCGATGTTGTCCAAAAGGTCATGGGCTTTGTCGTCAAAATATTCGCGCCACAGGTTGAGATTTTCGGCATATTTTTTAGGTGGAGTCAGACCAGCAATTTTTTCGCGCAGCAATAAAGCCAAGGCGATGTCCATTGGTGCCTCTTCGGCATTGTCAGGTTTTCGCACGCCGCGTTTTTGCAATTTTTGGGCAAAATCGGCGTTTAAATTACGCCCCATACCCTTCATTTGCGCTGCACCCACGGCGGCAATTCGTGCTTGCTCGGCCATGTTAAATACCGCTTTGGCATCGGGGTTAAGCGGGGCTAACTTACTGTGCATGGTTTCATTGTGCAAAACATGGGTCAGTGCCAACATATCGGCAGAACCACGTATCAGCGTAATTTCTTCGGCTTTAGAAATAAAACTCGGGTCAGGCAGTCGGGCTTTTTGGCCGCTGACGCTGGGGCGGTCAACGCCATAAATGACGGTCAATTCATTATCTTCAGAAATGGCCCGCATGGCTAAAGATAGCGCCTTTTTAAACGGCGCGACCTTTTCGGCACGTTTTTTATGTTTGTAACTGTCGGTCTTTGACATATAAAAGCCTAACTGAGCGCCAAGTGAGCTGTTGATTCTGGCAATTCATGATCAAACACCCGTTGATAAAACTCAGCCACTAAACCACGTTCCAACTCGTCACATTTGTTTAAGAATGTCACGCGGAATGAGAAAGCCATGTCGCTAAATATTTGCATATTCTCGGCCCATGTAATCACCGTCCGCGGGCTCATCACAGTCGATAAATCACCATTGATAAACGCTTGGCGGGTTAAGTCGGCGACGCGCACCATATTGCCGATAATTTGCTTGCCATCTTTGGCATCAGCCAGAGATTTAACTTTAGCCGCCACAATCGCTGCTTCATCATCATGCGGCAGATAGTTAAGCACAGCTACAATGTTCCATCTGTCCATTTGGCCTTGGTTAATCTGCTGCGTGCCATGATAAAGGCCAGATGTATCGCCCAAACCAATGGTATTGGCAGTGGCAAATAATCTAAAACTTTCATGCGGAGAAATCACGCGGCTTTGGTCAAGCAAAGTTAATTTACCATTGGCTTCCAAAATACGTTGGATCACAAACATCACATCGGCACGGCCAGCATCATATTCATCAAACACAAGCGCAGTGTTACTTTGCAAAGCGTAAGGCAAAATGCCTTCTTTAAATTCCGTGATTTGTTTGCCATCTTTCAGCACAATGGCGTCTTTGCCAACAAGATCAATACGGCTGATGTGGCTGTCCAAATTCACCCGAATGCACGGCCAGTTTAAGCGGCTGGCAACTTGCTCAATATGGGTGGATTTGCCTGTGCCATGATAGCCTTGAATCATCACGCGGCGGTTATAGGCAAAGCCTGCTAAAATGGCCATAGTGATGTCGTGGTTAAATAGGTAATCGGGGTCAACTTCAGGCACATGCTCGCTGCGTTTTGAAAAAGCAGGCACTTCTAGGTCAGAATCAATTCCAAAAGCTTTGCGAACCGAGATTTTGGTATCAGGTGTCGGTGCAGTCATATTATTTCCAATTTTCTAATGATATTATACGTAATCTACTGATTTTAAATGATTATACGCCGAGATTATTTCGGACAGGATGGCTTCGCTGGCTTTGTCACCACGGTTTAAATCGGGGTGATGTCGCTTGGCGAGCATTTTAAATTGTTTTTTAATTTCTGCGGGTTTGGCGCTTTCATCAAGGCCTAATTTGGCCAAAGCCTTGCGTTCGGCATTGCGCAATTGTTTGCGTGGGCGGCCAGATGCACCGACAGGCACATCGCCACCAAAAAATTCAAATGGGTCTTTTAAGCGTGAGCGGCCATTGAGGCCATTGTCTAGGTTGGCTTCTTGTGCAGCATTTAAAGAGCCGCCCGTGCCGCGTTTCCAAGTGGGGCGATGGCCAGTGCGGGCTTCGGCAATATAGGCCTTCACTTCGGCGTCTTTCATTTCTTTGAAGAAATTAAAGCCTTTATTATATTCGCGCACATGAGTTAAACAAAAGTTATAATATTGGTTGGGCTCATTGCCGCCTTTGGGGGCTTTATGCTCACCAGCTTTATCGCATTGCGGGTGGTCGCAAGGCAATTGGTGCTTTTTGCGGGTCAAATCATCTTTGGGTTTGACTCGTAAACTGGAGAAAAAATCGTTATTATCGCTCAAATTACTGTCCGAATGTTGAATTTAAATGGTCAAATTATTAAAATTGTTTGAGGCAATATTATTAACCCATTGCAAGTGATTTTGGAAGGCATTATATATGCTTTATGAAAAATATTATTGAACAGAAGCTAAAATTAGCACTTTCACCCGAGATTTTGGAAGTTATTGACGAATCTGACCAACATGCAGGGCATGGTGGTTGGCGCGAAGGCGGCAATACGCATTTCAACGTAAAAATCAAAGCCGCAGCCCTAGATGGCAAAAGCCGCGTGATGCAGCATAAGATGATTATGTCGGAGTTGAAGGATGAATTTGCGGGAACGCTGCATGCGTTATCAATTCACGTAGTGAATTGATTTTATGTTTGGCACTGCGTGCGTTCGCTCCGCTCTCTAGCTAAGCCACTCAGCCGCTGGTCGGATGTGAATTCGGCACCCCAATCAACTACATTACGCTTAGTGAGCTAGAGGCTGGTGACACTCCGCATTTTGGTGCGTCCCAACAAATTCTGAATTTGCTGCCTGGTATTATACTGCATATCGTGGGAAAAGGGTCCGAAGCCTTTGGCTGAGGCAAGCGCGACTGCGCGTCGCCGTTAGGCGTGGCAAGAGAGCGGAGCGAACGAGCGCGCCCGAGCGAAGCGACAAAGTGCCCTTGGGGTGCTAGTGCTTATAGAGAGCAAAGCGAACGATAAAAGAGAGGCCGCGCCGAACGAAAAAACTAGACATGAATATTCAGCCTTTTAGAAAAGGCTGAATATTCATGTCGGGATAGGCGATTTTTTGGAAGCTGCCGATGAAGCGGTTGGTTTTTTGGTTGAGCAATCTATAGGCATCGGTTTCAGATAGGCCGATGGATATGGGCGCTTCGAAAAATTCTAATTTTGGAAAATCGCGGGTTGGGAAGAATGATAGGTCTTGCTTGGTGGATAATTTGCTGTTGACATCATCAGGCAAGAGAAATTCTTCTAATGACAATATATCGCCATCTTCTTCGTCGGCGAATATAGAAGCCAGTAAGATTTGTTCGGTCAGTAAATCAGGATCGCTTATAGATGGTTTTAACCGCGGCGCGCCAGGTGAGGTGATTGGCTTGGACGGTGTAAAGGGCTCGAAACTGGGTCTATTTTGTGGCCTAGGCGCACTGGCCACCACTATGCGTTTTGGTGCGGTGGGGATGGTTTTTTTAATGTTAGATTTTGAGGCGAGGGTGGCGCTGGCTAGGATGGTTTGATAGCCGCCACTGGGTTTGCCGCGCTTAAATAGGGCGGTTAACTCGCTTTGCTTCATGCGTGGCCAATGGCGCTCGGTGCCGACATCGATATGCACAAAAGGGATGCGCGAGCGCGGATAATAGCCGACGCCGCCAGTGCGTTTTAGTATACCGGCCTCGCGCAATGTGCGTACCGAAACATCGGGGAAACGCACATCCATCGCCAAGCCGCGCATATGATTGGAATTTTTTGCGACACTTGTGGATTTACGCCGCAATGCGGCGTTGGTCTTGGGCGAGCGATAGCCCGAAATGACTCTGATTTCACGTTTTGAGCCGAGATCTCGATGTAATTCCCATAAAACATCGATCAGTTTGGGGCTCATACGGGTTGATTCTTTAGCGCGCCAATCCCACACGACGCGGTTGATTTTTTGTAGGGCAGCAGGCACATAGCGGCCATCAATTTTATAGGTGACGGTGATTTTTTGGTTGGTATTGATCATTAGCAGGCTGATGGTGCGGGTTTCGGCCTGTGCTTGGCCTAAACTCATCTGGCCGAATATTGCCAATGCCAGTATAGATATGGCTATCCATTTTGATTTTAGCTGCAAATAACTCATAACTTTATAACTGCCTGATTCAAAGCCTTCGCGCTAAAGGTAAGCGAAAGGGTTTGCATAATGGTTAACAAATCAACTTTACAGTCGTTTGTTAACCACCGATTGGCGTTTATAGGTTGAGGGTTTGGCTTTTTTATGGCGAGCTGAATAATAGAGTTTATTTTGAACTAATCACTACAGTTTCTATACTACTGGTTTTATGCTTTTCGGCAATTCGTAGCAATATGTCTTCAACACCAAGGGCGCGTGCCACAGCTGCATCACGGTTATAAATATCGCGGAAATAGCTTATTTCGCCTTCTTCATTCATATTCGCAGTCATATATGTCATATAAACTGGAATTTTGGTTTTCAGGGCAAAATGTCGGTTTTTACCGGCGCTTATCAAACCATCATATTTTTCTTGGCTCCAGCCCATAAGGTTTAATGCCAATAATTCGGGGTTTTGTACCCTGACGCAACCATGGCTAAAGGCGCGGCTGTCACGGGCAAATAAGCTTTTTGATGGCGTGTCATGCATATAGATAGCATGACGGTTAGGGAAGAGGAATTTAACCCGTCCCAAAGCGTTGCTTGCACCAGGTTTTTGGCGAATGCTAAACGGCACATAGCGTCTGTTGGCTTTGCTCCAATTTATATTGCCTGACACTTGGTAATTATTGCGCGCCAAATAAGTAGGGTCAGTGTTAATTTTATTGCGCATTTCATTATAAATGATCGAAGCGGGAATGTTCCAATAAGGATTGACCACCACGGTGCGAATTTTATTATAGAAAATTGGCGTTTGATGTTGGTTTTTGCCAATGACCACCCGTGCGCTATGGGTTATTTTAGTGTCTTCATAAACCCGCACGCGGAACTCGGCTTGGTTGACCAATACATGTTTATAACCACGATCGTGCGGCATCCAGCGTTGGCGCTCTAGATTGACGAGCAAGGTTTTTAGATAATTTGGTTTCTGGTAATTCATTGCGTTAAGGGTGTTGACACCCGCAATGCCATCAACAAATAAATCATTGTCTTGTTGATAAGCTTTAACGCTGGCGATGATGTCGTCATTTGCAACTTCAGGATAGGTTGCATCAGTGGTTTTTTTGTAAAAACCTAATTGTTCGAGGCGCATGGCTAGTTTAATCACCCGTTTGGATTTAATGCCAGCTTTGAGTGATCTGCCAGCTGAGACAGTGATGGCCTGTTCAATATCTTCAGGTGAAATGTTGCTTTGTTTTTTAAATTCGGCCAATAAAGCTTTAAATTGTGGGCTTTGTGGGTTCTGGGCTTCGAGCCAATTTTGCAATTCACCTTTTTTGGATAGCATTTTAATATTGCTTAAAATTATGGTCGCAGGCGTGGCTTCTGGGTGTACATCATTGTTACGATCTACAGAAGATGGAATGGTTTGGCCAGCACTGGCGTGGCGGCTGTAAGCAAAAGCCACATGGCTGAGCGCTATTTCTAATTTGGCATGGTTTAAGGCTAATTGGCTTAAGGCTTGGTCTTCGGCCAATTGTTTAAGTTTTTCAGTTGAGCCAGGAATTTGCATCCATGCAGGGTCAATTTTAGTCGATGCCGCAGCAATGAGTTGCTTTAACTCAGCTAATTTATAACGGGCAGGGCGCAAGCCAAAATTTTCGGCATTTTCAACAGTGGCTACAATTTCTTGGGCTTTGGATATATCCAATACACTGTCAGTAAACCAGAATGACTTATAATTATTGAGAATGAGCTTGCGTTCTAGAGTTTTGCGCTCGGCTTTCCAGATTTTAACACCGTTTATAACTGAGGCGCTTTTGGCAAGCTTTTTCAAGTTTTGGCGGGTGAGGCCATCTAATGCAGGCAAAGTATGCACAATGTTGCGCAATTTATAAACCGTTAGCGGGTTTTTATTGGGCTTTATGGGGTTAAAGGCGATTTTTGGAAAATCGGCATAGGCCATAAAGTTAGGTTGGACGCTGGTGGCAGCGCCTAATGGGTTGATGAGGGCTTGGGTTTTATCCGCGGCTTTGGCGGCTTCTATTTTGGCTAGCTCAACAGCTTTCAAGGCAATGGTTAAGGCCCTTGCTTGGGCAAATTTTTGCGCCGCTATTTTCTCGGCTTCAGCTTGGGCTTTTTTGGTCTTAATGTCTTGGGGTTGAGTGCCAACTATAGCGGTTACAGCAGTTACTGCCTGAGGTGTTGCGGGGGTATTTGCATCGCCAGCGGCATAGGCTGCGTGACTTATAATTAATGATGTGGCAATGATAGTACTGCCTAAGATGAATTTATTTGTTTTACTCATTTTACCCTCACATACCTAAAGAACTATATCGGCTAGTGATAATCTAAATAATTTAATTTTTCGCAAAACTTTATGGTTAATATTAAAGTTGTATGGTTAGATCAGATAGCCAATGCGGATTTATAGCTTAGTTTTCCTGATTGTTAATGGTTTATTTGTCCACCAACTGTAACTTTTTTGTGATTTGCTTATCTATTTGAAAAAACTAATCATTCTCCAACTTATTGTAGGTCTAAATCATTAACTTTTCTGTATAAAGTCGAGCGACCAATGCCGAGCTTGCGTGCCACTTCGGACATGTGGCCGCGATAGCGAGCCATTGCCATGCGGATCATATCGGCTTCAACATCCTCTAAACGGCGCATTTCGCCATTTTGTTCTATTGCAGGAATGCCTGATATGGCGTTTTGTGGTGCCTGCAGGTTATTGGGCATTAGATCGGGGATTTGCTGACCTAACGCATGGCCATAGTCGGGCGTGTGTTGCGATAATAGGTCTGGAATGCGATTTTTGTGATGGCTATTGCTGCTATAACCATGCGGGGACTCGCCGATCATGGCGGGGCCCTGATGATAAATTGTACCCGTCATATGCGGGGAAGGGGCAGCTGGCACTTGATTTTCATAGCCATCTACATGCGCGGCAATTTGCGGGAAGTCAGATATATCAAGCTGATTTTGATCGCATAAAATAATGGCGCGGAAAATGGCATTCTCGAGCTGTCTTACATTGCCAGGCCATGTGTAATGCGTCATCATATCTAGTGCTTGGGCGGTGATGCCCGAAATATTCTTGCCTTCTTCGACCGCGAAACGGGTGATGAAATGCTGGGCTAGATCGGCAATGTCTTCCAATCGTTCGCGCAGTGGCGGAATGTGAATGGGGAAAACATTTAAGCGATAATATAAGTCTTCACGAAATTCGCCTTGGGTGACGGCGGTGATCATGTCTTTATTGGTGGCAGAAATTAGCCTTATATCAACCTTTACAGGGTGGTTGGAACCAACGGGTTCAACCTCGCCTTCTTGAATGGCGCGGAGTAATTTTACTTGTACATTTAGTGGCAACTCGCCCACTTCATCTAAAAATAATGTGCCTTGATCGGCCTCGACAAATTTACCGATTTGTTTGCTGGTTGCACCTGTAAAAGAACCTTTTTCATGACCAAATAGGATAGATTCTACCAGATTTTCAGGTATCGCGCCGCAATTGACGGTGATGAAAGGTTTGCCAGAACGGGTAGAAGAGCCTTGAATGGCGCGGGCAATCACCTCTTTACCAACACCGCTTTCGCCTTCAATGAGAATGGGAATGTTGCTTTGTGCGCCTTTTAGGCCGAGGGCTTTGACCCGATCCATAGCGGGGCTTGAGGCTATCAAATCATTAAATGTAAAGCGTCCTAGAGATTTTTTATTGATGCGGTTAATCTCTTTGTGCAGCTGCTTGGTTTCTAGCGCATTTTTAATGGAAATTAAAATTCGCTCGGTGCTGGCGGGCTTGACCATAAAGTCCTTGGCGCCTTTTTGCATGGCTTTGACAATGGTATCAATGCCACCTTGAGCGGTTTGCACAATGGTTGGAATGTTCATGCCAGCGCTCGACATTCTGTCAAGCAAAGCAAAGCCATCCAATTCAGGCATCATTAAATCTAACACCATTACATCGGGTTTAAAATCAGGCTGCTGTAACATGGCCCATGCTTCTGGGCCACCTTCTGCTAATGTTATGTTATAATTTTCACGACCGATTACTTGTTGTAATATGCGTCTTTGGGTCGGGTCATCGTCTACAATAAAAATTGTGTTTGCCATATATAATCTACTCAGTATAATTGCGGCTTTTGGCCAAATATCGTGCCATTTTGGACATAACATATTAACAGAGTGTGAAGGCTGTGTTTCCAATTGAGACCGTTTAAGCCTAATATTAATCATTACTATACGATTACTTTAGCTATATACCTGATTTTACGAGGTTAAAATATAGGTAATTGGTTTATTATCATTAACGAGTTGCCCGCTAAAAACTACTATGTTGGTTTATAAAGAGTTAATATATTTACAGGCTTGTAGTTTTGGTCAGGTGCGATAAACTCACCGCTCAATTAAAATAAATGGGGCGCAAAATGAAATTTGGCATGAATAGATTGTTAGACTTGGCGGCATATGATGCGGATAATGCCAGCGGCGGCGCGAGTGGCGGGGCGTTTGACGCCAGTGGCCTACCTGAATGGAATTTCAGCTCGCTTTATAGCGGTATGGATGATGCGAAGGTTGAGCAAGATTTTGCCAAAGCCAAGGCGGACATCGCGACATTTGAGCAAAGTTTTAAAGGTCAGTTAGAGGGATTGTTGACATCGAGCCAATCTAACCCAGAGCAACGCGCTGATATTTTGGCAGATGCGGTTAAACAATATGAGAGCATGTCTGATCTGTTGGGCGGGATTATTTCTTATGCTTATTTGCTCTATGCCCAATTGGCGACAGACCCCAAACGGATAAAATTTTTGGGTGATGTGCAGGAGAGATTGACTGAGCTTGGCACGCAAACCTTGTTTTTTGAGTTGGAGCTTAACCGCATTGATAGTGATAAAATCGATGCTTTACTAGAATTTGATTCGATAAGCCATTATGCGCCGTGGCTTAAAGATATAAGACGCGAAAAACCTTATCAATTGTCTGATGAATTAGAGCAATTATTTGCCGAAAAATCAGTGACAGGTGGGCAAGCGTGGAATCGCTTGTTTGATGAAACCATGGCGGGGCTACGTTTTACTGTGGATGGCGAAGAGATGAGCGTTGAGAAAGTGCTTAACTTAATCACCTCTCCCGACGCTGCGATGCGCGAAAAAGCTGCCAAAGCCCTATCTAAAACGCTTGAAGATAATGGCCGATTTTTTACGCATGTGACCAATGTGTTGGCCAAAGACAAAGCCATTTCCGACAAATGGCGCGGCTTTGACGATGTTGCGGCCTCGCGGCATTTGGCCAATCGGGTCGAGCCTGAAGTGGTCAATGCGCTGGAAAACTCAGTGCGCAAAGCTTATCCGAAATTATCGCATAGATATTATGCGCTTAAATCTAAGTGGTTTGGGGTGGAGCAGCTTAATCAGTGGGATCGCAATGCGCCTTTGCCAAATGTGCCAAGTGAAGACACAAGCTGGGATGATGCCAAAGACATTATATTAGAAGCTTATCAAGAGTTTTCGCCAGAAATGGCCGAAATCACCCAAAAGTTTTTTGACAATGGTTGGATTGATGCCAAATCACGCGATGGCAAAGCGCCGGGGGCGTTTGCGCATCCAACTGTGCCGAGCAATCATCCTTATGTGATGATAAATTATTTAGGCCGCAAGCGCGATGTGATGACTTTGGCGCATGAGTTAGGCCATGGGGTGCATCAATATTTAGCCAATGGACAAGGGGCTTTAATGGCACCAACACCATTGACATTGGCCGAAACGGCGAGTGTGTTTGGCGAAATGCTGACCTTTAGATCGATGCTTAAAAATGTAAAAACGGTTGAAGAAAAACGCTCTATGTTGGCTTCTAAGGTTGAAGATATGCTTAACACCGTGGTGCGGCAAATTAGTTTTTATAGTTTTGAGCGCAAAGTGCATATTGCGCGTAAAGATGGCGAGCTTACCACAGAGCAATTGGCCGAATTTTGGTTAGAGGTTTCGGCTGAAAGTCTAGGGCCATCGGTAAAGCTTAACCCAGGTTACGAGCATTATTGGTCTTACATTCCGCATTTTATCCATAGTGCGTTTTATGTTTATGCTTATGCATTTGGCGATTGTTTGGTCAACTCGCTTTATGCGCGTTATTTGGCCGAACCAGAAGGCTTTGCTGATAAATATTTTGACTTGCTCAAAGCGGGCGGCTCTCAACATCATAGCGAGCTGCTGGCGCCGTTTGGGCTTGATGCCAGTGACGAGACGTTTTGGGATATGGGGCTTGATGCCATCGGGGCATTGATTGATGAATTAGAGGCTTTAGAAGGCCAATAAATACAAGAAATAGCTGTAAAATTACTGCTACCATTGGATAAAAAAACCAAATTATCTTAGACAATTTAACTGACCTAGTCTAAATGTATGAGATAAGAATTTTAGAAAGGCTAATCATGACCAAAGAACAACATCCAGCAATGGATTATAAAATGCATAATGAAATGTATGCGACCTTTATTAAAGGTTCGATATATACGGGCATTTTTTGTATTGTGCTTACCATTTGGGCAGTGATTGCCATCGCCACTTAATCAATGTCATTTAAAATGATGTTCTTGGCTTTTAGGGAGACTTTCTATGAAGATTGTCATAACTGCTGAACGCTCAGCAGATGAAACGCGTGTGGCTATATCACCAATGACCGTGCAAAAATATGTCGGTTTGGGTTTTGATGTGGTCATCGAAAAAGATGCGGGTTTAAAGGCTGATTTTACCGATCAGGCTTATATTGATGCAGGTGCTTCAATTGAAAAAAACCTCAAAAAATTAGTTAAAGATGCTGATGTTTTATTATCAGTATTGCGCCCTACGGCTGAAGAGCTTGCAGATTTGCCAGATACAGCAATCGTTGTGGCGATGCTCGACCCTTATGAGGGTAAAAAAGAATTAACTGAACTGACCAAAAGCGGCAAAACCAGCTTTGCGATGGAATTAATGCCACGTATATCACGTGCGCAAAGCATGGATGTATTATCCTCGCAATCTAACTTAGCGGGTTATAAATCGGTGCTGGAAGCGGCCTCTGAATTTGGCCGTACCTTTCCGATGATGATGACGGCAGCGGGCACCATTGCTCCAGCGCGGGTGTTTATTATGGGTGTGGGTGTTGCTGGCTTGCAAGCCATTGCGACCGCAAGACGTTTGGGCGCGATTGTAACGGCGACTGATGTGCGTATGGCAACCAAAGAGCAAGTTGAAAGCCTTGGTGCTGAATTTGTGATGGTTGCGCCTGATGCTGATGATGAAGGCGAAACATCTGGCGGTTATGCCAAAGAGATGAGTGACGATTATAAAAAACGCCAAGCTGAATTGGTGGCTGGTCATATTAAGAAGCAGGATATTGTGATTACCACGGCGCTTATTCCTGGCCGTCCTGCACCTGAACTGATTAGCAAAGCGATGATTGAAAGCATGGGGCAGGGGTCTGTCATTGTTGACCTTGCGACATCACGCGGTGGCAATACGCCATTGTCTAAAAAAGACAAAGTGATCATTCATAAAGGCGTAAAAATAATTGGTTATGCCAATCTTGCAGGCCGTTTGGCGCAAGATGCTTCTAACCTTTATTCCCGTAACTTGCTGAATTTTATAAGCTCTTTGCTGAATGAAGATAAGAGCAAGTTAGAAATTGATTGGGAAGATGATATCATTACGGGCACATTGCTGACCAAGGGCGGCAAATTGGTGCATGAATTTTACAATAAGGGAGATGCCTAATGGCTGATTTATCACCCGCACAAGCGCTGGAACGCGCACAAGCCGCAGCGGAGGCCGCGCAAGATGCAGCCGTTGCCGCGCAAGGCTATGCTGATGGCATTGCCGATACAATTGCCGCAGGCTCTGAAGCCGCCATGCAAATGGCTGGCAGCAGCACAGGCATTGACCCGTTTATGTTTAGATTGGCGATTTTTGTATTGTCTATCTTTATTGGTTATTTTGTGGTGTGGAGCGTTACGCCTGCATTGCACACGCCGCTTATGGCAGTGACCAATGCGATTAGCTCGGTGATTGTGGTTGGCGCCTTGGTTGGCGTGGCTGCAGATGCTTCGGGCATTGCAAGTACATTTGGTTTGGTTGGCTTGGTATTGGCATCGGTCAATATTTTTGGCGGCTTTTTAGTCACCCAACGCATGCTTGCCATGTATCGTAAGAAAAATTAGGAGAAGATGATGAGTGCTAATTTAATTGCGTTATTATATCTTATATCTGGTGTGTTATTCATTCTGTCATTGCATGGTCTGAGTTCACCTGAAACCGCGAGACGCGGCAACTATATGGGCATGGCGGGTATGGCCATCGCCATTGTCACCACATTGATTATGGCAGGGCCATCAACCATGGAAGGTTGGGCAATGCTGGTTGGCGGCTTGGCCGTTGGTGGTATTATTGGCGGGGTTATCGCCCGCAAAATCTCGATGACTAATATGCCACAACTTGTGGCGGCTTTTCATAGCTTGGTTGGTTTGGCTGCGGTGTTTGTGGCAGCGAGCGCACTTTATGCGCCTGCGTCATTTGGCATTGGCGAGGTTGGTCATATTCATATGGTGAGCTTGGTTGAAATGTCATTGGGCGTGGCGATTGGTGCGATTACCTTTACGGGTTCGTTGATTGCGTTTGCTAAATTACAAGGCTTAATGTCTGGCACGCCGATTATTTTGCCTGCACGGCATTTGATTAACATTGTTTTGGCCGCGACGATGGTTGGCTTGGTTATCTATTTTGCGATGACTGAAAATACTGACTTGTTCTGGGCGATTGTGGTTGTCTCTGGCTTGCTTGGTTTCTTGATCATCATTCCTATTGGTGGAGCAGATATGCCTGTGGTTGTTTCTATGCTGAATTCATATTCAGGTTGGGCCGCGGCTGGTATTGGTTTTACCTTGGGCAATACAGCGCTCATCGTAACAGGGGCTTTGGTCGGCTCATCAGGTGCGATTCTTTCCTATATCATGTGTAAAGCGATGAATAGATCATTCATCAGCGTTATCCTAGGCGGTTTTGGTGATGTTGGTACAGGTGGTGGCGATCAAGAAGAGGAAACCCGTCCTGTCAAACTAGGCAGTGCCGATGACGCGGCGTTTATCATGAAAAACGCCAATAAAGTGATCATCGTACCAGGTTATGGTATGGCGGTGGCGCAAGCTCAACATGCATTGCGTGAAATGGCTGATGTGCTTAAAGGACATGGCGTGAAAGTGGCTTATGCCATTCATCCTGTGGCTGGCCGTATGCCAGGCCATATGAATGTGCTGCTTGCCGAAGCCAATGTGCCATATGATGAAGTGTTTGAACTTGAAGACATTAATAATGACTTTGCGCAAGCAGACGTGGCATTTGTGATTGGCGCTAATGATGTGACCAACCCCTCAGCTAAAACTGACCCTCAAAGCCCGATTTACGGCATGCCGATTTTGGATGTTGAAAAAGCGGGTACTGTGTTGTTTGTTAAGCGTGGTATGGGCAAAGGTTATGCGGGCGTGCAGAACGAAGTGTTTTTCCGTGATAACACTATGATGTTATTCTCTGACGCTAAGAAAATGGTCGAAGACATTATTAAGGCATTGTAAGGATTAAGGCGCTGTAGAGCTTTAAAATTTAATCAAAATAAAAGGCGGGATGTTTTTACATCCCGCCTTTTATTTTGCTTCTAGATTTATAATGAGGCTTTATGCCTTGGCCAGCCTGGTCAATTGCACGCGGGCAGTGGCGCGGCCACGGACAGCCTCTTTAGAGTCTGGTACACGGCGAGCTGCGTTGTTATAGGCGTTATAAGCATCTTGCCAATCATTTAACTTGGCTGAAGCGCGCGCTAGATTGATATAGGCATCATATGATTTTGGCATGATGCGTGATGCGGTTTCAAAATCACCTTTGGCAGCGACATAATTACGCAATGCATAATTAGACACCCCACGGGCGTAGAATATCTGCGCGACGTTGGAGCTGAAATTCATGGCTTGGTTAAAGCTTGCAATGGCTCCTGTGTGGTTGCCACGTTTTTGATGAATGGCGCCGACTTGGAAGTAGGCCTGCGGGTTATAGCTGTTAACGCCTATGGCTTGGTTATATGCGGTCAGTGCAGCGCTGTAGCGCCTTAATAAGCGCAACGCATTGCCTTTGGCTACATAGGCTTTGTCATAATTTGGGTTGAGCTTAACGGCTTGGTTAAAGTCAGTGATCGCATCGTTATATTTTTCGAGTTTAATCAAGGCCAAACCACGGTTGTAGTATGGTTGTGGCGCATTTGGCGCAACTTTAATGGCAGCGGTAAAGCTATTATAGGCTTCATTATAGCGCTCATAACTAGCCAGGCCCGCGCCTAAATTATTATGTGAACGGCCAAATTCTGGGTTGCGCTCGACCGCTGATGAAAGCGATGTTAAATCGGTATTCACTGGAGAATCGATGGTTTGGCAAGCGACCAAAGCGAATAGGCTGGTGGCAACTAGGCTCGTTTTCACTATGGTTTTGAATTTCAAAATATTTCCAACTTCAAAAATTTATGGTTAATGAGTGTATAAATTATTTTCTACTCAAATCATGTAATAAAAGTAAATATTTTTTATTTGGTAAATAATGTTGCAAAAATCGCACAAAAACACTGAACAAACAAAACAACATCATTTTGATAAATAAAAAGGCCACCTAGTGGTGACCTTTGAAACTATATAAGCTATGTGGCTAAAATATGTCGCTTAATACATGCGACCTTTGCCCATAATCATACCTTCGCGTTGGGCTTTTTTACGAGCCAATTTGCGTGTGCGGCGAATGGCTTCGGCTTTTTCACGGGCTTTTTTCTCAGATGGTTTTTCAAAATGTCCGCGTAATTTCATTTCACGGAAAATACCTTCACGTTGCATTTTCTTTTTCAAAGCACGTAGGGCTTGGTCAACATTATTATCACGAACGAGTACTTGCACTATGTATTTTCCTGTTTCATATGCGTCTTGATAAAGACGAAATTTCGCACTGCTAATTTTGCAGTAAATTAATTGTCACTCAAATATCAAATATTTGGTCATTTGTCTAGGCGTAAACTCATAATAATACAAATATTAAAGGATTTACGCCTGAATTTAGCCCTTGGGCTGGCCGAAAGGGTATAAAAGGTTGATATGCCCCATTTTGCGACCTGGTTTAATATCAGCCTTACCATAAAGGTGAATGTGGGCATTTTCTTGGCTGGCATAGTCTGCGGCTTTATTCACATCATCGCCAATTAGGTTTTTCATCACCACATCGCTGTGGCGCTTGGTTGTGCCGAGCGGCATATTGGTGATGGCACGAATGTGTTGCTCAAATTGCGAAATATAACAGGCATCTTGCGTCCAATGGCCACTATTGTGCACACGTGGGGCAATTTCGTTAACAATTAACGGGTTGTTGGCGATCGATGATACAAATAATTCAACGCCCATTATGCCGACATAATCTAAACCTTTGATGATGTTGGTTGCCAAGGCTGCGGCCTGGTCTTTAATGAAAGGCGCGACATTGGCGGGAATGGTCGAAATGTCTAATATATGGTTTTTATGGTCATTTTCGGATGGTTCATAAATGGCCACATTGTCATTAACATCACGCGCGATGATGACCGAGATTTCAAGATCAAAATCGATAAAGCCTTCGAGAATGCAATCTGCGAATATATTGTCTTCAATCAGCTTATAAGCTTCAGCCACATCATTTGGGGTTTTAATCACCACTTGGCCTTTGCCATCATAGCCCATGGTGCGGGTTTTTAGTATGGCGGGTAGGCCGAGCTGTATAATGGCGGCGTCTAAATCGGCTTTATTGGCGACATTGGCGTAAGGTGCGGTTTGGGTGCCGACTTTGTTGAGATAATCTTTTTCAACCAAACGGTCTTGCGCGGTTTGCAGGGATATTAAATTGGGGTGGACATTTACCAAGCCATCTAAATAAGCAATGGTGGCAGCGGGAATGTTTTCAAATTCATAAGTGATGACATCGACTTTATTGGCGAAGGCTCTGAGTTTCTGCTCATCGTCATAAGCGCCAACAATGTTGCTGTGGCAGACATCGAGCGCAGGGCCGTTGTCTTCGGGGCAATAAATACAAGTTTTATAACCCAATGGTGTGGCCGCCAAGCTTAACATGCGCGCCAATTGCCCACCGCCCAAAATGCCGATGGTGCTATTTGTGGGTAAAGCTTGTTGGTGTGCCATGTCAGTTTCAATCTGTTGGAGTTAAGGCGATGCTGTCAGTGATGGTTTGGCGATAGGTGGCTAAGCGCGTGGCAATGGCTTTATCGTGTAAGGCGATGACAGCTGCGGCCAAAAGGGCTGCGTTCATTGCGCCTGCTTTGCCAATGGCCAAAGTGCCAACGGGTATGCCGCCTGGCATTTGCACGATGGATAATAGACTATCTTGGCCGCCTAAAGCTTTGGTTTCAATCGGCACGCCAAATACGGGTAGGGGGGTCATTGATGCGACCATGCCAGGTAAATGTGCCGCGCCACCAGCGCCTGCAATGATGACATTAAGGCCATTATCTTTGACATTTTTGGCATATTCATACATACGGTCGGGCGTGCGATGCGCAGAGATGATTTTAGACTCATAGGCGATGTTTAATTCGTCTAGAATATCGGCAGCATATTTCATAATCGGCCAGTCAGATTGACTGCCCATAATGATGCTTATTTTTGCAGAATTTTCAGCCATTGCCATTCCTCAATAATTCTTTTGTTTCTTTTTATGAGTTTGTGGCTAAGGATGCAATTGTTAATTGAGTTTATGCGATTATGTCTGGGATCAATTTTTCATTGAGGGTTTTGATCACGGCTTTAATTTGATCGCGGCGATTGATGAGTTTTTGCATTTGAATGTCCTGATGCTGGTCGGTTTGGCGCATCGACTTGATGGTCATTTTTAAATCTCGGTGCTCATGGCACAGCCGAGAAATAATTTTTACCAAATGATTTTTTTCAATTTCATTCATTGTAAAGCCCAAAAAATACTCAAAACATAGTTATATAGAACTAGTCTATCTATATTTGTTTAAAATTTGATAAAAGATTTCAAGTGAAATATTTGATTTATTGAAATTTATGTGCAAAGATTCATATGTTAACCATATAAGGAGGTATAAAAATGGCTCTGGAAGCGCATTTGAATGAATTGAAATTAAAGCATAAACATATGAAAACTCAAATATCGAGTGAAAATAAATTCCCATCGGTGGATGAAGCTAAGGTCAATTATTTGAAACGACAGAAAATGCGCATAAAAGAGGAAATATTGAGCATAGAGGCAAGAGCTGCCAGTTAGCTAGCTTTCCATTTTAAAAATTTACGCCTTGTTTCATGAAAATGAAGCGGGGCATTTTTGTTTTAAGTATGATGAATTTCAGACATATGTCTCATATTATTTGACAAATATAATTGTTAAATAATACCATACGGTAGCGAATGGAGGGGGTGACGAATGGGCAATTATAGCGAAATATATCAATCATGGCAGCAACGACCAGAGGCGTTTTGGGTAGACGCTGCGAAATTGATTGAGTGGGTTAAACCTTTTGATAAAATACAAGGCGAGTTAAACGGGTTAGAGCGCTGGTATATTGGTGGGCAATGCAATATGGCGCATAATTGTCTTGACCGACATGTAAATGCTGGGCTTGCCGACCAAGTGGCGCTGATTTATGACAGCCCTGTTACGGGTAAAAAACAACAATATACATACGCAGAATTATTGGTTGAAGTTAATGCTTTTGCCTGTGTGTTACAAAATGCGCAAATTGCCAAAGGCGATCGGGTGATTATATATATGCCGATGGTGCCTGAGGCGGCGATTGCCATGTTGGCATGTGCGCGCATTGGGGCGATACATAGCGTGGTGTTTGGCGGGTTTGCCGCACCCGAATTGGCGGTGCGCATTGATGATTGTACACCCAAATTAATTGTTGCCGCATCTTGCGGCATAGAACCCAACCGCATTGTTGAATATAAACCTTTATTGGATGAAGCGATTGACATTGCGGCGCATAAGGTGGCGCAAACGATTATTTTACAGCGCCAACAACATATAGCCAATATGAATGAAGGCGTTGATGCTGATTGGCAGGAATTGGTTGATGCGGTTAAGGCCGCAGATCAGCAATGTGCGCGCGTGGCTGTGTTGGCAACTGATCCGCTTTATGTGCTTTATACATCGGGCACGACTGGCACGCCAAAAGGTGTGGTGCGTGACAATGGCGGCTATATGGTGGCGCTGAATTGGTCAATGAAGGCGATATATGACATTGATGCTGGTGATGTGTTCTGGGCGGCCTCGGATGTCGGTTGGGTGGTTGGCCATAGCTATATTGTCTACGGGCCATTGCTGCAAGGCGCAACTGCGCTTATGTATGAAGGCAAGCCGATCGGCACACCAGATGCTGGGGCGTTTTGGCGGGTGATTGAAGAATATAAAGTCAAAAGCTTATTTACCGCGCCAACGGCTTTGCGGGCGATAAAAAAGCAAGATCCCGAAGGTAAATTGATGGCTGATTATGACTTGTCAGCGTTTGAAGTGCTATATTTGGCGGGTGAGCGGGCTGACCCTGATACTATAAAATGGGCAGAGCAACATTTGAAGGTGCCAGTGATTGACCATTGGTGGCAAACAGAAACAGGCTGGCCAATTGCGGCCAACCCGATGGGCATTGAGCGATTGCCTGTAAAATACGGCTCTTCAGCTAAGCCGATGCCAGGTTATGAAATTGTGGTGGTTGATGATGAAGGTGTTCCAGTTGCTGCAAATGCAACAGGTAATATTCTCATTAAACGCCCCATGCCGCCAGGTTGTTTGCCCACCTTATGGCAAGCTGATGATGTGCTGAACGAAAAATATTATAGCAATTTTGAAGGTTATTATGAAACGTCGGATGCGGGATATTTAGATGAAGATGGTTATTTGTTCATCATGGCGCGGACTGATGATATTATTAATGTGGCAGGGCATCGCTTGTCAACAGGTGCGATGGAAGAGATTATCGCGGGCCATAAAGATGTTGCCGAATGTGCGGTGATTGGCATTGCTGATAAATTAAAAGGTCAAATGCCGATTGGTTTGCTGATTTTAAACGATGGGGTCAATCGGCCAGATGAAGAAATAGAGGCGGAATGTCGGCAAATGGTGCGCGAGGTGATCGGCCCCGTGGCGGCTTATCGCACATCAATTGTGGTGGAGCGTTTGCCCAAAACCCGCAGTGGTAAGATATTACGTGCTACAATGCGTAAAATTATTGATGGTGAAGAATATAAAGTGCCTGCGACGATTGATGACCCTGAGATATTGGTTGAACTGACGGCGCGGTTTGGTGAGGCGGGATTGATTGCGTCCAATAAACTCTGAATATCCGTCTGCCCCTCGCATCCATTCAACGTGCTATCCAGTGAGCGCGACAGCGGCCGTTCGAAGCCGCTGCCGTAGGACGCGAGGTAGGCAAGGGAGCGCAGCGAACGCACGCAAGTGTCAACAGTGAGCTTAAGCGAACGTATAAATGAAGTACCCGAGTATAGGCAGGAGTGCTGCCCAGTATAGGCTGTTGAAAGAAAGTTAGCTGGTTTTTGAGGCTCTGGAAGTTTGCATTTTTACGCCCACCTTTCGGCGGGCTAGTGGCCCCTGCGGGCGCACGCCTCCGCGTGCTTGCTAAGCCACTCAGCCGCTGGTCGGGTGCTGGTTCACCACCCAACCTAACTACATTATGTTTAGTGAGCTAGAGTTTGGCGAAGCTCCGAGTTTTGGTGGCATGCTGTTCGTCGGAATATGCTGTATAAAGACAGTTGGCTGGTTTTTGATGCTCTGGAAGCTTGCATTATGTTTGGCACTGCGTGCGTTCGCTCCGCTCTCTAGCTAAGCCACTCAGCCGCTGATGGGACGCTTGTTCACCACCCAACGTTAGCTCATTAAGCTTAGTGGGCTAGAGTTTGGCGAAGCTCCGAGTTTTGGTGCAAAAATAAACCCCGTAGAGATGTGTCTGTCTCTACGGGGTTGGAATGTCTAAATTCTGTTTTGGCTCAGCTTAATCGTTGCCAAAATTTGCAAATACGTCAGCGGCGGATGGGGCTTTTTCTTCGGCTTCGGCTTCGGCTTGTTTGGCTTCATCCAAGTCAAACAAGTTATCGGCTGTGGCTTCTTCGGTTTCCACCACATCATCAACATGGCCGACGATTTCGGCAAAATGTTCATTGTCTTTTTTATAGGCTGGAGCTGTGGTTTCTTCGGTTGGCAATAATGTGCCAGCTGCGATGGCTTTATCGCGCTCTTTGGCGACACGTGCTGCGGCTTTGGCAACAGCAGCATCTAACTCGATTTGTTTGCAGAGGCCAAGGGCGACAGGGTCAATCGGTTTGATGTTTTGAATGTTCCAATGGCTGCGCTCGCGGATGGCTTTAATGGTTGGCTTGGTGGTGCCGACCAATTTCATCACTTGGCTATCAACCAATTCTGGGTGAAATTTCACCAACCATAGAATAGAAGATGGCTTGTCTTGACGGCGTGAAAGCGGTGTATAACGTGGGCCTTTGCGGGTCTTGGCTTCTGGAATGACCAATTTGCGTTTGGCTAAAACCAGTTTGATGCTGTCATCATTCTGTGCTTCTTCAATTGATTCGCGGGTTAATTCGCCAGATTGTATGGGGTCTTGGCCGCGTACGCCTTGTGCCACATCGCCATCAGCAATGGCTCTCACTTCAAGCGGGTGAAGGCTGCAAAAGTCGGCAATTTGGTCGAATGTAAGCGCTGTATTGTCTACCAACCATACGGCAGTAGCTTTGGGCATTAAAGGTCCGTTACTCATATGCTTCTCTCCTGTCTTTTGCAATCGCTGCAAAAGCTAAGTCTCGTCAATTATTAGGAATGGCTTTGTATAACCTAATTTTCCACAAATTAAAAGTAGTTTATATTTCTAGCATTAGTTTGCCGATATGTCGGCCATCTTCCATATATTTATGGGCTAAACCTGCGTCTTTTAAGGCAAATATCTTATCGATAATTGGCTTGATTTTACCTTCTTCTATAAGTGGCCAAATATGCTTATGTAATGCAGCGGCTATTTTTGCTTTTTCGGCCAATGGGCGGTTGCGCAAGGTTGAGCCTGTTAAGGTGAGGCGTTTGAGCATAACGGGCAAAAAATCAACTTCGGCAATGGCGCCATTTAAATAGGCAATGTTGACAATGCGGCCATCATTTGCCGCCACCTGTACATTGCGATTGATATAATCGCCGCCAACCATGTCTAAAATTACATCTACACCTTTGCCGCCTGTTTCTGCTTTTATGATGGCAACATAATCTTCCTTTAGATAATTGATCGGAACCGCGCCCAAACTTTTAATGGTTGCGCATTTGGCATCGCTGGCGGCGGTGGCAAATATTTTGGCAAATTTAAATTGGCGGGCTATCTGTATGGCGGCGACACCAATGCCGCTGCTGCCGCCATGAATAAGCAGGCTTTCACCATCTTGCAAAGCGGCGCGGTCAAGCACATTATTCCACACGGTAAAATAAGTTTCGGGCAGGCTGGCGGCTTCAATAAAGTTCAGGTCTTTGGGTATGGGTAGGGCGGTGTCTTGATGAATGGTGGCATATTGAGCATAGCCACCACCTGCAACTAACCCGCAAACTTTATCGCCAATTTGATATTTATCTGCGGTGGCCGATTTATCGACCACAATGCCCGCTATTTCTAACCCCAAAATTGGTGATGCGCCTTTGGGCGGTGGGTAATGGCCTCTGCGTTGTAATATATCGGGTCGGTTGACACCTGCGGCTTCAACTTTTATGAGCAACTCGGCTTGTTGAATGTGCGGTACATTATGAGTGGCAAGTTCTAGCTCTTGCCAACTGCCAAAGCTGTTGATGCGAATTGCCTGCATGGTTTTGGGTATGTGATGATTTGGCATGATGATCCAGATAAAATTTAATAAATATAGATATTAAGTGATTCGTTCGCATTGATAAATGGCCAGAATGAAACATATAATTGTAGGTAATTACTAAGAATTCATCGCTATTGTTGGCTTGATATTTGATTCTATATTATCCTTTAGTCTAAATTTTGGTAAATAAGTTGAATATTAACTAATTTTTAATCTGTATTTATGTATAGTTAACTTGCGTAATGCGGTTATAGACTTCGGTTGATAGCTGTTGAATATTTTTTCATTGATATTCTCTTTTACGTCTCCCTATTAAACTTTATGAGCCGTATTTTTACGGCTCTTTTTTTTACAAAAAACAACAAAATTTAATATTTTTTAGCATTATTTTTTTGCTTGTGCAAAAGCTGAGCGCCTTTTTACAAGGGAGTCTTAACTTATATTGTTGTTAGGTTTGGCTTTTTTTGTTTGCGAAAGGCTAAATGGCTTTTTTTAAGTTTTCCCACATTTATACAAATGATAAATTTAATTAAAATCCATTGCTTTTTTGCAATGATATGCCAATGTTTAGCGACTAAGGTGCGATTGTAAATGAGCAAGGATACGGGGTAAGAGGGAGCAAATTTTTACGTCTTCAGTTATCAACTGAGGCGTTAACCATTTGTTAAACTTCTTAAAGACTCGCCATAAGCAAAAGTATATATTAACTATACAAGTATTGAGTTAGGGCGTTATAAAAATGAAATTATCTAATGATAAGAATAAGTTATCTGAAACCATAAATTTTGCTGAATTTTTTGCAGCTTCAAACCAATTCCAGTCTCTGTTTAATGAAGGCATGGCATTGGTTGAGGAGACAGCCAATTATTTGGACGGAGATGGCCGCGTTCAATCACGCGAATTAAGCCGCCCACAAGCTTTGGCATATGCCTCTGAAAGCATGCGACTAACCACGCGGTTAATGCAAATTGCTTCATGGTTATTGTTGCAGCGGGCGCTTAAAAATGGCGAGCTTGGTATTGATGAAATTAAGCGTGATAGCAACCGCATTAAATTGTCAAAGCGTCGGGTTGATGATGTGACAACGTTGATTGAGGAATTGCCCGTAAAGCTTATTGATCTTATTCACAAAAGCTTTGATTTACAGGTAAGATTGCAAAAAATTGATAGACAATTTTGGGCAAAGTTTGAGCAAACATCAAATCAAGAAATTGGTGTACGTAATCATTTTAATAAATTGGAAGCGGCATTTGGTCGTATCAATTAAATGAATTGAAATACACCTTAAGCATTGTATTAAAACATTGTATTCAAAATATTTTATTTAATAAGCCAGACTATTTGTCTGGCTTATTTTTGTTTGGAATTTAGGTAAATTAAAAGCCTCCCAAAAATTGGAAGGCTTTTAAAACATATAAGAAATATTTGGTTGTATTAACCCAACATACCTTCGAAACGTTTGTTAAATTTATCAAGACGTCCGCCACGGCCAGTCAGTTGAGCGCCGCCGCCAGTCCAAGCTGGATGAGTTGAAGGGTCAACGTCTAATACCATTGTATCGCCTTCTTTGCCCCAAGTTGAGCGGGTTTCGCGGATGCTGCCATCTAGCATTTGAAGTTTAATCATATGATAATCTGGGTGAATGTCATTTTTCATTTTTATAACCTTACATTTATAGAAAAACTATGAAAACTGACGAGAACCGCAGCCAACTAGCCTTTAATGAATCTGTTTGCAGCTGATATAGACTAGAATGGCCTATAAGACAAGCGGTTTTAGGCGATTGCGCCGATATATATGTGGCTATTTTGCTGGTTATACTGATTATAATAAATAGCCATTGTTTTTTGGGCAGCTGAACCTATATATCTATTTCATACAGCTATTGAAGAAACGGGATCATATGAGCGATCAAACAGCAATTGATGAAAAACCTTCCGATAAACCGCAAAAAAAATCAATGTTTGGGGATTTAGGCCCCATTGTAAAATTACTACCTTTTGTATGGGTGCATAAAAACTATGTATTGGGTGCGGTGATTTCGCTGACCATTGCAGCTGGCTCCACATTGGTTTTGCCAAAATTAGTTGGTGATTTAATTGAAAGTGGCTTTAGTGCCGAGGTTATTGAAACTATAAATGTGCGGTTTCTTGCCTTCATTGCTTTGGCTACCGTTATGGCCTTATCAAGCGCGGTTCGTTACTATTTTGTGATGTCAATTGGCGAGCGTGTGGTGGCCGATTTGCGGGCAAAATTTTATGAGCAGCTTTTAAGGCTCGATCAAAAATTCTATCAGGAAAACTTAACTGGCGATTTATTGTCGCGTCTGTCATCTGATACCACCTCTATTAAATCGGCAGTTGGGGTGAGTGTGTCTATGGTGTTGCGTAACGGCTTTATTATGGTTGGTGCGGTGATTATGATGTTCACCACTTCATGGTATTTAAGCCTTATGGTGGTGGCGGCCATTCCACTTATGGTCATTCCATTGGTGTTAATGGGCGGTAAAGTGCGGGTTTTGGCTAAGGATGCGCAAACCACATTTGCTGACACCACGGCCTATGCGGGCGAAACTTTGTCGGGCATTCATACTGTGCAATCATTCACCTATGAAAAACAAGCGGCAAAGAATTTTCGCGCGAGCGTTGATACGGCTTTAACCGTAGCCACGACGCGCATTATGGCGCAGTCACGGTTAATTTCGATCAGTATTTTCATGGTGTTTGCGTCGATTGTCGGCATATTATGGATGGGTGCCAATGCGGTGCTTGATGGCTCGTTGGGCGTTGCAGATCTATCAGAATTTGTGATTTATGCGGTGTTAGCAGCCAGCTCTTTGGCAGCGATTAGCCAAGTGTGGGGTGAGATTCAGCAAATGGCAGGTGCGTCTGACCGCATCATGCAGCTATTGGATATGACACCGGGCATTGATGTGCCGAAAAACCCTATTGAATTGACCGAAAAAATTAGTGGTATTGTTGAATTTGAAAATGTTGAATTTGCTTATAGTGAAAAAGATTTGCAATTGTTCAAAGATTTGAGTTTTAAGGTCAATCCTGGCGAGATGGTGGCATTTGTGGGCCCCTCAGGTGCGGGTAAATCGACTATATTTAACTTATTGATGCGGTTTTATGACATTAATAGCGGTAAAATTAGCATTGATGGCCATAAAATTAGCGAGCTAGACCCGAAAATTTTGCGCAATCAATTTGCCACTGTGCCGCAAGAAGTGATGATTTTTGCCACCAGCGCGATGGAAAATATTCGCTTTGGTCGCATCGAAGCCACTGATGAAGAAGTGATTGAAGCCGCTAAAGCTGCTGAAGCCCATGATTTTATCATGCGCACTTCTAATGGTTATAACACTGCATTGGGCGAGCGTGGCATGGCATTGAGTGGCGGGCAGCGCCAACGTATTGCCATTGCGCGGGCTATTTTGCGCGATGCACCTGTTTTATTGTTGGATGAGGCGACCAGTGCTTTGGATAGCCAGTCTGAGAAAAAGGTGCAAAAAGCACTTGAGAATTTGGCAAAAGGCCGCACCACGCTTATTGTGGCGCATAGGTTGTCAACCATCAGAGATGCGGATCGTATTTTGGTGATTGATGATGGCGAGATTGTGGAGCAGGGCGATCATCAAAAATTGATGGCACAAAAAGGCACTTATGCGAAACTTGTGCAGCTGCAAACACAGGATATTGTGGCTTAATTAGAGATTAAACGGGGCGGATTTTGTTTAAAAAGAAAAATATTGGCTGGTTAATGCTGGCAGTGCTGATTTTAATATCATTTTTTAGCGTGCGTTTATTCATCCAACAAGGGCAGTTTCAAACCATTAAGTCGCAAAGCGAATATGCTTGCAAAGCCATCGAAGCGCCTTATGGGCCTGAAGATATGTTTGCCGATTATGACAGTGGCCTGCTGTATATTTCTGCCTCACCGCGGCATGATGCGAAAACACGTTTTGCTACAGATGGTGGTATTTATGTGCTGGATATGAATGCAAGCGATGATAAAATTACGCCAATGATGATGGATTTGAACCAAAGATTCCGTCCGCATGGTATCAGCTTATTCAAGCTTGATGATGGCACAAAACGCCTATTCGTTGTCAACCATCCTGCTGAAAATCAAAGCACGGTTGAAGTGTTTGATCTGGTGGCGGGGCAATTGCAACATGTGAAAATTGTAAATGGTCTTGAAGGCAATTATAATTCTATTGTGGCGATTGATGAGACACGCTTTTATGCCACACAAGATGGCAGTGGTCAGGGTGTTTTATCGATCCTTAACGGGGTGTTTGGTTTAGAGCAAGCCGAAATTATCTATTATGATGGCCAAAAACTGAACATTGCGGCAGATGGGTTTGTCTATGCCAATGGCATTGAATTGTCAGAAGATGGTCAACAATTATATGTGACTGATATGCTCAACCGCACTTTGGAATTTTTTGATCGTGATGTGGAGACTAATGCCCTGGTTAAAACCGGCGACCTTTATATGGATGCGGGTGTTGATAATATCAGGCGCAATCCAGATGGTTCATTCTTGATTGGCGGCCATCCCCAAATGTTCAGCACATTATTTTATCAATTGGGGCTAAGTGAGCTGGCACCAAGCGTGGTCTTTCATGCTGTACCGCCTAAAAATGGCCAAGGTGGCGAGTTGCGGGTTGTCTATTTAGATGATGGCACACAATTTTCTGGTGCATCAGGCGCGGTTAAATATGGTGACAAAATGTATGTTGCGACCATAAACGAAAACCGCATTCTAAGCTGTACCAAAAACTAGTGATTATTTTTCTGTGAGTTTTAACTCAATGCGGCGGTTGATTTCTTTGGCTTCATCGCTTTCGCCTTCGGCCAATGGGTGATGCTCGCCAAATCCTGCCGCCATAAGCCTGCGCGGGGGCACGCCTGCTTCAATTAAGGTGCGCACAACGGATATGGCGCGTGCGGCGGATAATTCCCAGTTAGAGGCATAAGCTGATGATTTAATTGGCGTGCTGTCGGTATGCCCATCAACTCTAAGCACCCAATTGATATCATCGGGTATTTCGGTTGATATTTCTAATATGGCTTCGGCAATTTTCTGCAATTCAACAACGCCCAATTCATTAATCTCAACTTGACCTTTGAGAAATAACACTTCGGACTGGAATACAAAACGGTCGCCAACAATTTTTACGTCTGAGCGTTTGGCCAAAATTTCGCGTAGGCGGCCAAAAAAGTTGGAGCGGTATTTAGACAATTGTTGCACTTTTTGAGCCAAAGCGAGGTTGAGGCGGCGGCCTAAATTGGCAATTTGCACCTGATTTTGTTGGTCTTTGGCTTCGGCCGTATCAAGCACAGCACTGACCGAGGCAATTTGGCGGCGTAAGGAAGCGATTTGTAGATTGAGCAATTCGACTTGTGCCAAGGCTTCGGATCTTATGCGGGTTTCGGCGGCTAATTTATCGTTTAAAACTGTAATGGCGCTGCCAGCTTGGTTTTTTTCGGCATCATAGGCGGATAATAGGCCAGATAATCGGCTTTTTTCTGATTCAGAATCGGCTAGGTTTTGGCTTAATGAGGCTATGGTGTCGGTTAGCGAGGCACTGTTGCCTTTTTCGAGCGCCAACATTTGGGTCAGTTCAGACAATTGACCTTTGAGGCGATCTAGTACACTGTCACGGCCTGAGATTTCTTGGCTCAAGAAAAATTGGGCAAACATAAACACGGTGAGTAGAAAAATAAACACAAGCAAAATTGTTGACAAGGCATCAATAAAGCCAGGCCAAAAATTAACGTTTTCACGGCGTGATGAGCGGCGAGAGAAAGCCATAAAGATTAATCCCTTTCGTTATCATTTGGGGGGTAATCTTGGTCATTTTGCTGTTCTTGATAATATTCGGCATTTTCGGGGTTCTGAGCTTGCAAACGCTGCAGAAGGCTGCTCATTTCGGCATTTTGTTGGTTTTGATGGTCAACCAATTCCCGCACATTTTCGCCTTCTTGGCGCACTTGTTCGGCAATGTGTTGTACGCCTTCGGCAATGCTGTTAATGGCTTCATTGCCAGCCATTGTATTGAATACATGTTCATCCATGCGGTTGTCCATTTTGGCAATAGATTTTTGCATATCTTGAATGGCGAAATTAATTTGCGGGGTTGCCGCCGAGCCGCCATAAGGCGCTTCATGCGAGCCATCGGTGATGTCGGTCACGGTAGAGAGCCAGTCTTCTAATTCTAAATAAAAGCGGTTTTGAGCTTGGTTGGCTTGAATGTCCATAAAACCGATGACCAATGAGCCAGCAAGACCAAATAATGAAGATGAAAAAGCCGTCGCCATGCCTTGTAACGGCGCTTCTAGCCCCGCTTTTAGCTCCTCAAACACTGCCGAAGCCTCACCAGCGCCGGCATCTAAGCCGCTGATGGTGCCTGCAATGGAGTTGAGGGTGCCGAGTAGGCCCCAAAATGTACCCAACAAACCTAGAAACACCAGCAAACCAGTGATATAGCGCGAAATTTCATGCGCTTCATCGAGCCGTGCGCCAATCGAATCAAGCAAGGTGCGCATTGAATTGGTGCTTAAGGTCACTTCGCCAGTTTGGTTGCCCAACATGGTGGCCATCGGTGCGAGCAATTTAGGCTGGCGGCCACTTTGAATGGTGGGGTCGGCAATGCGTAGATTGTTAAGCCACCTGATTTCGGGGTAAAGCCGCATGATTTGGCGAATGGTGAAGAGAATGCCAAACAATATGGTGAAAAATATCAAGCCGTTTAAAAACGGGTTGGACATAAAAGCATCAATTAAATCTTTGTAAAGAATGGTCACGGCAATGGATACAAATGCCAGAAATATCAGCATACGCAAAATGAACATTCTAGGTTTGGTTATTTTTCTAGCTTCATATTGCATTATTATTCATTTCTTTAGATAGTGGCCGTTATTTTCGTCGATATTACATGCTATTTAGGTTTTGTTAACTATAATCTACACGGCAAAAAAAAATGGTCAAGCGAATGACCATTTTTTAAACGCTAAATATGGGTTTTATAGGGCGTTATGTTTCAACCCGCAGCAATTCGATAAATTGCGGCATTAAATCTTTGTTAGTGGCGGCAATGCGGCCTGAATTAAAATCAAATTCATCACCATTTAAGTCTGCAACTAAGCCACCAGCTTCTGTTACCATTAATACACCGGCTGCGATGTCCCATATTTTAAGGCCAGATTCATAAAAGCAATCGGTACGGCCAGCGGCAAGTTGTGCCAAATCTAAAGCGGCGCTACCTGTCATACGCAGGCCATGGGTGCGGTTTTGAGCGCGGGCTAAGCGGCGATAATAAATGCCAGCATCCTCGCGCAAACCACCGCTGCCAGAGGCCACCAATGAATCTGCAATGTGTTGGCGGGCGGTCATGTTCATTTTCATATCATTTAAAAATGAGCCACGGTTTAGCTCGGCTTCATATAATTCATCAGTAATTGGGTTGTAAATCACCCCTGCGTGAATTTTGCCTTCACGCTCAAGTGCCAAAGAAATACAGAAATTAGGGTTGGCATGCATAAAATTCATCGTGCCATCAATGGGGTCGATGATCCAGCGATGGGTTTTGTCAGTGCCGATGGTTTCACCAGCTTCTTCGCTTAAAATGCCATAGCCTGGGCGGGCTTCGACTAATTCTTCAATCAATCTTTCTTCGATGCGCAGGTCAGCAGATGTGACAAAATCTTGGGGGCCTTTGCGCGAGATTTGTAGCTTTTCTACTTCGCCAAAATCGCGCACTAAACTACGTGCCACTTTGCGCACGGCGTTGACCATTACGTTTAATAGGGCTGTACGTGCCATATTTTATCCTTAAAATTATTACTTATCTGCGCGGCGCAGATAAGTCAGTTCATTGGTATCAACCACAATCATTTCATCAATTTTAATGAAAGGTGGTACTGTCACCCGCACGCCATTTTCTAGCGTGGCAGGTTTAAAGCTATTGGCGGCAGTTTGGCCTTTGACCACAGGCTCAGTGTCGGCAATGCGCAAGGTCACTTGATCGGGCAATTTAATGCCAATCGGTTTTTCGTCATATGATTCAACCACAACCTTCATGCCATCTTGCAAAAATTTAGCACGGTCGCCAACAAATTCTGCTTCAAGCTCAATCTGTTCATAGCTTTCAACATGCATAAATACCAGCATGTCGCCTTCGGCATAAAGAAAAGTATAATCATCTTGTTCTAAACGCACCCGTTCAACGGTTTCGCTTGAGCGAAAACGTTCGTTTAATTTGGTGCCGCAGGTGATGCTTTTAAGCTCCACTTGCGCAAATGCACCGCCTTTGCCAGGCTTTACGGCTTGGGTTTTGACAGCAATGAATAGGTCATTTTTATATTCAATGATGTTGCCGACGCGAATTTCATTGCCATTGATTTTCATTTTGCTAAGCCTTTAATCATATATGCAGAAATGGTTCTGCTTTAAATTAGCGCGAAACTAACACAGTCGCTATATATTGCACGCTATATTTGCAGTTATTTTCAAATTATAGCGGTTATTGTTAATTTTGCAGACGAATAAATTGTTCGGCGGTGGCTTTTGTCCAAATATTGGCCATTTTTTGGCCCTTTTCTAGAAATTCTTCAGGCAATTTATTAAATTCTTGCTCAAGCCAACTGTCTTCGGCGCCAGATTTTAGCGCTAAACGGTACAACATTACGGCAATTGACTCATCTTTTTTAACCCCAACGCCTTTATAATAAAGCCTTGATAGGCGTGTTTGTGCCACGGCTTGGCCTAAATTCGCGGCCTTTTTGAGCCAAAATACCGCTTGATCTAGATTGCGGTCAATGCCTTTGCCGTTAAACGCCATAATGGCATAGCGCACCATGGCATCCGAGCGGCCATTTTGCGCCGCCTTTTGCATATAGCGTGCGGCCATTGTGTGGTTTTGTTTGGTGCCTTTGCCAAGGCTATAAAGGGTTGAAACATCCACTTGGCTTTGATGGTGGCCTTGGTCAGCCGCACGCTCAAACCATTTAAACGCCTTGGTATAATCGGCGGATTGGCCCGCCAAACCAGCATAGATTATGGCTAGATTATATTGGGCAATCAGATGGTCAGCTTTGGCGGCTTTTTGAAAATAAAGCTTGGCTTCGGAAATGTTTTTATCCAAACCAATGCCTTGGGAGAGGGCGTAACCAAAAGTAAAAGCCGCCTCACTATGATCCATATTGGCGGCTTTGCGGTACCATGATAAAGCTTGCTTGATATCAACTTGAGTGCCAAAGCCTTTGCGGTAAATCTCGCCCAATAAAAAAGCAGCGTCAGCACTGCCTGCTTTGGATTCGCGTTTGGCTAGTTTGGCAGCCGTCTTATATAGACCTTTGTTAAAGGCGTTATGCGCGGTGATTAAGTTGGGTTTGGTTGTTGTTTTTATAATGGGTGGTTTGGTTGGCTGGGCATCGGGCAGTTGATCAGCTGATTGTTTAACAATTTCCTCAGGGTTTGGGGCTTGTAGGCTGAGCTCTTGCTCAATCTCCGGTAGGGTGGCAGGCTTTTCGGCTGCGTGGGCAGTCGTGGCAATCAATAGGCATAAAAGGCTTAGGCTAGATATGAAGATTTTGCGCATAAAATTCGCCATTATTTAGGTTTTAGCAGTATTTAGGTCAAACTGGCTAATTGAGCGGTTTTGCGCGCAATTGGCTCAGCCATTGTTCTGGGCTTTTTATGCTCCAGAAATTAGGCAATAATGCGACAAATTCTGGATATTCATTAGAAAAGTTGATTTCTTTAATGTCTTGTTCCGCGTCTAGATACGCAATGGCGGGGATGGAGAACATTTCTTGCCACCAGATCACCAAGTCGATGATGTTTTGATTGGTTTTAGGTTCGGCTTGGTCGTCATAATTGGGGCCAAATGCCACATAATCAGCATTTAACTCACCAAATGACATGGCATCATGTTTAGATGCGCCAATATATGCGCCGATGATGAAATTCTCACCCAAAGCTTGGCGTACGCTTTTGAAATGAGAAATTTCGGAGCCAATTTGTATGCCGTCAGCCAGCAATATATTCATGGTGGCGATGTCTTTAGATACAATCACGGCGATGTTTTGGTGTTGCACGGCCTCGACCAATCTCTTCAATTGGCGAGGCTCATTTTTTTCAATACACTCAGTGCTGATTAAAAAGGCAGCCGTGTCGACAGAGCTGATGGTGTTGATCACATGTTCTATGTCGTCGTCAGTTAATTCCTGAGCAGGGCTAGAAAAATAAAATCGGCTGTCCATCATAAACTATCTACCATAAATTAAGCGCCATAAATCAAGTACCTTAAATGAAGCACTATAATTTACGTAGTTGGTGCTTTTATTTAATTTCACTTATGTTGGTGATGATTTTGCTAACCAAACCATATTTAACAGCTTGTTCATTGGTCAACCAGAAATCGCGATCTGTATCTTTTTCGATTTGTTTTATGTTTTGGCCAGTGGCTTCTACAAAAATTTGGTTTAAACGCGTACGCATTTTTACAATTTCATCACGTTGGATTTTAATGTCCGATGCTGTGCCACCAATGCCGCCAGCTGGTTGATGCAATAAAAAGCGGGTGTTGGGCAGGGAATAGCGATCAGCTTTATCGGCCGCTACAAAAATAAGTGCACCAGCGGATGCGGCATAACCAGTGGCAATAATGCGCACTTTGGGCGTAATGAATTTAATCATATCGTGAATCATATCACCAGCTTCAACATGGCCACCATTTGAGTTGATGATGACAGTGATGGGATCATCATTTTCAAAAGCCATGGCTAATAATTTGGCACATATAGGTTGCGCCATGTCTAAGTTAATTTCACCGACAATCATAATTGTACGCGACTTATGCATATTGTCATTAACAATGTTAGACATGTTGTCGTCTTTTTTGGCTTCATCTTTTTTCGTCATTTTTCTCTTTCCGAATCAAATAGCTTTTCTGGTGCTGATACTAATCAGCTTATGTTTTGAATGCAACAATAGGTCAAAAAATATGAAACTATGCTTAACATGTATGGAGATAGCTATGAATGGTTTCAATTACAATTATATTTTTACGTAATTTAAATCACAAAGCCAACAGAATTGTAAATTTTGTGGAAGTGCTTATATCAATTGCATGTATAATTTTTATCAGTGTGGATAGTTTCACGGTTTATTACTTGTTTTTGGCGTGATGATAACAATAAGATGGAGATGGGAAATATGATTAGACCTGCAAGTTTTTGGAATTTTTTGGCTGATAAATATGCCAGAGACCCGGTTGTTGACGAAGCGTCTTATCAGCATAAATTGGCCAAAAGTCGGGAATATTTTACTCATGAGTCTGAAATTCTTGAAATTGGCAGTGGCACTGGTTCTACGGCAATTTGGCATGCACCATTTGTTAAAAGTGTACTGGCCACAGATATATCCGAAAAAATGATCGCTATATCCAATGCAAAATTGGTGAATAGTGACATTAATAATGTGGTTTTTAAGCTATCTTCTATCGATGATTTAAACATTGAAGACGAAAGCCTAGATGCTGTGTTGGCATTGAGCGTAATGCACTTGATTAAGAATCAAGACGAAGTGATTTATAAAATTTATAAAATGCTAAAACCAGACGGAGTATTTATCAGCAGTACGGTTTGTTTGGAAGATGATAGCAAGATTGCTAAATATATTGCCCCAATTGGGCGTCTAATTGGCCTGATATTAAAACCGTTGACCCAAAAAGGCCTTAAGCAGAGCCTAGAAAATGCGGGTTTTAAGATTGATTATAGTTGGAACCCTAAGGGGAGCAGCACGACGTTTATAATCGGTAAAAAATAAGCGTGCCTTAAAGGCACGCTTATTGGATTTATTATTTATTCAGCGCGTCAACGCCAGGCAGAAGCTTGCCTTCAAGCCATTCTAAAAATGCACCACCAGCGGTGGAGATATAGGTAAAATCTTTAGCTGCGCCAGATTTATTGAGCGCGGCCACAGTGTCACCGCCACCCGCAACTGAGATTAATTTGCCCTCGCGGGTGAGTTTCGCCACATGCTTAGCCACCTCATTGGTGCCAATGTCAAAGGGTTCAATTTCAAATGCGCCCATGGGGCCGTTCCACACTACGGTTTTGGCATTGTCGAATTGCAGTTTAAGTGCGGCAATGGCGCGTGAGCCAATGTCTAAAATCATGTCATCATCGGCGACATCTTGCACGGGCAGGTTGGCGCTATCGGCATGTTGTTTAAACTCTTTGGCACAAGCCACATCAACAGGCAGTAAAATTTTGCAATTTGCAGCATCAGCTTTGCCCATAATTTCGAGCGCTGTGCCGGTTAAATCATGCTCACATAGACTTTTGCCAACGGGTTGGTTAAGGGCTGCTAGGAATGTATTGGCCATGCCACCGCCAATGACCAAGGCATCGACTTTTTCGACCAAATTGCCCAATAGTTCAAGCTTAGATGAAACTTTTGCACCGCCAACAACCGCAATAACGGGATGTTGAGGCTCACCTAAAGCGCTGTTCAAGGCGTTTAATTCTTCTTCCATCGCGCGGCCTGCGGCTGATGGTAAAAGTTTGGCAATGCCAACGGTTGATACATGGGCGCGATGCGCGGCGCTGAATGCGTCATTGACATAAATGTCGCCCAAAGCGGCCATTTTTTTGGCCAATTCGGGGTCGTTTTTAGTTTCGCCAGCGTGGAAGCGGGTGTTTTCGAGCAAGAATATATCGCCAGCCTTGGCGTCTTTTGTGCCTTGTGCGGCTTTGTCGTCAATCCAATCGGTGGCAACAAAGGTTACCTGCTTACCAACAATGTTTGCCACAATAGGGGCGACATTTTTAAGGCTCATATCGGCAACAACTGCGCCATTGGGGCGGCCAAAATGGGCGAGCAAAAGCACGATTGCGCCTTTGTCTGATAATTCTTTAATGGTTGCGGCGACACGGTCAATGCGGGTGGTGTCGGATACTTTGCCATCGATGAATGGCAGGTTTAAATCAACCCGTAATAATACGCGTTTTTCGTTTAGGTCATAATCATCTAATGTGTGGAATTTTGACATTTGTCTGTCCTTAAATTCGAATTTTTAATAAAAAAGCCTCGCTATCCAATAGAATAACGAGGCTCTTTGTTATATAAGCCACTAGGGCTAAATAAGCCTAAATGGTAAAATTATAGGAATTTTGCCATTGCCATTGCTGTGTCAGGCATACGGCTAGAGAAGCCCCATTCATTGTCATACCAGCTTAGGATACGCAGCATGTTTTTGCCAACAGTTTGGGTTTGCGTTAGATCAAATGTAGAGCTCATTGGGTTGTGATTAAAATCGATGGATACCAAAGGCTCATCATTCACACCCAGCACACCTTTAAGGCGGCCATTTGATGCTTCAATCATCGCAGCGTTTACCGCTTCGGCCGAAACAGGCTTGTTCATAGTGATGACCAAATCAACGCAAGACACGTTAGGTGTTGGTACACGCACTGATGTGCCTTCAAATTTACCGTTCAGCTCAGGGATTACCAAGCCAATGGCTTTGGCAGCGCCTGTAGATGTTGGGATCATTGACAATGCAGCAGCGCGGGCGCGGCGTGGGTCGCTATGATCGGTATCTAGAATGCGTTGATCGCCAGTGTAAGCATGAATGGTGGTCATAAATGCCGCGTCAATGCCACAAAGCTCTTGCAATACAGAGGCAACAGGTGCCAAGCAATTGGTTGTGCATGATGCGTTAGATACGATGATGTCTGTTGCGGTTAGCACGCTGTCATTGACGCCATAAACGATGGTGGCGTCAGAATTTTTACCCGGTGCAGAGATAAGCACGCGCTTGGCGCCAGCTTTAAGGTGCAAAGATGCCGCTTCATGTGAGACAAAAAAGCCTGTACATTCAAAAACGATGTCAATGTTAAGCTCTTTCCAGGGTAATTCTTCTGGGTTGCGGATGGCGGTCATTTTAATGTCACCAAAACCAACGTTCAAAATGTCATCATTTTGAGTGACAGTTCCTGGGAAAGGGCCATGTACGCTATCGCGTTTGAATAATAATGCATTGGTTTCGTTTGAACCAAGGTCATTAATCGCCACAATTTGTACATCTGTACGGCCTTGTTCGGCGATGGCACGTAAGATATTACGTCCGATACGGCCAAAGCCGTTAATAGCAACACGAATTGTCATATATTTAATTCCTTATGAGAAATGACAGTTTTTAAATGGTTTGAGTTTTCTTAACGAAAACCCAAACTTTGAGTGCCCAACTTATACCCAGACTTTAAACATTTTTTTGGCATTTGTCGCGCCTAAACAGCAAGATAATGTCAATTTTCTTTATGCTTTAAGTCTAATTGCCCAATATTTTAGTTGTTAGCGTTGTTTTCTAACTTTGCGACCACTTGGCTGACCAAATTTTCAGCAGTGATGCCAAAATGTTTGTAAAGCTCTTGCATGGGTGCAGAAGCGCCAAAGCTATTCATACCGATGAATATACCATCACGACCAATGAATTGATCCCAGCCCATGCGCACAGCAGCTTCTACAGCCACATTCACCTTGGCATTGCCCAAAATTTCAGCTTTATAAGCGTCTGATTGCGCTTCAAAAGCGCTAAAGCTTGGGACAGAAACCACACGAGAGCTAATGCCTTGGCGGGTTAGCTGTTGTTTGGCTGCAAGCGCAATCTCAACTTCTGAGCCTGTGGCAAAAATTGCTACATCGGCATCATCATGGCCTGAAACTTCATATGCACCGTACGAAGATAGGTTCTTTTCACTATATTCAGTGCGCACCGCAGGCAAGCCTTGGCGGGTGAGGCAAATGATAGAAGGTTTGCTTTTGTCTTGAATGGCCAGCTGCCAGCATTCGGCAGTTTCGGTCGCATCGCAAGGGCGGAAAACATTGACATTTGGCATGCAGCGTACAGAGGCTAAATGCTCGACAGGTTGATGGGTTGGGCCATCTTCGCCAACGCCAATGCTGTCATGAGTCATGACATATATATTGTGCAAACCCATAATCGCACCCAAGCGTAGGGCAGGGCGTAGATAATCGGTAAATACGAAGAATGTACCAGAATAAGGAATGAAACCACCATGTAAGGCCAAACCGTTCATCACGGCGCCCATCACATGTTCTCTGACGCCATAATTGATGAAACGGCCAGAAAAATCATCAGCAGTGATGTTTTCGGTTTGTGAAGTTTTGGTGAGGTTAGAGCCTGTGAGGTCGGCAGAACCGCCGATGGTTTCAGGGATCACGGCGTTAATCACTTCTAAAGCCATTTGCGAGGCTTTACGTGTCGCCACTTTTGGCTGATCTTTAGCAAGCTCTTGCTTATAAGCGGCAATGGCTTTGTTGACACCAACTGGTAAATCGCCACGCATCAAACGGTCGAATTCGCCTTTGGTTTCAGCATCTAACGCTTCATGGCGTTTTCTCCAACTTTTATGAGCTTGGCAAGCTTTAAGGCCAGCCAAACGCCAAGAATCACGTATTTCGCACGGGATTTCAAATGGCGCATGTGGCCAGTTTAAAAATTCACGGGCGGCGGCGACTTCGTCATCACCCAATGCAGCACCATGGGCACCAGATGTGCCTTGTTTGTTTGGTGCGCCAAAACCAATAATGGTTTTGCAAGCAATCATGGTTGGCTTGTCGCTGTCTTTGGCGGCGGTGAGGGCAGCTTCAATTTCTTCAAAATTATGACCATCGCAGCTTAGCACATTCCAACCACTGGCTTTAAAGCGCATTTTTTGGTTGGTGCTGTCAGATAGGCTTACACTGCCATCAATGGTGATGCTATTGTCATCCCAAAGTACAATCATTTTGTTTAATTTCATATGGCCAGCCAATGCAATGGCTTCTTGGCTGATGCCTTCCATCAGACAACCATCACCTGCGAGTACATATGTATAATGGTCTATGAGTTCATCGCCAAAGCGGGCATTCATCATGCGTTCGCCCATTGCCATGCCAACTGCCATTGAAATGCCTTGACCTAGAGGGCCCGTTGTGGCTTCAACGCCTTGCACATGGCCATATTCAGGGTGGCCAGCGGTGATAGAACCCATTTGACGTAGGTTCTTAAGCTGCTCAATGGTCATGTCTTCATAACCGAGCAAGTGATGTACGGCATATTGCAGCATAGAACCATGACCAGCAGAAAGCACAAAACGGTCTCTATCGGCCCAATTTGGGTCTTTAGGGTCGACATTTAAAAATTTAGTGAATAACACTGTGGCGATGTCGGCGCAGCCCATTGGCAAGCCCGGGTGGCCATTGCCACAATTTTGGATGGCATCCATAGCCAAAGCCCTAATGGCGGTGGCCATGTTGGTTAGCTTTTCGGTTTCGGAGATAGTCATTTTTTAAAACCCTATTCTATGTCTTTATCGGTTTAAAGACTTTGAAATTTGGGGCTATCAAAATAGCATTTGAAGGTTAAAGTCAATGAAAAGTGACAATATTGTGCCTTTTTTTCGCCTTATTTGAACTAAATTCAGATTTGGGTGGTTATAGACCATTGAAGTGGTTGATTTTGCGATTTTACAGGATTTTTTGTGGAAATACTGGTTTTTTGTGGGTAAATCGCGAAAAAAGCATCTCTTTTCAATATTGTCTTTTAAAGTTTGCATATTCATTTTGTTTAGATATATTCGCAAATATGGAACTAGATTACACTTTAAAGCAAAGCCTGCTAAACTTAGAAAAATCATTTGATGCGTTGGATAACGCACTGATGAAGCAAGGCAACAGTGCGACTGGTAATGACGGTATGGCCGATGAACTGAATATGTTGAATGAAGATAAGAACCATTTGGCCGCGCAATTGGATAAAGCTAAGGCTAAAATAAGGATGTTTGAGACGGTTAACCAACAGATAGAGAACCGAGTTGATACGGCTATGCAGCAATTGTCTTCATTGCTCATTGAAGATGGTGATCGGTGATGGCTGAAGTGATTGTGACAGTCAATGGTCGGGCTTTTCCTATTTCATGTAATCCGGGTGAAGAACAGCATATTGATGAATTGGCTGAATATTTAGACGTGCGCGTGCGGCAATTTAGAGACACTGGCACGGTGCATGGCGATTCAAAATTATTTTTGCTGGCGGGTTTAACTGCCGCAGATGAATTGTTTGAAGCGGTTGGGCGGCTTGAGGCGCTTGAGCAAGAAGTGCAAAGTCTTAAACGTTTTTACGATATGACTAGTAGAGAGAAGTTGGCCGCTGAGGCTAATATCGCGCAGGTGCTGGATAAAGTGGCTGAGCGGGTGCGGAAGTTGACCGAGCAGGTTGAGGCAAGTACGAACCCGAAGGCGAAGCGTTCATCTTGAGCGGTGCAGGCTAACTGCAAATCCAGTGTTTCTATTTACCCTTTTTTTCTAAAACTCTCCCACATTTCAGTGAGCGCTGCCTATCATGGTAAAAGAGTCCGAAGCCGACAGGCTGAGGCAAGGCCGACTGGCCGTCGCGCGGTTAGCGCGTTGCAAGCTTGCGGAGGCAAGCGCCCGCAGGGGCCTACTAGTGAGCGCAGCGAACGTAAAAATGCAAACTTCCAGAGCTTAGGCAGGACGCTGCCCAGTGATAGCTGAAAAGTTGTGGCGTTGATGGTTTGTGCAGGAGTCGCATCGGGTGAACCTGCATTTCCCACTGCAAAGACATAAGAAAGTTAGCAGTCCTGCCTATGCTCGGGTGCTGCATTTATTTCGCTCGCGGCTATTCTTCGCTTTGCTCAGGCCTACGCGGGTGCGCCACATAAGTGGCGGCCTCCAGTCCGGCTGGTTCAAAAAACACATGAGTTTTTTGAACTGGGAGTGATGCGGTAAAGTTATTGTGGAATTGTGGAATTGTGGGGTAGATGGTGATGCTGAACTTGATTGAAAAATAGCTTTCATTATCTAGTGTTTTGCCTTACATATAAATGGCTGCGCGGTTGGTGTGGTGATATTTCTCCGGGGCCTTACTTTTCTCGAGGGAGCTGACCCTGATTAGATCGTGGTCTAGTTTATTTGGCGCCCACCTTACTTTAGGTATCCCGAGATCTTGATCAACTCACGGCCAGCGCGGTACCATAATATAGAGGGTGTTTATGGCCGATGATTTAAAAGTGACAATTTCTAAGCTCGAAGCGCGTAAAACACAATCGGGCATTCGCAAAAAACTTGCGGCTGATGCAGGTTCTGCATTTGGCGATATATGTAAATATATTGATGAAATTACCGCTAAATCGCCCAAAGATACCCCACTTATTTCTTTATATAACGCCATTGGTGCCGAGTTTGATTTAACTGAACTTGCTGCAGCTTTGCGCCGTAAAAATGTTAGTCTCTGCATGCCTGTGGTGGTTGAAATTGGCGGACCGCTTATTTTTAGAGAGTGGCAGGAAGATAGCGAAATGGTTGAAGATTTGTTTCACATTCTATCGCCATCTGATGCCAATGAGCAAGTTGACCCCGACATTGTTTTTGTGCCGTTATTGGCGTTTGACCGTAAAGGGTTTCGCTTGGGGTATGGCGGCGGCTTTTACGACCGCACATTGGCGCAATTGGGCGATGAAATTGTTAGCATTGGTGTGGGTTTTGCGGGGCAAGAAATGCACAAAGTGCCAACGGGTGAATTTGACAGCGCGGTTGATTATATTCTGACTGAAAAAGAACTTATAGAGATTGGTAGTTAATTTGCGATTGTTGTTTTTAGGTGATGTGATGGGTCGTGCGGGGCGGGAATTGGTTTATGATCAATTGCCCAAATTGCGTGAATTATACAAATTAGACTTTGTGATTGTGAATGGCGAGAACGCCGCTGGCGGTTTTGGCATTACCGAAGAGATTTCGCTCGACCTTTATGATGCGGGCGCTGATGTGATTACCATGGGTGATCATTGCTGGGATAAAAAAGAAGCGCTGATATTTGTTGAGAAATATGATTATTTGGTGCGGCCCATAAATTTTGTTGATGGCACGCCAGGGCGCGGTACGGGCATGTATCTGGCCAAAAATGGCGCTATGGTGTTGGTTATTCATGCGTTGGGGCGGGTGTTTATGCCGCCGCGCGATTGCCCGTTTATGGCGATTGAAAAACAGGTCGAAATGTCACCCCTTGGCCAAGTGGCAGATGTGATATTTGTGGATTTTCATGCCGAAGCCACATCGGAAAAAATGGCCATGGGGCAGTTTTTAGACGGTAAAGTGAGTGTGGTGGTTGGCACGCATACTCATGTGCCGACAGGTGATGCGCATATTATGACAGGCGGCACAGCTTATATGACTGATGCGGGCATGTGCGGTGATTATAATAGTGTGATCGGTAGCGAGGCCGAAGAGCCGCTCAACCGTTTTATCTATGGCCGCCGCATGGGTAGTTTTACCCCGGCCGAGGGTGCTGCAACATTATCAGGCTTTTGTGTCGAAATTGACGCCAAAACTGGATTGGCTAAACATTGCGCACCGCTAAGGTTAGGCGGCATGTTGCAGGATCAAGTGCCAGACTTTTGGCATTGAAACTTCTCGTATTTCAAAGTATAACAGCTGCAATTCAATGATATGCGAATCAGTTTGCAGGAAACAAGTTAAGGGTACTCACATGGCAGGACATTCAAAATGGGCAAATATTCAGCATCGTAAGGGTGCGCAGGATAAAAAACGCTCTAAATTATTTTCAAAATTAGCCAAAGAAATTACGGTTGCTGCTAAAATGGGCGCACCTGATGTGGATATGAACCCGCGTTTGCGCCTTGCGGTTAACACTGCCAAACAAAATAGTTTGCCGAAGGATGTGATCACCAGAGCGATTAAAAAGTCATCTGATGCGGATACAGCTAGCTATGATGAAATGCGTTATGAAGGCTTTGCGGCTGGTGGCGTGGGCATTATTGTTGAAGCCTTGACTGACAATAGAAACCGCACTGCCTCATCTGTACGGTCTATTTTTACCAAAGCTGGCTGTAATATGGGTGCTGACGGCAGTGTGTCATTTGGGTTTGATCGTGTTGGCTGTATTTCTTATGCTGCCGATGTGGCCGATGAAGACACCATGATGGAAGCGGTGATTGAATCTGGCGCTGATGATTGTGAAAGCAGTGATGATGGCCATGATATTTATTGTGATACAGGCGATTTACACACAGTTGCAAAAGCTTTAGAAGGCCAATTTGGCGAGCCAAAATCGGCCAACATGATTTGGAAAGCTCAGATTATGATTGATCTTGATGATGAATCTGGCGAAAAAGTTTATAACCTGATTTCATCACTTGAAGATGATGATGATGTGCAGGAAGTTTATTCTAATCTTGAACTGACAGATTCTCTTATGGAACGCATTGCAGCGGGTTAAATGATGGCGATAAGCAGACCCAGCAACGTTAGAATTATCGGCATTGACCCAGGCTTGCGCAATATGGGCTGGGGCATCGTTGATAGCCAAGGCAACAGCCTTAAACATGTGGCAAATGGGGTGATAAAATCTGACGGTAAGTTAGATTTAGCCACCCGCTTGTGCCAGCTACATGACCAACTTTATGAAATTATCGAAGAATTTAAACCGCACGAGTCGGCGGTCGAGAATACTTTTGTTAATAAGGACCCTGCAGGGGCGCTAAAGCTTGGCCAAGCTCGCGGCATTGCGCTGGTTGTGCCTGCACGGTTTGGTTTGTTGGTGGCAGAATATGCACCCAATAAAGTCAAGAAAACTGTGGTCGGTGCAGGCCATGCAGATAAAAACCAAATTTTACATATGCTTAAAATATTGCTGCCCAATGCGAACCCAAAAAATGCCGATGCGGCGGATGCGCTTGCAATTGCCATTACACATGCGCAGTATAGAGGCGCGCGTGAATTGAAAGTTGTGAGGTATGGTAAATGATAGGCAAATTAACTGGCAAAGTGGATGGTTTTACCGATTCAACATTGATATTGGATGTCAATGGCGTGGGCTATTTGGTCAGCGCCTCGACCCGTACGATTGCCGCTTTGCCCGCCATTGGGCAAGAAATTAGCCTGCTGATTGAAACCTTCGTGCGCGAAGACCAGTTACGTTTGTTTGGGTTTGCGACGGCGGCCGAAAAAGAATGGTTTACCTTGGTGCAAAGTGTGCAGGGGGTTGGGGCTAAAGTGGCGTTGGCGATACTTTCTACCTTGTCATCTAATGAATTGGTGACGGCGATTAGTTTGCAAGATAAGGCGATGGTGGCACGCACCCCTGGAGTTGGGCCAAAAGTGGCGCAGCGCATTGTGACAGAATTAAAAGATAAAATACCTGCCTTTACGGGCGAAGTTGGGGCTTTGTCAGCTATACTAAAAGGCGCAGAAATTGTCGAAGAAAATAGCGCGGCGGCTGATGCTGTATCGGCATTGACCAATCTGGGTTATGGCAGCGGCCAAGCGGCGGGTGCGGTGGCTAAAGTGGTCAATAACATTGGCACGGATGCCAAGACCGAAAAAATTATCCGTTTGGCGCTTAAGGAGCTTGCTAATTAGATGAGTGAATATAGCGAAGATCGCATGATTGACGGCGAGCAAAAATCTGAAGATGCAACAGCTGAAAGTGACGGCAGTTTTCGCCCACTTGAACTGTCGGATTTTACGGGTCAGAAAGTTGCTTGCGAAAACCTGTCGATCTTTATTGAAGCGGCGAAATCGCGCTCAGATGTTTTGGACCATGTATTATTTGCAGGCCCGCCAGGCTTGGGTAAAACCACCTTGGCACAGATTGTGGCACGTGAGTTGGGGGTTAATTTTAAGGCGACCTCTGGGCCAGTGATTGCCAAATCGGGCGATCTTGCGGCTTTGTTGACTAATTTGGATGAAGGTGATGTGTTATTCATTGACGAAATTCATCGCCTTAGCCCTGCGGTTGAAGAAATTTTATACCCCGCGATGGAAGATTTTCAGCTGGATTTAATCATTGGTGAAGGCCCTGCTGCACGCAGTGTGCGTATCGAGCTTGCGCCGTTTACTTTGGTGGCAGCGACCACCCGCACAGGTCTGCTTACAACGCCGTTGCGCGATCGGTTTGGCATTCCAATTCGGCTAGAATATTATTCTACCGAAGAATTATGCTTGATTGTTGAGCGCGGGGCGCGGGTTTTGGGTGTGAATATGAATAAAGATGGTGCGCTGGAAATTGCCCGCCGTGCCCGCGGCACACCAAGGGTGGCGGGGCGTTTGTTGCGCCGTGTGCGCGATTTTGCCATTGTCGCCAAACAAGGGATGATTGATAAGCAGATTGCTGATGCGTCTTTAACGCGGCTTGAGGTTGATCATATCGGGTTGGATAAAATGGATCATAAATATCTCAACATCATTGCTAAAAATTACCATGGTGGGCCTGTTGGCGCGGATACCATTGCGGCGGCGATGAGCGAAGGGCGCGATAGTATTGAAGAGGTGATTGAGCCTTATTTGATACAGCTGGGTTTTGTGGCGCGCACCCCGCGCGGCCGTACATTGACGCCGCAAGCTTTTGCGCATTTGGGCATGTCCGTGCCTAATAATCCTGCGCTGGTGCAAGGCAATTTGTTTGAAGACCGAAATTTCGAGCGATGAGCCTTAAACCAATGATAGATCTAAGCGGCAAAATGGAAGGCGTGACGCATAAATTGCCGATTCGCATCTATTATGAAGATACTGATTTTTCTGGCAGGGTTTATCACGCTAATTATTTAAAATTTTGCGAAAGAGGTCGCACTGATTTTTTGCGGTTGCTGCAGATTCATCAAGATGTATTGGCGCAATTGGATGTACCACTATTTTTTGTGGTGCGCCACATGGATGTTGATTTTTTAGCACCCGCTAAAATGGATGATGTGATTGAAGTGCATACTAAATTACAGTTACTCAAGGGCGTGCGTTTTGTGCTGGAGCAGCATATTTATTGCCAAGATAATTTGTTGTTTAAAACGGTGGTGACCTGCGCCATTGTCAATGATGCGGGCAAACCAACGCGCATTGATGCTGATACCAAGGCCAAATTTTCTGCTTTGGTATAATAAACCAAAAATTAACCATATTTTACGAGTTTTAAGCTAATGTCGTTGCCAATAGGGGTGCGATGTCTGTTTGCCGTATTTTAAACAGATTCTCATGAAATTATACTTTGAAATTTAATGCGAGACATTCACATTAAAGAATAAGAAATTAAGGTAATATATAATGGAAGTTACGACTTTAGCCGCCAATGATATAGGCGGCGTTTCTGTTTTAGATTTATTCTGGCAAGCGCATATTGTGGTCAAATTGGTAATGATTGGTTTGATGTTGGCTTCTGTTTGGAGCTGGAAGATTATCGGCGATAAGTTTTTTCTCATTCGCAAATCACAAAAATCATCACAAGAATTTGAAAAAGCTTTTTGGTCAGGCCAAAATCTTGATGATTTATACCGTAATATTGGCCATAGACCCGACAATCCAATGGCGGCGATATTTGTATCGGCGATGCGTGAATGGAAGCGGGCGCAAGATGCCACTGCCGCGACAGGCGCGACTGATGGCAGTGTCGGTAATAATATTTCGCTGCAAATGCGGATTGAGAAAGTTATGGATGTGGCCATTCAACGTGAAGTTGGCTCGTTAGAACGCCATCTGATGTTTTTAGCCACGACAGGTAGTGCGGCGCCATTTGTTGGTTTGTTTGGCACGGTGTTTGGCATTATGAATACATTTTCGGCCATTGCGGCATCAAAATCAACCAGCTTGGCGGTTGTGGCACCTGGCATTGCCGAGGCGTTGTTTGCGACAGCGATTGGCTTGGTGGCGGCAATTCCCGCGGTTATTTTTTATAATAAATTTTCGGGCGATATTGGCCGTATGGGGCAGAATTTAGAAAATTTTGCCGATGAATTTAGCGCCATATTCTCGCGTCAGTTCGAAAATAAACCAGGCGGCCAATGATATGGGTATGACTGCTGGAAACGGCCATTATAACAGCCCCAAAAGGCAACGCAGAAGCCGTAACCGCCATTCACCGATTGCCGAAATTAACATGACGCCAATGGTTGATGTGATGTTGGTATTGTTGATTATCTTTATGGTGTCAGCTCCATTACTTACCGCTGGTGTGCCGATTGAACTGCCTGAAACACAGGCCGCAGCGCTTGAATCGGATAAAGAGCCATTGTCGGTGACGATTGATGTTGATGGCAAAATATTCATTCAAGATGCCGAAGTTGAATTTGATGATTTGGTGGTTAAATTAACCGCTTTGTCAGAAAATGGGTTTAAACAAAAAATCTTTGTGCGCGGTGATCAGAATGTATCATATGGCGAATTTATGCGGGTGATTGGGCATATTAACAGTGCTGGGTTTAAGAGCATTGGCTTGGTCTCGACAAGTGAAACAAATGCAAATTAGAGATTGGTAAATTTAGGCATATAGATGAAATTTGGTTGGATCATAACATCAGTTTTGCATGGCACAATTATTGTGGCGGCTATATTTAGCTTTGGCGCTGGGACACCGCTCGAGCTGGATAATGTTGCGCCTGTCGAGGTGGAGATTGTTTCGATCGCCCCGATTGAGCAGGTTGGTACAAAAAAAACTGAAGACCTAACCACCAAGTTGGCGGCCAAACAGCCGATCGAAAAAATTGTCGAAAAACCTGTACCTAAGCCGAAACCAAAGCTTGATAAGCCAAAGCCGACCCCAACGCCTAAAGATAAACCAAAAGTTGCGCCATCTACTTCGATTGAAAAATTGTTCGAAGACGTTAGTGATCCTGAATCGCAAAAACCAGAAGAAACTTTTATCAATGTGGCCACAGCGCCAAAGCCTGCCAAGCGCCCCGCATTGCCTAAACCTGCACCCAAAGAGCTGCCAAAAGCTGAGAAAAAGCCTGAGCCAGAACCATTGGATGATAGCAAAATTGCGGCTTTGTTGGATAAGTTGGAAGAAAAGCCTTTGGAAGAAATTGAGCTTGATTTTGGCGATGTTGAATCGGGTAGCTTAGATGGTGATTTGCTCGAAGATGTTGAAGTGGCGTCATTAAGTCAATTTGAATTTAATGCGGTGAAAAACCGTATGGCACAATGTTGGTCTATTCCTGCTGGGGCGCAAGATGCGGGCAGTGTGGTGGTTAAAGTTGGCTTTAAACTCAACCAATTTGCCGAAGTGCTTGGCACACCGCAGGTGCTCAATCGTTCATCACATCCGTCATTCCAAGTGATGGCCGAAAGCGCGGTGCGGGCGATTATAGAATGCGGCCCTTACGATATGTTGCCGCCTGAAAAATTTGAAGTGTGGAGCGAATTTACTATGGAATTTGACCCGCGAAGCATGTTTGATGGATAGACGTGCCATATTTTGAGCAAATTAAGCTTATATAGATGAATAGTTAGATAGTGGCGCGAAAATTAATAGGTATATTATGATTAGAAGTATAAGCAAATTGTTGGTTTTATGTGCCTTTATTGTGAGCATGGCCACAGCTGCTGCGGCACTGGTTGAAGTGAAGATTGATCAGGGCAATGTCGACCCGTTGGTGTTGGCGATTGAGAATTTTTCAGGCAATAATGGCAAAGAAGCTGGGTTGGGGCAAAATGTAGCGGCCATTGTCATTAATGACTTGCGCAATAGTGGCCTATTTGCACCGCTTAACCAAAATATATTTTTAGAAACCAGCCGACCTGCCAATCAAAAGCCTAATTTTGCCAATTGGCGGCCAACAGGTGCTAAAGCCTTGGTAACAGGCCGCATTGTGATGCAATCTAACGGCAATATTGCTGCCGAATTGCGCTTGTGGGATGTGTTATCTGAACAGCAGATTGTTGGCTTGCAATATTCGGCGCAGCCGCGCAATTGGCGCAAATTGGCGCATCAAATATCAGATACCATTTATGAGCGGCTGACGGGCGAAAAAGGTTATTTTGACAGCCGTATTGCCTACATATCTGAAACAGGGCCAAAAGACAGGCGGGTTAAACGCTTGGCGGTTATGGATCAGGATGGCTTTAACAATAAATTTTTAACGGCTGGCAATGACATTGTTCTTTCGCCGCGGTTTAGCCCAAAACGCCAAGAAGTGACTTATATTTCTTATGCCAGTGGTCAGCCGCGTGTGATGTTGATTAATGTTGATACAGGCCAGCGTGAATTGGTCGGTAATTTCCCAGGTATGAGCTTTGCGCCGCGCTTTTCGCCCGATGGCAATAAGGTGGTGATGAGCCTGCAAAATGGTGCCAATGCCAATCTATATCTGATGGATTTACGCAATAAAAACATGCAACAATTAACCAAGGGCTCGGCGCTTGACACTTCGGCATCCTTTTCGCCCGATGGCCGTGCGATTGTGTTTGAATCTGACCGCGATGGTAAACAGCTGCTTTATATTATGAATACTGATGGCAGCAATGTCAGGCGGGTGAGTTTTGGTGGTGGTTCTTATTCGACCCCTGTTTGGTCGCCACGTGGTGATTTAATTGCTTTTACCAAATTGGTTGGCGGGCAATTTTTAATTGGGGTGATGAAAGTTGATGGCAGTGGTGAACGTATTTTAGCGGGTGGCTATCATAATGAAGGCCCGACATGGTCGCCCAATGGTCGAGTGTTGATGTTTTTCCGCGAAACTCGCGGTGCTAACGGTGGCCCGTCTATTTGGAGTGTGGACATTACGGGGCGTAATGAAAGACAGTTAAAAATTAATGGGTTTGCGAGTGACCCAGCATGGTCGCCTTTGGGGCAATGATTTAAAAGGCAAATTTGCCCGCATTATTAAGCCAAAGAAATAGTAATAAAATATGTTATAAGAATGTAAGAATCGAAAAGTTGGAGAAAAACATGAGATTGAATTTAGCAAAATATTTAATGATTGCAGGCATGGCGTTGGGTCTTGCAGCTTGTGCCACAAAAGGTGAGTTAGGCCAAGATGCGGCGGGTGTTGTGGGCAATGGCATTAATGCCCAACCTGGTACGCTTGCCGAATTCCAACAAGTTATCGGCGATAGCGTGTTGTTTGAAACCAACCAAACCGAGGTGAACGAGTCCGGTAAAGCGTTGTTGCGAAAACAATATGCGTGGTTGGTGCAATATAATGTCACTGCCATTCAAATTGAAGGCCATGCCGATGAGCGCGGCACACGTCAATATAATATTGCATTGGGCGCAAGACGTGCCGCAAGCATTAAAAAATACATGACATCTATAGGCTTTACAGGCACAATCGGCACTTTGTCTTATGGCAAAGAACGGCCGATTTCACTATGTGATAATATCTCGTGTTGGAGCCAGAATAGACGTGCAGTGACCTCGGTGGTCAGCAAATAGGTGTTGTATAATTAGCACATTATGGGGCGAAAATGGGTCAGTTAAACATCTGCCCTATTTCTGCCCCAAATCTATTGGATTTTACAGGCTGAATTATTTCGAGTGAAAAATGTTATCTTTGTTAAAGCCATATTGTAAATTATCTAAGGCTGCTTTTGTCGTGATTATTGCGGCTTATGTGGCTATGCCGCATATTGCATTGGCTTTCGATTCTCAAAGCGTGCTGAAAATGCACATAAATATCGAAACCATGCAAAGCGATGTGAAACAAATTGCCACGCAGGATGTCGATGCGCTGAGCCGCATTGAGGCGCTTGAGCTTGAGTTGAACACTCTGCGCAATCGTTTGGTGCAATATGAAAACAAATTGAGCCAAGATTTTAGCCAGCAACCATTGGCAGATGGCCAAGTTTTGCAGCGCCCGCTTGAAGACCCTTATTCTGCTGCTTCACCACTTGTAGCTGGGACACCAGCAGCTAAGCCGCTGCCTATGGTTCAGCAAGAGCAAAAAATGGCACAGGCTGTCCCATTGCCTGATGGCCCAGAAGAATTAAACACTGTGCCCGAAGCGTTGCGCAGCCAACCGCCGTTAGAAAAACCTGAACCACAAGCTTATGCTGCGACCGCGTTGCCTGAAGAGGCTTCGAATGAGCTGAATGCTGCTGGCAGCCTTGCAGGCCGTTTGGGCAGTCAAGCGCCAGATGTTATGGCGTTTAACGAGGCTAAAGGTTATTATGATGATGCTTATTATATGTTGTCAGAGCGTAAATTTAATCAATTCATTCAATATTATCGTCAATCGACTTTAATTTCTAACGCTTATTTTTGGTTGGGCGAAAGCTATTATAAACGCAAAAATTACAATGCGGCAGCACGGGTTTTCTACCAAGGTTATCGCAGCAATAAAAAAGGCGCTAAAGCGCCCGATAACCTATATAAATTAGCGGCCAGCCTGTTATTACTTGGCAATAAATCTGATGCTTGTGCGGCTTATTATGAGGTCGATCGGCGTTATTCTGAATCGCACCCGCAATTGTCCAGCATGGCGCAAGCCAAGCAAAAAGAGCATGCTTGCTTGTAAAGCCTTTATGAGGTTATAAGTCAGTATGACTTTGCCCCTTATTGCCGCTGATCAAAAAATCCATGATAGTCTCACTGGCTTTATCCGTTCCGATGACGAAATGATTGCGGTTGCAGTTTCGGGTGGCGGGGATAGCATGGCTTTGTTGTTGGCAATGCATCATTATATTCAAAAATTAGATTTATCGGTTACGCTGGTTGCCTTAACGGTTGATCATAAATTGCGTGCTGACGCGGCGGTAGAAGCTGCGCAAGTGGCGAAGTGGTGCCAAAAATTGGGTGTTGAGCATCATATTTTGGAGTGGAAATTTGAGCAGATGCCAAGCAGTGGCGTGCAGCAAAAGGCACGTGATGCGCGTTATCAATTGATGGGCGAATTTTGTACTGCACAACATATAGAAAAGCTATTTGTGGGGCATAATTTAGAAGACAATGCTGAAACTTTTTTAATGCGCTTAAAACGCGGCGCTGGTTTAAGTGGCCTTGGTTCAATTGCGCAGATTATGCAACGTAATGTTAATGGGCAATTGATTGAAATTATTCGCCCATTTTTAAGCCTTAAACGTGCTGATTTGCGCGAGTATTTACGGCAATGTGAGCAAGCTTGGTTTGATGATGTTTCCAATCTGAATGAAAAGTTTGAGCGGGTGCAAATTCGTAAGTTTCTAAGTGAAAATGAAGTGTTGGAGAATGAGAATGTAGCGCAATCAGCCAGCCGTTTGGCGCGAGCAGATGACGCGTTGGAATTTTATTTAGAGGAATTTTGGCAGGCGAAAGTCGATTTTTTGCCTTTGGGAATTGCGCATGTAAGGATAAGTGATTTCGCGGCATTGCCCGAAGAGCTGCAATTGCGCTTGTTGGCCAGATTGATTTGGACAATTGGCGGGCAAGACAATCCGCCGCGCTGGCAAAAAATCGAGTATTTATGGCAGCAAATTGCAGGTGAGGGGCGGCAGTTTTGTTTGGGGCATTGTTTGGTGGTGAAAAAGCAACAAAGCCTGTGGTTTGGTTATGAAGATAGACAAGGTTTTGATGACAAGTGGCACAAGCGTTTTGGCGCGGTTAATTTGTCACAAAAGTCAGTTCAATTACAGAGCCTATCTATGCTGCCTGAATATAGTGATCCGTTGCTGGAAAGGCATAAATCACTTAAATTATGCCCGAAAGTGATTTTGCAATCCATTGGCATTATAGTGGCCGATGGCAAGGTAGAAATATCGGATATAGATCTAGAGCTTAAAATTCGGCGTTAACAATAAAGTGAATGAGCCAAAACATGGGTTCACATTGCAAAAATTATATGCTCATATGTCCAAAGCTATGAAAAGGCCGTGTTTTTTGAGTTTTTTTGTGTTTTTAACTTGGAATTTACGCAATGAAGGCCTATTTAAACAATAGATATTTTATGAATCGAAGAAATTAAGGAATTCATGTGAATAATTTTCGTAATCTTGCTCTATGGGGCATCATCCTCGTGTTGTTAATTGCCGTATTTAATATGGTGGGTCTTTCTGGTAGTCGTTCTAGTGGCAACGAGGTGAGCTATTCGCAATTGCTGTCTGATGTCAGCTCTGGCGGTGTGCAATCCGTGGTTATTAATAACGGTCAATTGAGCGGTAGACGCGCAAATGGCGGTGATTTTACTGCAGCCATTCCGCTGAATGACCCGCTATTGTTGCAAACTCTGACTGAAAAAGGTGTGGATGTGAAAGTGCAACATGCCGAAGACAGCACATTGATGAATGTATTCATCAGTTGGTTCCCAATGTTGTTATTGGTTGGTGTGTGGATATTCTTTATGCGCAATATGGGCGGCGGCGGCGGCGGTAAAGCCATGGGCTTTGGCAAAAGCAAAGCCAAATTGCTAACCGAAGGCAGTGGCACGGTTACATTTGAAGATGTGGCGGGTATTGATGAAGCCAAAGAAGATTTAAGTGAAATTGTTGATTTTTTAAAGAACCCAGCAAAATATACCGTTTTGGGTGGTCACATTCCACGCGGTGCGTTGTTGGTGGGCCCTCCAGGTACAGGTAAAACCTTGTTGGCGCGTGCCATTGCAGGCGAAGCTAATGTGCCGTTTTTCTCTATTTCAGGTTCAGATTTTGTTGAAATGTTTGTCGGCGTCGGCGCAAGCCGCGTGCGCGATATGTTTGAACAAGCTAAGAAGAATGCCCCGTGTATTGTGTTTATCGATGAGATTGACGCAGTGGGTCGGCATCGTGGATCTGGCATGGGCGGTGGTAATGATGAGCGTGAGCAAACGCTTAATCAATTATTGGTTGAAATGGATGGTTTTTCGGATAATGAAGGGGTGATTATCATCGCTGCTACCAATAGACCTGATGTATTGGATCCAGCTCTGTTGCGTCCTGGTCGGTTCGACAGACAGATTGAAGTGGCAAACCCAGACATTATTGGCCGTGAGCAAATTTTGAAAGTGCATTTGAAAAAAGTCAAAGCAGGTAATGATGTTAATGCGCGGCATATTGCACGCGGCACACCTGGTTTTTCTGGTGCCGATTTAGCCAATCTTTGTAATGAAGCGGCGCTTTTGGCGGCGCGGCGCGGTAAACGCGTGGTGACAGACCAAGAATTTGAAGATGCCAAAGACAAAGTGATGATGGGTGCTGAGCGCCGTACATTGGTGATGAGTGATGATGAGAGACGCCTAACGGCGTTTCATGAAGCTGGTCATGCTTTGGTGGCTATGCATAAGCCAGAATCTGACCCTGTGCATAAAGCCACAATCATCCCGCGTGGTCGGGCGCTTGGTTTGGTGATGCGTTTGCCAGAGCGTGATGCGATTTCCTATAGCCGTGAAAAATTCCATGCTGATTTGGCAGTGGCAATGGCTGGCCGTGTGGCCGAAGAAATTTTGGTTGGTTATGATAAAATTACCTCAGGTGCTTCGTCTGACATTCAACAGGCGACAAAAATAGCGCGCGGCATGGTGACACAATGGGGCATGTCGGATAAAATGGGCATGGTAGATTATGCTGGCAATACGGGGCAGAATTTCATGGGTCAATCATCTAACTCTGGTATGGTTAGTGAACAGACTTTGCAAGAAATTGATGCCGAAGTGAAACGCATTATTGAAGAAGCGTATAGCGAAGCTAAACGTATTTTGACTGAAAATGCCAATCAATTGGATCTATTGGGCAATGGTTTGCTTGAATATGAAACTTTGACGGGTGCTGAGATCAAAAAAATGATTGCCGGTGAAGATATTGGCCGCGAAAATGTGGTGGCGCAAGAAAAAGCTGGTGCCGCGACTGTGCCAGAAACAGCAGCAAGTGTGCCAACAACTAAAACACCAGAAGCCCCGGTAAAACCAACGGATGATGAACCAAAAAATGATGCATAAATTCATTGGTTGATATATATTATAAAGGCGCTTGAATTTCAGGCGCCTTTTGTTTTGGTTTTTTAAGTGGAAGTGTTGTTGTGGCTCATTCAAAATTAATCATCCCCACAGGCTTTATTTATGGTGATGAGGCTAAGATTGCAATAGCTTCGCAACTCGCATTGCCAATTGCAGGTGGCAGCGTTGGCTTTTGCATGGCAAAAATCATCAACCGCTGTGACGATGACATTGGTTTTATGTCGGTGGCAGAATTGCTTGCTTCAGATGATGTCGAAATTATTGCTCAGCTTGAAGCCATTGGCGCGTTAAGACCGCGTATTTGCGGGCTAGATATGTCGCAACAGCATATAATGGGCATTTTAAATCTAACGCCTGATAGTTTTTCAGATGGCGGCAGTCATGATGATGTGGCAAAATTGGAGCGGCAAATTGATGACCATATAAAATGTGGCTTATCGGTTGTAGATGTCGGCGGTGAATCGACCCGCCCTAAAGCCAGCTATGTGAGCTGTGAGCAAGAGATTGTGCGCATTGCGCCCATATTGTCGATGCTTAAATCCAAGGATATATGTGTTTCGATCGATACGCGCAAAGCCAAAGTTATGGATTATGCGTTGGCGCACGGGGCTGATATGATTAATGATGTTTCAGCGTTGGAATTCAGAGCCGATGTGGCGCAATATGGCGAAGATAGTGGTGACAGTGTGCAAGCTGTGCTTAAAGCTCAGTGCCCGATTATTTTAATGCACAGCCAAGGCACGCCAGAAACCATGCAAAATGACCCGCATTATGAGAATATCCTGTTTGAGATTTATGATTATTTGCAAGCGCGGATTGAAAATTTAGTCAAACAGGGTTTTGACAGGAGCAAGATAGTGATTGATCCTGGCATTGGGTTTGGAAAAACTGTGGCTCATTGTTTAACCATTTTAGATAATCTCAGCTTGTTTCATTCTCTGGGGGTGGCTTTATTGGTCGGCTCATCACGTAAATCTTTCATTGGTGTGGTTGCGGGCGAAAAGGATGTTGGCAAGCGACAGGCTGGCTCGTTAGCGGCGATGAGCGTTGCTAAAAATACGGCAGTGCAATTTCATCGCATGCATGATATAAAGGTTGCACAGCAACATATGAGTATAATTAATTCTATTCGAAAATATTAATTAAAAATTAATTTTAGTTACTTATTAATTCTTGAATAATCGAGGGGTGTAGATGAAATGAAACGTAAATATTTTGGAACAGATGGCATGCGTGGTTTGGTTAATCAGCATCCAATCACAGCTGAAATGGCACTAAAATTTGGCATGGCCACAGGCCAGGTGTTTTCCACAGGCTCACATCGTCATCGGGTGGTGATTGGCAAAGATACCAGAATTTCGGGTTATATGATTGAATATGCTTTGGTGGCGGGGTTTACCTCGGTTGGCATTGATGTGTTTTTATTGGGTCCAACCCCAACCCCCGCGGTGGCAATGTTGACAAGGTCTTTACGTGCTGATGTTGGCGTGATGATTTCGGCTTCACATAACCCCTATTATGATAATGGGCTTAAGTTATTTGGACCAGATGGCTATAAATTAGACGATCAAAAAGAATTATTAATTGAAAAATATATGGATGGGTCTAGTGATGCTGGGTTGGTAGAACCTCGTCGGTTGGGTCGTGCGCGGCGTATTAATAGTGCTCATGCGCGTTATATAGAATTTGCCAAACGCACGATTAGTAATAAAATTAGCTTTAATGGGCTCAAAATTGTGGTCGATAGTGCCAATGGTGCGGCCTATAAGGTGGCGGCTTTGGCTTTGTGGGAGCTGGGCGCAGAGGTTATTGAAATTGGCAATAAACCAGATGGGTTTAACATTAATGAAGGCTGTGGTTCAACCGCGCCAGAATTGTTACAAAAAACCGTACTTGAGCATAACGCCGATATTGGGATTGCACTTGATGGCGATGCTGATCGCATTATTGTGGTTGATGAAAAAGGTCAAATTGTTGATGGCGATCAATTAATGGCGGCGATTGCCCAAAATTTACAGGCTAAAGATAAGCTCAGTAAAGATGGTATTGTGGCGACGGTTATGTCTAATTTAGGGCTAGAGAATTTTATCAAAGACATTGGCTTAGATTTTATTCGTACCGATGTTGGCGATCGTTATGTGTTGGAGCATATGCGGGCTCATGGTTACAATATGGGCGGAGAACAATCTGGCCATATCATCATGTCTGATTATAACACAACAGGTGACGGCTTAACGGCGGCGATTCAAATCCTTTCGATTATGATTGAGCGAGATATCAGTGCTAGCGATTTGTGCCAACGCTTTGAAGCCGTGCCACAGGTGCTAAAAAATGTTCGTTATGATGCCGATAAGGTAGATCCGCTGGCTACAAAGATTGTACAACAAGCGATAGATGATGGCAAAGCTCTACTTAAAAATACGGGTAGGGTGCTGATTAGAAAATCTGGTACAGAGCCGTTAATTAGGGTGATGGCTGAAGGCGCGGATGCGCGGCTGACCGAGCAAGTGGTGGATGACATTATTTCTGCCATTGGTTAGAGATATTTGGTTAGAGACATTGGTTAAGGCTGTTAGTTAAAAAACGTTTAATTCAAAACGAAATATTTATGAAAACCGCATCATCTAAATGATGCGGTTTTTTTGTGCTCCAAAATTGCACAGCGTAAGGTTATTTTAACCATGCTCATTTACTAATCCTGTCATAGCCAAGCTGCAAGAAGAGCAGGGAGGCAGTGTAAATAGTAGGCATCATAGTTAAAGAGGTATCCAATGCTTATCAGTAAAAATAAAGCCAAGTTCAAATCTGTAGGGGTTTGTCTGGCGGTTTTGACAATTTTATCATCAGCGCAAGCAAGTGATATGACGAGTGAAACCTCAATATTTCCAGAAACTCAATATGAAGCCAGTCTTTTGAAAGAAAGCAGCCTATATCCAAGCGTTAATTTGCGCAAAGAGATTCGGCTTGGTTGCTATTGTAGTGGTGCTTATTTTAGCGTGAACGGCGGTTATGCTTGGGCCGATGAGGGGCAACTGACAAAAGGCGTTCCCATTGTTGCTGCCACAGGTGAAAGCGCGGCCTCACAAGCTGCTATTGCCAATTCAGGTTTATTTAATGAATATATCCCACAAATCACCACCTCATCAGGCCAACAAATTATCGGCGCGGCCGTTGCTGGTTATAAATTCGATAATCTAAGGGTTGAAGTGGCGGGTGAATATCGGCGGCATAATATATCAACAGGTGCGACCGTTCTTGGTGGTGTATCGGTAAATTATTCAGGCCAAAACCAACAATATGGCGCGCTTATATCAGCCTTTTATGATGTTGATATTCCAGGTATTCCCGTTCAGCCATATGTAGGTTTGGGCGCGGGCTTGTTGCTTTCCAACACTCAATTTGGCATTGATTATACGGCAGGTGGCACAACCACCAGCGCTGGCATTAATTTTTCTAACGGCATGAGCTTTGTAGGCGCTGCTATGGCAGGTGTGGCGATAAATATTGCGGATAATTTTACCTTAGATTTGGGTTATCGGTTCACCAATATATTGGGTGGCCGTGCCACTTATGAAGGCCAAACCAATGGGGCGGCTATCAATGCAGCTTCTGGCGTAAATCTAGTCAATATATCTGGCATGGAGAGCGCCACAAGAGATGGCGTCGATTATCAAGAAACATTGGATTATGCAGATGTTATTGCCCATGAAGTGCGGGCAGGCATTCGGTATAGGTTTTAGGCTTTGATGTTTTGGCTTGGTTAAATAAGCAAAATTTAAAAATAATAAGCAGCGTCATGATGACGCTGTTTTTTTTTGTTAAAAATTCTTGACTTTGGTTTGGCATTCTAATATCTCTGTCGGTGGGACACCTCTCCCCAACGAGAGGCATTTTATCTGTGAGGATAACACATGACTGTTATTATCAAACCGGCTT
>NVQL02000036.1 GCA_002400495.2 Alphaproteobacteria bacterium | reverse complement strand
TGGATGGTGACTGGGGCGCGATGACGGCGGTAGAGCGTGGGCGCGTGTTGGCCAAAATGGGCGAGATTGTGTTGACGCATATTGATGAATTGGCCGAAATGGAAGCTAAGGACGTCGGAAAACCTTTGACGCAGGCGCGTAATGACGTGATTGCGATGGCGCGGTATTTTGAATTTTACGGCGGGGCTTGTGACAAAATACATGGTGACAGCATACCGTTTATGGATGGGTTTACGGTTTATACTTTGCGCGAGCCGCACGGGGTGACGGGGCATATTATACCGTGGAATTACCCGATGCAGATTATTGGGCGTAGCGTTGGTGCGGCGTTGGCGATGGGCAATGCTGCGGTGTTAAAACCTGCTGAAGAGGCATGTTTGACGGCGCTGGCTTTGGGCGAGATTGCGGTTGAGGCGGGATTGCCTGCGGGGGCTTTGAATATTGTGCCCGGGATTGGTAGTGAGGCTGGGGCTGCGTTGACGGCGCATAAGGGTGTGCATCATATTAGTTTTACGGGCTCTAACGCGGTTGGCACGATGGTGCAGCAATCTGGCGGGGAGCATGTGATACCTGTGACCTTAGAGCTTGGTGGAAAATCGCCGCAGATTGTATTTGATGACGCTGATTTGGATGCGGCTATGCCGTTTTTGGTCAATGGTGGGATACAGAATGCGGGGCAGACTTGCTCGGCGGCATCGCGGATTCTTGTTCAACGTGGGATTTATGACGAAGTGGTTGCTGGTATGGTGGCGCAATATAAGGCGCTTAAAGTTGGCAATGCTTTGGATGATTTGAATTTGGGGCCGATGATTAGTAAGCGGCAACAGGAAATTGTAAAAGGTTATTTGAACATTGCCAAAACTGATGGGTTGGAAATGTTGGCGCAGGGAAGTTATGCTGACGGATTGCCAGAGGGCGGGGCTTATATATTGCCGACTTTGTTTGGTGATGTTTCGCCTGATCATCGGTTGGCGCAGGAAGAAATTTTTGGCCCTGTGCAGGTGATTATACCGTTTGATGACGAGGCTGATGCGGTGCGCATTGCCAATGGCACTGACTTTGGCCTTGTGGCTGGGGTGTGGACTGAGAATGGCGGGCGACAATTGCGCATGGCCAAGAAGTTGCAAGTTGGGCAAGTTTTTATAAATAATTATGGTGCTGGTGGTGGTGTTGAACTGCCATTTGGTGGGGTAAAAGGTTCTGGGCATGGTCGGGAAAAAGGTTTTGAGGCTCTGTATGGGTTTTCGGTGACTAAGACTGTGGCGATTAAACATGGATGAGGGTAAAAGTATGAGATTAGATGGGAAAATAGCCATTGTTACGGGTGGTGGATCTGGCTTTGGCGAAGGCATTGTGCGCAAATTTGTGGCTGAGGGTGCTAAAGTTGTGGTGGCGGATATTAACGCTGAGAATGGTATGAAAGTTGCGGATTCTTTGGGTGATGCTGGGCTTTATATTGCTGCTGATGTATCGCAAGATGCTGACATGAAGGGTTTGATTGAAGGCACGATTGCGCATTTTGGTGGGTTGGACATTGTTGTTAACAATGCGGGCATGGGGCATGTGCCGCAGCCGCTTGAAGACGTTAGTGAAGAGCTGTTTGACAATCTGTTTGATGTGAATGTGAAGTCGGTATTTTTGGCGGCGCGGTATGCTGTGCCGTATTTTAAAGAGCAAAAATCTGGAGTGTTTTTGAATGTTGCTTCGACAGGTGGAGTTAGCCCGCGGCCTAATTTGACTTGGTATAATGTGACTAAGGGTGCGATGATTACGGCGACGCGCGGAATGGCTGTTGAATTGGCGCCGTTTGGCATTCGGAGTAATGCGATTAACCCTGTGGCGGGAGAAACGCCGTTATTGAAAACGTTTATGGGTGAGGATACGCCTGAAATTCGGGCTAAGTTTTTGAGCACCATTCCGATTGGGCGGTTTTCGACCCCTGAGGATATGGGCAATGCGGCTTGTTTTTTATGCTCGGATGAAGCGAGCATGGTGACGGGTGTGGCGATGGAAGTGGATGGCGGGCGCTGTATTTAAAGCGCCCTACCCTCGCAATTTTATTTTTGTGACATGAATTCGAAATAGGCTGAGAAATCTTTGTTGTCTAAGCCTGCTTGGCTCATGGCTTCGTACAGTTCTTTGGCCTTTTGGCCGATTTGGGTGTTGACGCCGAGTGATTGGGCGGCATCGGCGGCTAGGCGGAGGTCTTTTAGCATCATGGCGGCGGCGAAACCTGGTTCGTAATCATTGTTGGCTGGTGTTGTTGGGATGGGGCCTGGGACGGGGCAATAGGTGGTTAGTGACCAGCATTGGCCTGAGGCTTTGCTTGAAATATCGAAGAGTTTTTGACGTTCTAGGCCTAAGGCATCGGCCATGGCGAAGGCTTCGCAGACTGAAATCATTTGAATGCCGAGCATCATATTGTTGCAGATTTTGGCGGCTTGGCCTGTGCCTGAAGCGCCTGCATGGATGATGTTGCCGCCGACGATTTCTAGGATGGGTTGGGCTTTGGCGAAGGCTGCATCTGAGCCGCCGCACATGAAGGTTAGTGTGCCTGCTGCGGCTGCGGCGACACCGCCTGAAACTGGGGTGTCCATCATTTGCATATTGGCATCGGCTGCTGCTTTTGCGACTTTGCGGGCGGTTTCGACATCTATTGTGGAGCTGTCTAGGAATAATGTGCCTGATTTGGCGGCGGTTAGTAGGCCGTTTTCGCCGCAATAGACTGCATCTACATGTTTGCCTGCGGGGAGCATGGTGATGACGATTTCGGCATCGATGACGGCATCTATGGACGATGAGGCGGGAATGCCGCCGATGTTTTTGAATGCTGCTAGTGCGTCATCTGATAGGTCGAAGCCTGTGACGTGGTGGCCTGCTTTGACTAGGTTTTCGGCCATGGGGCCGCCCATATTGCCTAGGCCTATGAAACCGATATTTGTCATTTTTGTTTTCCCTTTATGTGAATAGACTGCCTTGTTCGGCGTTTTTTATGGCGTTGCGGGCAATGATGAGGCGCATGATTTCGTTGGTGCCTTCTAGGATGCGGTGAACTCGTAAGTCGCGAAGTATGCGTTCGATGCCGTATTCTTTAATGTAGCCGTAGCCGCCGTGGATTTGTAGGGCGTCATCGACAATGTTGAAGCATGTGTCGGTGGCGAAGCGTTTGGCCATGGCGCAGGTGTTGGTTTTGTCGGGTGATTTTGTGTCTATGGCGGCGGCGGCGTTGTAGACCATTAATTTGGCGGCTTTTAGGTCGGTTAGCATGTCGGCTAGTTTGAATTGCAAGGCTTGGAATTGGTTGAGATGTTTGCCGAATTGTTGGCGCTCTTGCATGTGGTTGGCGGCTTGGTTGATGGCCATTTGGGCGCCGCCTAGGGAGCATGCGGCTATGTTGACGCGGCCGCCATCTAGGCCTGCCATGGCGATTTTGAAGCCTTGGCCTTCTGCGCCTAGAAGGTTTTCGGCGGGGACGCGGACATTGTCGAAAATGACCTCGGCAGTGGGTTGGCTGTTCCAGCCCATTTTTTGTTCTTTGGCGCCGAAGGATAGGCCTTTGCTATCGGCATCTATGAGGATGGCGGACATGGCTTTTGCGCCGTCTGCGGGGTTGCCCGTTTTTAGCATGACTAGGTAGAGATCGGACTCGCCTGCGCCTGAAATGAAGGCTTTTGAGCCGTTGATTATGTAATCGTCGCCATCGCGTTTGGCGGTGGTTTTGCCTGCGGCGGCATCGCTGCCTGCGCCTGATTCTGTGAGGCAGTAGGAGGAGAAAAGCTCTAGGGTGGCTAGTTTGGGGATGTATTTTTGGCGGAGGTGATCTGTGCCAAAACTGTCTATCATCCATGTGACCATGTTGTGAATGGACAGGTAGGCTGTGGTTGAGGGGCAGCCTGTGGCTAGTTGTTCGAATATGATGGCGCTGTCGAGGCGGGTTAGGCCTGTGCCGCCGTGGGTTTCGCTGGTGTAGAGGGCGCCGAAGCCTAAAGTGGCGGCTTGGCGAAGGATGTCTTTGGGGAAATGTTGTTGTTGATCCCACTCATTGGCGTTTGGGGCTAGGTTTTCATCGGCGAAGCTTTTGGCTAGGTCTTTGAATGCTGTTTGATCGTCGGTTAATTTGAAATCCATAATCGCTCCCTTTTTTGCACCTGTGATTATGGTATAGATTCGTTTGCTTGTCGTCAATACGCAAGCGTATGGTGTTAGGTGCAATTGTACTTTCTGTAGGCGGTGAAAATGGGGGCGGCTAGTTGGCAAGTTTTTATGAGGGGAGTGAAATCTATGTTTTTATATGCGCCGTCTGCATCTAATAGATTGGCGGTGCCGATGGTTTTGCCGTTTTGGGTGATGGGGATGTTCATCATTGAGCCTAAGCCCATATCGGCTAGTTTTTGGTAATCTGGGAGGATGGGCTGCATTTCTTTGGCGGTGGAGATGTAGAAAGGGATTGAATTTTCAATAACTTGTTGGCTCCATTCGTCTTTGACCATGGGTTTGGTGTCTTCTAGTGCGTAATCGCCTTCGAGATTTGAGAACAGGCGGATGACGTGTTTTTCACTTGGATGAATGACGGTGAAGGTTAGTAATTTGTGGCCGATTTGTTGGTTTAAGATTTGTGAGATTTCGGTGAAGGCTGGTTGGAAATCGGCGATATTTAACGAGGTGTTTGCGGCCAAAATCGATGAGATTTTGGCCGCGATTGTGTTGTATTCAGTCATTATTTGCTTTCAATGCTGACATTGCGGAAATATGGCACGCTTAGGGTTGAGCGCCAGAAGCCTTTGACGTGGCCGCCCATCATCATATAGCTGTTGCGATGATACATGGGCAGGATGACGTGGTCGTTCATGACGATGGCTTCGGCTTTGGTCATTTGAGCCAAAGATTCGGCTGGATCGCTGGCCGCTTTTGAGGCGGCTATGGCGACATCGTAATCGGCATTTTGCCAATGGGCTAGGTTGTTGGGGCTGTCTGAGACGAAATTATCTAGAAAAGTCATGGGATGTGGGTAGTCTGCGCCCCAGCCCATTTGGGCGATTTGATATTCTACTTTCTGGACTTCTGGGTAGTAGACTTTCCATTCTGAAACGGCGATTTCGACATCGATGTTTAGGTTTTTCTTCCACATTTGTTGGATGGCTTCTAGCAATTTTTGGATTGGTGGGGAGGAATAAGTGGCGAAGATGGTTTTGGGGAAGCCTTCGCCGTTTGGATAGCCTGCTTCTGCCAATAATGCTTTGGCTTCATCTATTTTGGCGGTTGTGCCTAGGCCGTAATCGGCTGCGGCATCGCGGAAGTCTTGGCCAGCTACATTCATGCCATATGGAATGAGTGCGGTGGCGGGGACATCGGCGCTTTGCAGGACGAACTCAATGATTTCTTCGCGGTCTATTGCCATGGATAGGGCTTTGCGGACGTTTAGGTCATCTAGCGGTTTTTGGGCGGGGTTGAAGAAGGCGTAGGTTGTGCCTAGGGATGGGATGACTAGGAAATCCTTACTTTCGATTGAAAGGCGGGGGATTTCTGAGGCGGGAACTGCCTCGATGCCATCTACATCGCCAGCTTCCATCGCGGCGAGAGCCGTGGCTTGGTTGGAGATTAGGCGGAAGATTAGGTTGTCTAGGTGGACGTTATCGGCGCCCCAATAGTTGGGATTTTTTTCGAATACGACGTCTTTGCCGATGTTGATTTCGGTGACGCGGAATGGGCCTGTGCCGATCATGGTGGCGGGATCGCGTGACCAGCCTTCTGGGTTGGCTTCGACCATGTCTTGGCGGACGGGGAAGAAGGTTGAATAGGCTAGCAGTTGCATCATGTAGGGGACGCGTTGTTTAAGCGTAAAACTTAGGGTGTAGTCGTCTGCAGCAGATATTGATACGGGGACTGTTTGGTCGGCGTAATGTTCTTCTGCGCCCTTAATATGGTAGAGCATGGAGGCGTTTTTAGAGCCTGAATTTGGGTTTAGGACGCGGTTCCACGAGTAAATAAAATCGGCTGAGGTGACGGGTTTGCCGTCTGACCATTTGGCATCACGGAGTTTGAAGGTGTAGGTTAGGCCGTCTTCTGAGATTTTCCAGCTTTTTGCTAGGGCGCCTTCCATAGAGCCATCTGGGGCGGTGCGGACAAGGCCTTCGAATGTGTTGCCGATGATGGGGGCGGCGAAGGTTTCGCTGGTGGTGCCTGGGTCATAGGTGTCTGACTCGTTGCCGACTACATAGGTTAGTGATGTGGCGGCTAAGGCGGTTGTGGCCATCAGCATGCTGGCGGCTAGGGTTAGTGATAAGATTGACTTTTTCATTTTATTTTCCCTTTATTTTTGTGTGAAATATGGGGCTTTTGTCCCATATGATGCTGGGTTGCCAGCTTTGTGTTAATTGTCGTTATTTAATTTTGGATCCATTGCATCGCGGAGGCCATCGCCCAAGAAATTAAAGGCGAACATGGTGAGGCTGATGGCGGTGGCGGGGAAGAAAAGTTGATATGGGTATGAGCGGAGGGTTTCTACCGCTTCGGCGGTTAGGGTGCCCCAACTTGCCATGGGGACGCTGACGCCTAGGCCGATGAAACTCATGAAGCTTTCGATGAAAATGGCGCTGGGAATTAGCAAAGTCATGGTGACTAGGATGGGGCCCATGGCGTTGGGGAGCAGATGACCGATTAGGATTTGCCACATGTTGGCGCCCATGGTTTCTGCCGAGGCTACGTAATCTAGGGTTTTTAGGGAGAGGACTTGGCCGCGGACTATGCGCGCCATATCTACCCAGAAGACGGAGCCGATGGCTATTATTATGGCGAGGAGGCCTGACTCTAGGACTACCATGATGAGGATGACGTAGAGGGTTAGGGGGATGGTGGAGATGATTTCGACTATGCGCATCATTATGGCGTCGGTCATGCCACCGATATAGCCTGAAACGCCGCCGTAGAAAATGCCGATGAAGAAATTTACGAAAGTGGCGACGAAGGCGACCGTGAGGGAGATTCTTGCGCCGTATAGGAGGCGGACTAGGATGTCGCGGCCTAGGCTATCTGTGCCGAAAAGGTAGGTTTTGTTCCACCATGTGCCGATGCTTTGGAGGGGTTGGTCGTTGGTATCTTGCAGTTGGACTGGGAGGCTGGCATAATTGAGGATGACTTGGATTTCGCCGAACTGGTAGATGTTTTTTTTGTTGATCATATCGCGGCGTTTGGCGCGTAGGATGCCTTTTAGTTCGCCATTGGCGGTGACCTCGTAGAGTTTGAAATTGCCTTGGTTCATGAAGAAATAGGTTGGCTCTTCGTTGGCGGTTTTGGCCTCGTAGACTTCGAAATAGGGAGCGATGTTGGAGAGTTTTAAGTTTTGTTCGTAATAGGTGTGGCGGGTTACGAAGGGGCCGATTATTGCGGATATGATGAGTAGGATGATGAAAATTAGGCTGAGCATGGCGGGGCGGTTGTGCCATAGGCGTGATCTTACCTCCTGCCAGTATGACTTGATTTTTTGGGGTTTTTGGTTGTCGTTGGCGACATTATCGGGGATGTAGCTCATGATTTTTTACCCGATAGTTTGATGCGGGGGTCGATGATTAGGTAAAGCATATCGACGATGAAAATCATCAGCATTAGGAAGCATGCGTAGAAGATCGTGATGCCCATGATTGTGGTGTAATCGCGATTTGATATGGAGAGGACGAAATGGCGGCCGATGCCTGGGAGAGCGAAGATTTGTTCTATGATGAAAGAGCCTGTGAGGAGGTTAGCGACTACGGGGCCTAGGACGGTGACGATGGGGATTAGGGCGTTGCGCAGGCCGTGGTGGATGAGGATTTTATAGGGGGAAAGGCCTTTGGCTTTGGCGGTTTTCATGAAATCTTGGTCTAGGACATCTAGCATTGAGGAGCGGGTTAGGCGGGCAACGTAGGATAGGTAGAAGCCTGAAAGGGCAATTACGGGGAGGATGTAGCCGCGCCAGTTACCTAGGCCGAAAGTGGGCACCCAGCCTAGTTTTAGGGCAAAGACGAAAAGTAGGATTGTGGCTATTACATATGAGGGGATGGCGATGCCGATGGTGGCGAAGGCCATGACGAGGCTATCTTGCCAGTGGCCTTTTTTTAGGGCGGCTAGGATGCCCATGGGGACGCCGATTATGACGACGACTAAGAGGGATAGCGAGCCGATTTTTAGGGTGACGGGGAGGCCATCGGCGATCATATCGTTGACTTGGATGCCGGGATATTTGAATGAGGGGCCTAGATCGAATGAGGCGACGCTTTTTAGATAGTTGAGATATTGTAGCCAGACGGGGTCGTCTAGGTGGTATTTGGCGTTGAGTGCGGCTTCGATTTCGGGGGCTAGCATTTTCTCGGAGGTGAAGGGGCCGCCGGGGATGGCGTGCATGAGGAAAAATGTGAGTGTGATGATGAGGAAGAGGGTTATGGCCATCAAGAATATGCGGTTGGTGATGTATTTTAGCATATTTTAGCCCCCTTCTCCTCATAGCTTAGGTTAAAATCCTATCATTGATTTTGGCGGCTGTATACGCCCTAACTGATCAAAATAATTCATGTAAATATGAGTCTTATTTGGTTAATTCGGATTGACGTTTATTGTGTAATCGCCAGAGCCTAAGCCAAATACTGCGCGTGAGCTGCCATATAGATTTTGGTAATCGGCCTCAACTGATGCGCCATTGACGATGATAGATGAACCTAGTTTGGCCTCTAGCTCAATGTTGGCTGTGGTATTGGCGGGGATTGAGATTGTGTATTCTGCGCCATTTTTTTGCTTTTTCCAGTTGGAGGTGATTTGGCCGTTGGGCGAAGTAAAACCTGTATCGCAATGGGTTAGGTCGCCGCCTAGGGTTGGGCGTAGGGTGAAGGATTGGTAGGCTTTGCTGTCTGGATTTGGGACTATTCCGCCCATCCATTCGAACATCCATTCGCCGACTGAGCCGTAGGCGTAGTGATTAAAGCTGTTCATGTTGGGGACTTGGAAGCCGTGTTCGTGTGTCCAACCATCCCAGCGTTCCCAGATTGTGGTGGCGCCGTTGACTATTGAATAGCCCCATGATGGCATTTTTTCGCTCATGGCTAGTTTGTAGGCTAGGTCTGAATGGCCGAATTGGGACAGGATGGGGCAGATGTGGCGGACGCCTAGGAAGCCGATTTGGACTTTATCGTCGGCGTCGTGGATGTTTTGGACTAGGTGGTCTACTGATTTTTTGACTAGGTTTTGGGGGACTAGGCCTACGAAGAGGCTGAGGAGGTAGGAGGTTTGGGAGCTGGAGCCTATGGTGCCGTCGGCGTTGACGTGTTTTTTGACGAATGCTTCGCGGATGCATTCGTATAGGGCGTCATAATAAGCTACGTCTTCGCGGACGTTTAGGAGTGTTGCAGCTTGGCTCATTAGTTTGGCCATCCATGCATAGTAGGCGGTGGCGACTAGGTCGTTGGGGGTGGCTTGGCCGATRTAGAGCCAGTCGCCGTAATTGTTGTGGTTGCGGTTTTCRCGGATGTAAYCKGGGTTGTGTTTGCGGATGAATTCTATCCATTTTTTCATSGGTTGRTACATGCGCTCTACKATGCGTTTGTCGCCGTAGCGGTCNNGTNGTAGGAGGGGGAGGATKACGCCTGCRTCGCCCCATGCGGGGGCGCCGTCATTTGTKGARTTGGCGCGGGGGGCTACRTCGGGGAATGCGCCTTCTTCGGATTGTTCGTCTACKATGTCRTCTARCCAYTTRGTGWAGAARGCKGARATGTCCATRTTGTAGGCGGCKGTGGGGGCGAAGACTTGGCCGTCKGCTGTCCAGCCTAGGCGTTCRTCKCGCTGTGGGCAATCCATGGGGACKGAGACGAAATTRCCGCGTTGACCCCAGAARATGTTGCTGTARAGCTGGTTTAGGAGTTTGGATGAGCAGTTGAARGWTGAGACTTCTGGYAGGTCGTTRTTTAGGACTATGCCTTSKATGTCGTTKATGTCTGGYTCGTAGTCTAGGCCGTARATKCCTACATATTGGAAGCCGTGGAARGTGAAGGTGGGGGTGTATTCTACTGYGCCRTCTTTRTGGGCTACRTAGATATCTTCTTGTTGGGCGGTRCGGAGGTTYTCTAGGTAWAGRTCGCCRTTGGCTTGTAGCATTTCGGCGTGGACWAGGCGGAYTTSTTGRTCGGTTTTGGCTTTGAATTTTGCGGYGCAGAAGCCGACCATGTTTTGGCCTAGGTCGAAAATCCATGCKCCATCGGGGGCTTGTTTTACGGATTTGGGTTTKAGTTTGCGGGTGCAGCGRACGGGTTGGGCGCGGGCGGCGCANARGAAATNCTGCKGGGGCGCCKAYRTCTGTGCCTGCGTTTGGCCAWTSTTGGTCGTTGAAATTTGGGGTGTCCCAGCCGTTGGRRTACATGCGGCTGTCGAATTTTTCGCCYTTSAGCATGTCGGARTAKATKAGGCCGCCGATGAAATGTTTCCATGTGCCRTCGGTTTCTATGCGGAKGGTTTGGCCGTTTTCTAGTTCGACTARKARGAAGGCKGAGAGTTGRGGTTTKCKRCCCCARATGCCWGCGGGTTTTTTRCTRTCTAGGCCTAGGAAGCCTGCATACCAGCCTTCGGCTAGGAGTGCGCCGATGGCGTTTTCGCCTTGGKTTAGTTGGGYGGCTACATCGTATGATTGGTATTCCACGCGTTTGTGGTAATCGGTGAAGCTTGGGGTTAGGTAGTCGTCGCTGACGCGTTCGCCATTGATGAAAAAGCGGTATGCKCCKAGGGCKGTGGCRTAGAGRCGGGCGGATTTWANTGCCKKSGSNTAGGSTGAAATTTTTGCGRAARTTKGAGACRTTGGCGGCGCGGAAGGGATTGCGGTAKAGYAGWGTYRYTTCGGGYGGTYKKGCGCCTTTKGAKGGRGGGACACAGATCCATTGKGCATCCCATTTTTKWTGMAKRAGACCCRTGGTRAAWTKGCTTTGGGCKGTGGATTTTTGGTTGGATTCATCCCAGATGATGACTTGCCATGTGTAGGTTTTTAGGGGGGATAGGGGTGCGCCTGCATATTCGTGTTCTAGGGTTTCGGCTGATGCTATTTGGCCGCTGTCCCAGAGGGTGTCGCCGGTGAGGTTTTTGACTTTGATTTGGTGGGCGCTTTGGGTGCGGTTGTGGCCTTCGCCTGATAGGCTCCATGAGAAACGTGGGTTTGGCTCGTCTAATGCCACGGCTTCTTGCAGGTGTTCGCAACGTAAATTGTTGATTTTTAATGGGGTGTTGGTCARTTGATTATCCAGTAATTTGTGGTTTTTTATATTTGGGCATGACGATTTTACGTCTTTGATCTGTGAGGCGTTCTAATAGGGTGTCGCTGGGGGTGAAATTGTGCCTGAAATTTGCCCATGAGGGGCCGTAGCGGTAGACGAGGATACGCCTGTCTCCTTCGTTGATGCGTTTGGCAGATCCATGAGAAATAGCATCTACAAAAAGGATGGCATCTCCTGCTTTCAAATGTACTTCTTCTGCGGCTTCCACATCATCGACGGATATTTCTGTTTCGTCCAAATGGGTATCACCAGAGAGTCGTGGATGTTCGATATTGGACTTATGACTGCCTGGAATGACCATGGTTGCTCCATCGCCGGGGCCAATATCTGTTAAGGCGATCAATATATTAATCTGACCGCAGTGGAAACCACCGTTGCGGTATCTAAATTGTGTACGCTTGCAGCCAGTATGTCCTCCTGAGTGTAGAAGGATCGCTTCACCAGGG
>NVQL02000068.1 GCA_002400495.2 Alphaproteobacteria bacterium | reverse complement strand
AACACACGGCTTAAACATTATTTGTTGCATTATTATCAGCTAGATCACTCTGGCTGGCCGTTTTTCTATACCCTCACATTCAAAAAACTTCCAGTCAGTTCACCTGTATATATTTGCGCAAAATCGGACAGAATATGACTGAAATTAAAATTTATAACTCACGAAAAAAGGCCAAATTGGCCTTTACGCCGATCGATGCCAACAACGTCCGCATGTATGTATGTGGCCCAACAGTCTATGATTTTGCCCATATCGGCAACGCCCGACCTGCCATTGTTTTTGACACCATGTTCAGATTGTTGCGCCATGTATATGGCGAAAAGCACGTCACCTATGCCCGCAACATCACTGACGTTGATGATAAAATCAACACCCGCGCCACCGAAGAAGGCCGTACCATTGCCGAGGTGACGAAGCAAACAACCGCACAATATCATACTGATATTGACGCCTTGAACGTCCTGCGCCCTACCATCGAGCCTTTCGCCACCCAGCATATTGCTGAGATGATCGAAATGATTAAAGTCTTGATAAGCAAAGGCCACGCTTATGAAGCCGAAAACCATGTGCTGTTTTCAGTCTCAAGCATGGATAATTACGGCGAATTTTCACGCAAAAACCTCGAAGATATGCTGGCAGGCGCACGGGTTGATGTCGCCGCCTATAAACGCGATGAGATGGATTTTGTGCTGTGGAAACCATCATCTGATGATCAACCCGCATGGGATAGCCCATGGGGCAAAGGCCGCCCAGGTTGGCACATCGAATGTAGCGCCATGGCCAAAAAACATCTGGGTAATGTATTTGACATTCATGGCGGTGGGTTAGATCTTATTTTTCCGCATCATCAAAACGAAGTGGCACAAAGCTGCTGCGCCAATGGCACCAAGCAGATGGCCAACCATTGGATGCATAATGAGTTTTTAAATGTTGAAGGCGAAAAAATGTCCAAAAGCTTGGGCAATTTTCTCACCATTAACGATGCCCGCAAACAACATCCCGCCGAGGCGTTGCGTCTAATGATGCTGATGACTCATTACCGCAAAACCATCAATTGGAGTGCCGATTCAGCCAGCGAAGCGATGAAAATGTTATCCAAATGGCATGAAAAAACCGCCAATATAGGAAAAATTTCAACCGCCGACATTGCACCCAAATTTATCGATGCAGTGGCCGACGATTTAAACACGCCCTTGGCGATCAGCATTTTGCATAAGTTAGATGGCAAGCAGCTCAAAGCCTCAGCACAATTTATCGGCCTGCTGCTCGAGAGCCATAGTGATTTTATGAGCTTTAAGCCCGAAGGCACAGAGATTGACGAAGCGGAAATTTTAACGTTGATCGATAAACGTAATCAAGCCAAAGCCGATAGAGATTGGGCTTTGGCCGATAAAATTAGAGATGATCTGGTAGAAAAATCGGTCATCATAAAAGACAGCGCCGATGGCACAAGTTGGGAGTATAAAAAATGACTCAAACCAAGCAAAAACTATATATTTTCGACACCACATTGCGCGATGGCGCCCAAACCCCAGGGGTGGATTTTTCCTTCGAAGAAAAACGCGCCATTGCCCAAAATCTCGACTTGTTGGGTGTTGACTATATCGAAGGCGGCTTCCCAGGTGCCAACCCCACCGACACCGAATTTTTTGACTCAGATGTGCCGTTAAAAAACAGCAAATTGGTCGCTTTTGGCATGACCAAACGGGCAGGGCGCAGCGCGAGCAACGACCCTACTTTGCAAGCCGTCATTACCGCCAAAGCCCCCGCCACCTGTATGGTTGCCAAATCGTGGGATTTCCATGTAGATGTCGCTCTCAACATTACGTTGGATGAAAATCTCGAAAATATTGATGCTTCAGTCAAAGCCTCTGTCGAATTTGGCAATGAGGCGATGGTTGATTGCGAGCATTTTTTCGACGGCTATAAAGCCAACCCAGAATTTGCGTTATCATGTGTCGAGACAGCTCTCAAAGCTGGCGCAAGATGGGTCGTGCTGTGCGACACCAATGGTGGCACAATGCCCGATGAAATTTTCGACATTGTCAGCTTGGTAACAACCAAATTTGGCGGCCAAAATATCGGCATTCATACCCATGATGATACGGGCAATGCGGTCGCCAACAGCTTGGCAGCCATTAATGCAGGCGTGCGCCAAGTGCAAGGCACACTAAATGGTCTCGGCGAACGTTGCGGCAATGCCAATCTCACCACGCTCATCCCAACATTATTGCTAAAAAAACAATATGCAGATCGTTTTGAGTTGGCAGTTAAGCAGGAAAGCCTTGAGCAATTACTCAATATTTCCCGTCGATTAGATGATCTTATCAACATGCCGTCAGACAAAGGCGCGCCTTATGTCGGCGAAAATGCCTTCACCACAAAAGCCGGCATTCACGCCTCGGCCATTGTTAAAAACCCTTCTACCTATGAGCATATAGCGCCTGAATTGGTTGGCAATAGACGCAGACTTTTGGTCTCCGATCAGGCAGGAAAATCTAACTTTTTGGCCGAATTTAAACGCCTGAATTTAGATATAGACGCCGATCATCCAAAGCTGAATATGCTGATTGCCGAAGTCAAACAGCGCGAGCAACAAGGCTATTCATATGAATCTGCCAGCGCCTCATTTTACATTCTTGCCAAACAAATATTGGGCGAATTGCCCGAATTTTTCACAGTCGAAAGCTTTCGAGTGATTGTCGAACGGCGCTTTAATGCCAAGGGGAAAATCGTCACCCAAAGCGAAGCCACGGTCAAGATTATGGTCAATGGCCAGCGCTATATGTCGGTCGGCGAGGGCAATGGTCCCGTTAATGCGCTAGATCAGGCTTTACGCAAAGATTTAGGCCTTTATTCAAAATACATTCAAGATCTTGAATTGGTTGATTTTAAAGTGCGCATCCTAAATGGCGGCACCGCGGCTACAACTCGTGTGCTAATTGAAAGTCGCGATGACAGCGGCGAACGTTGGTTTACCGTCGGCGTTTCCGAAAACATCATCGACGCTTCGTTTAATGCCTTGCTCGACAGCATCAGATATAAATTATTGAAAGAAAACATCACATGAGCATAAAATTCCCATATACCCAAGGTCAATCTGCTGCGGTAAGCCACATCATTAGCCGCCGCGTATCTGTTGTGCAAACCAATATGGTTGGTCAAGTGGTGCCCAGTGATGACGAGTTGAAGCAAATTTTTCAAGGTGCAATGGCTGTGCCCGATCATGGGCAATTGAATCCAGCTCGTTTTGTGGTCATAAAAGGCGATAAAAAACGCCCTTATATCAATAAAATGTATGCAGTGAAAACCGCAGGCAACCCGAATTTTCCTTTGTCAGAAGATGAATATGCCCATAATTTCAGTGGCGTCGGCATGTTCATTGTGGCTTTTGCCAACATACAGCTGGGTAAAATCCAACCTTATGAACAAGAGTGGAGCGTAGCGGCTTCGATTCAAAATATGCTCAATCTATTCTACGCTTTTGGCTATGCTGCCAAATGGAACAGCATGCATAAAGACAAAGCCGAGCCGTTTAAAGATTATTTGAATGTAGATGCGGTATGGGTGCCGATGGGCTATTTGATGATTGGCAAAAGCGCCGATACCGCCAAACAAAAATCACGCGATGATTATCAGCAATTTTTCACCGATTTTTAAACTCTCAACGGCGACCGCGTGGGCGCCTAATCCTCATCGTCATCGTCGATAATGATAATGTCATCATCATCAATAATCGGGATGTTATGGGCTTTTAAATTTTTGTAATAAAAATACGAGCTAACAGGAATTAATCCCAAATAAACCAAGCATGAAACGATTAACGCCACCCAAATATAGGTAAACATCAACGCGGAGCCCACCACAGCCAATAAGATGAGTGGTAGAATCACCATACGTGGCATGCGTATTTTTGTCAATTTACCCGAAAATGTCGGTATGCGGCTGACCAAAAGCAGCGCAATGAACAGCATATAAGCCCAAAGAAAACTCGGATGATCCAAGAAAAACGTAAAGCCAATATTACCTAAATATATCGGCAACATAACCAGCAACGCACCAAATGGCGCGCTCACACCGTAAAAATAATTCTTGGTCCATTTTGGCGCGTCTTCATCATCAAGTGATATGTTAAAGCGCACCAAGCGCAATATCATGGCGATCACAAAGGTCAACACGATAATCCACCCCAAAGTGCCTAAGTCTTTTAACGCATAAAAATATAGCATCAGGGCAGGCACCATGCCAAAATTGCCCGAATCAGCAAAGCTATCTAACTCGGCGCCAAATTGTGATGTGCCGCCAATTAACCGTGCAATGCGGCCATCTAAGCCATCGAGCAAAGCGGCAAGCAACACCATAAATATCGCCATATCAAACCGCGCTTCAAACGCATAGCGCAAGCCAGTAAGACCTGCGCAAATAGACGCAATGGTAATTAAATTGGGTATAATCTTACGAATAGAAATGGTTTTAAGTTTTTTAAAAACCACGCGCTTTTCGGGTTTTTTTTCGGTTTCGTTAGGCATGTCTTACCCCTTAAATTAGCTGGCTCTCAACGTCATTTTGCTTGCCACTAAGGTCAAACAAAACGGTTTCGCCTGCAATGGCCGTTTGGCCCAAGGACACTTTGGCTTTGTATTTTTTGGGTACATAAACATCAACCCTGCTGCCAAACCGAATAAGGCCAAAGCGATGGCCTTTTTCGTAAACATCACCTTCCCTTGCTTCGCATAAAATACGGCGGGCAACCAATCCAGCAATTTGCACAATGCCAATCTGCATGCCGTCTTTGGTTTCAAGTTTAATGGCTTGGCGTTCATTTTCTTCGCTGGCTTTATCCAAATCAGCGCTTAAAAATTTACCCGGCACATAGGTTGTATGCAGCACTTGGCCACTCATCGGCATGCGGTTTACATGTACATTAAATACATTCATAAACACGGTAACGCGCAGCATTTCTTCATCACCAAGGTCTAATTCTTTGGGTGGCACAACCAGTTTAATCAGGTTAATCACGCCATCAGCAGGGCTAATGACTAAATTATCACCGCTTGGCACAACCCGTTCAGGATCACGAAAAAAATAAGCACACCAAAGGGTTAAAACCACACCAATCCACCCCAGTGGATCCCAAATTAAAAACAACACAAAAGTGATGGCCGCAAATATAGCGATAAATTTATGCCCTTCACGATGAATGGGCACCATAACAGATTTAATTGCGTCTAACATTTTGAATTCCTCAAAAATAATTCATCTCTTCTATATGCATATAAGCTATTTCTACGACATTTAAAGACTATTTTCAGTCTAATCAACGTCCACAGCTTCAGGCAATAAGAAAACTTGGCCAGGATAGATTAAATTTGGGTCACGAATCTGGCCCTTATTGGCCTTAAATATAGTGGTATATAGCTCGCCTTTACCGTAAATTTTGCTAGAGATATTCCACAAATTATCACCCCAAATGATGATGGCACGACCACCATTCACTTCGATAATTTCGGCTTCAGGCAATGGCTCTTCTTTAGTTTCTGTTGTAACTTGTGTGTTGGCAACCGTCTCGACAGTCGGGTTAGCAGCCGTAGCTGTCTCAGTTGTTTCTTCAACTGTGTCCGCTGTAGTCGCAGCTTCTTTTACTATTGTTTCAGTCTTCGGCTCACTTATGGTTGCCACTTGCGCAAGTTTTGGCATGGTGATGTTGGTTTCGCGTCTAGAACTCACGTTGCCAGTTTCATCCACTTGGTCAAAACGCAAGCTATTTGGCCCTGCTTGCATCACATAACCTGTATCTAATGACCATCGGCCAGATGTATCAGCTCCAGATTCGCCGATAAATTCGTTGTTAATATAGACCCGCACCAATTCATTTGCTTTGGCATCGCCCGAAAAGATAATCTCACCCTTTTCATTATAATCCATGCTGTTAAAAGTCATTTCATTGTTTTGGCTGTTTATGCCCGCGCCTTGCAATACTTTAGTTGCTTTGCCTTCTTCACTAATCACCACCAATGGAGTTTTGTCTTGAACATCAGGCAAAGGCTTCGCTTCAGATGGTGTCGTTTCAGCAATTTTTTCGCCAGTTTCTTCTGTAATTTTACTCTCAGGCAGTGCGCTTGCAACTTTTTCAATAATAGGAGTGGTTTCAGCATTGCTGATTTCAACATTGGTGGTTTCAACACTGGCTATTTCTGTATTGCCAGTTCCAGCATTGCCAGTTTCAGTCCCTCTATTTGCCGCTTTTTTAAGCAATTCAGCAGCTTCTTTGGCCAATTGTTCGGCTTGCGCTATAGTTTTCTCAACCGCTTCAGAGGTCGCATCCGCCGATCCTGCAACGGCTTGTTGGGCGGTGTCTTCTGTGTTGGCAATTATTTCGTCGGCTTTTTCACCCGCAGCATCAACCAATTTAATCACAGGTTTTTGTTCCACCACTGAACCGCCAGTTTGAACATCAGGTGCTTTTTCTTGATACATAGCAATGTTAACTGTCGCGATTGATTCGACAGATGTGCCATCAGGAAGTATCGCCAGTAAAGACAATGTTGCCGTTGGCGATTGGATTGGATCGTTCACAACAATCACCCATTCGCCTCCATCATTGGCCGTGGTTTCACCGATGCTATCATCGCCATCTCTCAATATAATTTGAGCATTTGCCGTGCTGCGACCTGCCACCAAAGTGCTACCATCAGGCTCAACCCGCACAATATCAAACGTTGGCGAAATTGGTGAATTGTCTATAGTCGCAAGTCGCTCTGCCTCAGCCATTGTCGGCTGTTCAGCCGCTTTTTGTCCGATTTCTTGGCTGCCAGTTGTGGGGCTAACATCATCATTTTGGGCCGTGCCTTCGGCATTTGCCACTGCCTGTGTTTGAGCCGTTTCACAGCCAATAATGCTAGCAAGACTGGTCGGTGAATATTGACAAGCCAAATCTTTTTTAAGTATAATTACGCCGGCAGTTACAGCAACGACGGTGGCGGCCGTTCCTGCCAAAATGTATTTTATCATTTTAAAACTCCGACTCGCTTTGGGGGCACTCTCATAAAGTCCTAAATACCACCATTAACTTAATTTTGTCAAAGTTAAACCAATTGACACTCAGTTTTATGTTGCATAATTAGGTATTAAACTTTTAAAACAGAATGAAAAGGTGCAAATTGCCCATCATTAAAAAAGCCGAGAGAAAAAATATGTCAAAAGATAATCAACAAATTAAGAATATTTGTGTCTATTGCGGCTCGGGAGATGGCCTCACTCCAATTTACAAAAAAACCGCAATTCAAGTCGGGGCCGATATTGCAAAAAATAATATGTCACTTGTTTATGGTGGTGGCAGCACTGGCCTAATGGGCGCAGCTGCGCAATCGGCGCTTGATCATGGCGGTTATGTCACAGGCATCATTCCCGAATTTTTACAGAATCGCGAAGTGATGCTTAAACAATGTAGTGAGTTGATCATAACTCAAAATATGCATGAGCGCAAAATGTTGTTTTTCGAAAAGTCTGACGCATTCATTGCACTGCCAGGTGGCATTGGCACGTTGGAAGAATTGGTGGAAATGATGACCTGGAAGCAATTGGGACGCCACAAAAAGAAAGTCCTCATCGCCAATGTCAACGGCTTCTGGGACCCCTTAATAGCGCTGCTTAAGCAAATGCAGGACGAAACATTCATACGCACAGGCATGGAAGTAGACTTTCTTGTGGCCAATGAGCCCGATGAGATTATACCACTGCTTCTGGCGAAGAATTAATTTGCGAATTGGCACAGGTCTCAAAAAGACAGTTAGATACTAGCCAAGGCTCTGGAAGTTTGCTTTATGTTTGGCACTGCGTGCGTTCGCTCCGCTCTCTAGCTAAGCCACTCAGCCGCTGATGGGACGCGAATTCACCACCCAACCTAACCTCATTATGCTAAGTTAGCTCGAGTTTGGTGAAGCGCCGAGTATAGGTGCCAAATTATTACTCATTGTGCTTTTCAAGGAAAAAGGGTCCGAGCCCGTAGGGTGAGGCAAGCGCGACTGCGCGTCGCCGTTAGGCGTGGCAAGAGAGCGGAGCGAACGCACGCTAGTGCTAATAGAGAGCAACGCGAACGATAAAAGAGAAGCGCAGCCGAACGAAAAAAACAGCCTAAAAAAGCTACGCTTTTTAAGCTGCAAAATTTGCGATGTCTATTGAGAGTTTGTCGAGATTTTCGATTAATAGGATGCTGTGGTCATGTAATTCAGTCAGGGCGATTTTGACTGTTTTGTCGTCCTGACCTTCGTAGGCTGTGATGGCTTTGCCAGCGGCGGTTTCAATGTTATCTTGAGTGGCTTTTAGGTTCATAAAACCTGGCAATTGTGCGATGGGTAAATCGCCATTTTCTTCGCGCCATTTAATGAAGCGTCTGTTGTTAAAGGTTTTGAAGTTCTGTGAATTCATTTCGCCAATGCCCATCACGCAATCCATAACTTTCTTTTTAAAAATTACATGATCGAGTTTTGACATTTCGCAAATAGATTGCACCGATTCACCCTCAAACCACTCATTGGCACTGTCTAAAATGCTTTCGTTAGAGCGGATGATGGATTGCGATACATTAATCACCTCTTGTTTACTTTGACCTGCCATTTCGGCAACTGAATTGATGTTATTGGCAATGTCTTCAGAGGCAGTTTTTTGTGCGCCTAGAATGTTGGTAATCTCTTGCATGCGGCGCATCACGTTGGCCACTTGCTCAACCGCTTGTTCCATAGTGGTCGAGGTTTCTGAAATAGATTCTCGGCCACCTTTAACGGCTTGGCGAGAGGTTTCTAGGGTTTGTGAAATGTTATTCATGCCGGTTTGTAATGCCAGAATACGTTTTGAAATGTCTTCGGTGGCTTGGCTGGTTTGTTGCGCTAGGCTCTTCACTTCTGAGGCGACAACCGCAAAACCTCTGCCCGCTTCGCCAGCGCGTGCCGCCTCGATGGTGGCGTTTAGTGCCAGCAAATTGGTTTGCTCGGATATGCCTTCAATCACTTCGATGATTTTGCTTATTTCGTCTGATGCGGTGGTCAATTCGTCTAGGCTGGATACAGAATTTTCGACCGTTTGAGAAATTTCTTCAATGGCGGCATCAACTTTTTGCACGGTTCTTTGGCCTTCGGTCACGGTTTTATCGGTTTCTTGAGCGTCAGCGGCAGCGCCTTCACTATTGGCCGAGATTTCATCTATGCCTGACACCAATTCGGCGGCGGCGGAGGCGATGAGCTGGCCATTATCTGACACTTTAGCAGATAAATCATCCAAGGTTTTTAGGTTTTGACTGCTGTCATTGACACTGGTCATGGTTGAAGCCAATTGTCTGAGGTTGGCGACTTCTTGACTGGCGGCATTCAATTTATCTTGAGTGATTTTTTCTTGCTCTAAGGCCTTGATTTTGAGTGCATTGTCTTTAAAAATTTGTATGGTTTGTGACATGAGGCCAATTTCGTCTTTGCGATCGGCGCCAAAAATTTCGGTATCTAGTTGATCTTGCGATAATAAATCCATGGAGTTGCGCAATTTATTGAGCGGGGTGACGATTTTGCGCAGCATGATATAGCCAATGACACTGATTAGAAATAAAGATGATAATACGGCAATGATGATGATGATTTCGGCAAATAATTTGGCTTCTGATAAGTTGCTATTAAGCTGTACGACATCTTGGCCATTTAAGCTGGCAATCTCAATGGAAAGATTGTTAAAGGCGGTCAATGCGGCCTCATCATCTACAATAAGCTGTCCTTCTGCGGATTCGGGGCGAGTTTGCTCGGCAATGAGTGATTTTGCGCGCTTTAATTTGTCAATATATTTAGCGGTGGTGTTGGCAATCACTTCGATTGATTTTGCTTCATTTTCAGTGAGTTCGAATTGTTTATATTTTTCAATATAATCTTGAAGCCTGCTTAGGCTTGCTGCGGTGGCCTCGGCATAAGATGCCTCTTGGCGGATGATGTAATTTTTGAAATGATGAATGGCGCCGTTAAAACCCATTTGTTGGCGCATTTGTGCTAGCAATTCAAGGCGGGTGGTGGCACCATCTGTGTTGCTGAGCTTCCAAGATAATTGTTGCAATTTGGCTATGGCGGCTATGCCCGCATCATCGTTGGTCGAGGCGATTTTATCGATATCTATTGTGGCTTTGTCCATTTTAACAAAGGCCATGGCAATGTTGAATTTTTGCGAATATTGGCGCACCATCGTGCGGATTTCGTTGAGCGATGCTAGCTCATCTTGGCTAATGCCTGAGCGTTCATATTGCATAAGGGCGGCGTTGGCGCTGCCGATAGAGCCTTGAAATAAAGCCATATATTGGCTTTCTTTGCGCAATATATAGGTTTTGAAATATTGCACCATGCCCCCATAACCGATATTTTCGTTTAATGCATTTAAAGCGAGTACACGATTGGCGCTATTGGTGTGATAGGTGTTCCATTTATCTTCGGCATTGAAAATTTTATAAGTAACAAATGCAGAACTAGCCAGAAATACCATGCCAGTGAGAGCAATGAAGCCGATGATGATGAAGCTATATATTTTGATAGTAATGTTGTTAAACATGTTGATCTCTATTCATTCATAATTTGAGTATTGTAAAAAAAGATAGTTAACAAATACTTATAGACTGGCTTGGTATTTCTATAAGTCTGTTGAACGAACGAATATGGCTGAAATGAACAGCTCTGAACGGTGTTGATATTGCTGGCGTTTTGATAAAAAAATTCTAATTAATTGATTTAAATCAAGGTGAATTGATCAAAAAAAGCTGAAAATATAATTGTGAATTGGTGATTTATTTGTTGAAGGCGATAAGCTCGCAAAAGTTAACAAAATTGTAAAACTAATTTTAAAAAGTAAAAATAGCAATTGAGCATAAGAGAAGGTAAAATATATGGCCCATACACCGCATGAATTAAATGAAGAGTTTCCCGAATATGCCGATAAAATGCATGAGCTAAAAATTAGTGACCCACATTATGTTGAGATGGCGGATGAGTATCATGAAATTAACCGTGAAATACACCGGCTAGAGATTGGAAATGAGCATTTGTCGCATTTTGATGAAGAGCAAATACGCAAGAAACGTATGGTTTTGAAAGATAAAATATACAGTTATTTAAAGACCGGGTGATTTAAGGCTGAACCGCTTGATTGACATTCTGAACCTATTTGCGATATATGTTGGTTTTTGCAAATAAACGCGCAGTCAATATAAACTGGGCGTGAAATTATTTATTGGGGATGTTATGTCAAAAGGGATAGTCTGTACTGAACTTGTACGAGAAGCGTTTGAAATGGTGTCACCACATATTGAGAAAATGCTGGTTGATCATGCCAATCAAACAGACATGTCGGTTGTTGTTTCGGCAACAGAGGTTATCAATCCTAATGACCCAGACAAATCCTTCAAAGACAATTGTTTTCTGGTCACTGGGTTTGGCGACAGGTCTGCTTGGAAGCTTGATTATGAACGTATGGCTTTGTCTAAAGCGGAAAAATCTGTGCGCACGGGTTTAAGCTCGGTCAATATAGAAGCTCATTATTTTCGTGAAGGCGATACACCCTATTGGGGCTCAGTGGTTTTGGATGACATTGTGGTCGCTTGCTCGGGAGTTGAAGCCCATTATGATGAAATGTTTTCAATGTGGATTGCATCTGCCATTAAAGCATTGTGTAAAAAACGGATAAGCCTGTTGCCAAAAGGGCAACATTTTATTTAGGGTTTTTTACCTCAATGTAATGCCGCAAGAAAATAGTCTTCTATTTCTATTGGTTTTCGAAGAATCAATCACTTAAGAATGATTGGTGGAGCCAGACGGGATCGAACCGACGACCTCTTGAATGCCATCCAAGCGCTCTCCCAACTGAGCTATGGCCCCACA
>NVQL02000119.1 GCA_002400495.2 Alphaproteobacteria bacterium | reverse complement strand
TACACCAGATCGCTCGGGTTGGTTGCTTAAGATATTTGGTAACAAATATATCAGATGAATGATTGTCTCACACAAAACTCGGCTTATAGGCCATCTAGCGATTAGTTTACTTAAACAAGTGGTTGATAAGTAATGGCTACTTGTTTGTTATTATTGTGTAATAACGTTTTATGCTTTGCTTAGGAGTGTCTTGAGAAGGCTGGCTATACGCTAGCGGCTATTTAACCAAAAAACAACTGATTTGAGCGTTATACATAATGTCATGTATGGTTGTAAATTTTATGGTTAATTTATAGTTAACTCCATTGACTTCCGGAATATCCCATGATATTCCATAATTATCCAGTTAGCAGTGAAATTAAGTAAGTGCTAACGAGGCGGATCTGAGTGGATATATTTTTAGGCAATGGCTGGATATAACGGGTAGGGCTTTGGAGTATATTTGTTTTAGGCGGGGGAAATGAGGCCATTTCTCCCGCATTCAATTGTTTGGTGAAGATAACCAAATATCTCTTTGAAGTTAAACCAATTTGTTTTGAGTATGGTATATTATGGAACCGTTTGTTTCCTCTTTTCAGAATAAAATAGATAAGAAAGGTCGGGTTTCGGTGCCTGCGGCGTTTCGGACTATTTTGGATAGAGATGTGCAAGCTGATGGAGTTCATCAGGTTTTTTGTTACCCTGCTATTGAAGCTGCTGCCATTGAATGTGGTGGTGTGCCGTTATTGTCTAAAATTTATCAATTGTTAGAAGATTTGCCGCCCTATAGTGAAGAGCGTGATGTGTTGTCGACGGCTTTATTTGGTGGTTCGCTGCAGTTGAAAATTGATAGTGATGGGCGGATTATCATTCCCGATGAGATGCGAGAGCATGCAAATTTAACCGACTATGTGACTTTTGTTGGCATGGGTGATAAATTTCGTATATGGTCGCCAGAATTGTTTGCCAGCTATATGGCAGAAGCGCGCGAGAAAGCCATTGAGCATCGCAAATTATTCGGAATGAAGCATGATCGAAAATGACATTGATAACCCGCATTATTCGGTATTGATGGCTGAGGTGTTAGATACATTGGCTGCCAAAGATAATGAGGTGATTGTTGATGGTACATTTGGCGCTGGCGGTTATAGCCGCAATATTTTAAATGCAGCTGAAGTTAAATTATACGCGATTGACCGTGACCCAAATGCGGTGGCGGCTGCCGATGCTATGAAGGCTGAATACACAGATAGATTTGAATTTTTGCAAGGCCAATTTGGTGATATGCAGAGCTTATTGGCTGATGTTGGGGTTGAGCGGGTTGATGGCATTGTGCTGGATATTGGCATTTCATCAATGCAGATTGACCAAGCGGAGCGGGGTTTTTCGTTTATGCGCGAAGGGCCGTTGGACATGCGGATGAGTGTGGCTGGCATGAGTGCTGCGGATGTGGTCAATAAGTTTAGTGAAGCTGAATTGGCGCGGATATTTTATATTTTGGGTGATGAAAAACGCTCTTACCCGATTGCGGGGGCGATTGTGCGGCAACGGGCTGAAAAGCCATTTGAAACCACATTGGAACTTGCCAATTTAGTGGAAAACACCATTAAAAAAGGCAAAAGTAAAATCCACGTTGCGACTAAGGTTTTTCAGGCGTTGCGGATATTTGTCAATCAGGAGTTGGCTGAATTGGTTAAATCGCTCAATGCGGCCGAAGCTTTGCTGAAACCTGGTGGGCGGCTGGTTATTGTGTCGTTTCATTCGCTTGAAGACCGCATTGTGAAAAATTTTTTGAAATCGCGTACGGGCAATGTTTCTGCGCCTTCGCGGCATGTTATGGTGGTGGAAGAGCTTGCGCAATCAAGTTTTACGTTAATCAATCGTAAGGTAATTACCGCTACAAAAGAAGAGTTGGAGGTGAATATTCGGTCTCGCTCGGCAAAATTACGTGCCGCTATGCGCACAGATGCACCAAGCTTTGATGAATATTTTAATCCACTCCCAGAAATGCCAAATTTGGCATGATGATTTTGAGTGCATATGTTTAAATATATTTTGATAGCGGGTATTGTTTTGGTGTCTTTAATGACATTTCAACTTTATGAAGTGAGTTATAATACCAATGACATTCGCGGTGACATTCGCTTGTTAAAAGCCGAAATTATCACTGAAAAAGAGAAAATAAACTTGTTGCGGCTTGAACTTAACAAAGCACAAAGCCCTGAAAATATTCAACGTTTGAATGATAGTTTATTGCAATTAAAACCGCAGAAAATTGATCAATTCATCACTATGTATCAAATGCCTGAAAAAGTGGCGGTCTTATTACCAGAACCAGATAATTTGACCGTTGGTGAACAACAGATTGCTGACCCAATTGGTAATTTTTTGACTCAATAGGCTGGTCGCAAATTTATTGGCAAAATTAAATATATATTTACCCTAATGAGCTATGAATATCGGAAATGTTATTTTTGGTAAAAAGGTTTCGTTATGTCTCAGAGTGTTCGTAGAATTTCAATGCCTGAGGCGAGTCGCAAAATAAACCTTAAAACCCCTAAAAATACTGATCATAATCAAATATTCAAACGCCGACTTGTGGTGTTGAGTGGTTGTTGTCTATTGTTGTTTGGCATTTTATTTGGACGGTTGATTGTGTTTGGCATGAACCCAATGGGAGCTGTAGCTAAGGTGGCATCGAGCGCGGCAGTGTTGGAAAAACCGCGCGCAGATATTGTTGATCGCAATGGGGTGTTGTTGGCCAGTGACATTCGGGTTCCCTCGTTATTTGCCAATCCGCAGAAAATTGAGAATGTCGAAGAGACACTGGATCAGCTGGCTTTGGTGTTTGATGATTTAAACTGGGATCAAATGCGCACGCGGTTGAATAGCAATGCGCGGTTTGCGTGGATTAAGCGCGAAATTGGCGATGAGCAGAAGCAGAAATTGCATAATTTGGGCATACCTGGCCTGTTTTTTAACAATGAAAAAAAGCGTATTTACCCATCGGGTAACTTGGCCTCGCATGTTTTGGGTCATGTGAATATCGACCATGTCGGCAAAGCGGGTTTGGAAAGTTTTATCAATTATTTTCAGACTGAAAAAATTGCTGATTATCGGCAGGAAGATGCGGGTAAAATATACAAGCCATTGGTTAGCTCTATTGACCTTGCTGTGCAGCATGTGATGCGTGATGAATTGAGCCAAGCCATTGTGAAATTTGATGCCATTGCGGCGATGGGTTTGGTGATGGATATTCATACTGGTGAAGTGATTAGCATGGTTAGCCTGCCTGATTATGACCCGAATATACCCAAACAAGCGCTTGAAACAAAACGCATGAACCGCACCACTGGCGGGGTGTATGAGCTGGGTTCGGTGTTTAAATTACTGACTATGGGCATGGGTTTAGATTATGGTGTGACGACGCTTGAGGGCGGTTATGATGCAACCGACCCCTTGTCAGTTGGGCGCGGTAAATTTATTGGAGATTATCATGGTAAGGGACGTTATTTAACGGTGCCAGAGATTTTTAAATTTTCATCAAATATTGCCACTGCCAAAATGGCTTTGGATGTGGGTAAGGAGCGTCAACAGGCGTTTTTAAGAAAAATTAAATTGTTGGATAAATTAGAAACTGAATTACCGGGTTCGGGCGTTCCGCAATATCCTACCGATAAAAATTGGAAGCGGGTTAGCACCATAACCATATCTTATGGCCATGGCATTGCGGTGACGCCATTGCAGGGAATTGCGGCAGCGGCGGCGATGATGAATGGTGGTTATTATGTGCCACCAACCTTTGTGAAGCGCAGTGTTGAAGAGGCTGAATATTACCGTGAACGGGTGATTAAGCCTGAGACCAGCCGTGATTTGGTGGGTTTGATGCGGTTGAATGTACTAGAGGGCAGCGGTAAAAAGACTGATGTGGATGGCTATTTGGTGGGTGGTAAAACCGGCAGTGCGGAGAAACCTATTAATGGCAAATATGATAAAGATAAATTGATTTCGTCTTTTTTGAGCGTATTCCCGACGGATAAACCAAAATATATGATGTTGGTTTCGATTGATGAGCCGAAAGGTCTGCCCGAAACGCACGGGTTTAAAACCGCAGGTTGGAATGCCACGCCAACCACGGCCAATATCATCAAACGAATTGCACCTTTATTGGGCATGGCACCACGGTTTGACAATATAAAAATTGATGGCAATAACCTGCTTGCAAAAACTCGTAATTAAGACATATTCTGGTTATATTATGAGTGAAAATGGGTGATTTGAATGCAATTTAATCAGTTAATCAAAGACATAAAAAATATCGTGGTGAGCGGAGATTCTCATGTTGAAATTGCGGGTTTGGAAGCTGATAGCCGTCAGGTGAAAGCTGGGTTTTTATTTGCGGCGTTAAAAGGCGTGCAGTTAGATGGCACGGAATTTATTGGCAAAGCGATAGCAGCGGGTGCCAAAGCTATATTGGTGGCTGATGATTATGCGGGTGATATGTCTGATGATGTGACTTGGATTAAATCGGGCGAGCCGCGCAAGACGTTGGCATTTTTGGCTGCGAATTTTTACCCTAAACAACCGCCTCATATTTTGGCAATTACGGGTACCAATGGTAAATCTTCAATTGCTGATTTTTTGCGGCAGATATTTACCCGTGCGGGCAAACGGGCGGCTAGTCTTGGTACGTTGGGGGTTAAAACCTGCGAGCGGGACAAGCCAGATAAATATATTGAGCTGCATCATACATCGCCAGACCCAATTACATTGCATCGGATTTTGGATGAATTGGCCGCGGACGATGTTGAATATTTGGCGATTGAAGCTTCGAGCCATGGGTTGGAGCAAAATCGTATGGATGGGGTGCGGATTTGTGCGGCGGGGTTTACCAATTTAACGCTGGATCATTTGGATTATCATTCCAATATGGAAGAATATTTTGAAGCCAAAATGCGGTTGTTTACTGAGTTGTTGCCGAGAACTTCGCAAGCGGTGGTTTCGGCTGATGGGGCTTATGCCACGAGGGTGGCGAATATTGCGGGTTTTGCTGGTAGTAATGCCAAGAAAGTTGGGTTTGCGGGTGATTATATTAGGCTTAATAAAGTTGATAATTTGGCGCATGGGCAGCGGATGGATTTTGATTTGTTGGGTGAAAATTATATAGTTGATTTGCCGTTGATTGGGGTGTTTCAGGTTGAGAATGCCTTGGTGGCGGCGGGGTTGGCTTTATCTACCAATGATGTGGATGTTGAGCATGTGATGGCGGCATTGGCTGAGCTTAAGGGTACTAAAGGGCGGTTGGAACTGGTTGGGAAAAGCCAAAAAGGTGGCCGTGTGTTTGTGGATTTTGCGCACACGCCTGACAGTTTGGAAAATGCTATTTTGGCACTGCGGCCTTATTTGGATGAGGGTAGAAAATTAGTCACTATATTTGGTTGTGGTGGTGATAGAGACCAGAGCAAACGACCCTTGATGGGGGCGGTGGCCGAAACAAATTCTGACATGGCGATTTTGACTGATGACAACCCGCGGTTTGAAGATGCGGCGCGCATTAGAGCTATGGCTAAAGTTGGTTGCCCGAGTGCGCTAGAGATTGGTGATAGGGGGGCGGCGATTGCCAAAGGTATTGAGTTGCTTGATGAAGGTGACATATTGTTGATTGCGGGTAAAGGCCATGAGATGGGGCAGAAGATTAAAGGCGTTGAGCATGAGTTTTCTGACCAAGTTGAAGTGTTGAAACGTTTAGAGGTTGGGGCTTGATGACTAATATTTTGTGGCCAGCAGAGGAATTAATTGCAGGTCTTAAAGGCGAGCTGATCGCTGGTGATTTGCACGGGGCTGATGGGATTTCGATTGATAGCCGCGACATTGCTGAAAATGATGTGTTTTTTGCCATTAAAGGCGATTTGTTTGATGGCCATGATTATACCCAAAAGGCGGCTGAAAATGGGGCGTCGGTGATTGTGGTTTCTGACATTAAATATAAAGCCGAACGGGCAGGCGTGGCGACAATTTTGGTGGATGATGTGCTGGACAGCCTTGGGCGTTTGGCTGTAGCCTCGCGGGCGCGCAGCAAAGCTAAGATTGTGGCGATTACTGGTAGTGTTGGCAAAACCTCGACTAAAGAATTTTTACGGGCTTGTTTGGAGGTGTGTGGTAAAACCCATGCGTCGATTAAAAGCTTTAACAATCATTGGGGGGTGCCGATTAGTTTGGCGCGGATGCCGAAAGATACCCAATATGGGGTGTTTGAAATTGGTATGAATCACCTTGATGAAATTACGCCGTTGGTGGCTATGGTGCAGCCGCATGTGGCGATTGTTACGACGATTGCACCTGCGCATTTGGGGCATTTTAAAGATTTGCAGCAGATTGCACAGGCGAAAGCTGAAATATTTAGCGGTATGATGCCCGATGGGGTGGCGATTTTAAATTGTGATAATGAGTTTTTTGAATATTTGCATGATGCGGCGCAGGAGAAGAATATTGATGATGTTCAATGTTTTGGGGCTGATGAGCAAGCTGATATGCGTTTGTTGGGTGTTGAATTAATGCCTAACAGCTCTTTGGTGACGGCTGCGTATAAAGGGCAAAAATTTAATTATGAAATTGGCTCGGCGGGTTTGCATCAGGTGCAGAACAGCCTTGGGCTTTTGTTGGCGGTGGAAAATTTAGGAATTGATTTAAATAAGGTTTTACCGATGCTTGCAAATATTGAGTTGAGCGATGGGCGCGGTGCGCGGGTTGAGATTGCCATTAATGGTGGTTCTATTTTGGTGATTGATGAGAGTTATAATGCCAACCCTGCCTCTATGGTGGCGGCATTTAGTGTGCTTGGAGCGCAGCGGCCGCAGCAAACTGGCCGTCGTGTAATGGTTTTGGGTGATATGTTAGAACTGGGGATAGATTCTGCGCAAATTCATGCTGCTTTGGCCAAAGATATAGTTGCCAATAGTATAGATGTGGTGATGGCCTGTGGTAAAGATATGAAAAACTGTTATGATTTACTGCCGCATGAAAAACAGGGGGGATTTGCACAAAACTCTTCTCTATTGGCGGATATTATATTAAACAGATTGCAGCCCTATGATGTGGTGATGGTCAAGGGGAGCTTGGGTAGTCAAATGTCGAACATAATGAATAAGTTAAAAAATAGTAAGGCATCTGCATGATCCATTATCTGGTTAATGAATTTAGTGAATATTTTTCATTTTTAAATGCGTTTGGTTATATTACCTCGCGGGTTGGTGCATCGGTTCTGACTTCTATGTTATTGGTGTTTTTATTTGGCCCTCGATTGATTAAGCAGTTGAAAATTAGACAAGGTGAAGGCCAGCCGATACGCGAAGATGGGCCGCAAAGCCATTTGTTGACCAAAAAAGGCACGCCGACCATGGGCGGCTTGATGATTTTAATGGGCATTGTGGTGAGTACATTATTATGGGCCGACTGGAGTAATATGTATGTTTGGTATGTATTGCTGGTGACGATGGGCTTTGGCGCGATTGGCTATTATGATGATTATTTGAAGCTTAAAAATCGCACCGCTGATACGAAATTTAGTGGAAAAATGCGTTTGCTGCTTGAATCTATTGTGGCTTTTGTTGGGGTGCTTGGCATTATGTCGCTGCAGCGTGAGGGTTTTGCTACGTCTTTGGCGTTTCCGTTATTTAAAGATTTATTGTGGAATTTAGGCTGGTTCTTCCCTGTATTTGCGGTGTTTACCATTGTGGGTTTTGGCAATGCGGTTAACTTGACTGATGGCTTGGATGGGTTGGCGATTGTGCCTGTGATGATTGCCGCGGGCACGTTTGCTTTGATTGCATATATTGTGGGTAATGCTGTGTTTTCGGGTTATTTGCAAGTGCATGCGGTGCCTGGCACGGGAGAGTTGGCAGTTTTGCTTGGTGCGTTGATTGGCGCGAGCATTGGCTTTTTGTGGTTTAATGCCCCACCTGCGATGATATTTATGGGCGATACAGGATCGCTTGCATTGGGCGGTACATTGGGCGTGGTGGCTGTGGCGATTAAGCATGAGATTGTTTTGGGAATTGTCGGCGGCTTGTTTGTATTGGAAACTGTGTCGGTGATTGTGCAGGTTGCTTCGTTTAAATTAACCGGTAAGCGGGTGTTCCGCATGGCGCCATTGCATCATCATTACGAGCAAAAGGGCTGGGCGGAAGCGACCATTGTGATTAGATTTTGGATCATTGCGGTTATTTTGGCGATGGTTGGGCTTGCGACACTAAAACTGCGCTAGAGATATATGATAGATTTACGTTTATTCAGTGGGCAGAGATTTGCGGTTTTTGGGCTGGGTATAAGCGGGCTTTCGACTGCATTAGCTTTGGAAAATGCCGGCGCTGATGTGACCTTGTGGGATGACAATGAAGTGTCGTGCCAAAATGCCATTGATCTTGGCCATCATGTTAAAAATTTAGTGTCAGAAGATTTTAGCCAATTTGATGGTTTGATATTAAGCCCCGGTGTGCCGCTCACCCACCCTAAACCACATTGGGTGGTGAATAAAGCCAACGCGGTGAACTTGCGAATTATGGGTGATGTTGAGCTGCTTTTACAGGCGGTGAAGCAAGATAAGCGTGCTAAAATTGTGGCGGTGACGGGGACTAATGGCAAATCAACGACTGTCAGTTTGATACATCATGTGTTGCGCCAAGCTGGGCTCGATGCGCATTTGGGTGGTAATATTGGTTCGACCACTGTGTTGGATATGCCTGAAATTGTGCAAGACCGTATTTATGTTGTTGAGCTTTCGAGCTACCAAATTGATTTGATGCCGAGTTTGCAAAAACAAGGATTTGCGCCTGATATATCGGTGCTGATTAATGTATCGGCTGATCATATTGACCGTCATGGAACTATTGAGAATTACGCTGAAGTGAAATCGCAAATATTTGTGCAACAGGGTGCGGATGATTTGGCGATTATTGGGGTTGATGATGAATTTGGGGCGCGGTTTGCTAAATATTATAATGCCAAAAGCCTATCGGCAGTTGGCCGACTGGCTGATATATATTGTGAGAATGGGCAAATAAGCGCGAACGGAAAAATGTTACTGGATTTAAGTGACGCGCCGAACTTGCAAGGCGTGCATAATGCGCAAAATGCGGCGATTACATATATGATTGCGCAATATTTTAAGGTTGATGATGCGGTGATTGCTAAGGCGATGAATGGATTTTCAGGTCTTGAGCATCGGATGGAATTGGTTGGTAAAATTAGCAGTGATTTTGGTGATATATTGTTTATTAATGACAGCAAAGCGACCAATGCTGAGGCGGTGAAACCTGCTTTGGGCGCTTATGAGCAAATTTATTGGGTGGCGGGTGGCCGTGCCAAGCAGGGCGGGCTAAAACCCTTGTTGAAACCGCTGGAAAAAATTAAAAAAGCCTATTTGTTTGGTGAATGCGCGCAGGACTTTGCCGGGCAATTGATTGGGGTGGCAAATTTTGAAGTTTTTTCACAAATGAGTGAGAGCGTTAACAAAGCCCTAACTGATATCATGCATAATGCAGAGGATGGATTAAAGGTTATTTTGCTTTCGCCCGCCGCTGCTTCTTTTGACCAATTTGAGAATTTTGAAATGCGCGGCAAACAGTTTAAGCAATTGGCCAAAAAGTTAGGCGCTAAGCCTATCTAGTTTGGGTGAGTTTGATGTTATTAAGCAGAACAGATCGTAGTTATTTTAGTGAATGGTGGTGGACGGTTGATCGGCTGGCGTTGGTGACCTGCGTTATCTTAATGGTGGTTGGGTTGGTTTTATCGCTGGCGGCTAGCCCTGCGGTTGCGACGAAAATTGGTGTTGATGAGATGTTTTTTGTTAAAAAGCAGCTTAAATTTATGCCGATTGCGTTGTTTTTAATGTTGTCGATCAGTTTTATTTCATCTGAACGGTTTTTGCGATCTATCGCGTTGATTTTATTTGTTGGCGGTGCGGTGCTTATGGTGGTGGCGATTGTATCGGGGGCTTCGATTAAGGGTTCTAACCGTTGGCTTTCATTAGGGTTTATGACGTTGCAACCTTCTGAAGTGGTGAAACCCGGATTTGTGGTTTTAAGCGCTTGGTTGTTTGCGCAGGGCATTAAATACCCCGGCGTGAAGGGGGCTTGGTTGGCGTTTGGATTGTTTGTTACATTTGCTAGTTTGCTGATTTTACAACCTGATATGGGGCAAACGGTGTTGGTTGCTGCGGTTTGGTTTTGTTTGTTTATTCTATCGGGTGCGCCGTTATGGATTTTTGCGGCATTGGCTGGGATTTTTGCTGCGGGCTCGGTGGTGGCTTATAATACGATGAGCCATGTGGCCTCGCGGATTGATCGGTTTTTAGACCCTGAATCGGGCGATACATACCAAGTGGATATGGCGTTGCAAAGCTTTATGCAAGGTGGGTGGTTTGGCAAAGGGCCAGGCGAATCTAGCGTGAAAAGTTTGCTGCCTGATGCTCATACTGATTTTGTATTTGCGGTGGTTGGTGAAGAATTTGGCATTATTGGTTGTTTGCTGATTATTGCGGTTTATGTATTGATGATTTTTAGCTTTTTGCGCCATGCTTTTGTGATTGAAGACATGTTTAAAAAACTTGCCATCACTGGATTGACCGTGATGTTTGGTATGCAAGCTTTTATTAATATGGGGGTGAATTTAAATATATTGCCCGCTAAGGGTATGACATTGCCGTTTATTTCATCGGGTGGATCTTCCTTGCTGTCTATGTCGATTACCGTTGGTTTATTGTTGGCGTTAACCCGCCGTAGGCCGCAAGCGGGGCATTTGCCCGTGGGTGGGCGGTTTCATGCATCATCATCAATACAGGGTGGTTGAGTGATGGGGGCGAAAAATATTCTCATTGCGGCGGGGGGAACCGGTGGGCATATATTCCCCGCTGAGGCTTTGGCCGAAACGCTCAAGCGGCGTGGGCATCATGTTTATTTTGCAACTGATGTGCGCGGTTTGCGGTTTGTTAAAAACTTTCCTGCGCATGAAGTGAAGCTGATTGATGGGGCGACGGTGTTTTCTAAATCGCCGATATCGTTGGTTAAGGCTTTGTACAAAATCATGAGAGGCGTGGTGCAATCGGTGGTTTATATCCGCGCTAAAAAAATTGATATTGTGGTGGGGTTTGGCGGTTATCCGAGTTTTGCGCCGATGATGGCGGGTAAATTATGTGGCAAGCCGAGTGTTTTGCATGAGCAGAATGCGGTGTTGGGGCGGGCGAATAAATTGCTGGCTAAATTTAGCCAGCGGGTGGCGTTGAGTTTTCCGAAAACAAAATTTGCAGAGGCGATTGGTGATAAGGCGGTGTTTATTGGTAACCCGTTACGTTCTATTGTGCATGAGTTAAAAGACACGCAATATAAGCCTTACATTATTGGTGAAAAGTTTAACCTTGTGGTGTTTGGTGGCAGCCAAGGGGCGCAGGTATTTAATGATATTTTGCCTGCTGCGATGATGAAACTACCTGATGACGTTCGGGGTAAAATAAACCTTGTGCAACAGGTGAGACAAGATAGTGTTGAGCGGCTTATTAAGCTTTATGATGAGTTGAATATGGATGCCATTATCGCGCCATTTTTTGGTGATATGCCTAAGCTTATTGCGAACAGCCATTTGGTGATTGGTAGGGCAGGGGCGACGACAGTGGCTGAGCTTTGTTATATTGGTATACCCTCTATATTGGTGCCATTGCCGGGATCATTAGATGGTGATCAGGCTAATAATGCCAAAAATATTGCTGATATTGGTGGTGGGTGGTTGTGCAAGCAAGATGAATTTACTGCTGATTATTTGGCGGGGAAAATACAAGATTGGATGAAGGCATCTGAGCCATTGACACAGGCGGCACAGAATGCCAAAAATTTAGGCCAACCCAAGGCGGCGGAAAATCTCGCTGATTTGGTCGAAAAATATATAGGATAGGGTAGCATATGCGATCTCCAGAAGAAGTGGGCGCCATACATTTTGTAGGCATTGGCGGCATTGGCATGAGTGGCATTGCCGAAGTTTTGCATAATTTAGGTTATATTGTGCAAGGCAGTGACCAAGGCGAAAATGCCAATGTGCTGCGCTTGCGCGATATGGGCGTTAAGGTGATTGTTGGGCATAAAGAACAGAATGTAGATGATGCCGCGGTGTTGGTGGTCTCATCGGCGATTAAGCCTGACAATGAAGAATTGGTCGCCGCGCGGGCGCGTTACATTCCGATTGTGCGTCGGGCTGAAATGTTGGCCGAGCTGATGCGGTTAAAAAGCTGTGTGACGGTGGCCGGTACGCATGGCAAAACCACCACAACCTCGTTAATCGCTTGCATATTGGAGGCGGCAAAATTTGACGCCTCGGTGATTAATGGCGGCATTATCAATGATTATGGCACCAATGCCAAGCTAGGCAGTGGCGAATGGATGGTGGTCGAAGCTGATGAAAGCGACGGCTCATTTATGAAGCTACCGGCCGAAGTGGCGGTGGTGACCAATATTGACCCCGAACATTTAGACCATTATGGCGATTTTGATACGCTCAAAGACGCGTTTAAAGGTTTTGTAGAAAAAGTGCCATTTTACGGCTTTGCGGTTATGTGTATTGACCATCCCGAAGTGCAATCTTTGATCGGCCGCATAGAGGATAAACGCATTGTGACATATGGCGAAAGCCGCCAAGCTGATGTGCGGTTTTTTAACCTGACTTATAAGCAAGGCGATTGCTTGTTTGATATTGAAATTCATGACCGCAAAACCGGTGATGTGACATCGATTGAGCAAGTGCGTTTGCCCATGCCCGGCAAACATAATGTTGCCAATGCCACAGCGGCGATTGCGGTGGCTTATCATATGGGCGCCAGTGTTGAGGCGATTAAAATCGGGTTGGCCGGTTTTAAAGGCGTGAAACGCCGCTTTACCAAAACCGGCGTGTGGAATGGCGCGGCATTTTTTGATGACTATGCCCATCACCCGGTTGAAATTAGCGCGGTGTTGCGGGCGGCGCGGGATGCGTCTAGCGCCAATGTCATCGCCATTGTACAACCGCATCGTTATACCAGATTGCATGATTTGTTTGATGAATTTGCCTCTTGTTTTAATGATGCTGACATG
>NVQL02000015.1 GCA_002400495.2 Alphaproteobacteria bacterium | reverse complement strand
CCCGCCACTGCTTAGCAATTTGCCCAACTTCCATTCATTAACCGCCGCGGTTTATTTAGGCATTTTCCCCACCGCTTTGGCCACCTGGATATATTTTTATCTGGTGCCAAAATTGGGCGCAGCGCGCATGTCGCAAATTAATTTCATGGTGCCAGTGGTTGGCGCGCTGTTGGGCATTGTATTTTTAAACGAGGCACTTGGTGTCAACGCCTTCATTGCCCTCGCATTGATTTTGTTTGCTATATACTTTGTATCCACCAAGACCAAAGACAGTTAAACAATCTGTTGTCTAAGTAAAAAATTATTTATTGTGTAAGTAAAAAAATTATTTATATTTATTTGGGTAGCAAGTAAAATACAAAAAAAGGGAAATATATGAATAGATTCGTAAAAGCACTCGCAGCCATACTGGCAATAGTAATGATAAGCTTTGGCTCAGTTAGCGCGGCCAACGCCAAAACCCACAATATCGACATTGCCAGTTTTAAATTCTCAGTTGCAGAGCTGAACGTAGAGGTTGGTGATACAATCACTTGGACCAATAAAGACGGCGCGCCACATACCGCCACCGCCTTAGATGGCAGCTGGACAACCCAGACACTAAAAAAAGGCGAGTCCGAAACCATCACTGTCATTGCAGGTATGGGCTTAGAATATAGATGTAACATTCACCGCAACATGAAAGCCAAGCTTAAAATGTAAACGGTTAGATATAACCGACGAGCCACGCATTCATTTGCGTGGCTTTTCAGGCACTGCAAGACCCACCACCCAAAACGCAAAATTTTGCACAATGTTGGTGGTTAAGCTTCACCGCACCAGCTTTAAAATTGCCTTTATCGGCACTCAGGCTAGCCTCTAAGCTTTCGCCCATTTCAAACGTCTCATCATAAGCGATCAATGTGCAAGGCAACACCTTAAACCCATCTTCACCCTTACGATGTACCACCATGCGGCTGGTTGCACACATCATATCCATCGGGTCAAGGCTCAAAATATCCCAACAATCAGTGGTAATCTCGGGCACATCCACCCGTTCATCCATTTCAGGAAAAATAATCAATTCAGCACCGCTATTGGCATCTATCTGATAATTGCGCTCTGCAATCAGTTTGGCAAAAGCCGCACGGGCTTGCATTTCGTCTTCATTCCAAATAGAGCGCGCGGCAATGTTGAGCGTAAAGCCATTTTCACTCAACCAATCTATGCCCTCAAGCGCCTTGCTAAAATTGCCCAAGCCACGTTCTTTGTCATGATATTCGGCCGAGTGATGATCCAGCGAAATGCGCAATGTCAGCTGCTCACCATATTGTTTTTGCAACCCAAGCAGGTCTTGCATCACTTTTGGCCGCTGCATAGGCTGCGTGGCATTGGTCAGCACCAAGGCGTCAAAACCTTGCTCAAGCACCAGCTGCAACATATCGCACATTTGCGGGTTCATAAATGGTTCGCCACCCGTAAAGGCAATCTCGCGTGTGCCCAAATTCAGGTTTCTAATCTCGTCCAGCAACCGCACCAATTCGTCTGTGGTAAAATAGACCAAATCATCATTGGTCGGGCTGGACAATATATAGCAATGGCTGCAGGTAATATTGCACAATGTACCTGTATTGATCCATAAAGTTTCAAGCTTTTTAAGCGGCACCAACGCTCGATCATCGCCTTTGGCGGTTTTATCGGGGTCGACGAATTTTTGTAACGCCAACGGCGTGATATCTTTTTCATAAGCTAACATTCTGACAAACATAATAAGTTATTCAGAAATTGCCATATAAAAATGCCTATATCACATTTAATTGTTTGCTTGTTTATGTGCTTCACTCGGCCGCTTGATCATTTAAATATTTCGACACGCCATGTTCGGTTTTTGCCCAATAAAAAGGTTTTCTAATATATTCATGAATGGCCAGCCACGCCGCAAACGAGACCAATAACCAATAAATCGGCGCGGTCAATAAAGTCAATAATAAGCGCCACCGCTTAAACTCCGCAAGCGCCTGATAATTAGAGCATAACACCGCTCCATACCCAATAATCAAAGTTGAAAAGCTTAGCAAAAACAGACTCATATGTAAGGTCGAATTCATAACACTAGCCAAATCAAATGTGTAATAAATTACAAATGGCATAACAAATATGAGCGGATGCAAAAGTGACGAAAATAACATACCCATCATCAGCGCCAGAAAACCCGCAAATCGCAGCGGCCCAATGGCGTGATATAGGTTCGAAGGGTGGCGGCTATGCACAATAATGGTTTGCAACCAGCCCTTTAGCCAGCGTGTACGTTGCTTAAACCAAGGAATAAGACGGTGATTGGCTTCCTCTAAAGTGACGGAGTTTAAAACATTTGAATGATAGCCACAAAGTGCCAAACGAATGCCCAAATCCGCGTCTTCAGTGACATTATGGGCATCCCAAGCGCCAATTTCACGCAATATATTAACTTTAAAATGATTAGATGTACCGCCTAAGGGCAGCGGAATGCCGAGCCATTCCAAAGCGGGTAAAAAGTGATTGAAAAGCGTCGCATATTCGATGAAAAAATGCCGTGCCATCCAATTTTCATTCCAATTTTCAATTTCCAAACTAGCTTGTAAGCATGCCAATTTGTCATCGCCTCGTTTAAATTTATCTATCGCTTCAAGCAATTGGTCTGGCTCTGGCTTATCCTCCGCGTCATAAATGGTTACATATTCACCGCGCACAAACGGCAGGGCAAAATTCATCGCGCGTGGTTTGGTTTGCAATTCATGCGGCGGCACAATGATAAATTCAAAGCATTCGGGTAAATTCAATCGTTTCGCCGCCGCAATGGTATCCTTGTCTTCCTGTTCAAATAGCAATTTTATATCAAGTTTGCTATGTGGGTAGTTTAATTTAAGCAAATTAGATGTCAGTTGTTTGATCAGCTTCTCTTCTTTAAATAACGGTACAAGAATCGAATATACAGGCAATTTATCAACAAGCACATCCAAATAGCTCTCATCATTGTCATCGAGTTTGGCCCGTACATTGGCAGTTTTTGGTAAAAACAAACTATAGATTTTAACCGATGAAGCAAATAAAAATACACAAGAAAGTATGATACTTATATAATAATAACCGAATTCAGGCCAAATAATTGTTGCCATAATGGCGGCCAACAATAAGCCAATAACCACGATTTTTTGCCCTATATGCATGCCAAACTTGGCGGCCAAGTTGGGCGTTTTGTCAGCCAAAAAATGTACCGATTGATGAATGAGAGTATTTTTATTTTGCCGAATGAATAAATCACGAAAATCACGCGCAGTGGCGAATTTTATATACGGTTTTTCTAGATTTGATGAATATATTTCATTGAGCGGCTTATAATTCTCAATTAGATTATAGCCATTGATTTCACACAATGTCTGTTTTACATAATAAGGGTTATTTACGGCTTTTCCATCAACAAATTCAAGCGATAAATTTTGCGAAATGGCAATGGCCTGTTGCAATATTTGATGTGGAATTAGCCCGCTTTTATACAGATATTCCTCTATGCTTTGGCCATGTGCCTTGGCTTGTTGTTCGCAATTGTCATAGGCCTTTGCACTAATCAGCTTGCCACTCAACAATAAATCTCGTAATTCAGGAAAGAGGTGAGCCGTGGCGGTGTTATTTTCGGTAAAAGGCATATAATCGCAAAGTAAAAATGGATGATTCGAAGTATATGATTTAGTTTCGCTAGCTTAAAACCAACCAGAGAGCAGAATATGGTTAATGCAACTTATGAGTGCTCTAGCCGATATATTTATGTTTTGAAATTGTCAAAAATATCCAATATAAACAAATCTTGAACATAAAAAGCGAGGGCTTAATAGTTAAAACAACATGAATAAATTTTTTAAAATATTTTTAACAATAAATATCTTTTTGTGTTTAAATGGCGTCGCAACCGCCGAAATAAAACCATCAGTCATTGGTTATGGCCATTATATCAAGCCGAATCTAAAACCCTTGCCCCAGCGAACCTATCGCATTTTGGTCGGTAAAGATTATCCGCCATTTAATTATCGCGATCAAACAGGCCGCATAACAGGCTTTAACATCGACATTGCCCGAGCCCTATGCCTAGAGTTGAATCTATCGTGTCAAATCATTGCCAAAAATTGGAAAGCTTTAAAATCTGACATTACGAATGACAAAGCCGATTTTGCCATTGCTTCTTTGGCCATTTCTCAGCAAAATCTCAAACAATTTGAATTGAGTCAAAAATATTACGACACGCCCGCACGTTTTATCATCCGCCAAGATAGCATTCTTGAAACGGTGGATTTGAACGCTTTGCGCCATAAAAATATCGGCGTGGTTTCGGGTAGCGGTCACGAGGCATATATTCTGGAGTTTTTCCCACAAACTAATATTTTGAGCTTTGCCAACTTAAACATCGCGCTGGGTAAATTGCAAAACGGCAAGGTGATGACAGTGTTTGCAGATGCCATCACCAGCCAAAATTGGCTGAACGGCAAAAACAGCCAAGCCTGTTGCAAATTCGCCAGGGGTGATTTCTATGAAACACGATTTTTCGGTCAAGGTGCTGCCATTGCCCTACATAAAGGCAATTTATTTCTGCGAGATTGGATCAATCAAGCCTTAGTGAACCTATGGGCATCAGGCCGTTACGAAGAGATTTTCGCGGCCTATTTCGCCGATGATATTTAAGTTATTTCTTCTTAAATGGAAATTTCAAACTCCACAAAAAATTATATGTCGGCTGGTCAACGCTTTCTTTCAAACCAATGTCAATATCCTTATCGGCATCATAATTCGCCGTATAGCTGGCAAATAACCGATCCCACAAGCTAATTGAAAACCCATAATTACTATCAGTTTCAACCCGCTTGTCGCTATGGTGAATGCGGTGCATATTCGGCGTGACGATAATATATTGCAGCAGCTTATCCAATCCCTTAGAAATGCGAATATTACTATGATTGAACAACGCCCCCGATGACAGAATAAGCTCAAACAATATCACCGCCATCGGCGAGGCACCAATCAATGCAATCACCACAAATTTATACAACATGCTGAAAATAATCTCAAACGGGTGAAACCGCACAGCGGTCGAAACATCCATCTGCTGGTCACTATGATGCACCTTATGCAAACGCCATAAAAGTGGCCATTTATGTGCCAAAACATGCTGCCAATATATCGCCATATCCAGCAGTAATACACTGACAAACAACACAATATAATCATTAAATTGCAACCAATTAAACAGCCCAATGCCTTCAGACGCCATAAGTTGCGCGAACCCAACCGCCAAAAACGGAAACATAAACCTAACAATCGCAGTGCTGAAAAAAGACAGGCCAAAATTGGTCGTCCAACGCCATAATGTATGCGCACGGTCTTTATAAATCGGCAAAGCAAACTCGGCCATACCAAGCAATGCCACCAAGCCAATAAATATATATAATCTGTAATTTTCTAATTCCATAACCGCACTATAAGCCATTAGCAATAAATTGCATATCAAATATTAGTGATTGCTAATGTTGCGTATGCGTCGAGACAAAATATAGTATAAAAAGCTTGCCGCAAAAATGAATATAGTGCCAGCCTTAAAAGCCGTTGCGATGGAGAATTCATCAGCAATATAGCCAATGAATAAAAGCCCAACAAGGCCGCCTAGCCGTGCCATCAGCGCTTCAAGCGACAACAAAGTCGAGCGTTTGTCATCGGGTATATGCTCATGGAAAATACTTTTATGGGGTGAGCTAGTTGACCCAACAAATAGAGTGTACAGCGCGAGCATCACTATAAATGCATAGATATGCGTCGTGAACGAGATGCCGATAAGGCACAAAGCACAAATGAATGTCAAACCCGCCAATGCTTTGGCAACATCACCGTTAAAAAGCCGAATGGCAGGGGCCGCAATCATCGAACCGAAGGCTTGGGAACTATAATAGCCAAAGGTTAGAATGCCAATAATTGACGCTGCATATCCATCATTTAACATGGGTTTCACAAACGGCACCCAAAAGGTTTGAAAGGTGTATAAAGCCAGGCTCGTGCAGGTGGTGCCAACCAACATGAGTAGTATGAAACGATGTTTAAAACCATATATTCCTGAATCATAAATGATATGACCCAAATTAGAAAACCCACTTTTAATCAACACAAGGTCAATTTTATGCCGATCCTCAATAATCAAAAAATGCGTATAAATGAAAACAACAATACCAAGAATAAACGCCCCAACCAACGGCAGTTCAAATTTACCGATGCCATAATCAATAAAGCTCGATCCATAAAAATCAGCAATAACACCGCCCGCCACCGAAGAAATTGCTTGCCCCATTAACATTGCAAATTGGTTTTTAGCCAAAACAGGTTGGGTAGAAAATTCAGGCGCAAGCCGATTAAATTTTTCGACAAACCATGCCGCCAATGTGCCAGACACAAGTGCCATGCGAAGCCCCATAAAGACCAAACTCAACATGGTGAGCCAATAGCTTTCAAATAAAATTAAGGTGAGAATGCTCAATAGAAACGCCACAATTGACAGCATAAAAACTGGCTTGCGGCCAATGCCATCGGCCAAACCACCCAGCGGCAATTCAAGCACTAAACTTGTTCCTGAAAACACCGCCAAAAGCACCGCAATATCAAACAATCCAAACCCGCGGCTTTGCAACAGCAGCAAGATAATGACAGCAAAAAACCCCACACTCGCCGCATCTATAAACCGATGAATGCGAAAAATTCGCGAATGCTTTTGCGCTTCAAGCGGCAGGTCTTTAAGCTCGTAATCAATCCGCATCATCACGCCCTACAACAGGCGTATTTTCCATGCGCTTCGGCAAAACCAGCAAAACAAGGCCAGAGATTATAGTTATACTCCCACCAAATTGCCAAGCTGTCGCAATGCTATATTTTTCGGCAACAAAGCCGAGGCCCAGCATGCCCACCAAGCCGCCAACTTGCATAACAAGCGATTGTAATGACAATAATGTAGAGCGCTTATTATTAGGTACATAGGCATGAAACAGGCTATCCCGCGGCGCGCCACTTGCGCCTTTGGCCGCGTTAAGCGCAAACAAAACCAAGCTGAAAATATATATATTGGTCGCAAAAGAAAGGCCAATAAAAAACATCCCAGAAAGCACAACGATAAAAATAAGCGCCCTGATATTTTGCCCTTTAAATAGCGCAACCAATGGCGTTGAAAAACTAACCCCAATGGCGATCGAAAAGAAATATATCGAGGTGATGATGCCAATGATCGAAACCGCATATTGGCTTCCAATCATGGGTTTTGCAAACGGAATCCAAAACGTTTCAAGCACAAAAAATGCCAGCGAGCTAAAACCAACAGACACCAACAAAACCAAAACTATTTGATGCCCCAAACCATATTTAAGCGAGTCCCGCAATATAATCGGCACATTAGCAAAGCCATTTTTTATAGCTTGTCGGTTGAACGGGCGGCCATCTTCTTTAATCACCAAAATGGTATAAAAAAGCATAAAAATAGACACGATAAAATTAGCAATCAACGGCGCATCATATTTTCCATAACCAATAGTGTGCATATACGAGCCGAAAAAGTCGGCGATAAGCCCACCAAATATAGCACCAATTGCCAAACCAATGGCGCCACCAAATTGAACTTTGGCCAATATCAACACCGTGCCAAATTTAGGTGCTAATTTATGAAACGTCTCAATATACCAAGCGTCCAAACTGCCAGATGACAAAGCCCGCCCAAACCCATAAAATGCATAACTAGCAACCGCAGCTTCAAATGAACGAAAATACAGCAGAGTTAAAAGCCCGGCAATGTCAGCAAATACACCCAATATATAAACAGGCTTGCGGCCGATGCCATCAGCCAAACCGCCCAAAGGCAGTTCAAACAATAAAGCTGTACCAGAATATGTGGCAGTGATAATCGCAATGTCAAACAAGTTAAAACCGCGCTCTTGCAGCAATAAAACCAACACAACAATAGTGATGCCAAACCCGCCCCAACTTAAAAACTGCTGAAATTGGTAAATCCTCACATGCCTTCGGGCTGCAATCGGTAGGTCTTTAAATTTATAATTAGTCTTCATTATTTCCCCCCATATCATGGCTAACCACAGGCGTATTCGCCATACGTTTTGGCAAAACCAACAAAACCAAGCCAGCAATAATCACAATCACCCCGCCCAATTGCCAAGCTGTGGCAATGCCAAATTGTTCTGCAATATAACCCAAGCTTATTACACCCAGCAATCCACCCACTTGCCCGATAACCGATTGCAATGACAATAAGGTCGAGCGTTTATTATCAGGCACATAATCATGAAACAGGCTTTCCCCAGGCGCATTTTGCGCCCCCAATATGCTATTAAGCGCAAACAGCACCACAATGAAAATATAAATATTGTTGGTCAGTGATAGGCCAATAAAAAGCAACCCAGAAAGCACCACCAAAAAAGCCAATGCTTTGGCATTATGGCCTTTAAATATATTCACCACAGGCTCAGAAAAAGCCGCGCCAATGGCCATCGAAAAGAAGTATACCCCACTAATAATGCCAATGAAAACCACCGCGAATTCACTATCAATCATCGGCTTAGCAAACGGTATCCAAAAAGTTTCGAGCGCAAATAAAGCCGCACTTGCCAGTCCTATAGATACCAAAAGAATGGATACAATATGATGCCGCGACGCGTAATGAAACGAGTCTTTAATCATCAAAGGCACATTGGTAAAACCTGATTTTATCACTTGCCGATTGAGCGGATGACGATCTTCTTTAATCAGCGCAAGGTTGAAAAACAGAACAAATAATGTAATGGCTAGCTCCCCCATAAGCGGTGCATCATAAATACCAAACCCATATACCGCGAGTTTTGGGCCAAAATAATCAGCCATAAAACCGCCCGCAACGGCACCAATAGCAAGCCCCGTTGCGCCTGCAAAGTGCATTTTTGCCAATATTGGCACAGTGCCAAATCGTGGGGCTAGCCTGTTAAATGTCTCTATATACCAAGCATCCATAGTGCCAGAACTAAGCGCGCGGCCAACGCCATACAACGCAAAACTTATAAGGGCAGAGATATAAGATTGATAAAAAAGCAGCACCAAAACACTAACAATATTAGCCAACAGTGAGACGATGAAAACAGGCTTACGGCCAATGCCATCGGCCAAGCCACCAAGTGGCAGTTCACACAACAATGTTGCAGCCGAATAAGTGCCCATTAAAATGGCAATGTCGAACAAATTATAACCGCGCTCTTGCAACAACAATACCAAAATAACCATAGTGATGCCCACGGCACCTAAAGTAAAAAATTGGTGAACTTGAAATAGCCGCACGTGTTTTCGTGCGGCTTCAGGCAGGTTTTTAAATTTATATTTCACTTGCTTTTGCATTGAGAATCGATGTTTTATGAATAAAATATTTTATCACCATAATACTATCTTTTAGCTTAGCAAGGCAAACTTATGCGCGTTCGAAAATCAGTCAGATTGCTTATTTTAAATGACAAAAATGAAACACTTTTAAGCCGTTATGAAGGCCTAGATATTTACGAACCTGGCTTTGGCCGCTTAGACAACCATTGGGAAACCATTGGTGGCGGCATTGATGAAGGCGAAACATTACTCGAAGCCGCAATGCGTGAAGCCTATGAAGAATCGGGTCTGACAGCCGACGATATAAATGTCGGCCCCATCATTTGGCAAGGCCAAAATGAAGTTGTATATAATGGCAAACATCGCACCGCGCACCATACCTATATGCTGGCCCATATGAAGCGCGAAATAGCCGCTGATGACATTATACCCCAAGGCCTGACCGAAGAGGAATTAGGCTTTATGGTCGGTTTTAAATGGTGGTCAGCCGACGAGCTTAAAATCACCACAGAAAACATCATTCCGCCAGCGTTACGAGTCGAATTACCCAAAATCATCAAAGGCGACATTCCCACATCACCGCTTACATTAGACATGGCATTTGGTGATGGCACTATTTCGCAGGCATAGCTTGAGTTTTTGCTTCTTAGCGGCAAAGCCATTAATCCATTTCTGGCCTTTAAGCTCAATATATTTATAAGTCAACGCCGATACACCCAAAGTGACCACCAAATAACCCAACGCCAATAAATCATTAAATGCCATGTTGCCAAAATCAACCACAAATTTAGCATCGCCAAAAAACATAATCTCTTGCTTCAGGTTGATTTTAAATACTTTTTCAAACACCACAATAAATGACATCACGATTTGAATCAGCAAAAAATGCGTTAGATATATAGAATAACTCCATTTGCCCAATACATTAATCGGCTTAATTTTCATCAATTGCGACAAAGCCCCACCTTCATAAGCAAAAATGATAATGGTAAATGCAAACACACTCGGTGCCAACATATTCAATGCGGTTTTGGATTGGAAAGTCACAAAATATGCCACCAAAATCACTGCCAAAACCTCAAACAAACTGGCATATTGCAATTTTCTCTCACCATTTCGGCTGATTTTCATATAAATACCATAGGCAATCGAACCAGAGAAAAACCCCATAACACAACGAAAAAAACCAAAATCATAAGCCCAGTCAATATACATGCCATTGTCTTGGCTAATATAAATAAGCACAGCGGCAGACAATCCAACCACCAATATACAAGCCGCATACCAGATTTTTTTAACCGTCACCGCCATCAATGCAAACACCATATAGGTATAAAATTCAACACTGATGCTCCAACTCGGCAAGTTCCAAGTGTTCGTATCATGCAAGCCCATACTATGCAGAAAAAACACATTACTAAAAATCGCCTCAATGCTGGTGCGGTGATCAAAAATCTCGCGCGGTGAGTCAATGCCCGCTTTGGTCGCGCCCAATAGCAAAAATTCATATCCAATCAGCATCACCAGCATAAACACATGCAACGGCCACAAACGGGCCACCCGCCTGATGATAAACCCAACCAGATCGCTAATTTTATTGACCTTCTTAAAATAACTATGTGTGATCACAAAACCCGACAGCACAAAGAAAAAATCAACCGCCATATAAGTGCCATGCATAAAATCGCTGCCACTAAAATGGAACAAGACAGGCAAATGATAAAGGGTGATGAGCACGGCACAAACACCACGCCAACTGTCCAAGGCTAAAAATCGCATAAAAAATCTCACTAATAGTAAACTCTAAGGTCACTCTAGTGGCAATTTCTGATTTTTTCGTTAAATTCTGTAGTTAATTCAAGTCTTTATTTTGATTTAATTTAATAGCAATTAGCCTAACCGCCTCTTTCAAACCAATCTTATGCACCGTCACATCTTTGGGAAAAGCCGTCTGCAAACGCGTCGGCATGCGCTTGTCGAGCATCACAAAAACCCCCTTGTCATCGGCACGGCGGATCAATCGCCCAAACGCTTGTTTCAATTTAAACCGCGTCATCATATCAGCATATTGGTTGCCACCAAATTCCGCCTTGCGCGCACGCTCCAAAATAGATGGTCGCAACCAAGGCACACGGTCATAAACCAGCAAGCGCAGGCTTTCACCAGGCACATCCACCCCATCACGCACCGCATCAGTGCCCAATAAACAACTATTTTTATTGGCACGAAACATGTCAATCAGAGTGCCGATATCCAACGGGTCAACATGTTGCGCATAAAGCTGAATGTCTTTTTCACTCATCGGCAATATCAGCTTGTCATAGGTCTGCCGCAAACGCGATATGGCAGTAAACAACCCAAGCCCCCCGCCACCCGCAGCAATAAACAAAGCCTGCATCGCCGCGGTCACCTGTTCAGGGTTATCCCGATTAATGTCTTGAATGATGATAATGTCAGTATTTTTGGCATAATCAAACGGCGAGTCACATGAAAACCGATAAGCAGGCACAGGCAAATGGCTCGCCCCCGTACGACTTTCAGCACTTCGCCAATCAAGTAGATTGTTATTGTCGGAAGTCAGATTAACAATATTATTGTCAATCGCCGTAATGTCATCAACATGGTCACGCAAAGTCGCCGAGGTAATAAGAACCCCATCAGTTTCGGACAATATATATTTAGCCAACGGCTTGCTCGGGTCGATATAATGCCGATACATACCCACATCAAAATCCTTACCAAACCGCCGATGAATGTGAAACCAATCCACAAAATCAGGGTGATATTGCCCCACAACTTCAATCACCTTGGCACTAACCTCAAGCTGTTTCAGCATTTCAATCCACATCGGAATTTGCATAATCGAGCGCCGCTCAATGCCCGTAATCGCCGCTTCAAGCTTGGCCTTTTGCGCAGGTTCTAAATTCTCCGCCTCATCAACCAATTTGCGCGAAAGCCGATTGCACAAAGCCTTAAGCGGCATCACAATCGCCGTCAAAGCCTCACGCAAATTCTCCGCCGCCGCCAATACCCCATCAACCAGCGGATAACAATCCACCTCTAAATCATAACTATGGTTAGCTTTAGCGCGGGCATAAACCTGCCCCCGCAACACACCCAAAAACGCCTCAGCAGGCCCCTCAGCCATATTCTCACTCAGTCGCGCATTCCAACGCGGCGCAGGCAATTTCATCGCATTATGCAACACGTCAGCCAAGGCCTCCATGCCACTATCATCATCATAAATCAACTCTTCAAGTCGCGATTTCAACCCGCGCGTTCGCCCACCCGATGTGCCCGTTTCAGCCCCGCGCAACCAACGCCGCAATTCAGCCATTTCAAGCCCAGTCAAATGCGCCGCAAAACAACTATCCGCCGCATCAAACAAATGATGCCCCTCATCAAATACCAACCGCGGCCGTTGCGGTTCAACCTCTTCGCCATCAACCATCTGCACCAGCTGCGGCTTCGCGCTGTTATGCTGCTTCATAAATCCGTCATAAGCCAAGGTATGCATCACCAAAGCATGGTTGCTAATTACCAATTCAGCACGATTGGCACGGCGCTTGCTTTTTTCAATATAACATTTGCCATAATGCGGGCAGGCACCATGAATGCATTCCCCGCGCGTATCAGTCAGGTTAACACTCAAACGGTTAGCCCCATCTTGCGCCCGATGGGTCAGCAATGGCAATAGCCAACTCGGCAAATCCCCACCAACCATATCGCCATCCAAAGTATTCATCCCCCAACGCGCCAACAAACCCGCTACCACAGCCTGCGCACCTTTTTGGTGAATCGCCTTACCAGCCCATTCCTCAAAATTCAGCAGGCACATATAATTCTCGCGCCCCTTGCGAATAACCGTCGAGGCCTGTTTAGATTGCACATTCGGATAAATATGAATCAACTGCTGGTCAATCTGCCGCTGCAACGCCTTGGTATAAGTCGAAATCTGCACCTTGCCGTCATTCTTCCGCGCCCACGCCAAAGCTGGCGCCAAATAACCAAAAGTTTTGCCAATACCAGTGCCCGCTTCACCCAACACAATATGCGGGTGTTGGTCACTCTCCCGCGCATTAAATGCCTTGCTAGCCTCGGCCGCATATTTCTGCTGGCCTTCACGTATTTCGGCATCTTTACCCGTAAACCGCGTCAATAAATCCACAGCTTCCTTGGCGCTAACTTCCAAACTACCCGCAGGTGGCCGTGGCGCAAATTCTTCCCAATTCGGCAACCGCGCCCATATATTCACCCCCGTACTGTCATGCGCCACCTCAGGCCGATCATGAACCTCAGCTCCCATTTGCTCCAATATCGGCGCACCCCAAACCCAACCCGCCAAATGCATAGCCTGCGCCAATTGCCGCGCTTGCCGTGGGTCACTAATACCGGCTTTGTTAATCTGCTGCGGCGAGCAACTATTCAGCATAATGCCCACCACTTCATGCAATTTTATCGCCTGCTCTTCCAAACTTTCAGAGTTTTCAATGCCCAAAGCGTCAAGTAACCCACCAATCGATGGCCGCACAAATACAGTCGGGTGAATAAACGCAAACAACTCCAGCACATCAAAATGCGCCACATTAATCGCCGCCGTAAACAAACCATTGCCATTTTTGCTAGAAAACCGCGCCAACCGATCAATGGTAAACACACTATGCACCACCAAATGCGGCTTGGTTTTAAGCCGCATTAAGGCATCAAATGCATCCAGATTTTCAATGCTGCCATCTTCATCAATCAACAAAGCTTTTATGCCATTATTCAGCATAATCGGGCAGTTGTTGAGCGATGGTTTGGCCTCATCAGTCGGAGGCGAATTTGCAGGCTGGCTTTGGGGCAAAACTGATTCTTTGTTTATCTTTTGTTCTGCTCAAGCTATACTTAAACCGATTTAATGCAAACCATAAAATGCAAAATACACGTATAATGCGCTCAAAACCAATATTATATTGACTTTTGGGCTTTTTTTTATGATGAAAGAGGGGAAATAAAAACCTAAGGAGACAATCATGTCTGACCTACAGCAAGAGCTTAAAAATGTCGCAAATGACAGCAAAGCATGGCCTTATTTAGAGGCTAAAAACCTTATAAAACGTCTCGATAAGCTAGGTTCAGACAAGTCAAAACCCGTAGTTTTTCAAACAGGTTACGGCCCTTCAGGCCTGCCACATATCGGCACATTTGGCGAAGTGGCACGTACCACCATGGTGCGCCACGCGTTCGAGCTATTAACTGGCCGCCCCACAAGATTAATATGCTTCTCAGATGATATGGACGGTTTCCGCAAAGTCCCAACCAACCTGCCCAACCAAGACATGCTAGCCACCCAGCTAGGCTTGCCACTCACCCAAGTCAAAGACCCGTTCGGCACCAATAAAAGCTTCGCCGAACATAATAACCAACGCCTGCAAGAATTCCTCGACAGCTTCGGTTTTGATTATGAATTCATGAGCGCCACCCAATGCTATAAATCAGGCATGATGGATAAAACTTTGCTGCTAATGCTCGCAAAATTCGATGACATCATGGCCATCATCCTGCCAACATTAGGCGAAGAGAGACGCGCCACCTACAGCCCATTCCTACCCATCTGCCCCCGCACAGGCATCGTATTGCAAGTGCCAGTGGTCGAAAAGGATCTAGCCAAAGGCACAATCACCTATAAAGACCCAGAAACAGCCGAGCTAATCACACTACCTGTCACAGGTGGTGCTTGCAAAATGCAATGGAAAGCCGATTGGGCCATGCGCTGGGCAGCCTTAGGCGTCGATTACGAAATGGCTGGCAAAGATTTAAGCGAGAGCGTTATCCTCTCTTCCCGCATCGTCCGCGCCCTCGGCAAAACCCCACCCGTCGGTTTTTCTTACGAATTATTCTTAGACGAAGAAGGCAAAAAAATCTCCAAATCCAAAGGCAATGGCCTGACGATGGAAGATTGGCTACGCTATGCCACGCCCGAAAGCCTGTCATATTACATGTTCCAAAGCCCGCGCAAGGCCAAAAGATTATTCTTCGATGTCATCCCTAAAGCCGTCGATGAATACATCACATTTTTAGATAAGTATGACGCTCAAGAACCAAAAGACAAGCTAAGCAATGCCGCCTATCACGTGCATAATGGCAACCTGCCCAAAGAAAACATGCCCATAAGTTTTGCGCTGTTGCTCAATCTTGTCAGCGTCGCCAATGTCGATGACAAAGCCACCCTATGGGGCTTCATTCGCAATTATGTCAAACCAATTGATGGCGTAGAAGCCAATGCCGAAACCTATCCATTATTAGATAGATTAATCAGCTACGCCCTGACTTATTACGAAGATTTTGTCAAACCCACCAAAAAATTCCGCACCCCAACCGATCAAGAACGCACCGCCTTAGAAGACCTTGCCAAGCGTTTGGAAAAAATGCCAGAAGACCTAAGCCCCAGCGACATCATGACCGAAGTTTTTGCTATCGGCAAAGAACATAATTTCGAAAACCTACGCGATTGGTTCAAGGCTCTATATGAGATCCTTCTCGGCCAAAGCCAAGGCCCACGCTTCGGTGGTTTCGCCGCGCTCTACGGCATCAAAGCCACAAAAACCTTAATCGAAAAAGCCCTATCAGGCGCAGATATGAGCTAACAACAGTAGGGGGAAGTTGAAATACCACATTGCATTATCGAATATTCAAAAAACCTACAAAAATCAGTTGAACCATCAGCATTAATTGCGGTGGTTCATCAAGCGGCCATCGAATCTGATCTGTTCGACCCACAAGACATTCGCTCACGCGCCACAGCGTTTGATGATTATCAAATCCGCGCCGACAAACACAGTTTCATCCACGTGACTTTGCGCATTATGATCGGCCGCAATGATGCACAAAAAACCCAACTTTCGGGTGAGATTTTGACCGCGCTTGAGACGCTCAATTTGCAGTCAATAATCCTATCGGTCGAAATTTGCGACATTGACAAAACAACCCATGCCAAGGTGACATTATAATGAGTCAAAGTCTAACATTTGAAAATTTCGGTCACAAACAAATCCTGACCATTGCCATACCCGTCATCCTGTCCAACATCACCACACCTTTGGTCGGCTTGACCGATATGGCGGTGATTGGCCATGCGCAATTGGCTGGCGGCATTAGCAGCGCGGCAGCAACTGGCGCAGTGGCGTTCGGCGGCATGATATTTGGGTTGATATTCGGCTCGCTCAGCTTTTTCCGTATGGGCACATCGGGCTTTACGGCGCAAGCCAAAGGCGCAGGTGACAAAACCGAGTTGGCAGCCATTTTTCTCCGCGTCTTATTGGTCGGCCTTGCCATTGGTGTGGCGATCATCTTATTGCGCCAACCGGTGATAGACATCATGTTTTACTGGAGCGATGCCAGTGCCGATGTGCAACGCCTATCAAGCGAATATTACCAAATACGTGCCTTAGCCGCACCCTTCACCTTGATGAATTATGTCATTTTAGGCTGGTTGATGGGGCAGGGGCGCGCCAAACTTGGCTTGCTCATTCAGCTGGTCTTAAACATTTCCAATATAGCGCTTAACCTATATTTTGTATTTGTGCTCAACCTGGCGGTGGCAGGCGTGGCGTGGGCAAGCGCGTTGGCCGAATTGGTCGCCTTCACCATTTCCATCACCATTATTTTGGCTATATATAAACCGCAATTTTTCAAAATCCCACGTGTCGAATTTCTCGATCGTGCTAAATTATTGCGCATGTTCAACGTCAATCGCGACATCCTCATCCGTTCAATGGCTCTGCTGGCTAGCCTCACTTGGTTCACCGTGCAAAGTGGTAATATGGGCGATACTCTGCTCGCTGCCAATGCCATATTGTTGCAATTTCTTGTGCTTTTTGCCTATATTTTAGATGGTTTTGCCACATCAAGCGAAGTGTTTATCGGCCAATCGGTCGGCGCAAAAAACAATAAAATATTTGACCGTGTGTTTAAATTATCTTTGGGTTGGGCGTTCGCTATGGCAGCATTTTTGGTGGTGCTGACCTTGTTATTTGGCGAGCAATTGGTCAATTTCTTAAGTCAAGATGCCGAGGTGCGATCTGCCGCGATGGATTATCTATTCTGGCCTGCCATTGCGATCATCATTGGCGCGTGGTGCTATACCGTAGATGGTGTATTTCTAGGCGCAACAAGAGGCGCTGACATGCGCAATATGATGCTAATCAGCCTAGCCGTTTATTTTATATCTTGGTTTATTCTGGTCGAATTATTCGGCAATCATGGCCATTGGGCGGCATACGCCATTATGCTCTTCACCCGCGGTATCACCTTGCACAGCCGTATACCCAAATTAAAAGCCGAAGCTTTCTAAAACAAAGCCATCACATTTTCAAGCGGCCGCGCAATCGCCGCTTTGTCGTCCTTAACCACAATTGGCCGCTCCAGCAATATCGGGTTGGCTACAATGGCGGCAATTAATTTTGCCTCGTCATCCTCATTGCCCAGCCCCAATTCTTTATAGACTTTTTCACCCTTACGCATCACATCTTTGGCTTTCACATCAAGCGCCTGCAAAATGTCAGTTATTTTATCAGCCGTCAAACCAGCATCCAAATAAGTCACCAACTCGAACTCTACCTTTTCATCTTCAAGATATTTTAGCGCCGCACGCGATTTGCTGCATCTAGGATTGTGATAAATCGTCACTGTCATGTTAAATTTCCTTATCCGCCCAAAATCCAGCTTGGCTACCAACCGCTTGCTCTATCGTATCAAAGCCATCACGCTTAAGCCCATCCAATATGCCTTGGCGCAAATCATCAATAATGCCCGTGCCGCTATAAATCAGGCAGGAGTATAATTGCACCAATGTCGCACCCGCACAAATTTTGGCATAAGCACTCGCCCCATCATATATACCGCCCGTACCAATCAGCGGTATTTTGCCGCCCGTCGCTAGGTAAAACCGCGCCAACATATGGGTCGAAAACTCAAATAACGGTTTGCCCGATAAGCCGCCCGCCTCATTCTCATGCAAATGCCCCGCAATAAAATCGCGTCTAATGGTGGTGTTAGAAACAATCACCCCATCAAGCTCAGACTCCAAACAAATCGCCGCAATGTCAGCAATATCTTCATCAGTTAAATCAGGCGCAATTTTTAAAATTATTGGCACATATTTATGTAATTTTTCTTGCATTTCGTCACGTTTGTCGCAAATCCGCTCCACCAATTGCGCAAGGCTTTCTTTAGATTGCAAGGCACGCAACCCAGGGGTGTTGGGGCTGGAAATATTAGCCACAAAATAATCAGCAACATTGTAAAAAATCTCAATGCCCAATTCATAATCAGCAATAAAATCATTACTGTCTTTATTGGCGCCGATATTCACCCCAATTTGCCCAGACGTCTTATTCATCCGCACATTGCGCATACGCTCCAGCACCGCTGCATGGCCATCATTGTTAAAGCCCATGCGGTTAATCATACCCAAATGCTCAGGCACTCGAAACACCCGCGGTTTGGCATTACCAGCTTGCGGCTTGGGCGTCACGCTGCCAATTTCAGCAAACCCAAACCCGACTTTTATAATCTCATTCGGCACTTCGGCATTTTTGTCAAACCCTGCCGCCACACCAATCGGATTGTCAAAATCCAAGCCAAAAACCCGCTGGTTCAGCCCGTCATTAGACAAACGACCATTCGGCGCAAGCCCCATTTTCAACGCCACAATGGCGGCTTTATGGGCTTGTTCAGGCTCTAGCTTAAACAGAGCAGGTTTTATATATTTAAAAATGTCGAGCATAGAATGTCCTTCTATGCTCTTGTAGGAATTTTAGTGGTTCATGACCAGCATTATTTATAGTCAGCGTCGGCAGATATTTTTTGCTTTTGCGAATATTTATAAATCAACGCCAACGGTATCACAACCACAGCCAACATAGCTGCATAACCAGCCACACTCAATGCGCCCAACAGCAAAAATACAAACACATCAATGACAATTAACAGCCCTGCAACAAATACATCAACAATCACAAACACCAATAGGTCGACTGCCATTAAAATGGTCGCCACAACAACATCCAACACCACAAATAAAATCAGATCAACAAAGCCGCCAACCAGCATGCTAAACATCAGGCCAAGCCCGACGCTAAATAAGTTGAACACCAGCGCCAAAACCACACAAGTCACCGCAATTTTAATCCAAAAATTATTTTTACCTTGAGCTTGCATAATATTTCCCTTTTTCAAATTATAATTTATCACCAAATGTGCTTTTAATTTTGTCTTCGCGCTTTTTCTCGGATATGCGCATAAATAACCAAACAGGTATCACCACAACCGCACCCGTTATTACATAAGAAATAACTTTTTCGACACTGTCAAAGCTGATGTTGATCACATAAGCAATGCTTTCGACCGCCCATTCAAACAAACCAACAGGTGTGATGTTCAATATCTTAAGCACAAAACCCACAAATAAACACATTAAAATCAATTTAATGATCATTTTTATAGGCTGATTGCCAAATAAACCATTCATATTTTATGCGTCCTAGCGTTCCAAATTCTATGCTTAATCATATAGTGATTACACCATAAATTACAAGACCCATAAAACATGCTTAAAAATTCATCAAAAAATTTGAACTAAAAAATATTGCCTTTATTTTAATCAATGATACTCTAACGGCAATATCAAGGAGCCTATATGTCTAATTTTTTACCCGCCGCCTTTATAGATGCGGTCATTTTGTTTATCTTTGCCGAGGCTCTATTATGCATATCGCCAGGCCCAGCCGTATTATTGACCATATCACAATCGATGAAACGCGGGTTTGCCACAGGCATGTGGGGCACAATGGGCATATTGGCCGCCAACACAATTTATTTCATCCTCTCAGCCATTGGCGTTGGCGCTTTGCTCATCGCTTCGGTCACCTTATTCACCATCGTTAAATATATCGGCGCGGCTTATCTGATTTTCATGGGTATACAAATGCTCATCCCTCTGGTCAAATCTTGGTTCAACAAACAGGCCGATGATGAAGCTGGCCTAAGCGAAATGCTGGCGCAAGAACCGCCTGTAAGTAGCGGCTCAGCCTTTACCAAAGGTTTTGTCATCCAAGCCTCAAACCCCAAAAACCTAGTATTTTTCGTGGCGTTTTTACCGCAATTTGTCATCCCCGAATTGGCGACCGAAATCTCACTCACCGCCCAATTCTCAGTTCTTGCAATTGTCTCGGTACTCATCGAATTCTTCGTACTCATCGCCTATATCGGCCTCAGTGTTAAACTCGCCAAATGGGTCAAAGCCAAAGTGATGTTATGGATAGATGGCACAGCGGGCATATTCTTAATGCTCATCGGTGTCGGTCTGGCGACGATGAAGAAATTCTCAGCCGCGCATTAAGCTGAGTTAATTCTTGTATTCATTGCAGAATCGCGCAATAAAATAGCATGAGTAATTTGCCACCTAATATACGCCGTCTGCCCGACATCACCATCAACCGCATCGCGGCAGGTGAGGTGATTGAGCGCCCCGCCAGCGCGGTCAAAGAACTGGTCGAAAATTCATTAGATGCAGGTGCAACCCACCTTGATGTCACGCTAATTGAAGGCGGCAAAAAACTCATTCAAGTGGTCGATAATGGCTTCGGCATGTCAGCCGATGATTTAATGCTCGCCATAGAGCGCCACGCCACCAGCAAATTACCCGATGATGATCTGCTCACCATCAATCATTTTGGCTTTCGCGGCGAGGCTCTGCCATCAATCGGCGCGGTCAGCCAAATGTCAATCACCTCACGCCAAGCCGATTCAGACACTGGCCATGTAGTCAACTTAGAAGGCGGCAAAATAACCCCCGCAGCCCCAGCACCGTGCAACAAAGGCACCACAATCCGCGTCGAAAACATATTTTTCGCCACCCCTGCACGCCTAAAATTCATGAAGTCCGAACGCGCCGAAAATATGGCGGTCATGGACGTGATGAAACGCTTCGCCATGGCCCACCCCCATGTCGGCTTCACCGTACAAACTGGCAATGGCAAACCCGTCCGCTACATTGCCGAGCAAGGCAACCCAGAAGCCGCACTCAAAAAACGCCTTGGCGCAATCATGGGCGCAGAGTTCAGAGACAATGCATTATGGATAGACGCCACCCGCGGCGCCGATGATGCCCACCGACACACCATCAACCTCGCAGGCTATGCCGCCTTACCAACCCTCAACCGCGGCAATGCCCAAATGCAATATATGTTTGTCAACGGCCGCCCGGTAAAAGACAAAACCCTAATCGGCGCCGTCAAAGCCGCTTATATGGATTTCCTCCCCCGCGATCGTCACCCTCTATTAGCGCTTTTCCTAACCGTCCCATCCGAATTTGTCGATGTCAATGTCCACCCCGCCAAATCCGAAGTGCGTTTTCAAGATGCAGGCTATGTGCGCGGCCTCATCATCGGCGCCATCAAACAAGCCATCACCGAAGCAGGCCATCGCGCCGCAAATAGCCTAGGCGAAGGCGCAGTCGCCATGTTCTCTCAAGAACAATTAAACAACCATTCCACTTCTAATCGTTCCGCTGGCGAAACAAATGAAGATTATGTCCCCTACGACACCCCGCCAGATGTCCCACGCGGCGGCTTCGACAGGTTCAAAACCTATTCCCAGCGCGTCAATCAACCCCATCATGGCGGCACAATGCCGACAAATTCTTACGCCCCCACTTTAGGCAGCGTGGTCGACACCCCATCAGCCGATGCCCGCGCCCATGTGCAAGAAGTCAACCATGATGTCGAAACCCTGCCACTCGGCGCCGCCCGCGCCCAAGTGCACGAGAATTACATCATCGCCCAAAGCAAAACTGGCATGATCATCATCGACCAACATGCAGCCCACGAACGCATCGTTTACGAGCGCATGAAAAACATGTTCCACAATGCCCAAATGGAACGCCAAATACTGCTCATCCCCGAAATTGTCGAGCTGACCAGCCAAGAATATTCCCTCATCATGTCAGCCCAACAAGAACTAGAAAAATTCGGCCTCAACCTAGAAAGCTTCGGCAATGACAGCGTCATTGTACGCGAAATACCCGCCATTCTAAGCAAAACCAGCGTCGAAAAACTAGTCAAAGACATCATCGATGACCTAATGGAATTAGGCCAAGAGCTAAAAATCAAAGAAAAGATCGATCACATCTTAGCCACCATGGCCTGTCACGGCAGCGTACGCTCGGGCAGGCGGCTCAATGCCGATGAAATGAACCAGCTATTGCGCGATATGGAATCCACCCCCCATAGCGGCCAATGCAACCATGGCCGCCCAACTTATGTTGAGCTAAAATTACACGACATCGAAAAATTATTTGAGCGGAGATAGCTTGTGGAACTGATAGATTTTTACCCCGAAATAAAACCCTTCAAAACCTTCATGTTAGATGTCGGCAACGACCACCAAATCTATGTCGAGCAATGCGGCAACCCCAATGGCCAACCCGTCATATTTCTGCACGGTGGCCCAGGCGGCGGGTGCGGCGAAAATGACCGCCGATTTTTTGACCCCGATATTTACCACATCATCCTACTAGACCAACGTGGCTGCGGCCGCTCCCTGCCACATGGCAGCCTAGAGCATAACGAAACAGCTTTCCTAATCGCCGATATAGAAGCCATCCGCCAAAAATTAAACATCGACAAATGGCACGTCTTCGGCGGCTCATGGGGTTCTACTCTAAGCCTAGTCTACGCCCAAACTCACCCCGAAGCCGTGATAAGTCTAGCCCTACGCGGCATATTCTTAGCCCGCCCACAAAATGCCCATTGGCTATTCGGCGGTGGTGGCGCGGCCGAAATTTTTCCCGATTATTGGCAAGATTATACCAATATACTGACCCAATATACCGACGAGGTCAGCATCAAAGCTGCCTACAAAGTCATGACAGGCACCGACCAAAAAGCCGCCATGGCCGTCGCCAAAGCGTGGACATTGTGGGAGCTAAGCACCTGCACCTTATTGCCCAACCCAGAATTTATAAAAGAAGCCGAAGACGAAGCCCTATGCTGGACATTGGCCCGCCATGAAAGCCATTATATGGTCAATAATTGCTTCATCACCCCCAGCCAAATCATCGACAATTGCCACAAAATCAAACACATCCCCACCATCATCGTGCATGGCCGTTACGACATTGTTTGCACCATGGAAAACGCTCATACATTAATCAAACATTTGCCCAATGCCGAACTGGTCATCAGCCAAGCCGCAGGGCATACATCGGCAGAACTAGAAACCCGCCACCATCTCATCAAGGCCACACGCAAATTAGCTAAACATAAATAAGATTGATTTGTTTTTATAAAGCGAATATGCGAGATTAACGTTAAGGCATTCTTCCTCAAAAGGCCATAATAATGCAACCATTGCGCGGCATCGCATTTAAAATTATCTCCGTTACCACCTTCATGGTTATGGCCAGCTTAATCAAAGCCTCATCAGGCCATGTCCCCGCAGGCGAGGCGGTTTTCTTCCGCTCATTTTTCGCTCTACCCGTTATTTTCGTCTGGCTATTTTATACCCATGAACTCAGCACAGGCCTAAAAACCAAAAATCTCAAAGGCCATATTTGGCGCGGCATCATTGGCAGCGTCGCCATGGGTTTCGGCTTTACCGGCCTTGGCCTGTTGCCACTGCCCGAAGCCACCGCCATTGGCTTTGCCTCACCCATTTTAGCAGTTATTTTCGCCGCCATATTGCTAGGCGAAAAAATCCGCGCCTTCAGAATCTCAACAGTTATATTGGGGCTGATCGGCGTGCTAATCATCCTCTCACCCCGCTTTGGCGCAGCCGCCACATTTGACAATGCCGCCACATTCGGCGCCATTGCCGTATTGCTCAGCGCCACTTTTGGTGCGTTCGCCCAAATCTTCACCCGCAGGTTGGTGTTGGTCGAAAAAACCGTAACCATCGTATTTTATTTCACCCTCTCATCAACCTTATTGTCATTATTATCGCTGCCATTCGGCTGGGTCGTGCCCAGCATGCAAGAGGCGATTATACTCATTTTTGCAGGCCTCACAGGCGGATTAGGGCAAATATTCCTAACCACCAGCTATCGCTTCGCCCCCACCGCAGTCATCGCCCCGTTCGATTATGTCTCGATGATTTTTGCCCTCATCGTCGGCTATTTTGTGTTCGATGAAGTGCCAACCACCATCATGCTCATCGGTGCAGCCGTGGTAATCGCCGCGGGCATACTCATCATCTGGCGCGAAAGCAGCCTCGGCATTTCACGGTCCAAAGCCCGCAAAGTGCGAGCCAATTAGGCACTCAATTTGCAATCTCCGTACAAATCTCCACCAAACAGCCATTTAAATCCCGTAAATAAGCCACCGTTTGCCCCCATGGCTTTTGCGCGGGCTTTGACACCCCACTCGCCCCATTCTCAACCGCATGCCCATAAGCTTCCTGCACATTATCAGTCACCAAACACACTTCAAACCCTGCTGCAATGCCATCTCTACGGTTGGGCGTGATGGATAAGTCATTCAATTCCGCCGCTTCATGTGCAGCAAAAGCCAATATAGTTTCGCCCGTATCCAGCTCGGCGTATGTGTGGCTTTCATGGATGAATTTGCGTGTCATGCCAAACGCCTTTTCGTAAAATTCGATGGTTTCAACCACTTGTGCAACATAAATAATCGTATAGCCAAATTTCATTTTTCTCTCCTGTTAATGCGCTCACTATAACAGCTAACAAAACAGGCTATTGAATAAATCGGACAAAATTATAAAGGCAATCCAACCATCACCAAATTAGGCGGAATGGCCGCAGGGGTAAAACCACCATGGCGTTTAAAATCGCGAGTCATATGAGCTTGGTCGGCATAACCAGCTTCCAACGCCGCATGGCTCAAGCTCAAACCAGCGCGAGTGAGCAGCCTCAATGCCCGATGAAACCGCAAAACCGCCGCAAAAGCCTTAGGTGATAGGCCAACAAATTTCACAAATAAACGATGCAACCCCCGCACCGTCACCCCATTGTCCCGCGCCAAATCTTTAATGGCCGCACGACCGCCAGATAAATGCATATCATTCATCACCCGCACCAATATAGCCGATATTTGCGGTTCGGCATAATCGTCAAAAAACTGTTCCATGCGAATGATCAAACTCTCAACATCGGTTGCGGGTTGGCATAGCGCAACAAGCTGAGGCGCCAAAGCCAAGGCTTCATCTCCACTATAAGCCCGCCCCGCAATGCCTGCCAAATCCACACCCAAAAAATACCCACCAAACCCAGGCTTAAACCGCAAACCAACAAAACCACGGCACGGTATTGCGGGCGAGAACCAATAATCGGCCGATGGCCCCGCGATAATGGGTATAATGTCATAGGGTCTGTCATCATCATCCAACATAAATCTCAGAATTAAATCAGCACGCCCATCAGGCAATATCAACGCATCCGTTATTTTGTCCGATAAACTAGTCCACACCGTCTCAACCGCCAAGCGCGGCGGCAATAAAACATCCAACTCTCTATAGCTTGCTGGTATCGCCATCAATCACCCAATTTTAAACATCGGCTCTGCTTCAAAGCAAACCCCGCAACAATGGCCGCAATGATGGCAAAAAACACCATGCCAGCCGCGGTGAATATAGAGCCAACAAAAACAAACAGCAAAATAGTGGCAATCACCCAAGACCAATCGGCCATGATGATGAGTCTAGCTTGGTTTTTAAGCGCAGGCAATTTAAACGCCACAAAACCAACATAAGCGCCAAACCCAAACAACCCACCCGCCAATATCTGCAAAATAACCGCCGCCGATAAATCAAATAAAGTAAAATCAGGCACAAACAAAATATGCGCCAACGTCACCGGCCAAAACAACAAAGCAACCGCATGGGCTAGTGAAAAAGCCGCATTAAACCCCAATATTTTCTTCAGCATAAAAACTCCATAACTTGATTAAATCTAATATATTCATATAATGTAATCAAATCAATTACCTCAAAAGTCATAAATGGCAAATTTCGGCAACTTATTAAAACAACATCGCAAAACCAAGCGGTTCAGCCAGTTGAGCCTGTCGGTCGAGGCCGATATCTCACAACGCCATATCAGCTTTTTAGAATCAGGCCGAGCCAATGCCAGCGCCAATATGGTACATAAACTAGCCAAAGCCCTAACCCTAGATTTCCCATCCATCAACCGCCTCTTATTAGCCGCTGGCCTCGCGCCACATTATAAACAAGCAGCCGACCAGCAAGAGCATAAATATATTTGGCAAGCCGTAGATTTCATGCTCGAAAGCCAAATGCCTTACCCAACAATTTTGCTTGATGCCAAATGGAACATTGTCAAATCCAACTTAGCTGCGCAAAAATTACTAGTTTGGCTTATGGATTTAACACCTGATGAAATCACCATCATGCAAAACACACCAAACAATATTTTAGAGCTTATATTATGCAATCCGCGTTTGCGCCCCCACATAAAAAATTGGGCGGAGATCGCCGCACATATGAGCAATCGCGCGCTCAATGATGGCATTTGCAACCAAGCCGAACTAACCGCAATGACCGCAAACCTAAGCACAGCCAATAAGAAGTCATTAACCAAAGCAAAAACCCAAATCACCGAACAAGCCATCATTCCAATCATTTATCAAAAAGACCACATCACGCTAAACTTAATCAGCATGCAAACCAGATTCATGATGTCACAAAACATCGCGTTGAGCGAACTGTCGATCGAAAGCTTCATCGCCAATGACGCACCAACCAAACAATTCTTCGAAAATTTTTAAGCCTAACCCCGTTTCGCCTTAAAAAACCCACTCAGCAGCTCACTGGCCTCAATTTCTTCTATACCACCAATCACCTCAGGCGCATGGTGGCAGATGGCGCTATGGTAAAACCGCGTGCCATTGTCAACCGCCCCACCTTTCACATCTTGCGCCGCATAATAAAGCCTGTCGATGCGTGCAAAACTAATCGCCGTGGCGCACATATTGCACGGCTCAAGCGTTACATATAAGTCGCACCCGTTAAGCCGCTCAACGCCCAATACCGCACATGCTCGCCTAATTGCCAAAATTTCAGCATGGCCAGTCGGGTCATTTGCTGCCCGCGTTTCATTGCCCGCACGGGCGATAATTTTACCCGTCTTATCAACAATCACCGCGCCAATCGGCACTTCGCCGCGCGCTTCGGCGGCACGGGCTTCATCTAGGGCAATTTGCATGTGGCTTTTATGATTCATCATAATTTTATAAAATCACTTTCCCTACAGGTCAAGCTCTGTTACAAAGAGAAAAATTTTAACCCAGTGCGCTTATAAGATGCGATATCTATAAGCCACATGCTCAACAGATGGTATAGCGACATGTCCTACGACAATAATCCCCCCTTTAAAGACAAAAAATTCGGCGATAAGAAATTCGATGACAAAAAGTTCGGCGATAAAAAATTCGGCGACAAAAAGTTCGGCGATAAAAAATTCGGCGACAAAAAGTTCGACGATAAAAACAAAAGCCTTGATATGCATGGCTCAACCCCCAAAAAAATGACGGTAAAATTTGACCGCATTGCCAAAGTTATGGCACGTGCTGGCCTGTGTTCGCGCCGCGATGCCGAACGGTGGATTGAAGACAAACGCGTTTCAGTCAATGGCCGCTTGCTCACCACCCCCGCCGTAAAAGTCTCAGAAAAAGACATCATCAAAGTCGATGGCAAATTAATCAAAGCCCCAGAAGCCACCCGCTTGTGGAAATATTACAAGCCATCAGGCCTCGTCACCTCACATGGTGACCCAGAAGGCCGCCCGACCGTATTCTCACGCTTGCGCTCAGAAGGCTTGCCACGCGTGGTGTCCGTTGGTCGTTTGGATATCAACACCGAAGGTTTGTTGCTGATCACCAATAACGGCTCATTAGCCCGCCATCTAGAAATGCCAAGCACAGGCTGGGTGCGCAAATATCGCGCCCGCGCTTATGGCAAAATCAGCCAAGCCAAACTCGATACACTTAAAAATGGCATCACCGTTGAAGGCGTCAGATATGGCTCTATCTTAGCAACATTTGAGCGCCAAACAGGCGACAATTGCTGGATAAGCATCAGCCTAAAAGAAGGCAAAAACCGCGAAATTAAAGAAGTTTTGGGCGCACTTGGCCTGCAAGTCAACCGCCTCATCCGCCTGTCATATGGCCCATTCAAGTTAGAAAACATGGAACGCGGCACAGTCGAACCCATCACCACCCAAATGCTAAAAGACCAGCTCGGTGATGTTTATGACGAAATTGACGAAGGCTATGATGCCGAATTACGCCCACAAGACCAAGTCGGTTATCGTGATGACAGCCGCGCCACCCGTGGATCCAGAGACGGTCAAAGAGATGATCGTGGTGGCAAAAGAGACGACAGAGGCGGCAGCAGAGGCCGTGATGGCGATAACCGCCGCGACAATAGAGATGGTGGCGAAAGACGCGACGCACGCGGTGGCCGCTCATTCGGTGGCGACAGAGATGACCGCCGTGGAGATCGCAATGAAAAAAGCGATTCACGCGACAGCCGTTCATTCGGTGATGCAAAACGTCCAGGCCGTAACAATGAACGCCCCTCTTATAACCGCGATCGCAAACGCGATGATAGAGACAATAAAGGCCGTGATGATCGTGGCCGCGATGAGCGCGATACACGCGGCAAACGCAATGATGGCCGCAATGCCGAACGTAGCGAATATCGTTCAGGCCCAGGCTCTGATCGCCGTGATGAAAAAGGCGGTCGTTCATATGGTGGCAAGTCCGAAGGCTTCAACAAAGGCAAACCCGGTAAATCTGGCACAGGCCATCGCGAACGCGCCCGTGGCGGTAAACCTGCTGGTAACCGCAGCGGCGCACCACGCCGTGGCAGTCGTGACAGATAGCCATCAATGAGTATAAAAATATGCGTATAGTTGGCGGCTCGCTCAAGGGTAAAAACCTGTTCACTCCTAAAGACAATGCAGTGCGCCCGACATCAGATCGGGTGCGCGAAAGCCTATTTAACATTCTAGCCCATGGCATCGAAAATCTCGAGCTAGAAGGCGCCTATATTGCCGATCTTTTTGCAGGCACAGGCGCCTTAGGCATCGAGGCTCTGTCCCGCGGCGCACAATGGTGCCTATTTGTCGATGATGCCGCAGCCTCTCGCGGCCTAATCCGCGAAAACACCATGGCATTAGGCCTCAACGGCAAAAGCAAAATCTCCCGCCAAGATGCCACCGACATTGGCCCGCGCTCCAAACGCTCACCGCAATTCGATCTAGTATTTGCCGATCCACCTTATAATAAAGGCTTGGGCGAAAAAGCCTTGGCTTCATTACACATTCACGGTTGGCTTAAACCAAACGCCATTTTGGTACTAGAAGAAACCAAACGCGCCACCATCGAAATGCCCGATTGTTTCGACATCATCGACGAGCGCAAATATGGCGACACCCAAATTATAATTTCCCGCTATAAAGGATAATCTATGCCCTATGAAATGCTAATTTTTGATTTGGATGGCACATTAGCCGACCCCCAATTAGGTTATGTCAACAGCATAAATTACGCACTCAAAACCCATGGTTTACCCTTGCAAACCGCCGAGAATATGGCACAATATATCGGCCCACCACTCGACCAAACAATGTTAGTGTTGGCAGATGACGATCCCCAATTGGCCGAAAAATTAATCGTCAGCTACCGCGAAAATTACACCCTCACAGGCTACCAAGAAAACCTAGTTTATGATGGTATTGAGGAAGTTTTACAAAAACTATACGACATGCCAAACATCCGCCTCGGTGTTTGCACCTCAAAACGCGAAGATTTTGCCATCCGTATTTTAAAAATGCATGGCCTGTTCGACTTTTTTGAATTTGTCAGCGGCGCCAATGAGGGCACCAGCAAAAGCCAACAATTAGCTGCACTATTAGCCAGCGGCAAAGCGCCCAAAAACAGCATCATGATCGGCGACCGACTATATGACATGCGCGCAGCAAAAAATAACCAGCTCGACAAAGCAGGCGTTCTATGGGGCTTTGGATCAGCCGATGAATTAAATGAATATAACCCACAATTCATTTTCGATCAGCCGCATCAGCTTCTACAATTAGCAAAATAACCCAGCTAGATCATATTTATTTAAGGCTCAACCGTAATATTTTCAGACACAGTGTGGCCACCACATCCCGCATTACGGCAAAGCCACACGCTGGCCTTTTAGGCTCGCAACGTCAGTATTTATCGACTTATCTTGAGCTTGAGAAGCCCGAATAAACATCTCCTCAACCGCTATATATTCTTCGCGTAATTTGCGGCATTCCCAACCATCATAGAGCGCTGTGCTGGTATATGATGCCTGAACATATTCGGTTCTTGAGGTGCAGCTGGCAATCATCATGACAAGAACTAAAATAGTAAGTATTTTTTTCAAATTGTTCCCGACACAAGGTAATGATGGCGACAATTGTAATTAGCTTCGCCTTATTCAATTTCAATAAGGTATAGCAACTATAAGTTAACAAACTACATAATTATCATAGTACTAAACAACTATAACTGGATGTCTAAGAATAGTTTTAAGCTTCACTGCCGCCACTTTACGTGGGTCGGATATATAAATCTCATGATGCTTGCCATGCATTCTATAGCCCTCAGCAGGGATAAATTCTTTATGCATAAATTTAAGAACGGGCCCCTCATCATCATAAGAGCCAATGTGTAAATATTGCGCCACCATCCCCTCGTCATAAGCTTCAAACCGCACATTTTGCAACAGTTTAGGCGCATCTTTTTTCGCCTCCACATCCACGCGCGCTTGCCCAACCATATCGGGCGTAATCCACTCAGGCTGCATCAACATCAATGTCCATTGCCAATTATGTTTGTTGCCTGCCACAAAATCATTCATATCATCTGCCCACCACAAAGCTTGCAGCGATGGCACAACATAATCCTGATCCATCGCCTTGGCCATAAATTTAAGCTTATAGGTCAACGGGTATAAAGCCGCCAACGAGTCAATATAAGCTTGTGATGTGCCGGGCACACCCTTGCCATCAATCATTAAAAAATTCATCTTCGGAATTTCAATAATTTCATATCGTTTCGGCTTCGGGTTGTAAAATTTCTTAAGTGTTTTCTTAAAGTCAGTTTTGGTCATGGCAATCTCCTATTCCTCACCATACCCCATTCTACTGATAAATACTGTCAGGTAAAAGGTTAATTTAGCCAATATAGGCCAAAAAAAAGACCGCTCAAAAAGCGGCCTTCTTCGTAAACAGATAAAATTAAGCCCTCGCTACATTCTTTAAGAAATCATCAATCGAGCCTTTTAAATCGTCAATTTGAACATCCATCTGACCAGACATTTCGGCCACTTGGCTTGCCGATTTATTTGTTTGCTCTATGGTTTTAGATATATTGCCCATATTGCTGGCCACATCCTGTGTGCCGTCAGAGGCTTGTGATACATTGTCCGAAATCTCAATAGTCGCCTCATTTTGTTGTGACACAGATGAGCCAATGGCGGTTGTATATTCGTCCACTTCGCTCATAATTTTGGTAATTTCCTGAATGCCCTCAACTGCATCTTTGGTTGATGTTTGAATGTCAGTCACTTGCGCCGAAATTTCTTCGGTGGCTTTAGCTGTTTGGTTGGCAAGGTTTTTAACTTCAGAAGCCACAACCGCAAAGCCTTTGCCCATTTCACCAGCCCGCGCCGCTTCAATGGTGGCGTTCAGCGCCAACAAATTGGTTTGCTCAGCAATGTCTTGAATCAACGAAACCACAGCGCCAATTTTTTGGCTTTTTTCGCTCAAACTAATCACTTGTTCATTGGTTTGTATCGCCTGTTCGCTGGCTTTTTTCACAATGCTGTTGGTTTGTTCAACTTGTCGAGTGATCTCACCAATCGATGAAGAAAGCTCCTCAGCTGCCACCGCCACAGTGTTAACATTTTTAGACGCATCTTGCGAACTATCTGATGCCAACGAAACTTGCCCCGATGCGTTATCAGATATTTCAGTCAAATCACTGGCAATTTTCTTCATTTGGCTGCTATTGCCAGTGACATTTTCCAACGCTTGGCTCACATTTGTTTTAAAGTTAATGATTAAATCTTCAACTTCTTGTTGCCGTTGGGTAATTGTTTCACCAGCTTCATTACGCTCAAGCGACAATTTTTCAGCCGATTTCTGCGCCTCATTGGCTTCCTGCACCGCATCATCGGCCGATTGGATTGACGAGCTAAGCCGCTGTATCAACCAAACCAAAAATGACGCTTGTAATATCAAAACACCTGCATGAAAAATCACCCGCAATAAATTCGCCCCTTCGGGAAAAATAGCCAGCGGATAAAGGAAATTCAATACCAAATGATGCACCGCAATCACTGCCACAAAAACAATAACCGCGCGCCAATCAATCCACCCTGCCATAATGGCAATGGTGGCAAAAATATACATATGAATGTCAATTTGGTAATCCGTGCCGCTAAATGCATTGATCAATATAACCACTAAAATCGCCATGGATGCAGAGCTGGTATAGCGAGTTGCGGCGATCGCACCACTTTTATACCATAAAAACGTCGGCACCGCCGCCGATATAAATCCAATGCCAGCAATCCATGTTGCCAAATACACTTCATTATAAAATTGCATTGCCGTGACAGCTAAAAAATTAGCCCACAAAAATGGAAAAAAGAACTTGCCGAACGAAGCTCTAAACCCATCAATTCCTTCATCTGTAATCATATTTTTCATTTTCATTTCCCTAACTTTTCTTAATTTGAGATGACACCACACGAAATGAGCAAAGCCGCATCAATCACTAAAAACGCACCCGCTTGATAGAGGCGCGAAACTAAATTTGTCTGATCATCGGCAGCAATGGCAATCCATTCAACCTTGCCCAACGCTGCAATATTTGCATTGGCGCGCGCTATGGTAAAAATGGCTTGATTATTTGTTGCCCAAGGCAAAGTAAACACCGCAACTTTAGCACCAGCTTTCGGCGCAAGGCTTAAAGCAAAACTGCTTAATAAAAGCCCAATGCCAAATAACAACGCAAGCCACATGGCGCGCTTTTCGCTATTTTTAGCAGGTTTCATTTGTGCGGTCGGTATTTGGGTTATTGTAGGCATCATCACGTAGGTTTAAATTAGAATAGATCTGTATGATTGCCGAAAATGGTAAATAAATCGTGAATGATTAGTCAAGCTTCCTAATATAGAAAGCTTGGCAAGACCATATGCACAAGCTTAGAGTCTATCATACGAAAGCATAATGATAATTGTAATAACCCTATTCAATCAACCATTTATATTCAAGCTCTTCTCTAAAAGCGAATTTAACGATATGCGAGTCAAACACCCCTTGCATGGCTTTGCACGCTTGCTCATTCTCACATTCGGCACGGACGCTCAAAACATTGTCTTTGGCGGTAAAAACCGCCTGTCCCATGGGGAATTTGGTCAACCCTTCTGCAGTCTTGGCCTCATGGTCAATGCTAAAAGTTGATTCAACTTTATGCGCAAAATGCTTACAAAGCTGCGCGATATATTTATGTGCCGATTCTGTCTTAATGTCTGTTGAAGTTTTCATATTATCTCCTAATTTAAAGTGCGGTTATGTGTAGTAAAAAGCATGTTTTTTGCCATCAATTGTTTTAATGTCAACCTGCATGTCATAAATAAGCTCAATATTACCTTCAGTCATCACCTCATCAACACTGCCTTGAACAATAATTTTGCCATCTTTAAGCGCGATGAATAAATCACTATAAGCCGCAGCAAAATTAATGTCATGGATCACCAAAATAATACTTTTATTCATTTCATCAGCAATCTTGCGCAGGCTCTGCATAATGTTACGCGCATGTTTCATATCCAGATTATTCAGCGGCTCATCAAGCAAAATATAATCGCTATCTTGGCTTAAAATCATCGCAATATAAGCCCGCTGCTGCTGCCCGCCCGATAGCTGGTCAATAAACCGATCAGCAATTTCATCCAATTCCATCAGCTCCAGTATTTTCGCCACATGCGCGTGATCGGCTTTCTGTGGCCGCCCTTTATGATGCGGAAACCGCCCAAACATCACCAATTGCAGCACCGTCAACCGCGCACTAATATAGTTGCTCTGGGTCAAAATACTAATTTTCTTAGCCAACACATCACTCGGTGTTTTACCAGTGTCCAAATCATCAAAACTTATCTGGCCGCAATCAAGCGGCAACAACCGCGCCATCAGCGAAAGCAAGGTAGATTTTCCCGCCCCATTCGCCCCAATAATCGCCGTAATGCCGCCTTTTTTAAGGCTAAAATTAACCTCATCTAGTACCAATTTCGCCCCGAGCTTTTTCGATATATTCTGAACTTTAATCATCTTCTATGTGTCCTCAACAATATCCAAATGAATGTAATGCCGCCCAAACATTCAATCACAATGCTCAGAGTGCCTTGCAAGCCAAGTAATTTTTCAAAAATAAATTGCCCACCCACCAAAGTGCAAATGGCAATCAAACAAGCCACAATCAATAAATTGACATGGTTTTGGTTTTTGACAATCAGATAAGCCAAATTAGACACCAACAAGCCAAAAAACGTAATCGGCCCCACCAAAGCCGTCGACACACTCACCAATATGGCAATGACCGCCAACAACCCAAACACATTCGGCTTATAATTAATGCCCAAAGCAATGGCTTTGTCCCGCCCCAAAGCCAGAATATCCAACTTATAACGCATCAAATATATCGGCACCAAACACAGGCCAATTATCACCGCCGAAATGCCGAGCAAATCTGTCTCAACCGCATTGAATGACGAAAATAACTCACCCTGCAACACCGCAAACATATTCGGGTCAAGCAACCGAAAGATAAAATAAGACAGGTTACGAAAAAATATACCAATGATAATGCCAGTTAGCGCCAGCAAAAAAATCGACCGATTGGCTTTTAAAAACAACCAATGAAACAAGCCCAAAAACAAAGCCACCATAATGACGATATTCAACAAATATTTGCCCATGCCACTAAGGTTTATAAACTCTATAACGCCCAAGAAAAACAATAAACTGGTCTGAATAAACACATATAACGCGTCAAACCCCATAATCGCCGGCGTGATGATGCGGTTATGGGTAATGGTATGAAACAATACGGTCGATACCGCAATCGCCACAGCAATCAGCACCAATGCAAAAATCTTCACCCCACGAAAGCTCAACACAAACCCCCATTGACCCTTGGCACCATAAGTCAAAAACAAGATGCACAACAAGGCCGCCAACAAGCTAAGTGCGATGATGATATGCTTATCTGTCTTAAACCAAGATGTTTTAAGCATGCACATCCCTCCTCAACAACAGATAGATGAAAACCGCCGCCCCAATCACCCCAATGATGGCAGCAATCGGCACTTCATACGGGTAAATAATCAACCGCCCAAAAATATCGCAAATCAAAGTAAAACAAGCCCCAATATAAGCGATAACGGGCAGGGCATGGCGTAAATTATCACCCATAAACCGATTGACAATGTTAGGAATAATCAGCCCAATAAACGGAATCATCCCTACCGTCGCCACAATAATAGCCGTGACCATAGCCACAATAATCAACCCCAAACTAACAATGGTACGGTAATTCAGCCCCAAATTAACCGCCATATCCTTACCCATGCCAACAATGGTCAGCTGATCGGCAATAAAATAGGCGCACAGCGACAGGCCAAAAGTCAGCCACAACATTTCATAACGCCCGCGTAATATTCCCGAAAAATCACCATGCATCCACACCGTTAAATATTGGATCAGATCCGTCTCATAAGCGATAAAATTCGCCACCGCCCCAATAATCCCGCCCAGCATAATGCCAACCAATGGCACCAATAATGGGTTGGTGACGGGCAGGCGGCGCAATATCCGCAAAAACACCCACGAGCCGACCAGCGCAAACACCGTGGCAATTAACATCTTAATCATCAAGCTAGAAGTGGGTATAAAAATAGTGGCAACCAATATGCCCAAAGCCGCGCTATCCATAGTGCCCGCGGTGGTTGGTTCAACAAATTTATTATGCGCAATCATCTGCATAATCGCGCCAACAATCGCCAATGCACTGCCTGTCAAAACCACCGCAAAGCTGCGCGGCAGTCGGCTGGCCAGCAAAATCAACTGCTGATCACCTTCATCAGCCCAAGCGCCAAAAAGGTCAAAATCACTCACCCCCACAAACAAGCTGAAGACAAATAAAAATAGCAGGAATATAAAAGCAAAAAAATATTTTAAAAACATATGGGGAGGTCAAAGGATGAGCAATCACTCATCCTTTGAGCGCTTTCACTTGCTATAAGCTGCGGTTAACTCGTCAATTGACGCTTGCATGGCTTGAATGCCATTGCCGCTAATATACCAAGTGGCTGAGTTCACATAGATAACTTGCCCCTTTTGCCAAGCCGTTGTTTTAGCTATCAATTCATTGTCCAAAGTGGCTTTGGCACTGCCGTCTTGGCCAACGGCCGCGCTACGGTCAACCACAATCAACCAATCTGGGTTGGCATTCAACACAAATTCATGCGTCACCGCTTCACCATGCGTCACCGCTTCCACATCATCAATCGCAGGCACAATACCCAAATCATCATGCACCCAACCAAAGCGCGAGCCAGAGCCAAACGCCGAAATTTTCGGCCCATTGGTCATAATAATCAATGTCTTGCCTTTGTCTTTCACCAAGCTGCGTAAATCATCGGCTGAAGCTTCAAGCTTAGCCACCAAAACATCACCTTCAGCAGTTTTGCCCACCAATTTTGCAGTTTGTTTAAACGCATCAATGCTAGCTTGCATAAATCCTTCCCACTCACTGGTCAAGTCAACCGCAGGTGCAATTTTTCCAAGCTCTTCAAGATATTTAGCACTACGCGTCGCCACAATAATCATGTCGGGCGCAAGGGCATTCACCGCCTCAAAATCAGGCTCAAAAAATGTGCCCAATTTAACCGCATCACTAGCAGATACATGATCAAGATAATCAACATACAGCCCGTTCAAAATACCCGCTGGCTTAATGCCAAGCGCGTCGAGATTGTCGATAACCGCCACATCAAAAGCCGCAATTTTTTGCGGCACTTGCGCAATGCTCACGTCACCTTTAGCGGTTTCAATGCTAAAGCTTTCGGCAAATGTCGGGGTGAGTTGAACCGCAGATAGCACCAAAGCGGCTATACCTGCTTTAAATAGATTTTTTTTCATTGTTACACTCTGAATAATTTTCAAAAGCGTGGGGGTGGGTGCAACTTATTGCAAATGCAAATCGCTGTCAATTGCATATTCAGCGGTTGTTTCAATTTGACTTATCAGGTTTTTCACTCAATGATAGTCAAAAATAGGAAATAAAATGACCGTCCAAGCATCTTGCCATTGCGGCGCCGTAAAATTCAAACTCAACATTCAACCCGAATGGCTCATTAAATGTAATTGCTCAATATGCAGTAAATTAGGCACGCTCTGGGCACATACGCTCGAAAAAGATGCCGAAATCACCATGCCAGAAAGCGCGACATTAGCCTATAAGCGCAAAGACGCATCTTTGGCGTTCCACACCTGCAAAACCTGTGGTTGCACCACCCATTGGTGGAGTGTCAAACGCGGCGAAGATGAGCGCATGGCACTTAATATGGCTCTACTTGATCCCAAAATTTTAGCACAATACCGCATTCGACATTTCGATGGTGCCGACAGCTGGAAATTTACCGATTAAACATCTAAATACGCAGCAATTTTACGTTTTAGCTCATCTTTCATTGGCTCAGTGGCACGTAAAATATCTTTGGCTTTATGAAAATCCATCACCTTAAATTGGTCAATCGGCGCATCAATATATATATTGGGCGCGCTCAGCTTGAGCTTTTCGGCCATAATGGCGTTTTGCATCAATTGGTTAGAAGCATAAAGCACATCGCGGCTGTTGGGCACTTGCATTCTCTTAGCTTCTTCCAAAGCCCGCGCTTTGGATTTGGCGGTAATTTTAAGCTTGGTCTTGGTCGGCTTGTCTTTCATCGGCCGCCCATTGACATTAATCGCAATCGAAAAATTACATTCATCCAATATCGCACTATAAGGCACTGGGTTGGCATAAGCGCCATCAATATAAACCTGCTGACCGATGATAACCGGGCTAAAAACCGCAGGTATCGCCATGCTGGCCGCCACGGCCAATTTCAAATCACCGCTGGTGATGATATGTTCGCCGCCCTCATAAAAATTAGTGGTCATCACTTTGAGTGGAATTTTCAATTCATTAAAATCACTAGCAAATGTATCAGGCATTAATATTTGGATCAATTTCAACCCATTGACCAAAGCAGGTTGAAACGGGTTGAGCAAATCGACCAATTCACTAGCACTGGCCGAAAATATTTGCCCCGCAATTTTGCCTGCATTGGCCATGTTCTCATCGATATAACCCGCAATGTCATCGCCATTTATGCCCGAAGCATGCGCCGCAGCAATCACCGCGCCAATAGACGTGCCAGCCAGCAAATCAACTTTCAGCCCCAATTCTTCGATGGCCTTAATCGCCCAAATATGCGCAAGGCCACGCGCCCCTCCGCCACCAAGTGCCAAACCAATTTTAAGTGGGGGATTCGCCATTCATTTAACCTTTATTTTCAGCTTCTCGGGCAATCGCACGATGGCCAATATCTTTGCGACAAAAGCCTTCTGGCCAGTCAATATTATCAATTGCATCATAAGCAGCTTTGGCCGCCTCTGTCACGCTATTTGCGCGGGCCACAATATTTAATACGCGCCCGCCATTGGCTATGATGTTTCCACCATCAGCTTTTGTCCCCGCGTGGAAAATATTTATATTGTCGCCAGCAGCCGCATTCGCAAGGTTGCCAATCACACTGCCTTTTTCATAGCTCAGCGGATAACCTTGGGTCGCCATCACCACATTCATCACCGTTTCATCAGACCATTTTATGTCCAATTCTTCAAGCCTATCTTCAGCAGTTGCCAATAATAATTCCAACATATCCGATTGCAATCTAATCACGATGGCCTGAATTTCAGGGTCGCCAAACCGCGCATTATATTCGATTAATTTAGGGCCTTCATCAGTAATCATCAAGCCTGCGAAAAACACCCCTTCAAACGGCGTGCCGCGCTTCACCATGGCATTGGCGGTGGGGGTTATAATTTCATCCATCACCCGCCGCGTCATCGCCTCATCCAAAATAGGCGCAGGTGTATAAGCACCCATACCGCCAGTGTTAGGGCCAACATCGCCTTCACCAACCGCTTTATGGTCTTGCGCACCAATCATCTCAGCAATATTATTGCCATTCACCAAAGCAAAAAAGCTAGCTTCTTCGCCAACCATAAATTCTTCAATCACCACTTCAGCCCCAGCCGCACCAAACATACCACCAAAAATATCATCAATCGCCCTGTGCGCTTCCGCCATATCTTGCGCAATAATCACGCCTTTACCAGCACTCAAACCATCGGCCTTAACCACAATCGGCGCACCCATTTCGCTGGCGAAACGTTTGGCATCCTCAGCTTCCGAAAAACGTTCATATTTAGCCGTCGGAATGTCAAATTCACGGCACAGGTCTTTCATAAAACCTTTGCTGCCTTCAATTTGCGCCGCCTCTTTGCTCGGGCCAAAACACAAAATATCAGCCGCCCGTATACTATCAGCTAAGCCATCAACCAACGGGTCTTCAGGGCCAATCACCACAAAGTCAATGTCATTATCAAAGCAAAATTCAACAATCTCAGTATGGTCTTTCATGTCTAAAATAACACTCTGTGCCACATCATCAGTGCCACCATTCCCAGGCGCTACATATAATTTTTTAAGTTTGGAAGATTTGGCAATGCCATAACATAAAGCATGTTCACGCCCGCCAGAACCCAACACCAAAACATTTAACTTTTTAGCCATGCAGCACCTTTTTAAAAACCAATTTTTAAAATAAATTTAGCTATGTTTATCAGTAAAAACTGTTAACTTAAACCCAATTTTTTATAAATCGAGACATTTATGAGTGAGTCGAAAAGCAACGTTTTGGAATTATCGGTTTCAGAGATTTCCCAAAGCCTCAAACGCTTGGTCGAAGATAATTTTTCTTACGTGCGCATCAGAGGCGAAATTTCGGGCTACCGAGGCCCCCATTCAAGCGGCCACGCCTATTTTTCACTCAAAGACGAAAAAGCCCGCATGGACGCTGTCGTATGGCGCGGCGTGTTCAGCAAATTGCGCTTCAAGCCCGAAGAAGGCATGGAAGTCATTGCCATCGGCAAGCTCTCAACCTTCCCCGGCTCATCGCGTTACCAAATCATCATCGAGCGCTTAGAGCCAGCAGGCGTCGGCGCACTAATGGCCTTGCTCGAAGAACGCAAAAAAAAGCTAGCCGCCGAAGGCCTGTTCGATACCGACCGCAAACAGCCACTGCCATTTTTGCCCAAAGTCATCGGCGTCATCACCTCACCAACAGGCGCGGTGATCAGAGACATTATGCACCGCATTAACGACCGTTTTCCCTGCCATGTCATCATCTGGCCCGCCCGCGTGCAAGGCGAAACTTGCGCCGCCGAGGTCAGCGCCGCCATCGATGGTTTCAACGCCCTAAGTGATGATGCCAGCCAAAACCCCGATAACATGCCCAAGCCAGATTTAATCATTGTCGCCCGTGGCGGTGGCTCACTCGAGGATTTATGGGGCTTTAACGAAGAAATTGTGGTGCGCGCCACCGCCAACAGCGCCATCCCGATCATCTCGGCCATTGGCCACGAAACCGACACCACGTTAATCGATTTCGCCTCCGACAAACGCGCCCCCACCCCAACAGGCGCTGCCGAAATGGCCGTGCCAATCAAGCGCGAACTCATTTTAATGATGGATGACCGCGCCTTTCGCATTAAGCAAGGCATGCACCGCATGCTTGAGCATGGCGGCCAAAAATTACTAGCCGCCAAACGCGGCCTGCCCAAGTTAAACGACTTATTAATGCAGCCACGCCAAAAACTAGATCATGCCATTTTGCGTTTACAAGGCGCGTTAAAAGCCGGCACCGCCAACAAGCGCAATCAATATGAACGCTTAGCAGGCCGTTTGTCACCAATATCCCTACTGCAAAATATCCGCAACAAAACCCAAAACATCAACCAGTTTTCGCAACGCCTAAAACAATCTGTGACCATTGAGCTGAAACAAAAAACCACGCGGCTCGACAATGTTGGCAAATTGCTCAATTCCTACTCTTATAAAGGCGTCTTGAACCGCGGTTTCGCTTTGGTGCTAGATGAAGCAGGCAAAAGCCTCAAATCAGTCAAACAAGCCAAACAAGGTTTGCCCATTCACATTCGCTTGGCCGACGGCGAATTTGGCGCAACAGTTGGCGCAAACGCTTCTAAGGTTGACAAACCACCAAAAACCGCTAAAAAATCGACTAAGCCAAAACCCAAACCAAAGATAGATACGGGTCAAGGCAATCTGTTTGATTAGGAAAATAAATGTTTGGGTTAAGTGACCAAAATGAAGCAAAAATACATTATAACACACCCGATTATATCATCATCAAGGCTGGAAATTATGTATTATGCGCAGTGACCCAACAAAGAATATTGTTAGAAAACTTAAAATATTGGAGCGTTGAGCGCCAAGAAGCTTATACTGATGGCGCGGCTATGATGCGGCGCGAACAAGAATTTAATAAGGCATAAATATGTTTGGAATGGGCAAAGATAAACCAGCGGAATTATTTTATCATCCCGCCGATTACGAGATCAGAAAAAAAGGCTCATTTGTCTTATGTGCCGTCACTGGCAAAAAAATCGCCCTCGACAATCTAAATTACTGGAATGTCGAACGCCAAGAAGCCTATATAGACGGCGCCTCATCGCTCAAAAGAGAATTAGAAGTAAACTCTTAAACTTCAACTACCGCTCTGCATCATTTTATTGAATCTTAGTTTCAATTCATCCATTGATATGTCTTCTTTGCGCGTGGCAAGAAGCCAAATATGGCCATATGGGTCAACAAGCGTGCCTCTTCGGTCACCATCAAATTGATCTGAGATCGGCATAACCTCTTTTGCGCCTAATTCTATAGCGCGAGCAAATATTAAATCAACATCTTCTACATACACCAAAATAGAGACAGCAGATCCCCCAATTGTCTCAGGGCTTTTATATCCCATATCTGGAAATTCATCAGCCAACATAATCGCCGCTTCACCAATGCGAATTTCAGCATGCATCACTTTTTTCGTATCATCATCAAGGCAAACCATTTCAGTTGCGCCAAAAGCTTTGCAATACCATTTAAGTGCATCCACAGCATTTCGACAGATAAGATAGGGAGTTGCTTGATAATTTTTTGGGATTGCATTCTTGGACATTGATAACCCTCATAAGTGTCGTTCTAGATAAGTGACATTCTAGAAATTTGTCATTTATCTATAAGAGATCTTTACGCATTTGCCAAGTCGTTGGCCATTGCCAATTATTTACGTTTAAACACAACGGCCGCCAACCAGCCCGAAAATAACGCAAATAAAACCGCAGCAAAACCATGTGTCCACGGGTAATTATGCGCAAATTGCGTAAGTTGGTTGCTAAAGCCAAATTTACTCATGGTAATCGGCGAATGCTCTTCAAAAATCATGTTGCCATCGCGGAATAAATAAGCACTCACCTCATATTTTCCCACATCGACATTGGCAGGGAAATCAACATTGGCACGAAACAAACCATTGCCAACAAATTTCACCCCATTGGGCTGATCGATATATAATTTTTCTTCCTTCTTAAGCCGCACCGCTGCGTTTCTAAAGTCTAACCAGGCTTTTTCATCAGGCAATCTTTGGCGGTTTAAATTCGGGTTAAAAAACAAAAAACTTGTGCCAAGTCCATATTTGCCAAGCGTTGGCTTGTCAGAAATATCCTCAAGCGGGCGGCTGCTCAATACCGAATAATAAGACGGAATTTCCATATATTCTTCGCGGAAATAGTTAATCCAAATCCCACCTTTTTTGGCCTTTTTACGCAATATCATCGGCTTATTGGGGCCTTTGACCGTAATCACAATGTCATGGCGCTTAGGGTCATAGTCAAACGCTTCAGTAAAAGTGCCAAACAGCAGCAGACTAGCACCCGTAAAGGTCGAGTTAATGTCAATGCGGCGTTCAGATAGGTCAGTCACCAAATCGGCTTTCGCCACACTCGATGTGCCGACAAATAGCAATATACTGAGGAATAATTTAAATATTATTGACATAAATTCCCCTATTCGCTGGCCATGTTGAGTGGCATGAGCTGGAACATTTCTTCGGGCTGTAGCACCAAATCAAACCCCAATTTAAGGCACACCAACATCACCATGCCCGCCAATAATGCCCGTAACAATTCGGGTCTTAATTTTTGGCTAAACCGCACGCCAAATTGCGCGCCAATCACCCCGCCAACCAGCGAGATGGTGGCCAATACAACATCAACAGTTTGGTTTTGCCCACTATGCAAAATCGTCACCAAAGCAGTCACAAACATAATCTGAAACAGTGATGTACCGACCACCACATTGGTCGGCATTTTTAAAATATAAATCATCGCAGGCACCATAATAAACCCGCCACCAACACCCATAATAGACGCCAACACCCCAACCAACATGCCAATAATAATCGGCGGAATGGCACTAATATATAAATGCGAGGCACGAAACCGCATTTTCAACGGCATTTTATGCACCCAGTTATGCGAGCCAGGCCGCCGCCGCGGTGGGGCAGTGCCGTTGCGCAACCGCCATATAGCCCGCAGGCTTTCAGCCAGCATTAAACTGCCGATAATACCCAAAAACACCACATAAGAAATAGAAATAAGCAGATCAACCTGCCCAACACTTTTAAGCCAGTTAAACAATCCAACGCCTAAAAATGAGCCAACAATACCACCAGAGAGCAGCACCAAACCCATTTTTATATCAACCGTTTTACGCCGAAAATGCGCCATCACACCCGACAGCGAAGAAGCAACAATTTGGTTAGCGCCAGTGGCCACAGCCACAGCGGGCGGAATGCCCGTAAAAATAAGCAACGGAGTGAGTAAAAAACCACCCCCAACCCCAAACAAGCCAGACAAAAACCCAATGCCGCCACCAATGGCCAGCAAAAGAAAAATATTCACGCTAATTTCTGCAATCGGCAGATATATATGCATAGATATTTCCTTGAGTTGGGTTTTTCACTTGGTGTGGTTTTTATTTAGCACCCATTTTGTTTCTGAAACAAGACGAAATTGAAATAAATGCACTTTTTTGATTTTTTGCTTAATTACCCTTAATCGTGAACCCTGTCAAATAAGCAAAAATTTACCCTCTAGTAACTTAAACTTAACACCAACTTCATTAACGTCAGAGCGGCACATAACTTGTCACTTTTTCCCGCGCCACCACAATAGAACTTCGAAACCGCCTGACATTACTAGCATTAAAGAAAAACCGATGCGTAAAAGCTTCATAATCTTTCATATCTTTGGCAATCACAATCAGCGTAAAGTCACAATCCCCCGCCACACAATAGCTATGCTGAACTTGGCTTTCTGCTCGTGCACGGCGTTTAAATTCATCAATTTCCTTAAGCAGGTCACGCTCCAAATCGACAGCAATAATCACCAACCACGTCGTCCGAACCATGCTCATCGGCTTCGCCGCTATTTATTTACTGAAGCTAATCTAAGTGATGCAGCCTATACAGGGTGGCACTCCTGCCCATGCTCTGGAAGTTTGCATTTTTTCGTTCGGCTTTGCCTCTCTTTTATCGTTCGCGTTGCTCTCTATTAGCACTAGCGTGCGTTCGCTCCGCTCTCTTGCCACGCCTAACGGCGACGCGCAGTCGCGCTTGCCTCACCCTACGGGCGAGGACCCTTTTTCCATGAAAAGCAGTATAGCACCAAACAGCAAATTCAGAATTTGTTGGACGCACCGAAATGCAGAGTTTCGCCAAACTCTAGCTCACTAAGTGTAATGCGGTTAGGTTGGGTGGTGAGTTTACGTCCCATCAGCGGCCGAGTGGCTTAGCTAGAGAGCGGAGCGAACGCCCGCAGGGCTACTAGAGAGCAACGCGAACGAAAAAAGAGGGGCCAAATATAAAACCACGAAAGCCTCAAGTAACCCAAAAAACTCATCGACACCCCCCTCTTTTTCCATTAAAACTCATCATAAACAGGAACCCCTTTCATGATCATTGCCATTGATGGCCCCGAAGCTTCGGGCAAAGGCACAGTTGCCAAACTCATTGCCCAAAAATATGGTTTTTTACACTTAGATTCTGGCCTGCTATATCGCCTCACTGGTGTTAATCTCATTGGTCAAATTTTCCAAGATAACGCCGCATTCGTCAAAGCCGCAATAGCCGCAGCTCATCAAATTACCACCGATAATTTAGACAACCCACCCGCCCAAGCGCGCAGCATGCAAGGCGGCATCATGGCCTCCAAAGTGGCAGTTATCCCCGAAGTTCGCAATTTAATCACTGTGCTTCAACAAAAATTTGCCGCTCAGCAAGGCAGTGCGGTCGTTGATGGACGCGACATCGGCACCGTTGTATTCCCCAATGCCGACCTTAAATTCTGGGTCATTGCCAGCTTGGAATCGCGTGCAAGCCGCAGATTTGCTGACTACCAAGCCAAAGGCAAGGCTGATACATTGGCCCAAGTGACCGCCGCCATAGAAGCGCGTGACCACAGAGACAGCACCAGAGCCGCTTCACCGATGAAAAAAGCCCAAGATGCGCACTTGATTGATACGACAAAACTGTCTATAGATGGCGTCGTTGAAGCCATGTCAGCTTATATAGACGCTAAACTTGCTTAATTTTTATAGCCAACGGCCAAGTTCACATCAATCAACATTTGCGCTTAAACTTAAGGGCAGATACCCAAACGCAGTCATTTGCATGTGTAAATGGTTGAAGACCAGTTGATCAACAATTGGCCAACACTATATGAAACCGGAGACATTTGAATGTCAGAATCCCTAAATCCAAGCATGGATGACTTTGAACTATTATTAAATGAGTCACTTGCAGACACCAGCATCGAAGAAGGTTCAGTTGTAACAGGCACAGTGCTTGCTATTGAAAACGACCTTGCGATTATCGATGTAGGCCTAAAAACAGAGGGTCGTATTCCTCTCAAAGAATTCCAAGTTGCTGGCGAAGAAAACAATCTTTCTGTTGGCGATAAAGTTGAAGTTTATCTTGAACGTGTAGAAAACGCCATGGGCGAAGCGATGCTAAGCCGCGAAAAAGCCCGTCGTGAAGAAAGCTGGATCCGTCTTGAAAAAGCGTCTGAAGCTGGCGAAAAAGTCACTGGCGTAATTTTTGGCCGCGTTAAAGGTGGTTTCACTGTTGATCTGGATGGCGCAATTGCCTTCCTACCTGGTTCACAAGTAGACATCCGCCCGATCCGCGACATCGCACCGTTGATGAACATCTCACAACCTTTCCAAGTTCTAAAAATGGACAAACGCCGTGGCAACATTGTTGTATCACGTCGCTCAATCCTCGAAGAAGCTCGTGCCGAACAACGTGCTGACATTGTGGCTAACCTTGCAGAAGGCCAAGAAATGGAAGGCATCGTTAAGAACATCACCGATTATGGTGCATTTGTTGACCTTGGCGGCATTGATGGCCTATTGCATGTTACAGACATTGCATGGAAACGCATCAATCATCCTTCAGAAGTTCTGACAGTTGGCGAAGCGGTTCAAGTTCAAATCGTTAAAATCAACCCAGATACCCAACGCATTAGCCTTGGCATGAAGCAACTACAAGCTGATCCTTGGTCAGAAGTTGATGCTAAATTCCCAATCGGCGCACGTTTCACAGGTACAGTTACCAACATCACTGATTATGGTGCATTTGTAGAATTGAATGACGGCATTGAAGGCCTTGTTCATGTTTCTGAAATGAGCTGGACTAAGAAAAACATCCATCCTGGTAAAATCGTGGCAACCAGCCAAGAAGTTGAAGTTATGGTGCTTGAAGTTGATCCTTCAAAACGCCGTATTTCACTTGGCCTTAAACAATGCCTCGACAACCCATGGCTTAAATTTGCTGAAACATATGCAGCAGGTACCGAAATTGAAGGTGAAGTTAAGAACATCACTGAATTCGGCCTATTCATCGGCCTTGATGGCGATGTAGACGGCATGGTGCATTTGTCAGATCTTGATTGGAACATTTCTGGCGATGAAGCCATTAAAGAGTTCAAAAAAGGTCAAGAAGTGAAAGCTGTTGTGCTTGATGTCGATACCGACAAAGAACGCATTAGCCTTGGCATCAAACAATTAGGTGCAGACCCAATGGGCGATTCAGCTGCAACTGGCCTTAAACGCGGTGCTGTTGTAACTTGTGAAGTTATCGGTGTATCTAACGATGGTGTCGAAGTTTCAATCGGCGATTCAGGTTTAACCACCACCATCCGCCGTAATGACCTATCGCGTGACCGTGACAACCAAAATGCCGACAACTTTAAAGTTGGCGAAACTTTGGATGCCCGCATCACGCAATTCGATGCCCGCTCACGCCGTGTATCTGTTTCAATCAAAGCACTAGAAATTGCTGAAGAAAAAGAAGCAGTCGCACAATATGGCTCAAGCGACTCAGGTGCATCACTTGGTGATATTCTTGGTGCAGCTTTGAATAAACAGGACTGATAGTTCTGAACAAGCTTTAATTCCGAAGGGGCGAACTTTTAGTTCGCCCCTTCTTGCGTTTGGTGATGCATTTTTTCGTTCGGCTGCGCCTCTCTTTTATCGTTCGCGTTGCTCTCTATAAGCACTAGCGTGCGTTCGCTCCGCTCTCTTGCCACGCCTAACGGCGACGCGCAGTCGCGCTTGCCTCAGCCCAAGGGCTTCGGACCCTTTTTCCATGACAGACAGCTTGGCATCAAGTAGCAAATTCTGAATTTACAGCATGGCACCAGAATGCGGAGTTTCGCCAAGCTCTAGCTCACTAAGCGTAATGCGGTTAGATTGGGTGGTGCATCTGCTCCCGACCAGCGGCTGAGTGGCTTAGCTAGAGAGCGGAGCGAACGCACGCGCCCGAGCGAAGCGACAAAGTGCCCTTGGGGTGCAGTGCCAAACAAAAAACTTCTTCCAGAGCATCAACAAGGATACCACCAGAATTCGGAGCTTCGCCAAACTCCAGCTAACTTAGCTTAATGAGTATAATTGGGGTGCCGAATTCGCATCTGACCAGCGGCTGAGTGGCTTAGCAAGCGATGCGGAGCATCGCGCACGCAGTGGCCTGACATAAAAAGGTTTATCTTTGGCCAAGGGCCAAAGATAAACCGCACCAATCATTCTAAAAGAATGATATGGAGCGGTTAAAGGGCCAACCAAAGGTAGGATTGTAAACCAATGAACACTATTAAACCGAAGTTTAACTTTCACTTATAACAAAAATTGGGCGTATGTTATAATACCAGATTAAATTGGGCGTGTGCTCCGAAGAGCACTCTGACAAAAAACGTGTCCAACAAAAGTTCACAATATATTTATAGCCGATCTAGAAACCAATACAATACCTCTGTCAATAATTTGTATGAATGGTATTATGTTTTACCCCCAATACACAATATTTACTAAAATGGTAGTTAGATAACTATCTGATAAATATAATATAAAGTAATATTTCCACAGGGTAATACCAACGTAAAAATGGTATCACATTGGTATTATGGTTTATCATATTTTTAGCCAATATTACGATATTCTATGGACTAAATGGTTAAATTGGTACATATGATGCATAATATTATTTGAACAGCTTCTTCGTGAAATTGAATAAGGCACATCACAATGGCAAAATCTGAGAGTACAGTATTTTCAAATTTCCATCTTAATGAAGGCAGCCCAACTCCGCTTTATCGTCAATTACAACAATTGATTAAAGAAGCTATGGAGCTTGGTGCTATTGCAGTTGATGATGCCATTCCTGCCGAACGCGACATTGCAGCCGACTTGGGCATTTCACGCGTGACGGTGCGCAAAGCCGTGCGTGAACTGGTAGATGAAGGCTTGCTTGTCCAACGCCAAGGTGCGGGCACATTCGTCAAAGGCCGTATGGAACAGCCAATGTCCAAACTCACTGGCTTTACAGAAGAAATGGCCAAACGCGGCATGACCCCGGGAGTAAAGTGGCTTGACCGCTCTATTGGCGTTGCCAGCCCCGAAGAGGCCATGGCGTTGAATATATCACCCGGTACCGAAGTTTCGCGCTTGGCGCGTATACGTTATGGTGCAGATAAACCGGTGGCCATTGAATATACCACCGTGCCGCGCATATTTTTGCCCTCGCCAGATCTGGTCACCCTGTCTTTATACGATGTGCTAACCTCGACAAATCACCGCCCATACCGCGCCTTGCAGCGTTTGCGCGCCGAGCTATTCAGCCCCGAAATGGCCGAATTGCTGAATCTGGGTGCCAATAGCGTCGCGCTTTATATGGAAAGACGCTCGTATTTAAAGGATGGCCGCGCGGTCGAATTTACCCGCTCATTCTATCGTGGCGACAGCTATGATTTTGTAACTGAACTGCAATTGGATGTAAAAACCACACGCTTTCCGTCTATTGTCTAACATGGTAGATGGCGTTTGCGCTTGAATAAAACGGGTAAATTGAGTAAATTAGGGGCAACGATTAGGCCTTTAAGAATAACCAAGAATGATAATTTTGAATAACTCATGAAGGGAAAAATTATGGGTACGAATTCTTTAAAACCAGGCGTTGTGACTGGTAAAGCATATTTCGAATTGGTCGATGCATGCAAATCTGGCGGCTATGCATTGCCTGCGGTTAACGTAACCAGCACCAGCACTGCCAATGCGGCACTAGAAGCAGCGGCAAAAGCTGGCTCTGACATCATCATTCAGATGTCAAATGGTGGCGCGGCATTTTTTGGCGGCCCTTCATTGGCCGACTCGCATACAGCCCGTGTAAAAGGCGGCGTATCAGCCTGCCATCACGTGCATTTAATGGCCGAACATTATGGCGTGGCAGTTGTTTTGCATACCGATCATGCCAACCGTAAATTCCTACCATGGATTGACGGCCTGCTTGATTTTGGTGAAGCTTATTACAAAATTCACGGCCATCCATTATTCTCGAGCCATATGATTGACTTGTCCGAAGAAGACACAAGCGTAAACCTTGAAACATCTGCCCGTTATTTAGAACGTATGGCCAAAATCGATATGTCGCTGGAGATTGAATTGGGCATCACCGGCGGCGAAGAAGATGGCGTTGGTCATGACCTTGAAGAAGGCGCCAATACCGACCATCTTTACACCCAACCTGAAGATGTTTTGGCAGCTTACGACCTGCTCAACCCAATCGGCCATTTCTCTGTAGCTGCAAGTTTTGGCAACGTCCATGGCGTTTACAAGCCAGGCAATGTTGAATTGCGCCCAGAAATTTTGAAAAACTCTCAGTCTTTAGTTCAAAAAACGCACAATTTAGCTGACAATCCACTGCATTTGGTTTTCCATGGCGGTTCAGGCTCAGAAAAAGCCAAAATTGCCGAAGCATTGGGTTATGGAGTGTTCAAAATGAACATCGACACCGACACTCAATTTGCCTATGCCAAACCAATTGGTGACTATGTAGATGCCCACGCCATTGCATTTAAGCACCAAATCGACCCCGCAGACGGCACACCATATAAGAAGTTTTACGACCCACGTAAATGGGTGCGGGCTTGCGAAATTGGTTTTGCTGATCGTATGGTTGAATCGTTTAAAGACCTGCAATCTTATGGCAAATCTATCGCCAAATAATCGTCCACCTGGACATATAAGTTTAGCCAGCGGGGGAGAAAAACCCCCGCTGGCATATGAAATGTAAAAATAATAATTTAAGTGGATGCCACTATGAAAGCCATTACCATCGGCGGCGCAACAAATGATTTTATCGCCATCATTGAAGATGAATTCATTGAACGGATGACCATGCATAACGCCACCTCTTCTTATCTATTGTTTGAAGAAGGCCACAAAGTCGAAGCCGAAAGCATTGAAGCCTTTGTTGGCGGCGGTGCCACCAATGCGGCTGTGTCTATGGCGCGGTTGGGCTTTGATATGTCGTCCATCGTTAAAATTGGTGATGACTATGCAGGTGTTAATGTAACTGACGTCTATGCAAAAGAAGGTATCAATGCCGATCATGTGATTGTCACTGAAAAAGCCGCCACTGGCCGCTCTATCATGGTTTCATCGCATGTTAAAAACCCAACCATATTTGTCGCGCGCGGTGCTAACACCCGTTTGCGTTCCGATGAAGTGAGGGCTGAACATTTTGCTGGCATGGATTTGGTTTACATCACAGGTCTTTCAGGCGATTCAAGCGCGGCCTTTCCACACATTGTGGCTTTGGCCAAACAATCTGGTGCCAAAGTGGCGGCCAACCCTGGCATTCGCCAATTGTCATCACGCAGTGAAGATTTCTTTAAAAGTTTGAAGCTGATTGATATATTGTCTTTAAACTCCGCAGAGACCGCCAAATTAATACCACTCATTTTAAGAGATGCCAAAAAAGCCAAACTATCCAAAACCCATCCGTTAATCAATGTTGGTGATGAATCCGAGAATATACCAGAATTGGTAGCCAACGGCTTATCTTCGGGCGGCTTTACAATGTCATTAGGTGATTTTTTCGCCACCATTATTGATTTGGGCATTGAAACCTTTGTGCTGACCAATGGCAAAGAAGGCGCTTATATTGGCACCAAAGACGGCATGTATTTTTGCAAGGCCAATAAAGTTGAAGTGAAAGGCACAGCAGGCGCTGGCGATGCTTTCTTCTCGACATTTGCCTCACTTTTGGTTGATGGCGCATCGATACAAGATGCCGCCCATGCTGCAACGCTAAATTCAGCCTCAGTGGTTGGTAAAGTTGATACCCAATCTGGTTTGCTAAAACGCAGCACGCTCAAGAAAAAACTCAAAACCTACGACGACACAGGCTGCGTTACTTATAAATTAATTTAAGCTATAATTTTCATCGCGATTTGCCACGTAGTTTCAATGTCATCTGCAATCATTGTGGCACGTATATCCATGTCTTGCTGGTTATCAATGCCTAAATCATTAAGCAAGCTCCATAAATCGGCATCAATGGCATTTAATTGTGCCTCACTGCCATCAGCATATATAACCGCGCGGCTGCGGCCATAAATGGCAATCAGCCAAAACACCGCCTCTCTATGATATCCAGCCTCAATCATTTCAGCGCTGCCACCAATCGCGATGGATTTTAAATCCATACTCATATCTGCCGCAAACATATAAGGTGATTTCATAACTTTACAGGCCGTCGTAAAATGCTCATTTAATTTGTTCAGATGATCTAAGACGGTTTGTTGGCTCAGACTTTGGCTGCCAAGCGTAGTCAGCAGAGCGTTACAAATATCGCCATAATCACATTGCTGCAGCAGAATGTTACATTCAACATAGCGCCGCCGAATCGTCGGGTTTTTCAACCCCGCCACCAATAGCATGTGAGTCGTAACACCAGCCGCAAAAAACAGAGCCGTGATTTGATCGTGTAATTCCGAAGCTTGCTGAAATACTTTTAGCCAGTTTTTAGCATTTTCTCGAGCATCTTCACATCTTTTTGTCACCCAAATAGGTTCAGCAAATTGCGCCTTAACAGCCTTGAGGATCGGCGCCAATTGCCCCAAGGGGTCAAGCAATATCGAGTCTTTATAAAAGGCATTGGCAATGTGATATTGCGCCAATATAACCCGTGGATCGGAAATGCTGGCAAAATTAATGAAATTAATTTCTAACGTAACATTTTGATAATTTATCTTACCAATTTTCGCTGGCAATTCATCAGTTTGCATGACAATAAATATATCCACATCAGAACTAGGCGCATGCAGCTCATCCTCATTCTTCCAGATTGTCGAACCCGTTAAATAAGCTCCAACAAACCCACTGAGGTTAGAAATATTATCTTCAGCCCAATGCTTTGCATGTGTTTTTACTTCTGAGATTTTCATATACACCTATTTTAAGATGGTAAACGTCACCAAGCAACTGTCTTTTTACAGCCTATACAGGGTAGCACTCCTGCCTAGGCTCTGGAAGTCTGCATTATGTTTGGCACTGCGTGCGTTCGCTCCGCTCTCTAGCTAAGCCACTCAGCCGCTGGTCGGATGTAAACTCACCACCCAACCTAACCGCATTATGCTTAGTGAGCTAAGTTAGCTAGAGTTTGGCGAAGCACCGAGTATAGGTGCTAAATAGTTTACTCATTGTGCTTTGCTTGGGAAAAGAGTCCGAAGCCTTTAAGCTGAGGCAAGCGCGACTGCGCGTCGCCGTTAGGCGTGGCTAGAGAGCGGAGCGAACGCACGCAGTGCCAAGCATAAAAAGCGTAGCTAAAGCTACGCTACGCTTTTCGCACTCTCCTGCAAGCTGCCGATCACTTCGGTCATACGGCCGCCGAGCTCACCAATCTGCTCAGAAGTTTTATCGGCCTCCGCCAACACCGTCGCCGAAATCTCACCCACTGTATTGGTTTGGTCTGATACTGATTGCAAAATATTGGAAAACTCATCAGTGCTTTGCGCCGCCTCTTGCACATTACGGCTAATTTCGTCAGTGGCGGCGGCTTGTTGCTCAACTGCAGTTTGTATTTGGCTGGTAATTTCGCCCATATCGCGCACTGTATTGCTAATCTCGCCAATGGCAGTAACTGTGTTATTGGTCACTTCTTGAATGGTGTTGATTTGGTTCGAAATTTCAATCGTTGCACCGGCGGTTTGGCTGGCTAGATTTTTCACCTCTGAGGCCACAACCGCAAAGCCTTTACCCGCGTCGCCCGCTCGCGCCGCCTCGATGGTGGCGTTCAGCGCCAATAGGTTGGTTTGCTCCGCAATGTCCGAGATTAGCTTAACCACATCGCCAATGGCTTGCGCACTGCTGGCCAATGTTCTGACGGTTTCATTGGTTTGCTGCGATTGCTCGACGGCGTTTTTACTGATGCCACTTGATGTTTCGACCTGACTGGCCACCTCGCTGAGTGAACAAGAAAGTTCTTCAGAGGCTGAAGCGATCATATTAATTTGTTTTGAAATATTGGTGGCATTTTCGTTGGCTTGGTTGGTATGAACCACCAAAGTGTCAATCACCCCATCTAAACGGGTCGATTCACTGCTCATGGTTTTTGATTGCTCACCAACATTATTGACCACACTTTGCACTTGAGTTTCGAGCGAGCCTGCAATGCTATTAAGTTCATCACTGCGATCAGCCGCAGATTTTTGGCGGTTAACTTCATCTTGTTGTTTTAACTGCGCCACTTCGGCATTATTTTTATCGAACACTTCAAGCGCTCTTGCCAATTCACCAACTTCATCTTTTTGTTGGCGGGCAGGGATATTAAAACCAATTTCTCCTTGAGCAGAGCGTTCCATCAAGCGCACCATGGTCGATAATGGCTTAGAGATGGAGCGGCTGATGATCAAACCAAAAACCAGAATGAGCAAAGCAATGCCACCCATGCCAGACCAAATAATTTGTGTGAGGCGCGCACCATCTTGGCGGGCGGTTCTCACAACTTGTTCCATTTGAATGTCAGCGGCGATGCGCAATTGTTGAAATGCAGGGGCAAGCTTTGCAAATTCAGTGTTAAATTTTTCGAGCATTCCCTTCAAAATCAGGTTTTCATTCGCATAGGTTCTAAAATCTTTAACATATTTATCAAGCGGAGTTTTGAGGCTAGCACGCTGGTCTTTATCCAACCCGCGAGAATAGAAAAACCCAGCAATAATTGATTTTGCACTCACCAATTTACCGATATTTTTTTCCACCCCAGTTTTTAAATAAGCGGCTTCAAAACGCCGCATTTTGCTGAGTTCAATTTGCATTTTGGGTAGGTTGCCAATTTTAATAATCGCCACTTCAAACGCTTCAGCAGTCTCATGAAATTCTTTATGTAATCCTGATTGCTCGGAGAATCCGAGCTTTTCTTGTTGGGCAGCCAGTTCAGCAAAAGTCACTTCTAACGCCCGACCACTTTCAACAATCGCATCAATTTCGCCAGTCACGGTATCAGCACCTGGCAATTGTTTCATAAAGTCTAAAGATTTGATGAGCTTAGTTAAAGAACCGCTGACCACATTGGCAAATTCAATATCCTCGTTGACAAAAAACTCTTGTTTCTGTAATGAGAATTTTAAGAAATCTTTTTCGATATTCAGCGCCTGAGCGCCCAAAGAACGAATGTTATCTTGTTGAGCTAAATAGTTGGTACTCTGCATCTCTTTGTAAAATGCCAAACCAGACGTAACCGCCATGGCAATGATAGCCATAACTACCAATGCATTGATTCTAATGGAAATTCTAAACGATGAAAATAAAGCGGCGCGCTCTTTTTTTATCATTTTACTTGTGGTTTTTCGCCTGTTTTTTAATTTATTTGACATATTTAATCCTGAAGGGAAAGGGTTAAATCTAATGAAAGAATTAATCAGGATTTTGGTCTAATAAAGTTAATGAATTGCTATTAAATATTTAGAACTTGGCAATAACTGTCAACAATGCAATAAAATTGTAAGTAGGTATAAATGTTTAGTTATTATTTACTTAGGCGCACGTTTTGATAGGATGCGTTGTAATGTACGCCGATGCATATTTAGCCGTCTTGCGGTTTCTGATACATTGCGATTGCACAATTCATAAACCCGCTGAATATGCTCCCACCGCACACGGTCAGCACTCATCGGGTTGATCGGCGCGTCAGCTGCCTCACCTGGTAAAGCCAGTAACGCGGCCAGCACTTCATCAGCATCGGCAGGTTTGGCCAAATAATCAATCGCGCCTAATTTTACGGCACTCACCGCAGTGGTTAAATTGCCATAACCTGTCAGCATAATGGTTTTGCTATCGGGGCGTATTTCTTTAAGTTCAGCAATCACATCTAAGCCATTGCCATCACCAAGCCGCATATCAACCACCGCAAATGCGGGTGGGTTTTGTTTAACAATGATCATCGCCGCTTCGACACTATCGGCGGTTTGTGGTTCGAACCCGCGGCTTTGCATGGCGCGTGCCAAGCGGTTTAAAAACGGCAGATCATCATCAACCAATAACAGGCTTTTATCGTCTAACTGTTCAATATTTCTAATCAATTTTTCTACCTTATGCAGAGAGGGACAACATATAAACTATAGTATTGGCTAATAAATTAATCTTCAAGCCCAATTTTTTCAAACTCACCACGGCGCCATTTCAAATTTATATGTGCGCCCGATATTTCAGGGTGTTTTTGGCCAAATTCAATCATTTCTTTATAGGCTTTTTGATTGCCAACCCGCATGCGCGCGCCGCTACGTTCTAAAACTGTTTTGGCAATAAAAAACCCCAACCCCATACCATGATGCGCGCCCGATTCTAGACTATCTGGCGTGGCAGTGCGCGTAGAAATAAACGGCTCGCCCAACTTATCCAATATTTCATCTGAAAAACCTGCACCATCATCACCAATATGAATGTTGACAAATTGATCCGACCATTCAAGCTCAATCACCACTTTTTGTGTGGCAAATTCGGCAGCATTATTCACCAGATTGCCCAAGGCATATAAAAACGCAGGGTTGCGATGCAATATCGGCGTTGGGCTATTATTTTCGGCAGTTTCAAACACTTGAATGTCGATATCAGCCATGCGGTGGTTGGAAATTAAATCATCCATCATTTCAGTGATCGGGAAATCTAAGAAATCATCTCTATCTTGGTTTTTACGGGCTTGCAATTCGGCCAAAATACCGCGGCATCTAATGGCCTGTTCAGTCAGTAATTGCAAATCTTCATAAACTTCGGGCTGATCTTTCAACTCCAACATAAGCTCTTTGGCGACCAATGTGATGGTCGACAATGGCGTACCCAATTCATGCGCCGCCGCTGCTGCCAAACCATCGAGTGCCGATAATTTCTGCTCGCGCTCCAGCATTAATTCCGTGGCGCTCAATGCGGCAAACATAGCATAGGACTCAGTCGATATACGCCTGATATAAATAGCCAAAAACAGCATCACCAAAATAAGCGATGACCATACGCCCATCATATATAAAGTAGGGATTTCAAATGGATCACCTTGCGACCAAGGCAAAGCTTCGTGATAAAAACCCAAAAATGTAATCAGTAAAATGGCCAAACTGGCCAACCAAATGGTGCTATTGCGCTGTAAAATGGTTGCCGAAACACACACAGGCACGATGAATAAAAACACAAATGGATTTTGCAATCCGCCCGTAAAATAAAAAATAGTCGCCAATTGCAACAGGTCGTAACTAAACAATGCAGCGGCATAAACCCCAGACAGTCTTTTGCTCGAAGGAAATAATATCGCCAGTGTGATGTTGAGATTTGCCGATAAAACAATGGGAATAAAGCACCAAATAAGCGGCAATTCAAACCCCAATATAAAATGCACAAATAACACCGCAAGGCTCTGACCTATCACCGCCAACCAGCGCAACAAAATAGAGGTTTGTAGCCTTAAATGGCGGTCTTGCCGCGCCATGCGCCAATGGTTTGGCCCAGCAGACGCAGGGCTGGCTAGCTTATCGTTATTGCTTGCATTCAAATCCATTGATGTCATATAATTTCCATTATAATTTGGCTCAACTTGTAGCAAACTCATTCTTTTTTCAAGTCAATTTAACTTAGTTACGCCGCATTATAGCCATGCTGCCAATGAATGGCTAGGTTTGGGTAAATTTATCGTTATGCGACAGCATGTCGCCTTGTTAAATATTTTCAATGCTATATCTTAAACCCAGATTCTAAAAAAGGTTTCATCATGTCCTCAACCAAACTCATCTCGGCATTGGTCGCTTTAATAATCATACTCATTGGCGCAGGCATTTATGTTTACAACGATAAATCCGCAGCAACTTATGATCAAGTCAGCACCTCGGCATTGATTGGCGGCGATTTTGCGTTGACCGATCACAATGGCCAAGCCGTCACCCAAGCCGATTATGCGGGAACCAAAAAACTGGTATTTTTTGGTTTTACCAATTGCCCCGCCGTATGCCCGACCGAATTATATAACATTTCAGCCACACTTGATGAATTAGGCGCAGAGGATGCCAAAAAATTGCAAGTCCTATTCATCAGCATCGACCCTGAAACCGACACGCCTGAATTGATGAAAGAATATGTCGAAGCATTCCATGATGATTTCATTGGCCTCACAGGAACTGTCGCGCAAGTCGCCAAAGCCGCCAAAGCTTACCGCGTTTATTATGCCAAAATTCCTGAAGAGGATAGCGAAATGGGCTACACGATGGATCATAGCGCCTATAGCTATTTAATGGATGAGGATAACAAATATCTCACCCATTTGCCGCCCAACAGCCAAATTGAAGACATGGTTGCCAAAATAAAAGAGTTTTTATGATCGGCTTAACGAGTTTTTTAAAACCCAAAAAGCCGAAACAAACTGTTATTTTTATAGACATAGCTGGCCGCCAGATAGAAATATTACTGATCCGAAACAAACAAGCTAAACGCTTGACTTTACGCCAAAATTTAAGCGGCGGAAATTTCAAACTCTCAATGCCAATACGCGGCACCATAGCCCAAGCCGAAGATTTTTGCGGGCAACATACAGGCTGGATTGCCGACAAATCAGTCAATATGCAGGATATGATTATGTTTGAACATGATCAGCACATCCCCCTGCGCGGTGGGCAGGTTAAACTCATATTTTTGGATAAATTACGCGGCCAAACCCAGAAAATAGAAAATGAATTGCACGTAACAGGCGGTACAGATTACGCCCCGCGCCGCTTAACCACCTGGCTCAAAGCCGAGGCCAAGGCAGACATCCTCATTGCCATTGAAAAATACCAACCCTTACTGGATGTAAAACACAGCAAGCTGACCATAAGAGACACCAAAAGCCGTTGGGGGTCTTGCTCATCATCCAAAGCCTTGTCATTTTCATGGCGGCTGGTTTTAGCACCGCCCGATGTGCTAGATTATGTGGTGGCGCACGAGCTGGCGCATATATTAGAAATGAACCATTCAGCCACATTTTGGGCGCATGTCGATAAGGTCTGTCCACATATGAAAGACAGCCGCAATTGGCTAAAAACTAAGGGTGGTCAATTGCACCAAATTCGTGCTAAGTAAAACTAATTTTCATGTAAAGCGATACTCACTGTGATATCAAAGACCACTGCCCCCTTTTGGGGTATGACTATATTATTAGCCGCCATCACCTCCATTCAGCCCCTATCAACAGATTTATATCTGCCCTCAATGCTCAGCATTGCGGCATTTTATGAAACCGATATGGCGCATGTCCAATTCACCCTCACAGCCTTTATGCTGGGTTTTGTGGTCGGGCAAATAATTTATGGCCCGTTCACCGATAAATATGGCCGTAAACCCGTCATGCTAATCTCGCTAGGCGTTTATATTTTCGGCACTTTAATCTGCCTATTTGCAGGCAGCATCGAAACGCTTGTTTTGGGACGGTTTTTTCAGGCGGTGGGCGGCTCTGGCCCCGTCATCATCAGCCGTGCGGTGGTGCGTGATCGCCATAAAGGCGCGGCAGCAGGTAAAATGCTGGCATCAATGGGTTTTATCATGGGCTTTGTGCCACTAATTGCCCCGGTTATTGGCGGGTTTATTGAAACTTACCTCGGCTGGCGCGCGCATTTTTATGTATTTTTGGGCTTCGGCTCCATGTTGATATTGTTGGTTATTTTCTTTCTGCCCGAAACCATCAACAAAAAAACCACAGAAAAACTAACCCCACTCGGTTTTGTCAAAATCTATGACGGCCTATTTGCCAGCAAAGTATTCAGGTTTTTCTCAGCCCGCATCGGCTTTGGTTTTGGCGGCTTGTTCGCCTTCATCACAGGCTCATCATATTATATGCAAACCCGTTTTGAATTGACGCCCAAACAATTTGGCTTTGCTTTTGGCTCGGTGGTTTTAGGCTTTATGTTAGGTGCGTTACTAGGCGGGCGTCTTTCGGGGCGGCTGGGGCTTTATAAAACCATATTTGTCGGCACATCGTTGCAGATTTTTGGCGGCATCAGCATGTTTTTATTGCACAATGTTGGCGTATTCCATGTTGCGCAAATCGCCTTCCCAATGTTTTTATACCTGCTCGGCAATGGCATCATCATGCCACAAAGCCAAGCTGGTAGCATGGCCGAATTCCCGCATAAAGCAGGCGCGGCATCGTCATTATCAGGCGTGGTGCAGGTAACTTTTGGTGCGGTCACTGGCGCTCTGGTTGGCAGCCTAATTGAGGATTATATCTTCATTCTACCGCTAGTAATCATGCTCATTTCCATAGCAAATTTTTACCCAAGCTTCCGCCATCGCAACGATCATTTACCCGAAGAATTATAAAGCCGTTTCGAGCTGTTTGATATATTTATCCATGCTGGCATAATGCCCCATGATGAATTTAGAAACAAAACGAAATAAAATATTATAAACTTCACCATTTTCGGTAATGGTGAGCGTGGTCTTGCCATCATTCTCAACCAGTTCAAATGTCCATGTGCCGCCAAAATCGAGCTTGTCACCAACTATTTTACGCACCAATTTCTGCCCGTCAATCTGCTCAATGGTTATAAAATCAAGCGATTCCTTTTCTGATTCAAATTCTTGCCAAATCTCATTTCCATCACCATCCAACTTCATTTCAACTTTAAGCAACTCTTTGCGCCATTGCGGCATATCGGCATAACCACTAATCAACAACCATATTTTCGCAGGCGAGGCGCTGAGTACAACATTTCGGGCAGCAACATGTTTAACGGGCAAAACCGCACCAATGGCCAAAATAGCCACGATCACAAATACCAAAAACCCGAAGCCATAATATAGATAAGTCATAATTTCTCCTTTAAATTTAGCTGATTATAATATTAAATATCATCATAGAAATAATATTTAGGCTAACCAAATGAAAAATATAGCACTGCAAATACAAATGCTCTACCCGCGTATTTACATGGCCTGCCATGTCGAGCACATCAAACGCCGCAGCTCTGATGAGCAGGTTTCAGCCCGCGATGCCGCTATTTTGGCACATTTAACCGAAGGCTATTTTCAATCGCCCAAAAACCTAGCCGCGCACATGAATATCGCCGCTTCGACCATGTCAGAAGCCCTACATCATCTGGTTTCTTTAGGTTTTGCCAAATTTGCAACGGATGAAAATGACGCCCGACAAACCATTTTCAGCATCACCCAAACAGGCCGTGATGCCATCGCTCAAAATTCAGTCTTAGATGGCAAAAAGCTGGAAAAATTATTGGCAACCCTACCAGAAACCGATCAACAAAAAGTGGTCGAAGGCCTTAAATTGCTTGCAGATGCTGCAATCAATCAAAAAGATTGATTCGACAAGTTTACCCATCAATTGTAATCGTATTTTAGTCTGAAATATATTGAAATCCCGCTATGAATAACAAGCTTTTAAATTATACCGCTTTGCATTTTGCCATATTCAGCTGGGGTGCGTCTGGCGTGACCGCCAACTTAATGTCACTACCCGCAGCAGGCATCACAGTTTATCGTTCGGCCATCGCCTTTGTGATTTTACTCATCATCAACCAATTCATCAAATCCGCCATCAAGCTCACCACCCGCGAAAAAATGCAATTGCTATTCACCGGCGCTATTTTAGGCATTCATTGGTGGTGTTTTTTCGCCTCAATAAAGCATTCAACCGTATCGATAGGCTTAATCTGCATCGCCTCAGGCCCCATATTCATCGCGCTTCTGCAACCACTTGTCGACAAAACCCGCATTAAAAAAACCCAACTCCTTCTAGGCAGCACATCGATTGTCGCCTTGGCAATTATTTTTAAATTCGAAAGCCAATATACCTTGGGCATTCTAATCGGCCTTTGCGCGGGCTTACTAGATGCCTTCTATACATTTTTTACCAGTCGCACCAACCAAAAAATCAGCAGCAGCGTCATGGCGCAATATCAATTATTAGGCGCAGCAGCCGTAATATTCGGCCTCTATGTATTCATCGAGCCCGATTGGCAATGGCTAACCCTAACCACCAATGCCGACATTTGGGGCGTGCTATTTCTCGGCGTCATATGCAGCGCCATGGCCATGACCCTCTATGTTTTTGCCGTTAAAAAACTCTCAGCCTTCACCGCCATACTTTCGCTCAACCTAGAAGCCGTCTACGGCATCGCCCTAGCCCTCATCATATTCGGCGAAAAAGAATACATGTCCGCCGGCCTATATTTCGGCGGCGCCATGCTAATCTGCTGCGTCATTGCCGATGGCTACCTTAGCCGCGAAAAGAAAGTTAGCTTGTAGTTAATGCTCTGGAAGTTTGCTTTATACTTGGCACTGCGTGCGTTCGCTCCGCGCTTTGTCGCTTCGCTCCTATGCTTACACTGCGTGCGTTCACTCCGTTCACTTGCTAAGCCACTCGGCCGCTGGTCGGATGTGAATTCGGCACCCAAGTTGACCTCATTAAGCTAAGTTAGCTGGAGTTTGGCGAAACTCCGTACTCAAGTGCCACGAAGCAAATTCAGCATTAGCTTCTTGTTTCCGTGCTGCCAATCTTGGAAAAAGAGTCCGAAGCCGCTAGGCTGAGGCAAGCGCGACCGCGCGTCGCCGTTAGGCGCAGCAAGCGATGCGGAGTATCGCGCCCGCAGGGGCCAAGCAAAAAAGCGAGACTTCTCATACTTAAGAGAGGCACGTTTATTCTCCCTTTACATTCCCAACTAAAACATGTTATCAGAGTCTCGCGCAATATTGCGCATGTTCTCAGGGCGGGGCGTAATTCCCCACCGGCGGTATATGAGGCTAGACCTCACAAGCCCGCGAGCGCCTCTCACGTTGAGAGGGTCAGCAGATCTGGTTAAATTCCAGAGCCGACAGTTATAGTCTGGATGGAAGAGAACAGGAAAGTATACAAGGGAAGTTTGCGCCTTATGATGAGGCGTTGCGGCTCTTGGAAAACTGCCTGTGCGTCCTGATTCAAACTGTTGATGAAAGGATTAAACAGATGAATCAGACCTGTAAATACACAAGCATTATTTTACCACTCCAACTAGGAGGGGCTGTATAATGCGTTTTTTATCTAATCTAAGCGCGCCCATTGCGGGCGCTAGCTTTATGGTGGCAGGCGGTGCGATATACGCGCTGATCAATGTCGCCACACAATATTTAACCGCAAATATGGGGCTTGCCTCATCGAGCATGGCCTTTTGGCAATATTTTATTGCGCTCGTTGCTATGTTGCCATGGTTGATTAAACTAGGCTTTGACAGCCTAAAAACCAAACGTTTTGGTGTGCAAATTTTGCGGGTTATTTTCTCCGCCCTTGGCGTACAATGTTGGATTTATGCCTTAGCCAATGGCGTGCCGATTTGGCAAGCCATCGCGTTGCTGATGACTTCACCATTTTTCATCACCATTGCCGCCAGTGTGCTGCTTAAAGAGCATGTCGGCTCATTACGCATCACCGCAACACTCGTTGGTTTCGTTGGTGGAATGATCATTCTTCAACCTTGGTCTGACGCGTTTACACCTTTGGCATTATTGCCAGTGGCCGCCGCGGCATTTTGGGCAGGCGCATCTGTGATTGTTAAAATCCTCACGCCCACCGAAAGCCCCGCTTCGATCACCATGTATCTGTTGCTCATGTTAGCCCCAATTAACTTTGGCCTGGCAGCTGTTGATGGTTTCACTTTGCCAACTGTCGATATGTTATGGCTGCTAATTGGCGTCGGCGTGCTGACAGCATTAGCACAAGGTGCTTATGTGATGGCCTATAAAATGGCCGATGCTGCATACGTACAGCCGTTCGATCATGTCAAACTACCACTAAATGTTATATTGGGCGCTGCCGTATTCGGCTGGGCACCAAGTGGCAACCTGTGGGTCGGCGCAACACTGATTGTCGGTGCATCTTTATTCATAATGTATCGTGAAAATCAGCTGAATAAAAAAGCTGCAACCTAAACTTCGCAGCAGCATAACAATACACTCCAAGCTCAAAAAACTTATGTGTTTTTTGAGCCAGCCGGACTGGAGGCCGCCACTTATGTGGCGCCCTCGCGGAGGCCTGAGCAAAGCGAAGAATAGCCGCGAGCGATATAAAAAGCACCACCACTCATTGATTCAACAACACTGCAATGTCGTCAAGCGGCGCCACACCTTCATCCGTGCCCCCGCCCATAACAAAACCGCCATCACCCAAATCTACACCATCCACCAACCCATCATGAATTTGGTTCATCAAATCATGCCAAATTTGCGCAGGTAAATTGCCACCCGTCACATTTTTGGTCGGCGTGCTGTCATCATTGCCGACCCACACACCTGCAATATATTCGCTGGTAAAACCAATGAACCAGCCATCTTTATAATTTTGCGTGGTGCCTGTTTTGCCATAAACCTCAAAACCATCAATACGTGCGCGTTTGCCTGTGCCCCAATCACTCACCGCAAATAACATATCCTGCATCTGTTGAGCATGAATTTGGCTGATTAAACGGTCACTTGCATTGTTGCGATGTTGGTAAATATCACCACCATCACTATTGGCTATGCGCGAAATAATATGCGCCTCAGCCGCAAAGCCGCCATTCATAAATGGCAGATAAGCATTGGTCAGCTCATGCAGGCTAACTTCACTAGTGCCCAGCGCGATCGATAGATTTTTTTTCATATCCGAGCTGATGCCCAGCCGCCGCGCCGTGGCAATCACCTGTCCCGCCCCAACATTTCTTGCCAAGCGAATTGCCACACTATTCATTGATTTTGCAAGGCTTTCTCTTAACGTAACCTCGCCGTAATATTTGTTACCATAATTCTTAGGTTTCCAATTTTTAAAACTCACCGGCGCATCATTCACCATACTGGTCGGAGAAAAACCTTTTTCCAATGCGGCTAAATAGACAAATGGTTTGAACGCAGAACCAGGCTGACGTTTGGCAGTGGTCACACGGTTAAAACTCGATTCGCCATAATCACGCCCGCCAACCATCGCCCGCACCGCGCCATTTTTATCCATTAAAATCAGCGCCGCCTGTTTGGCTTGGTATTTTTCACCACTCTCCGCCATAACATTATTTAAAGCGTCTTCGGCAACCTGTTGTAAATAAGGGTCAATGGTCGCTTCGACCACAATATCACCAGTTAAATCACCCGCAATGCCGCGCATGTCGCGCATCACCCAATCAGCCGCATATTGCCCCTGCGAGGCGACATTGGTGTGGCGCAGCCCTAGTTCTGCATTGGCCGCATAAGCCACTTGCTGGGCGTCAATATAGCCTTCTTCTAACATGGCATTGAGCACCAATTTCTGCCGTGCCTTGGCTTTTTCGGGGTGGCGCAACGGGTTATAGGCAGAAGGGGCTTTCATCAATCCCGCCAATAATGCCGATTCGCCCAAGCTTAAATAACGTGCTGATTTATCAAAATATTTTTGCGCCGCAGCTTCGATGCCATTGGCTCCAGCACCATAATAGGCACGGTTAAAATACAGCTCCAGCAGCTTATCCTTGCTATATTTACTTTCCAACCATACCGCCAACATGGCTTCTTGCACTTTACGTTTAAGCTTTTTTTCAGGCTTTAAATACAGCATTTTTGCCAGTTGCTGGGTCAGGGTCGAGCCGCCATGGCTTGTGCCTTTGATGAGGTTGGTAAAAGCCGCCCGCGCAATGCCAAATACATTCACTCCGTTATGCGAATAAAAACTTCTATCCTCGATCGCGATCAGCGCTTGCTTGGTATGTAAAGGCAATAATTTAACCGAGATATGGCCAGATTGCTGCGCAGCACGATGAGTAAGAACTTCACCATCCGATGAAGTGATGGTCACGGTTGGCACCGATGTGGGCATTTTAAGCGTATCAGGATTGGGTAAATCGAGCGAATAATAAAAAAACACCGCCATGCCCGCAATAAACCCCAGTGCGGCTAAAAAACATAGCCAATAACTGGTGAATTTAATGGCACGCCACAAAAATGGCTGTTGTTGATTTCTATTTTTACGCTTTTTGCGCGTGGTCTTATTCTGTGCGGCTGTTTTAGCGGTTTTTGTCGGTGCAGTTGAAGCCATTCAAGCCAAATCCATAGGTAAAATTCATCATATATATGATGAGTAAACCATATAGATTTGCGCTTAATATTTTATGAATTACGCATCAACATCGGCGTTTAAAGCATTCTTTTCGATAAATTCACGGCGTGGCTCAACCACATCACCCATCAGCTTGGTGAAAATGTCATCTGCTTCATCCAATTTATCAACCTGCACTTTCAACAAGGTGCGGGCGCTCTCATCCAACGTGGTTTCCCACAATTGCTCGGGGTTCATTTCGCCCAAGCCTTTATAGCGCTGCAGGCTCAAACCCTTACGGCCAGCAGTAAAGATGGTTTCCAAAAAGCTCAACGGCCCAAATACGTCCGAGCTAGTGTCTTTAAGCGTGAATGTACCTGTGGCCTCATAGACTTCTTGTAAATGAGTGGCCAATTTGTTGAGATTACGCGCTTCGGCACTGGTTAAAAAATGCCCGTCCAAAACGTGTTTTTCATTCACCCCGCGCAAGGTGCGGGAGAATTCTAATCCACCATCATCCGTTGCCTTGCCACTCCAACCCTGTTCAAATTCATCACTAATGCCATCCAAGCGTTTGGCAACAAATTCGGCAGATTTTTGGGCATTGCCAGTTTCTGACAGCATTTCGGGGTCTAAAACACCCGCAATGGCCGCTTGTTCGACAATGATTTTAGAATAGTTTGCGGCAATGCGGTTCAGCAACATTTTCACTTCACGCGCTTTGCTGACGGTATCGAGCAAGTCATTGCCCATCCGTTCTTCGCCGCTATGCAAGCGCAAAATACCGCCGTCAATGCCAGTATTGACCAGATAATTCTGCATTTCTTCTTCATCTTTGAGATATTGTTCTGTCTTGCCACGACGCACTTTATAAAGTGGTGGTTGGGCGATGAAGAGATAGCCTTTTTCAATCAATTCAGGCATTTGGCGGTAGAAAAAGGTCAGCAAAAGCGTCCGAATATGCGCGCCATCGACATCAGCATCAGTCATGATGATGATTTTATGATAGCGTAATTTTTCGATGTTAAATTCTTCGCGGCCAATGCCGCAACCAAGCGCGGTAATCAACGTGCCCACTTGCTCAGATGACAACATTTTATCAAACCGCGCCCGTTCAACGTTAAGAATTTTACCGCGCAATGGTAAAATGGCTTGGTTTTTACGGTTACGTCCCTGCTTGGCAGAGCCACCAGCTGAGTCCCCTTCCACTATAAATAGTTCGGCTTTAGCGGGGTCACGTTCTTGGCAATCAGCCAATTTGCCTGGCAAGCTGGCAATGTCCAACACGCCTTTGCGGCGGGTTAGCTCACGCGCACGCCGTGCCGCTTCGCGGGCTGCAGCAGCTTCAGCAATTTTGCTGATGATGATTTTGGCTTCGGCGGGATGTTCTTCAAAATATTGGCTCAATGCCCCACCAATTGCGCCTTCAACCACGGGCCGCACTTCAGACGACACCAATTTATCTTTGGTTTGGCTAGAGAATTTCGGATCTGGAATTTTAACCGACAATACGCAAGTTAAACCTTCGCGGCTGTCATCACCCGCGATGGAAACTTTTTCACGTTTGGCAATGCCCGATGAGGTGGCATAGCTGTTTATGGTGCGGGTTAACGCCGCGCGGAAGCCCGCCAAATGGGTGCCACCATCACGCTGTGGAATGTTATTGGTAAAACACATGACATTTTCATGATAGCTGTCGTTCCACCAAAGCGCCGCTTCAACCGTCATGCCTTCATCATTGCTGACATCGATTAAAATCGGGCTTTCGAGCAAGGGAGTTTTGGTGCGGTCTAAATAACGCACATATTCTTCCAAGCCGCCCTCATATATCAATTCAGTAAACAGCGGCTCACTAGGGCGGTGATCGGTAATCGTGATACGTACACCAGAGTTCAAAAACGCCAATTCACGCAACCGATGCTCTAAGGTTTTAAAATCAAATTCAACCATGGTAAAAGTATCGGTCGATGGCAGGAATGAAATTTCGGTGCCTTTTTCTTCACTGGCATCGCCAACCACTCTAAGCGGCGCATCGGCCACACCATGGGTAAAGGTAATTTCATGCTCTTTGCCATTGCGCCAAATGCGCAATTTAAGCCAAACCGACAGTGCATTAACCACCGACACACCCACACCATGCAAGCCGCCAGAGATTTTATAGCTATTGCTGTCAAATTTACCACCCGCATGCAATTGCGTCATGATAACCTCAGCCGCACTCACGCCTTCTTCTTTATGAAGATCAACAGGAATGCCGCGGCCATTGTCACGTACAGATATAGAACCATCTTGGTGAATGGCCACATGCACCGCATCGCAATGGCCAGCCAAAGCTTCGTCAATCGCGTTATCAACCGCTTCATAAACCATATGATGCAGGCCAGAACCATCATCCGTATCGCCGATATACATACCAGGGCGTTTGCGCACGGCATCAAGGCCTTTTAACACTTTAATTGAGTCGGCGTCATATTCTTCAACATTAGCTGAATCGGGGGATGAATTTTCGCTCATATTTATGTCCACATCTGTATGATTGATTCGTCACTATTTATAGCGCAAAACACCTAAATATAGAAATTTTAAAGCCCCGTGGGAGATGTTTGAGATAGAGTGACCTGAGGGAAATTTAACAATAAACAAGATCAATTATTACACGGCTTTTATATGCTAAATTACTGTTATACATCAAAGGTTTATATGAATGGTATTATACTGGCATTTGAGTGAACGCAAAAACCGCTAATTCTGCGGTTGTTTCTTATGCACAGGGCAGCGTTTAAGCCTTAAAAGCTACCCATGTAGCCGTGCCCAAAAGCACCGCGCCTGAGCCTTGGCTAAGGCGTTTCTGCATTTTTTGATCGGAGAAAAACCGCGCAGCTTTGGTGGCAATCCAGATATAAGTGCAGCAAACCGCAAACAATACAAACACCACGGTGGCCAAAACCATTGAAAACTCGGCATAGGTGATTTGGGTCACATCCAACACTTGTGGCATAATCGCTGCATAAAATATCAGCGGCTTGGGGTTGCCCAAAGTGAGCAACAGGCCGCTAGTTACATCAACAAAAGCCGATGATGTGGATTTATCTTTTTGGAAATCAAAGCTTTCGCCCTTAGAGGTGACGAGTTGATAGGCCATATAAACCAAAAACGCCGCACCCGCCCATTTAATCCATTGAAACAGATCGCCCATGCTTTCGGCCAAAGCTGCCATGCCTAAAAATGCCAAAGTCACAAAAATTAAATCGCCCAAAGTGATGCCAATTAAAAACGCCATACCTGCCGACCAACCACTGCCCAATGTGCGCGATAAAAGTGTAATCACCCCAGGCCCAGGAATGATGCAAGCGATGGTCAAAAAACCCGCAAATATAAGTAATGTTTCAAATGTCATGCCATAGCTTTAGGCGATTTTTAGCCGATTGACAATCAGATATTCGACGATCAATAAATTGGGCACCCAGCATAACCAAGATACGGTTTGATAGGCCTGATCGATAGGCACGCCAGAGGCGATGAATGCGCCCAACCACATGCGCAATAACACAAATGCAAAAGTCAAAGCATAAGAGCGGATCATCCATTGTTTGTGCAATGTAATCTCGCGCCTTGTGATGTGATAAAGCGCCTTAAACGTGGTGAATGCCCACAAAATTGCCAGCATGCCAAAGCCAATATGAGTGACCAACCCACCTTGCGAAACGGTTGATAAGATGAGCGCAGCAGGTGCCGAAATGGCTATGGCAACAATGTAAGTAAATCCCAATAACCGATGGATATTTTTATGTTTGTTGCGGAAATTAGACCAAAATTGAGTGAGGCCCGCCAACGCCGCAATGATGCCGCCTGCAATGTGTATGCGCAGCTCCCAACTATAAATGGCATAAACATCAGGTTGGAATGCATTGGGCATATCAGCGCGAAAATATTTAGTGGTGTATATAGCAGTGGCAATGACAAAAATTGACATCAACACCCAACTAGTTGGTTTTAGAAATTTCATAACGTTACTTTCTAAATTTTTGAATGAGGAAAATGATCAAGAGAACCAGCCAAGTGACTTGGGTGATGGTGGAAGCTATAGATTTGAGCATGGTGGCAAAACTAGCCATCGCAACCAATTGCGCGGTTAACGGCAAGTCGGATTGCAACATAAGGGCGATATAATGGTTTTCGCTATAATCGAAAACCGCTGTGAGAAAAGGCGCAATGAGCAAACAGAATTTAAACCAATTTGGCAGCTGGTAAGCCTGCAGAAGCTTGGCAATGAACAGCGCAAAGGCAATGGCAAACATAGCAGGATAGAAAAAATCCAGCCACAATTGTGTACCCAAATAAAATTCGACGCCGATTTTGCCGAGACCATCTATGATAGATTGGGCCTGAATAAGGCTATAACCTGAGGGGCGCGTATCGAACATGCTGAGGCCGTTGGCGATTTGCGAAAGCTGCGGCAATGACCAAAGGATGATGGTGGCAAAAACCACATTGGACACGATGAATACCGCCCAAACGACAGGCCAAGAAATTCGGGAATATATGGGTTTTGTGTGGGGCATGTTGAAACAATCTATAAGTTGACGCTGTAAAGTTTGAAATATATAACCACCCATCTTGACAATGTCAAGTAAGACTTGATATAAAGTGAAAATGGACAAAAATAATGTAAAAAGTAAAAATAGCCACCACCATGGAAATTTACACCAAGCCTTGGTCGAGGCGGGTATAGAATTGTTAGATGAAGGCGGCATTGCCGCGCTCACCTTGCGCAAATGTGCCGCGCGGGCAGGGGTTTCGCATGCGGCACCCGCTCACCATTTTAGAGGCTTAAAAGGCCTACTGACCGCGATTGTAACCAAGGGTTATATTTTATTCGCAGCCGAAATGACCCGCGAAATTGATGCGGCTAAACCTGACCCAATGTCACGCCTACGCGGCTGCTGCAAGGGCTATGTAAATTTTTCACGCCACCATAAAGCCTTGGCCAGCATTATATTTAACAAAGCCAATTGTTATGAAGATGAGCCAGAATGGATAGAAGCCGCCGATGCGGCCTATCAAGTATTAATCGACATCTGCGCCCCATTTAAGCACCGCCACGACAATGCCGAACTCACCCAAATCGCCGTATGGACAATGCTCGAAGGCTACGTAAACTTTGAACGCAACGAAGTCATCAATAACGATCACCGACACAGCAAACAATTACATATTGATTTGCTGATCGACATGCTAAACCTCGAAGTTGCCGACTAGCAGCAAATTCAGCGTTTCTATTTACCCATAGCAACAAATTCAGCACTACCATTCACACCATAGCAACAAACTCAGAATATTGTTTATGCACTGAAATTCGGAGTATAGGCAAATTCGCGCCAACTCAACTTAATGAGGCTAGGTTGGGTGGTGAATTTGCTCCCGACAAGCGGCTGAGTGGCTTAGCAAGTACGCGGAGGCGTGCGCCCGCAGGGGCCACTAGCCCACCGAAAGGTGGGCGTAAAGATGCAAGCTTCCAGAGCATTAACAACCAGTCAACTGTCGTTTTACAGCCTATACTGGGACGCACTACTGCCAACACTCTGGAAGTCTGCATTTTCACGTTCGCCTTAAGGCTCTCTGTTAGCACTTGCGTGCGCAATCCCAAACAAGTTGGGCTTACTAGCTGGCCGCGCGTCCGTCGGCAGCGGCTGCGAACGGCCGAACACGCACTCACTGAAATGAATGGGAGCCTTGGAAACGAGGGGCAGACGGAAACTCAGAGTTTAACGCTGCCCTCATCAATCTCAAACACCGTGCTTGTATCCGTGATGGCGCTGAACAATTCGCGGTCTGTGCCGGTCATGAAAAGCTGGGCATTCAAATCGCCCAATTCCTCAAACAAAGCAGCGCGGCGTCCCGCATCTAAATGCGCGGTAATTTCATCGAGCAGCATAATCAGCACCGCATCGCCCGCCACTTGCGTGACCAATTTGGCGTGTGCCAATAGCAGCGCAATCAACAATGCTTTTTGTTCACCCGTCGAGCATTTTTTGGCCTCAATGCCCTTGCTGCCGTGCCAAGCAAGCAAGTCAGATTTATGCGGCCCAAATTTTGTGCGGCCGCTTTGTTGGTCAAAACTGCGGTTGTCTTTGAGCCGTTGCAAATAAATATCTTCAACTTCAATCGCCGAGCGCTCGCCAATCAACTGCTCCAAATCACCTTCCATCGCAATGCGCGCAAACGGAAATGCACTTTGAGATCCAGCTTCGAGCAAAGCACTCAAATGCAACGCCACCTCGCGCCGTGCAGCGGCTATGGCCACGGCTTGTTCGGCCATCTGACCTTCAATGCCCGCCAACCAAACGTCATCCATAATGTTTTTTTCAAGCAATTTGTTGCGCTCGCGCATGGCTTTTTCGAACCGCGATGTGCGGGCATTATGCGCAGGGTCAAACCCTGTAACAAACCGATCAAAAAACTTACGCCGCTCAGCAGCAGGGCCTGTGAACAGCCGATCGAGCGAGGGCGTGAGCCAAATGGCACGCACATAATCACCCAAAACCGTGCTGTTTTTAAACGTTTCGCCATCGATGCGAATTTCCTTGCTATACCGAGAGCCGCTTGCTTCATCACCAAGCAAGGAGGGGTTTGGCCGCGCCCCAATGCCAATTTTAACCTCGTCAAATTCAGTCTGTATTTGCGAAAAAATTGTAAAACGATCTTGACCATTGCCATCAGCCCGCACCACATCACCCAACGAAGCGCGGCGCAACCCACGGCCAGACGAAAGATAGGATAATGCTTCTAATATATTGGTTTTGCCCGCGCCATTGGCACCATAAAAAATGGTCGGCCGATCAGAAAATGTCAACGACAGATCTGAATAATTACGAAAATTTTCTAACCGTAAATCGGATATATAGGCGATGATTGGCTCCGATGGTAAATTAAACCCGCATTTTACTTAAACCCGTATTTTACTTAAACCCGCATTTCACTTAAACCCGCATTGGCATCAGCACATAAATTGTGCCTTCATCGCCTTGGTCTTTCACCAACACTGGATCAACGCTTTCGGCGAACAAAAATTCAACATTTTCGCCCTCCAATTGGTTCAACACATCCAGCATATATTTGGCGTTAAAGCCAATTTCTATATTCACGCTGTCATATTCAACCATCAATTCTTCTTCGGCATGGCCGCTGTCAGGATTGTTCACTTCGAGCGTCAGCACGTCTTTGGCTAACGCCAATTTAATTGCGCGGCCACGGTCATTAGCCACGGTAGACACCCGATCAACCGCTTTGGTCAACGGGCGGGTTTCAACATTCATGGCATTTTGGTTGTTTTTAGGGATCACCCGATCATAATCAGGATAATTACCATCAATCAATTTAGACGTAACAATGGTTTGACCAATGCGAAATTCGATTTTGCTATCTGACAATGAGATGGCGACATTTTCTTCATCGCTATCCAATAATTTATGCAATTCGCCAACCGTTTTACGCGGTATAATGATGCCCGGCATATCTTTTGCACCTGTCGGCATGGCAATTTCAACTTTGGCCAAACGATGACCATCAGTGGCGACCGCACATAGTTTGGCATCGCCTTCTTCAATGGTGTGAAAATAAATACCGTTGAGATAATAGCGGGTTTCTTCGGTGCTGATGGCAAAACGAGTTTTCTCAATCATCCGTTTAAGATCAGCCACACTTAAATCAAAATTATGGCTCATTTCGCCAGAAGAAAGATTGGGAAAATCATCAGCAGCCAGAGCTTGTAAGGTGAATTGTGACCGTCCAGAGCGCACGTCAATGCGGGTGTCTTCAACCTTTTCGATTGAAATTTGTGTGCCATCGGGCAATTTGCGAACAATGTCATATAATAAATGCGCTGGCGCGGTGATGCTGCCGTCTTGATCAACAATGGCAGGCGCGCTTTCGACAATGCTAATGTCTAAATCTGTGGCGGTAAATTGAACCGTCTCACCGCTTGCGGCTATTAAAATATTGGACAGAACAGGAATGGTGTTGCGCCGCTCCACCACACCTTGCACATGGTTGAGTGATTTTAGCAATATTTCGCGCTCGATGGTCACTTTCATTTTTCTATCCTAACTTCCGCTTTGAGGGGGGTTCAGCCCATCAGAATCAATTCAGAGCCATAGAATATAACACTTGTAGAATAGGTCAAACAAAAAGCACCAGCAAGGCTGCTGATGCTTTAAAAACTTGTGTATTTTGGTGCTTTTCAGCTCATTTAAGCTATTGGCTTAACGATGCAGATCACCCAATTCAATTTCGCGTTTTAAACGAGCCACTTCTTCGGCCAAAATAGGGTCTTTTTTCAACAAATCATCAATTTTACGCACCGCATGCAGCACGGTTGTATGATCGCGGCCACCAAAGCGACGGCCAATTTCAGGCAAGCTACGCGAGGTCAGCATTTTAGCCAAATACATACCAATTTGGCGCGGCCGCACAATAGAGCGATGCCGACGTGCCGAGAATAAATCGGCTTTTGAAACTTGGTAGAAATCTGACACAGATTTAATGATGTCATGCACCCGAATGATGCGATTTTCTTCAACAGACACTTGATTGCGCAACGCAGAGCGCGCCATTTCAAGTGTGATGATGCCATTTTGAGCGCGTGATAAAACACTGACCAAACCGCCTTCTAAGCCACGGGCACAACGAGAGGCATTTTCAGCAATATATTGCAGTACATCAGCTGGCACGCTTAAAGTTGGGTTAACCCGCTGGGCTTCAGCCACTTTGGCTTTTAAAATACGCACCCGTAAATCAAAATCATTAGGGCATATATCAATCACCAAACCACCAGACAAGCGCGAACGCATGCGGTCATTCAAGCAGCTAAGTTGAACAGGCGATTGATCCGCCGCCAACACCACTTGCTTGCCGGCTTCGACCAAGCTGGTAAAAGTATGGTCAAATTCTTCTTGCACTTTATCGCCTTGCAAGAATTGTAAATCATCAATCAGCAATAAATCAACCGAGCGTAATTTTTCTTTAAACGCCATGGTATCGCGGGCTTTAAGCGCATTAACAAATTGCACGATAAATTCTTCAGCAGTTAGATAGAGCATTCTACGCTCTGGATATTTAAACATAATTTGTTGACGCACCGCATTGAGCAAATGGGTTTTGCCAAGTCCTGGCCCACCATAGATGAACAAAGGACGGTATCCGCCAAATTCATTTGGCATGCCATCGGCCACGCGTTTTGCAGCTTGGAAGGCCAAAGCATTGCTATCGCCCACCACAAATGTATCAAAGCTCTGACGCGGGTCAACAATATGGCCGCGACGGCCAGACATAACATCGCCCATCGTACGGCCACTGGTAACTTGGCCAGCCATAGATTGCCCAGGTGCGCCACCAAAACCTTTGAGCCCGCCCATTCTTTGGCCCCAATCTTGTCCAGGGCTTTTGTCGCCCATTTCATTTTGTTGGGCAATTTGCAAATTATTATTCTGAGTAGGGGCTTGGCGGGTGGAGCATGTGCGCACTAAAATATCAACCCGTGATAGATTGCTAATTTCTTTTTTCCAACCTTCAAGCAAAGTATCGCGATAATGATTTTGAATCCATGACCGCAAAAACCGTGTCGGCACAGAGACGGTGAGATTAGCACCATCAAAATTTTCGGGCATCATGCGGGTAAACCAGCTTGAATACACATCTTCGCCTAAATTGGTACGCAAACCTTCGCGTACAATTTCCCATTTGCTGTCTAGCTCAATGACTGCTGCTTCCATAATAACCGATCCTTATAACCCATAACCCTAAGTGAGACATTTATATATAGATGCATCACTGAGACCAAGGTAATCCCGTAAATTTCCAACCTGACAAATGCGAACGATGACCCCCATCATTGACATCACCTTCAAACCCACCAGATATATTATAACTCTTGTTGCATCCCATTTTTGTTGCAACATCAGCAGCATAAGCGCTGCGTACCCCAGAACGACATAAGAATAGCAAAACTCGATCAGCAGCTTCAACACCATCATGGCTTCGCCATTTATCCAGCCGCGCACTTAGCTCATCAATAAAACTATCATTGGTTTGCATAGACGGGAATAACTGCCATTCAATTAAGCAATATTTTTCCGACAAATCCACCCCGTTTTCAAGGTTTGACAATTGTGGTACACCGACAAAAATAGTCTCAGCTTTGGTTCTTACATCTATAAGATATGTTGATGAGTCTTCAAGCAGGCATTTGAGGGCAGCGTCTGGCGCTAAATCATCTGCATATATGAGTGACATATATAATCCTTGAAAACAACAACTTATCCTAAAATCAACACTATAGCATAAACAAACCCCAACAGCCTAATCATCAGGCTATTTGATCTATATCAACTAAGGATGATGCAGTCATAATAAACATAAATGCCACCTCCTTGCAAGAGACACAAGCCACAAAAGCTCCAAATAAATATAGATAATCCGCTTGACTTGAAATTTACCTATAGATTCAGCCAGCGCTTTTTGTAAAACTTCTAAACCCTTATAAGAATCTGATTTGACTCTATTTTTGCCTCGCGGCACATAAAACTTATCACCATTTATGTATAAAATTAACTATATTATTGACTGTAATCTTATGGCAACAATATTGCCAAATAGTTTCGATCAGCCATAAAAAAAGGCCCCGCTAAATTCATAGCGGGGCCTTTTTACAAATTTCAATTAAGCAGCCAATGCTTTTACACGTTTTGACAAACGTGAAATTTTACGAGATGCTGTTTTCTTATGAAAAATACCTTTTTGAGCTGCACGCATCATTTCTGCTTGTGTGCCGCGCAATGCTTCGGTTGCTGTTTCATAATTACCAGCCGTGATGGCTTCTTCTAATTTACGCATAAATGTACGAACGCGAGAACGACGTGTTTTATTAATAGCTGTTTTACGGGCCATCACGCGGATGGCTTTTTTAGCTGATTTTGTATTTGCCATTATATAAGCTCTTTATCATTTCAGGATGACTATATTGGGCGATATGCTGGCAATAGAGGCATCTAATTAAACTCTGTATTGACGGGCTTATACAAGCACAATTGGCAAAGGTCAAGCAAAGATCGCTTTGAAAGGCCAATAATTTGACAAAATTTACAGGCCATTTTCAGCGGACGGCTATTTTTGACATGAAGGGCAGTAAAAGGTAGAGCGGCCAGATTGCACAATGCGGATGATTTGCGCTTTGCAATTGTCAGTAACGCAATCCTCACCCTCACGGCCATAAGCCACAAAACGATGCTGAAAATAACCCAAATTGCCATCGGTTTGGCGGTAATCATTAAGTGTCGAGCCACCAGCTTTAATTGCCTCGGCCAGAATGTCTTTAACAATCGGCACAAGCAAAATACAAACTTTGGTCGGTTTGTCAGCCTTCGTCGCCAATATGCTGGCGGGTTTTGTGGGGTCAATTTTGGCACGAAACAGAGCTTCACATACATATATATTGCCCAAACCCGCCACAATTTTTTGGTTGAGCAGATGATTTTTGATATTGCCACTTTTGCCGGCTGATTTTTTGGCCAAATGCGCGGCATCAAAATCATCAGTCAATGGTTCAGGGCCAATGTCGCGAATTAACTTATGAGCCTGCCATTCACCTTGCGCGGCCAGCACCAAAAAGCCAAAGCGCCGCGGGTCATTATAAACAATCTCCGTGCCATCATCCAAATAGAACACCACATGATCATGCTTTTGCTTTTCACGCATCTTGGCTTCGTTATGCGAGAAAATGGTGAATTTACCCGACATGCCCAAATGGCCGATCAGAGTTTCTTTATTCTTAGCGCTGTGAAAATGCATCAACAGATATTTAGATCGGCGTTCAATGTCAGCAATCTGCCTGCCTTCTAATGTTGCCGCCAAATCGCTATCAAACTCAAACCGCAAATTTTTGCGATTAAGCTCAAGCTTGACCAGTGTTTTGCCTTTCATAGCAGGCAGCAAACCTCGGCGAACGGTTTCGACTTCGGGCAATTCGGGCATATTTTTTCCATCAACATAAAAAATCAGGCTGCGACAAATTACCTTATATATATAAATAACTTTTCGCTGTTGCGCTTCTGCTATATAAACAGATAATAGTGAAATTGAGAAGAGTTAAATATGCCTGAAACGCAACAAAAAACCACCCATTTTGGCTTTAAAACCGTGGCCGAAGACGAAAAGCAGGGCATGGTTTATAATGTGTTTGAAAAAGTTGCCGAGCAATATGACCTGATGAATGACGTGATGACCGGCGGCATGCACCGCATCTGGAAAGACGCACTCATCGATTGGGCAGCCCCACCAAAACACGCAGGCAATTATAAACATTTAGATGTAGCAGGCGGCACCGCTGACATCGCCTTTAGAATGCTCGAAAAAGCCGGCAAAAACGCCCACTCCACAGTGTGTGATATTAATGAGCATATGCTCAAAGTTGGCGAAAAACGCGCATTGGCAAAACCCTATAAAGACCGCATCGAATTCACCTGCGGCAATGCCGAAACCTTAAGCTTCGAAGACAATCATTTTGACATTTACACCATTGCCTTTGGCATTCGTAATGTCACCCGCATGGATGTGGCATTAAAAGAAGCTTACCGCGTGCTAAAACCAGGTGGACGGTTTCTATGTTTAGAAGTCAGTAAAATGCAAATTGCTGCGGTCGAAAAATTATACGATAAAATCAGCCTCAATCTCGTGCCAAAAATCGGCGAAATGATTGTCGGTGACGGCACGCCTTATAAATATTTAGTCGAATCGACACGGCGTTTTCCTGACCAAGAGATCTTCGCACAAATGATTAAAGACGCGGGCTTTAGCCATGTTGACTACCGCAATTATTTGGGCGGTGTGTCGGCCATTCATTCTGGCTATAAGATCGGGTAATTATGGGTCATATATTCAGATTATTACACGCCGCGCACATCATCGCCAAATACCGCATCATACCTGCTGCCGTAAAGCAACAAATGCCATTTGGCGCCCGCTTTGGTTTGTTTTGCCTCGCACCATTGACAGCCATTTTTGGGTTACGCAAAGCCGATAACATAAACAAAAATATGGGCCTAGCTTTGGCCAAATTAGGCCCCTCTTACATTAAATTCGGCCAATTCTTAGCCACACGGCCAGACTTAGTGGGCGAGGCAATTGCAGGCAGCCTACAACAATTGCAAGACAATGTACCCGCCTTTGAACATAAGCTAGCCGTCGCGCAAGTTGAAAAAAGCTTCGGCAAAAAACTTGATCAAATATTCAGCGAATTCAGCCAAGCAGTAGCCGCAGCCTCAATCGCCCAAGTGCACAAAGCCACATTGGTTGATGGCGGCAAACAAGTGGCGGTGAAAATATTACGCCCCGATGTTGAAAAACGCTTTGCCCGCGATCTATCAGATTTTTTCTTCGCCGCCCGTTTGGCCGAGAGTTTTGACCCACAAGCCAGACGCTTACGCTTGGTTGACGTAGTGGCAACCCTAAAAAAATCAGTCGACGCCGAGATGAATCTACGCTTTGAAGCCGCCGCCATTTCAGAAATGACCGAGCTGAAAAAAGCTTTCGGCGATAAACTATCCACCAATGCTGATTTCAGTCTGCCCACAGTAAATTGGGCGCTGACCGACAAAAACATCCTCACCACTGATTGGATTGATGGCACACCTTTATCTGACTTAAAAGCCGTGAACGCATTGGGCATCGACATGCCCAAATTAGCCACCAACATCGTTACCTGCTTTTTAACCCAAGCCCTAGAATTTGGTTTTTTCCATGCCGATATGCATCCAGGCAATATTTTTATCAAACCAGACGGCAAAATAGCCTTGGTCGATTTCGGCATAGTAGACCGCATGAGCAAAAACGAACGCCGCTTTTTAGCCGAAATCCTATACGGCTTCATCCGCCGCGATTATTTGCACAATGCCAAAATACATTTCGAGGCAGGCTACGTACCAAACCACCACAACGTCGAAGATTTCGCTTTGGCTCTACGCGCCATTGGCGAGCCATTAATGAGCGCCGATGCCGAAGATATTTCAATGGGCTTATTGCTAGGCCAGCTACTTAAAACCACCGAAACCTTCGAAATGCAAACCCAGCTACAGCTCGTCATGCTACAAAAAAGCCTAGTGATTGTCGAAGGCGTGGCACGAATGATCGATCCAAAGTTCGATATGTTCAAAGCCATGGAGCCCTTGCTGAAAAGCTGGCTGAAAAAAACATTAGGCGCCGAAACCAAAGTAAAAGACGGCCTACAAGCCATCTCAGAACTAGCCAGCCACATCCCACACCTACCAGCCTATATCGACCGCGTGAAAAGCAGCATCGAAAAACTCGATGACATCGCAAAATCAGATGCGATTATGGCAGAGGCCGCAAAATCCACCCGCCGCCACAACCGCCTACAAACAGCCTTGCTGCTAATTGCAGTGACCACATTTTTATCAGCACTATATTTTTAGCCCAAAGCACCCACCTGCCTCACCCGAACCATCCGCCGCTTGTTCCCACAACAAACTCGGCATTTCGTATGCCCTCGCTTCCACACAACGTGCCATCCAGTGAGTGCGTGTGGCGCGCGTTCGAAGCCGCTGCAGTAGGACGCGCGGCAGGCAAGAGAGCGCAGCGAACGCACGCAAGTGTCAACAGAGAGGCTTAAGCCGAACGTGAAAATGAAGTACCCGAGTACAGGCAGGACTGCTAACTTTCTTATGTCTTTGTTGTGGTAAAGGCAGGCTCATCGGTTGAGATTCCAGCGCAAACTTTCTAGTTCACAACTTTTCGGCAAATTCAGGGCAGTATCCCTGCCTAAGCTCTGGAAGTCTGCATTTATACGTTCGGCTTAAGCCTCTCTGTTGACACTTGCGTGCGCTCCATACGCTTCGCGTACTACACTTGCGTGCGCTCCATACGCTTCGCGTACTACACTTGCCTGCCGCGCGTTCGTCTGCAGCGGCTTCGAACGGCCGCTGTCGCGCTCACTGAAATGAATGGGAGTTGTGGAAACGAGGGCATACGAAATACCGAGTTTGTTGTGGGAACAAGCGGCGGGTGGTTCGGGTGAGGCAGGTTGGTGGTGCGGCGGCTTTGAACTAGCCAGAAACGCCGAACCTAAAACGGCTTTCGCGCCTTAACCGCCGCACTTAACGTGCCTTCATCAAGATAATCCAGCTCACCACCGACAGGCACGCCATGCGCCAACATGGTCACTTCAACATCACATAATTCAAGCGCATCAGTTAAATAATGCGCGGTGGTTTGCCCATCAATCGTAGCGTTCAACGCCAGCAATACTTCTTTAACCTCAGGGTCAGCCGCACGCTCAACCAACTTGCTAATATTCAACTGCTCAGGCCCAATGCCATCCAATGCCGACAATGTTCCGCCCAGCACCAAATACCTACCCTTTATCGCATTAGCCCGCTCCAGCGCCCACAAGTCGGCCACATCCTCAACCACACAAATCACATCTTTGGTGCGTTTGGGGTTGGTGCAAATGGCACAAGGATTATTCACATCCAAATTGCCGCATTCGCTGCACGTGTCAACACGCTCAGCCGCATCTTCGGCCGCACGTGCCAACGGCCGCAATAGCTGCTCTTTTTTCTTAATCAAATGCAAAGTGGCACGCCGCGCAGACCGAGGCCCAAGCCCAGGCAGCCTAGACAATATCTGTATCAGCCGTTCAATTTCAGCCCCTGCTTTATGCCCGCTCATATATTTTCCCTAAAAACCCAAATTCATGCCTTCAGGCAATTGCATATCACCCATAATTTCTTTGGTTTTTTCGGCCACCATGGCTTCGGCTTTGCCTTTGGCATCATTATGCGCCGCCATAATCAGATCTTCCAAAATCTCGCCTTCGTCTGGCGAAAGCAGGCTCGGATCAATCGTCATGCCCTTAATCAACCCTTTGCCAGACAGGGTAATTTTAACCATCCCGCCGCCCGATACACCTTCGACAATCAGCAATTCAATTTGGCTCTGCATAACAGCCATTTTGGCCTGCATTTCTTGGGCTTGTTTCATCATTTTGCCCATATCACCCATTTTTCCAAACATGCTTTTTTCCTAATCTAAATCATCAAATTTAATAATTTTCTCAATGCTCGCGCCATCAAATTGCGCCAATGTATATTTAATCAACTCTTCTTGGCTGAATTTCTGCACCTCAGCCGCAAACCGCGCCAATTCTTGCTCTTGCAAGGTCGAGCTAGCGGCATTTTGTGCTTTCACATCAAAAGTAACCAACCAATCTTCACCGGTCCATTGTTCAAGTAATGTCATCAATTGCTTGGGCAAGTTTTTATCGGCCTGTGGTAACGGCTTTAGATGTATTTCACCAATTTTATAAGATACGAGCAACACATCATGGCGCAATATGCGGCGCAACAAAAGCTCCCGCTGCTTGCCCACCAATGCGACTAAATCTTCAAAATTGGTCGGGCTATATATATAATTATCGCCATCACTTGCTGTTAGCTGGCGAACATCAGCTTCAGCATGGCCAAATTCGGCCGCATTTTCGTCAGAAACATCGTAAAAAGCCGCATCATCATCGGCCGCATCACCATGATCCATCGATAGATTTTCAGCATATTGATCAAAGCTATTGTCAAACCCATCTTCTTTAACATCTGGTTGCGGGTGCAAGGCCACAACATTATTTGCAGGTTTTTCCTCAATAATTTCAATCTCAGGCGCAACTTGCATTTGCACAGCAGCATTAGAATTTTGCGGAAAACTCAGCATATTGCTCGGCGCACCACTTGTTTGCGGCGCAATGGATTGCGTAGATTGTGCGTTAGAATTACCACCATTCGGAGCCACAGGCGCGGCTTGCGCGGCAGGAGTTGAACTCGACGTTGGTGCAGGCTGTGCCATTAATTTCTTAATCACATCATCAGGGTTGGGCAATTGCGCACCATAACCCAAGCGAATCAACGCCATTTCTGCCGCAGCAAACGGCTTCGGCGCATTTTTCACTTCTTCCATGCCCTTGAGCAACATCTGCCAAGCTTTGGCCAAACTACGCATCGATAATATAGCTGCAAATTCATTGCCCTTATCATGCGCCTCTTTCGACCAAACATTATCCTGCAAATTCGGAATAACTTTTAACCGCGTGATCCAATGGCTAATCTCAGCCAATTCGGCCAAAATCCGCGAGGGGTCGGCCCCTTCATCATATTGGTTTTTAAATTCTGCCAACGCCTCAGGCAATTTGCCTTGCATTAAATTTTCGAACAGATCGAAAATCCGCATTCTATCGGCAATGCCCAGCATTTGGCGGATATTCTCATCCGTCACACCATCTTTCGCCCCGCCAGACATCGCAATCGCTTGGTCAAGAATTGATAGACCATCACGCGCCGAACCTTCGGCCGCTTGCGCAATGATACTCAGCGCATCACCCGACACTTTAACGCCTTCTTTACCCGCAATTTTGGCAAACAAGTCTTTTAGCTGGTTGGCATCAATCCGCCTTAAATCAAACCGCTGGCAACGCGACAACACAGTCACAGGAATTTTTTGAATCTCGGTGGTGGCGAAAATAAATTTCACGTGTTCAGGCGGCTCTTCAAGCGTTTTAAGCAAGCCGTTAAACGCCGCCGTGGTCAGCATATGCACTTCGTCAATAATATAAACTTTATAGCGCGCGTTTACAGGCTTATAACGAACCGATTCGATAATCTCACGAATGTCGCCAATGCCTGTGCGCGATGCTGCATCCATCTCAAACACATCAATATGGCGGCTGTCCATAATGTCTTGGCAGTGAATGCCCAGCTCGGGCATAATGGTGGTCGGTTTGTTTATCTTGCCATCGGCAGTTTCATAATTAAGCGCCCGCGCCAAAATACGYGCYGTKGTWGTYTTRCCAATRCCYCKYACGCCMGTRAGRATATAAGCTTGSGCAATSCGSCCYGATTCAAACGCRTTTTGCAGCGTTTGCACCATAGARTCATGACCRATCATATCRTCAAAATTATGCGGCCGATATTTRCGCGCCAAAACCTGATAGGCTTCRGKTTTTTTWGSYTCRGTTTTTGGCTTATCGTCGCTCATTTAWTTTCCAGATAKTTTGGCTGCATTNYAYATAGTAAACRGGACGCAGAAAATACGCAAAAGGWTAATGCTTRTATAGGGAACWAATATNRGAAAAAAAGGAAACTGGACAATAACCCATGAAAGATTCGTTGTGGCTGCTTCCTTCCGGATCTGACCAGGTTGGCGAAAGACACGTCCATCGCCAGCTTCCCAMTGCYTATATGATACATTGAGCGCRAAAATACAAGTATTTTTTATSAAGCGGYGAAGTTATTCCGGTAATCATTACGCCTATAAGTGCCAAAAATCTTGATATTGGTGGTGAAAAACCCCAATTCTTCGAGTGCCAAAGTYACACTTTTCTGATCGGGATGGCCTTCAATTTCGGCATAAAATTGYGTGGCGCTGAAATTACCCTCAACCTGGTAACTCTCCAGCTTAATCATATTCACCCCATTGGTGGCAAAGCCGCCTAAGCCTTTGTAAAGCGAGGCTGGCACATTGCGCACGCGGAATAAAAAGCTGGTAATCATCGGCCCTTCATCGGCGCTGAAGGTGGCTGCATCGCGTGAGAAAACCACAAAACGCGTGGTATTGTGCGCCGCATCTTCGATATTTTCGGCCAAGATGTTGAGGCCATAAATATCAGCGGCTATTTTGGGTGCGATGGCGGCTTTTGTGCGGTCTTTCCATTCGGAAACCAACCGAGCACTGCCGGCCGTATCGGCTGCGACATGAGTTTTTAAACTGTGCTCTTGAATGAATTTGCGGCATTGCGGTAAGCCAACAATGTGGCTATAAACATCGGTGATTTCGTCCAATTTCACCCCATCTAGCGCCATGAGATGAAAACGAATGGGCAAAAAATATTCGGCTATCATTTTTAAGTCGCTATCCGGCAATAAATGGTGAATATCCGCCACGCGGCCAGCCAGACTATTCTCGATGGCAATCATCGCCAAATTGGCTTTGCCGTTTTCGACCGCTTTAAATGCCAAATCAAAACTATCACAGGGTAGTAATTCCATATTTGGATAGGCCTGTTTGCAAATAATGTGGGAATTTGCACCAAGTTCACCTTGAAACGCAATGATTCCTTTTTGGGTCTTACTCATAGTCACTCTTTCATAAAATCTATCAAAGGTATGAACATATTAAGCCAAAATTCAAGTGATTTATGGGTAATATATGTTGATTTGGGCAAAATTATCTGGGATATGCGGTTTGCAAGCTGTTTTGATTTGCTTTCTAGTTTAAAAAATGTTTAATCTAGCAAAAAATAACCCGTTGTTAGATATTGATTAAAGTCTTTGGTTTAAACACAATCTAACAAATTAATTTGGTAAGGCGCGCCGCATGAATTCTACTCAACTCACCAAAATTGCAGCAGCAATTGTTATGTCTTTATTGGCATTGATTGTCATTGGTAAATTCACGAGCTTTTTATACGCACCACATACACCAGAAAAACCTGGTTTTGAAGTGGCTATTGAAGAAGAAGGCCATAGCGACGTTGCTGAAGAAGCCGCACCTGTGGTTAACTTAGCCGCATTGATGCTAACCGCCGATGTGGCCAAAGGCCAGAAAGTGGCTAAAAAATGTGCCTCATGTCATACATTTGACAATGGCGGCAAAAATGGCGCTGGCCCGAACCTATTTAACATTCTAAACCGCGAAATTGCCGCAACAGACGGCTTTAAATATTCTGGTGCTTTTAACGACAAAAAAGTCGAAGGCCTTTCTTGGGGTTATGATGAATTGTTCGAATTCATCAAAAAACCAAAAGCTTTCATCAAAGGCACAGCCATGAGCTTTGGCGGTATCAAAAAAGACGGTCAACGCGCCGACTTRATCGCCTAYCTACGCAGCCTAAGCGATTCCCCAGCGGATCTACCGGCTGCTGAATAAATARATCAATTTGTTTGATTTGAAAATTTCCAATGGCGCYGATATTAAGTTATCAGCGCCATTTTATTTATTCAAACCATCAGCATGGYAYCGATATTCRGCATATCGMCRGGCACTAGCCTACTTAGCTTAATGAAGTTAAATTGGGTGGTGAACCGGCATRTGACCAGCGGCTGAGTKGCTTAAGCAAGCGCATGGAATGCGCGCCCGCAGGTCAGAAATAAAGGAGATAAACCCATCACCATYCTCATTGCCTCACTAAAAGAGTCCAACATCAGYTGGTTTAACGGTTTTAAAGCCGCCGCCGCCAAAGCCGGCATCGACCCCAATGAAATCGAATATTGGCCSMATGTCGCCGACCTAGAAAAAGTTGAATATCTAGCCGTGTGGAAACCGCCTCATAACATCTGCGCGCAATTGCCCAATGTCAAAGCTATATTCAACCTCG
>NVQL02000006.1 GCA_002400495.2 Alphaproteobacteria bacterium | reverse complement strand
AAAGACTGATATGCAGATTAGAATTTTGCCTGATCGCAAATATAGGATTTGAATATGAATAACCCACAAAACCCATTTGATGCCGAAGAGCAAGCCCGTTTGGATGCCGAACGTGATTTCGCGACTAATGATTTTGATGATAATGAAGATTTTGATGCCGCATCAGAAGCCAATGACGCATCCGCCAGAATGGCGCCATCTGAAGCTGAAGCTGCTGCCGAAGCCATACAAGCCGCTGCCAAACAAATCGAAACTTTAGACGAAGAAGTGGCAAGTTTAAAAGACCGCTTGTTGCGTGAAATGGCCGAGATGGAAAATTTACGCCGCCGCAGCGCCAAAGAAAAAATTGATGCCAATAAATTTGCCATCACAGGCTTTGCCCGAGATATGATTAGCGTTGGCGACAATTTAGACCGTGCTTTGCAAGCCCTGCCCGCTGATGTGCGCGAAAATGCGGCCGATGAAATTAAAAACCTATTCACTGGCGTTGAGATGACCAATCAAGAAATGATGAATGTTTTTGACCGTCACGGCATCAAGCAAGTCAACCCAAAGGGTGAAAAATTTAACCCTAATTTCCACCAAGCGATGTTTGAAGTGCCTAATATCGAAATTGCCAATGGCACCGTGGTTGAAGTGGTGCAAGTCGGTTATGCAATCGACGATCGGGTGTTACGCCCTGCTTTGGTTGGCGTGTCTAAAGGCGGGCCAAAAATAGTGCCGCAATCAGTTACCGAATCAGATTCAACAGAGCCAAATTTAGGCGGCAGCATTGATACCAGTGCTTAAAGGCATTAACGCATATAAACTGGCATAATAGCCTATGATTATTGATACTGAAATTTTAACCACAGTCCCGACCATATTTATCTTGTTAAATTGGTTCGGCATTGTGGTTTTTGCCATTTCGGGCGCATTGGCTGCCTCACGCAAAGAAATGGACATTATCGGTTTTATTATTTTTGCCAACATCACCGCCATTGGTGGCGGCACGGTGCGCGATATGATGCTCGGTCTGACGCCGGTTTTTTGGGTGGGCGATTATCATTATATCATCGTTGCCACAATTGCTGCCATTGTGGTTTTCTTCACCGCGCATATCTCGCAATCGCGGTTTACCTTATTGTTATGGGCAGATGCCATTGGCATATCGACTTTTTGTGTGTTGGGCGCGCAAATTTCAATTGATGCAGGCATTTCACCAGTTAGCGCTATCTTAATGGCGGTCATCACATCTAGTTTCGGTGGTCTCATCCGCGATGTTTTGGCGGGTGAAAATAGTATTTTACTGCGCCAAGAAATTTATTTAACTGCAATCTTCATCGGCAGTGCTTTTTATATTGGGTTTATAGAATTATCGATTGATAAAAATATTGCTGCCATTGTTGGTTTTTTGGCTTGCCTTTTGATCAGAGGTTTGGCACTTAAATATAGCTGGTATTTCCCTGGTTATAAAAGTAGAGCTGGCCGCGATTATTAAGGGCTTATATGACGCATATCCTATTAGATCATCCGCTGATAAACGGCTCGTGCTATTTGTTCGAAAACCCCAAAAGCATCATCACTTGCACTCACCCCGATCAGTTCGAAAACACCCTGCGCGACATTGAAAATAAATGCCAGAAAGATGACTTATTTGCTGCTGGATTTTTGTCCTATGAGGCTGGGCTTTGCTTTGAGCCACGCTTAAAGCCACTATTGCCCGCCGAACGTGATGTGCCTTTGCTGCAATTTGGCCTGTTTGATGCACCGCAATTGCTCAACCCTGACGAAGTTGCGGCCTATCATCGTGACAATATTCATGGTGAGTTTGCCTTGAGCAACATTAACCCGCAAGAGACAAAAACCGATTATTTGGCTAAAATCGCGCGGCTAAAAAAATACATAGAAGCTGGTGATATTTACCAAGCCAATTATACGTTTCAAGTTGAACTTGGCTTTGAAGGCGATTTATTTGCACTTTATGCGGCGTTGAAAAAAAACCAGCCGACTAATCAAGGTGGTTTTTTACAATTTGATGATTTTTCCATTCTATCGCTATCGCCTGAATTGTTTTTCGATTTGGATCAAGACAATCTGACCGCTCGGCCGATGAAAGGCACCGCTCCGCGTGGTAAAACCAAGGCCAAAGATGCCAAACTCAAAAACTGGTTATATCATGATGAGAAAAACCGTGCTGAAAATCTGATGATTGTCGATCTATTGCGCAATGACTTATCGCGGGTGGCTGAAATTGGCAGCGTCAAGGTCGATGAACTGTATGACATTGAAACTTATGACAGCTTATTTCAAATGACCACGGGCATAAAGGCACAAAAACGCCCGAATATTGGTTTTCCGACGATGATGAAATCGCTGTTCCCGTGCGGTTCTATTACGGGCGCGCCGAAAATTCGGGCGATGGGGATTATCAATGAGTTGGAAAATCAACCGCGCGGTGTTTATTGCGGCTCGATTGGGTTTTTAACGCCTGATGGGAATGCACATTTTAACGTCGCCATTCGCACCATCACGGCGCTTAAATCTACACCTAATATTTTGCGTTTGGGCATTGGGGGCGGCATTGTGGCTGATAGTGTGGCGACTGATGAATATGCCGAATGCCTGCTGAAAATGAAATTTATCAGCGATTTGGCCGATGAGTTCCAGTTGATTGAGAGTTTGGCGTTTGATGGGGGTTATGTCTATCTGGCAGAGCATATGGACAGGATGTGCAACAGTGCTGATTATTTTGAATTTTCTTTCGATCGCAAAGATATCATTGCGCGGTTAAAGGCATATGCAGAGCGGTTTGATTCGGCTGCGGCATATAAAGTTCGTTTGTTATTGCACCCTTCAGGGCAAATTAATATTACGCATAGTGACATGCCGCCGATTGCAGCAGACTTGGTATATAATTTAGCTCTGTCTGATGTGGTGCTGGAAAAATCTAATGTGTTTACGCGGCATAAAACCACCAAACGCGCGATACTCGATCAAGCGCGGGAGAAAGCTAAACTTGATTCGGCTGCGGTACAAATAGATGAAGTGATGTTTTGTAACCGCCAAGGGTTTATTACCGAAGGTAGCTTTACGACTATATTTGTTGAGTCCGATGGGGTTTTTTATACGCCGCCGCTGAGTGCGGGGTTGTTGAATGGGGTGTTGCGGAGACATTTGCTTGATACGCAGGGTGACAAATATAAAATTCGGAATATGCGGTTTGTTGATTTGAAATCTACGGATACGATATATGTGGGGAACTCGGTTAGAGGCCTGATCAAAGCGCGGCTGTTGGATTAGGCGGTATGGGCTGGGGAGTGATGCTGCAGAGGCTCTGGAAGTTTGCATTTTTTCGTTCGGCTTCGCCTCTCTTTTATCGTTCGCGTTGCTCTCTATAAGCACTGCGTGCGTTCGCTCCACTCTCTTGCCACGCCTAACGGCGACGCGCAGTCGCGCTTGCCTCAGCCTAAAGGCTTCGGACCCTTTTCCCACGATAAGCACAAGGCTGCAAATTCTGAGCTTGTTGGGACGCACCGAAATTCGGAGTTTCGCCAAACTCGAGCTCACTAAGCATAATGCGGTTAGGTTGGGTGGTGATTTTACCGCTGATCAGCGGCTGAGTGGCTTAGCTAGAGAGCGGAGCGAACGCACGCAATGCCAAACATAATGCAAACTTCCAGAGCACAAACAAGGCCACTACCCAGTATCAACCCGATATGCTAATTCAGTAATTTAACTCAACCACTAACAACAACCCGTCGTAGCCGCCGCAGGCGCACAGCAACTCGCTGCCTCATCACTATCAAACCCACCATGATGAGCTTCAAAACTACCTTCAACCTCAAACGCATCCTTATAACGGCTCTGGCTCAGAATATTCGCCACATTACCCGAAACACTCACCCATTCACCAGCCGCAAAACTATTATTCTGATCCAGCACAAACGCATCAGCAAATTCAGCAATAGAACCATCATACCGAGCTTTGTGCCCATAATCTTCTTCTCTATCCTCAGCCTCAATTTTAAACGCCCGCACAGTTTGCGACGTAAAATTAATATGCTCAAGCTTAGGCTTCAACGCCTCATCCTCAACCGTCAGAACACTATTACTCACCGTGTAAGACATGTTAAAACCAAGCCCCGCCATTTGACGACGATAGTCTTCAATATAAAGCGCCCCACCCAAACATTCACCGACAATGACAGGATCAGCCTTAAGCTCAGCACTCAACCGCCGATCGGCAAATACATCAGCAAAATACAGCTCACCACCCGGTTTTAAAATGCGGTAAATCTCAGCAAACACTTTGTCTTTTTCAGGCGCCAGATTGATCACGCAATTAGACACCACCAAATCCACACTCGCATCTTCAATCGAGGAAAGATCCTCAATAAAATGCTTCACAAAACTAATATTCGGTTTAGAAAACCCAAATTTTTCGGTATGATAATCGATATATTTACGCGCCACATCAAGCTGTTGATCGGTCATATCGACCCCAATCACTTGGCCGCTTTCGCCAACAAGTTGGCTCAGCACATAACAATCTTGCCCACTACCCGAGCCTAAATCTAGCACCGTCATCCCATCTAATTTTGGTGGAATGGGCGAGCCACAACCGTAAAATTTACTAACAATCTCTTCATGCACATTACCTACCAACGGCCGCAAATAAGCCGGCATCGCGTCTGTTGGGCAGCACGCACTGGTTAACAAATCCGCATTTGTTTTGAGCGTTTCACCATAATATTCTTTTACATCTTCATGGATTTGTGACATTTCAATCTCCAATATTTAATTTTAATATATGAGCTTATAAAACTAAAACAAGCATATAATATAATAACCAGCGCCAGCGATCAAACCCGCGCCAGGCACGGTGATGATCCATGCACCAAGCATCGACATGATCACCTTCATATCCAATTTACTTTTGCCAGCAATGCCCACGCCAATGATGGCAGAAGTGGATACGTGGGTGGTTGAAACAGGCAAGCCAAAACGACTCGCCCCAATCACCAAAAATGAAGCAATTAAATTGGCCGCAAACCCCTGATGATGATCCATTTTGGTGACTTTTTCGGCCAAAATTATCGTGATGCGTTTGCCGATCAACCACGCGCCTAAACTCATCGAAACCGCACCGATCACATAATACATACCACCCAATTGCTCGGGCTTAAGCATGATGATTGGCAAAATAACCGCAATTAGTTTTGGCGTGTCATTCAAGCCGCGGGCAAAGGTCAGCAGGCCGCTGGTAAACCAATGCAGAATGTCTTCGTTAATTCGAAATTTAAACCCGAGCAAACGATACTGACCACTAGGCAATTTAGCCGTCATACGGCGGATGAATTTATAGCCAATGATCGCCAGAAAAATTGACGCAAACGGGCTGACCAACAGCGGCAACACAATTTTAACCCCGACCTTTTGCCACACAATGCCATCGACCCCATAGGCAAACAAGCCGGTGCCGATAAACGCCCCGACCAAGCTATGCGTGGTCGATACCGGCAATTTTAGATAGGTCGATAAAAACACCCAAATGATCGGCGCGATGGCGACGGCTAACGCAACATTCAAATTCATTTCGGTATCTGCAGCATAAAAACTTTGGCTTAGATTTTTAACAATCGCCCCGCCCCATAACATGCCTGATAACGCGCCGACCAAAGTCCATAACACGCCCCAATTGACTGCTTTGGACATTGAAGCAACCCCTGCCCCTGCCAAAGTCGCGATGGATTTGGACACGTCATTAGCTCCATTAGCGAAGCTCAGTAAAAAAAGCAGAAAAATAGCGGTTGCAGTTAAATAAAAATCCATTAATCTCTTTCCAAATATAAGTAGCAGAGATATAGACGAGCTATTTATCAAATGCTAATGAATTGATATCACATTTAATTTATAGCCAATTCATTTAAGGACATGCCCGTGACGCCATTTACTGACCGTTATAAAAATCTTTTAATCAACAAAACCAACCTAACCATCAGCGCCGTGGTTTTGGCCTTGGCTTTGGCAGCAAACCTGTTCGATTTCATGACCGAAGCGCGAGCGTTTTTTCTATTCGCCACATATTGCGTTTTCATGATCATCTATCAGGCGCTTAACGCACGTTTTTTGCCCGAAGACAAATATCAGATATTTGTGCAACAAGGTCAAACCGTCTTGGGCAACCCCATTCCGCATTTGCCACAGCTTGGCCGTGTTTGCCATTATTTACTCATTGGTGGCATGTTCAGTGTCGCCTTGGGTGCTGAAGGTGCTGACCCGACCGCGTTTTTTCGCGGGTTTTCGAGCATGGGTTTCCTATATGCCGCCGCTTATGGAGCCTTTACCGAGGTGAATATAAAACGCCAAAAAAAGCAGAATGGCGATGATAAAAAATAATTTATGAAAATTTAAACGGGGTGCAATGCTAACCTAGGCTTAAAATGTAGCGTGAAATTTAATCAATTTAAGTTTGCCACTGCGCAATGCCCGCACCCGTGACAACCATAGATCGGCTTCTTGCGCCATAACATCAACAAAATCATCATCAAATTCATGGGTTTCTAAATATTTTTTAAGCCGCAACCATCCCGTATTGACATGATGAATATATGACTCAGAATAATCAACAATTGGGTGTAATTTTAAGTCAAGTTCAGCGATGATTTTTTTATAATGAGTGAGAGAAGTTGGGTAAACTATGGCCTTTTCGCGAGCTGACCAATTCTTGAAAATCTTGTAACTCGCGGCATCTTTTTCCAGCACAAAATCGGTAAATATAAAATTGCCTGTTTGCTTAAGCGCGTTGACACATTTTTCTATAACCACTTGTTTATCTTCAACTTTGAATAGTGCTTCGCGCCCATAAATCAAATCATATTTCTGATTTACTAATTTAACTTTGCCTAAGTCACCCTTCAAAATAGAAATAAATGGTTCGAGTTTCTCAGCCTCGGTCACCCTAATTAAATGTGGCAACAAGTTAGGATAGGCCTCAACCACATCAACATGAGCATAATTATTTTTAGCCAGCATGCGCGCGCAATTGCCCAGCCCCACAGCAATGTCTAATATTCTAGATTTACTGTTAAGTGAAACTTGATTAAACAATTCACGATTAAGCTGATCATCTCCTGGCAACCGCGTGCCAGTGCCCCAAAGAATCTCTATAATCTGCACCCGTTGGTCGGTCCACTCTTCCAATGCAAATTTATCCATATCGACATGAATGTCTCTATCTTTATCGTAGTTTGCAGCATTTATATCCGCCAGCCGATCACCATCATCCGACACCCACCACGACGCCACCCGATCAAGCAAGGAAAATGTCTTATCAGTTTTCAGAGCTGTTCTTAGCTCTGTTGTTTGTTTCGTCCGCATATATCTCCCCAGATACGTAAATATTAGTTATTTTTGTAAAACCGCATGAAATTTAAGCAGTTTTAATTTTCCACTACGCAATGCCCGCACTCTTGATAGCCATAAATCACTTTCCTGCGCCATAACATCGACAAATTTTTCGTCAATTTTATGATTTTTCAAATGTCTTTCCAATCGCCGCCACCCAATATTGACATGATGCACATATTGCTTTGAATAGTCCATGGTTGGATATAATTGCATTTTAAGTGTATTAAACATGTGATTATAAGCCCCCTTGGATATGGGGTAGACGATTGATTTTTCGCGCTCTGACCAGTTTTTAAAAATATCATATGATGCCGCATCATGATCCAAAACAAAATCGGTAAAAATCAGCTGACCATGACTAGCAAGCGCTTTTAGGCATTTTTTTAAAATGAAATTTTTATCTTCTATTTTAAACATCGCCTCGCGGCCATAGATAAGATCATATTTGGCTTGTTTTAATTTAACCTTGGTCAAATCACCATCTAATATCGAAATAAACCGACTTAGTTTTTCTTCCTTAATCACCTTAATCAAATGTGGTAAAAGATTTGGATAAGCCTCGACCACATCGATATGCGCAAAGCTATCCTTGGTGATAATGCGCGCACAATTGCCCAAGCCAACCGCCATATCCAATATTTTGGATTTGCTATTTAGGCCAGCGCCGCCAAACAGTTCACGGTTAAGATCTTCATCACCGGGAATGCGCGTGCCGCGCCCCCACAAAATTTCGAGTATATTAATGCGCTGTTCAGTCCATTTTTCCAGTTCAAATTTTTTCAAATCAACCCGAATATTCTGATCTTTATCATGATGCACAGAATCTTTATCGGCCAATTTATGACTATCTTCGGACTCCCACCAATCCGCAACACGATCGAGCAGAGATTTTTGTTGTTCTTCAGACATATAACCCCATCTACTTTCTTTCTATACAGTCTACATTAATATGGTTGAAGATTAATTACCACTAGCAAATAACCAGCCACATTAACACAAGACTAAGCCCGAAATTTGGCAATAATGCATGTTCTTATTGACCTTTTCGGGCAAAACTTATAATTTAAGAATTATAGCTCTGAAGTCTATCTACCTAAGTTTGGCCAAAAATTGGCTCAAATATGGTTTTTAGACCGGGGTCATGGGTGGAAACGCCGTGGTCTCCCGTATTTGGAAAGGAGTGCTTGAAGTGAAACATACACTTATCGATCATTCGATAGGTCATGAGGTGGCGCGTTTTGAAACGACGCCCAGTTTGCCGCCAATTTTGGCTGACAATCATGGCCGCCAATTTCCTTACCTTCGATTATCCATCACCGATATATGCAATTTCTCCTGCGATTATTGCTTGCCTGATGGTTATAAGCCGAGCTTTAAAAAAACCTTTCTTGAGCTACATGAAATTAAAAACCTAGTCGCGGCCTTTGCCGCTTTGGGCACCCATAAAATTCGCCTCACAGGCGGCGAGCCGACATTGCGCAAAGATTTTATCGAGATTGTGCAAACCATATCGGCCGAACAAAATATAACAAAATTGGCCATGACCACCAATGGCTATAAGCTCAAAAAAAATATTCAAAAATGGCATGAGGCGGGCATAAATGCCCTTAATGTCAGCATTGATACGCTCGACGCTGAGCGCTTTCATAAATTAACTGGCCATGACCGTTTGCCCGAAATATTGGATGGCATTGATGAAGCGTTTGATGTGGGTTTTAACAGCATTAAAATTAACGCCGTTTTGCTCAAAGGCATAAATGACGACCAACTTGAACAATTTATGGCCATGGTAAAACACAAACCGATCAGCATTCGCTATATCGAGCTGATGCAAACTGGCGATAATTTGGATTATTTTAACCGTTATCATGTGGCGGCATCTGGCTTGCAAAATAAATTATTGGCGCAAGGCTGGGTGGCTAAGCCGCGTGCATCAGACGCCGGGCCTGCCATTGAATTAAGCCACCCTGATTATCTTGGCTCAATTGGTTTTATAGCGCCTTACTCCAAAGATTTTTGCACCAATTGCAACCGTTTGCGCATCACCTCTTTGGGCGCGTTGCGCCTGTGTTTATTTGGCAATCAAGGGGTTTCATTGCGGCATTTATTGCAACATGCGGATCAACAAGATGAGTTAAAGGCGCTGATTGAGCAACAGCTGAATTTTAAAGCCTCATCCCATTTCTTAGCTTTGGGCGACACCGGTTCCACAGCCAATCTTTCGACAATAGGCGGTTAATTATGCCCGACATCACTAGTTTTTTTAACGACAGCAAATATCACATGGCGGACATCACCCGTAAAGCCGCAACCTTTCGCCAAGCCATCACCATAGGGCGGATATATGTGCGAGAAATTGGTTTTGCCGCCATCCGTGATGAAAAATTACCCAAAGGCGATGTGCTAAAACTGGCCGAAATTGCGGGTGTGCAGGGCGCTAAAAATTGCTGGCAGCAAATACCCATGTGCCACCCCTTATTGCTTGATCATGTGGCGATATATTTGGAGCTTGAACCTGAAACTTTGAGTATTTGCGCTTATGCCATTGTCTCGACCACCGCCAAAACTGGGGTGGAGATGGAGGCTTTGGCTGCGGTGAATGCGGCTTTATTGACCTTGTATGATTTAACCAAACCTGTGGAGCCAGCTTTGATGATTTCTGATGTGCGGTTGCTGATTAAAAAGGGCGGCAAAAAAGGTTTGTGGGTGCACCCTGATGGCATACCTGACAAGTTGCAAGACTTGTTGCCAACCCAATCTGCGCAGCCAATGCAAGGCGTAAATGCCGCCGTGGTGACAATGAGTGACCGCGCCAGTAAGGGCGAATATGAAGACCGCTCTGGTAAAATATTGATGCAGAAAATTGAGTTTTTTGGTGGGGAAGTTGGTGATTATAAAATATTGCCTGACGATGAAGAGACATTAAAAACCCATATATTAAATCTCGTTAGCAAGGTGGATTTGATATTCACTACGGGTGGCACTGGCCTTGCGCCGCGTGACATCACCCCTGATGTGATTGCCAAAATTGCAGATTATGAAGTGGTTGGCATTGGCGAATTATTACGCTCATCGGCTGCTGATCATGTGCCATCGACTTGGATTTCGCGCTCATCAGCTTATGTGATTGGCGAGACACTAATTGTATGTTTGGCTGGCAGCACAGGCGCGGTGAAAGACGGCATTGAAGTGCTTAAAGAGCTTCTACCACACGCCATTGCCCATGTGCAGAATAAGGACATTCATTAATGATCGCTTATGAATTGGCCATTGAAAAAATACTGTCCCAAGCCACTATGCTTGGTGAGCAATTGATGTCAATTGCTGACAGCTTTGGCTTTGTGGCGGCTCAAGATGTGATCTGCGATTGCCTCATCTCGCCATTTGACAATAGCGCCATGGATGGTTTTGCTGTGCGTCATCAAGACTTGCAGAACGGCATGGTTGAGATGGATGTTGTTGGCTCTAGTTTTGCAGGCGATGAGATTAGCCATGGCACTGGAGGTGCTTGGGAGATTATGACGGGTGCGGGCATACCTGATGGCTTTGATACGGTGATTAAAATTGAATATGTAACCATTGTAAACACTGATAATAATGGCCGACCAGAACAGATAAAAATCAACCAACCAGATGCGCCGCTTGGCAATAACATCCGCAAAGCGGGGCAAGATTTTAGCCATGGAGATCTGGTGATTGCAGCGGGGCAAAAAATAAATGCGGCGCATATAGCTGCCCTCGCCACCATCGGCGTGGCCGAAATTTTGGTTCGCAAAAAACCCACAATTGCGGTCATCAGCACCGGCAAAGAGATTGTTGACGATGCCAACATACCGCTACAATCTGGCCAAATTCGCAACAGCAATGGCCCTTATCTATTGGCGACATTGCAAGATATGGGTTTTGACGCCAGTTATGCTGGCACCATAAAAGATGAAATTGAGGATTATGAAGCCTGTTTAAACCGCTTGATCGGTGAATATGACATCATTATTTCGACAGGTGCGGTGTCGATGGGGCGCCATGATTTTATACCTGAAAGCTTGGGTAAATTGGGTGCAGATATTCTATTTCATAAATGCAAAATTCGACCTGGTAAACCAATTTTATTTGCTAAATTCAAAACCCAAAAAACCTATTATTTTGGCCTGCCTGGCAACCCAATTTCGGCCAGTGTCGGATTGCGGTTTTTTGTCAGCGGCTTGATAGATGCCTTACAAGGCTTAGCGCAAGAACAACCGATAAAAGCCAAGCTGACAAAAAATAATATAAAAGACCATGGCTTTAAAATGTTCAACAAAGCTTTTGCCACATTTGATGATGGCACGCTCAATGTTGACATATTGCAAGGCCAAGAAAGCTTTAAAATCAAACCCTTACTCACTGCCAATTGTTGGGCGGTGTTTGATGAGGATCAACATGAAACAAAAACTGACGCGTTGGTCAACATCTACCCAATGAGTGCAGGAGGAAAATTATAATGCAAATCACCCTTCAAACCTTTGGCGCTTTTCGGCAGTTTGGCCAAAACATAGCGCTTGAATTAAGTGCTGATGCCAAAGTGGCTGATATACGCGCCCCCTTAATAGCGGCCTTGGCCGAATTTAGCGCCAGCTTTGACATTGCGGGCTTGGTAGATTCATCGCGTTTCGCCACTGAAACTGAAATATTGGCAGAAGATGTTGTTTTAAAAAGCGGCAGCCTGATCACCATTTTACCACCTGTATCTGGAGGTTGACATCATGCAATTTGAAGCTGGCAAAATATTTGTTGATGTATGGGATGTGACCCAACAACCGCTTGATGCCATGGCTGGTTTGGCTGCGGTAACTGGCGAGAGCCTTGCGGTTCGAAACGGTGCCGAAAGCCTATTTGTTGGCACTGTGCGCAACCATAATTTGGGCAAAAAAGTATTGGGCATCAGCTATGATGTGTTTATTCCTCTTGCCAAACAAAATTTTACTGAGATTTGCCAAGAAGCCCAAGCCAAATGGGGCGAAGAGCTAGATTTTTATGTCGTCCATGCCCAAGGCAAGCTTGACATTGGCGGCGTCAGCATTGTCATCGCAGTTGGCTCACCCCATCGCGATGAAGCGTTTAAAGCCTGCCGTTATGTAATCGAAGAAATAAAGCACCGATCGCCCGTTTGGAAGCTTGAACATTATGAAGATGGCGACAGCGAATGGAGCAAAGGTTGCGAGCTATGCAGCAGCAATCATAAGCATGAAGCCCATGTGATTTAGGTTCAGGCCTCGCTCTTTTCAAGCACAATATACGACCAATAGCCATGGCCTGTTGTTGCGCTTTTTCGCCAACCTTGTTGTTTGAGTTTGGCGGCAATTAAATGATTTATAAACCCATGCCCCAACAAGAAAACTGCGGGCGTTTGCAATGCCGCTTGCCCGAGCATATCAGCACCCATTTGCGCCCGCTGCCGCGACAAACTTATCGCCTCGCCATTTTTGGCAAAGCCGAAAAACCACGCCACACGAAACAAAAAACACCATGTGAAAAATTTTAGTTTTGGCCAGCGCCAATTCATATACGGATGCGCGGACTCGGCAAAACACGCCTCGACCTTTGCCTCATTTGCCAAGCTCAACATTTTCACACTGCCTATGGCACGAAGTATCGGGCTGCAAAATATCGCGTCACAACCATTGGCAACATCGGCCGATGCGGCAGGTGGTTGTTGCATTGGATCAAGCTCACTAAATTCATAATCTCTAATTACAGCGCCCGTTTGCGCTGCTGATTTGCGCTCATTTTTTATCGCTTCAAGATGCAATAAAGGCCGCCCGTGGCGCATTAAGACTATTTTCATTCAACCACCAGCCCAACATATTTAGCAAACCGATCTAATTCTGATTTTAATTTTTCGCGGCGTTGGTCACCCCATTTAATGCCATCTTCTTGCCAAAAATTAACCACCGATAATTTGCCCGCTTTGCGATCGGCCTTCAATTCAATCCGCCCAACAAACCGATCGCCTTCTAGCAATGGATAAACATAATAGCCCCATTTTCGTTTGGCGGCAGGAACGAAAATTTCAATCTTATAATCAAAGCCAAACATGTTTTTAATGCGGTCTCTATCACGAATTGTTGGGTCAAACGGATTAACAATCCGCAAACGGTTTGACGGCTTTTGCAACTCATCTAGCTTTTGCTCAATATCCGCCACGCCAAAAGCTTCTGCCCAACTGCCATCATGCAGCTGCCACTCTATGTGAACCAATGGTTCGGCCTCAGCCCATGTCTTCACCTCTCTAATGTCAGCACCTTCCCAAAATTGTTTTATTTCTTTGTGGGTGGCGACCGACAAGCGCGCTAACGCCTGATCGCACAGCCATGCAATTTGGACCTTGTCAGCAATATCTTGCGCCAAAATATCGGCAGGAATCACCTTTTCTGTCAGGTCATAATATTTGCGAAAACTAATGCGGTGCGAGGTCGAAAGCTCGCCTGCATTCCACATATAATCGAGCGCCACTTTGTGTGGTGGCCGATCCCACATTTGTTTTTTGCCTTTAACTTTTGTGTTGAATGCAGCGGTTGACAACGCCCCCTCGGCCTCTATTCGAGCCTTAATTTCGGCACGACCCTTTGGCCCCACTTTGCCATTATAATATTTAGATTTATCCATCCGCGCTTTGCGGCGGTTAAATTGCCGCCGCCACATCGGGTAAAATTCAGTTGGCAATATACTGGCATCATGAGTAAAATGTTCAAACACATCTTGTCTGGTAGCCAGCAGCTCATCAAGCATCGGCTCACGGTAATTTTGGTTGCGGCTCCATAAAATATGATGATGTGCGCGGCTGACATTTTGAATGGTATCAAGCTGCACAAAGCCCAAATCTTTAATCATTTGCAACACATTTAAATCGCCGTTTGGCGGCGCGCCTAACCCCGTGCTTTTTAGCCACAAATGCCGCATTGTGCGGTTGTCAATTTTCAACACCATTAAACACCTCTAAACTTTTTTCTCATCCTCTAGAAACATAGCTATAAAATCAAGCATCTAATAATATCTTCTCGTCAGAACGTCTATACCGCCATATAGGAAAGGAATAAAACACACAAATGGTTTGCATTCGCCACGCATTTAATATGAGATGATTATATTAACCAATTGGTAAAAAATTCTGGAACCATAATGTCACAAACACTCCGTTCGGATAAAGATGAAATTCGCGAAGAATTTTCCTCTGCCATGTCAGCCATGTACCGCCGCGAAGTGCCAGCATATGGGGCATTAATTGACCTTGTAAAAGGCGTGAATGCCGTTAGATTGGCGAAAGATCGTGACTTAAATGACGAGCTAGCCGCCACTGACGGCTTAGCCCGTATTTCCGAAGAACGCCATGGTGCCATCCGCCTTGGTTCAGCCGCAGAACTATCCATGATGCGGCGCATATTTGCGGTCATGGGCATGTATCCCGTTGGATATTATGATTTGAGCGTGACGGGCATTCCCGTTCATTCAACTGCGTTTCGCCCGACATCCAAAGCGGCGTTAGCTTACAATCCGTTTCGGGTTTTCACCTCATTATTACGGCTTGATTTAATTGCTGATGAACGACTACGCGATGAAGCCAAGCAGGCCATCGCCAACCGCAATATCTTCACCGAAAATGCCATTATGCTGGTGAAAAAAGCCGAAAAAAATGACCATTTGGACAAAGCCGATGCCACACGTTTTGTAACCGAAGTGACCGAAACCTTCAAATGGCACGCCAAAGCTCAAGTGAGCTTAGACCTTTATAATCGCTTGCATGATGCCCACCGTTTGATTGCTGACATTGTTTCGTTTAAAGGCCCGCACATTAACCATTTAACCCCCCGCACCCTTGACATTGATGTGGTACAAGAGCTGATGCCCGAACGCAACATCACCCCCAAAGCGGTGATTGAAGGCCCGCCCAAGCGCCAATGCCCGATATTATTACGCCAAACCAGCTTTAAAGCCCTCGAAGAGCAAGTGGAATTTACTCAGAGCTCAAATTCAACAATTGAAGAGCAAGCCGTTATGGGCACTCACACCGCCCGCTTTGGTGAAATTGAACAACGCGGCGTTGCCCTAACCCCCAAAGGCCATGCGCTTTATGATGAATTATTGACCAAGACCCGTGACCAAATATTGCCCGCTGCCGATGGTTCTAACGCCGCCGAATATAACCAAAAACTAGCCAAAACATTCGCCGCATTTCCTGATGATTGGGACGAGTTAAGACAGCAAGAATTGGCCTATTTTTCATATTCACTAACCAAAGCCGGCGAAAATGCCAATAACATTGGTGACATGCGGCCTAGTTCATTGATAAATAATGGCTTAATTAGGTTTGACCCAATTACTTATGAGGATTTTTTACATGTCAGTGCGGCGGGGATATTCCAATCTAATTTAGGTGACAACCAAGCCAAGGCCATTGCCGGCGACGCCAACCAACCGATGTTTGAGCTTGAGCTTGGCGCGCAGGTGATTGATCAATTTGCCGAATATGACAACATTCAGCAAGCCTCACTCACCGACTGCCTGGACAAATTGGGTAAGAGCTAATCAAGCCATTTCGCTTCGAGTTTATTTGATACAATTTATTACACACGCACTTATTTTCGCCACATTGTTAACACTAAGCTGACACAATTTAAATCAATAAATGACAGTCATTATCATCTAGCGAATTTATATAAATATGTCCTATAAAACACTTCAGCAATTTAACAATAACAGTAAAACTGCGTTTTTTATGCGGCTATTAATCAGCTTAGGCTTGGTTGCCGCGATTGTTTTTGGCGCGCTATATTATTTTAATTTTTTAAATGATAACCAACCAAAAGTGGCACGCAAAGTGGCCAAAGAACAAGCCGCCACAGTCGATGCTTTGGTGGTTGACTTTGAAGACATTCAACCGACCATTCGTAATTTTGGCCAAATCATCGCCGGCAAACAATTGCCACTTAGCACCAGCGTCAGCGGGCGCGTGAGCTATGTATCGCCCAATTTTAAAACCGGCGCCATTGTCAAAGCTGGCGAAACTCTGATTAAAATCGATGATTTTGAATATCGTGGTAATTTGCTCAGCGCCAAAGCCAATTTGCAAGACATTTCATTCCGTAGCACTGACATTGATAACCAAGTGGCCGCCACCAAAATTGCTTATAAAAGCACATTTGGCCTTTATGAGAGCGCTCAACAAGATTACCAAGGTTCGATAAAACTGCAAAAATCGGGCATCATTTCTAAACAAGCTTTAGATGACAAAAGCATGGCTTTAATTCAGCAAAAACAATCGCTCGATCAGATGTCCGCCAACCTGACCAATCTAAAAAACCAAAAGTTACAATTATTAGCCACCACAGAAGTGCAACAATATGCCGTCGATAAGGCCATAAAAGATTTGGCCAACACCGAAATTTTAACCCCATTTGATGCTTATATACATAATGCCAACCTTGAACTTGGCCAATATGTAGGCAACAATACCGCAATTGCCACCTTGCTCGATCAACAGAAAATCGATGTCAAATTCACTTTATCTGATGGTCAATATGGCCGCATCATCGCCCAAGATGGCACCATAATTGGCCGCAAAATTCAAGCCGTCTGGCAGCTTGGCCAAATTGAAAAACGCTTTGAAGCACAGATTAACCGGGTCAATTCAGAAATCATTGCAGCCTCGGGCGGCATTGATTTATATGCCAGCATCATTAATTTAGAGGCGGTTGAAGCCTTGCGTATTGGCGCATTTGTGAAGGTATTGATACCTGACCAAACCTATCAGCAAATTATTAAAATCCCTGATTATATGGTTTATGACAATGATTTGGTTTATGTGGTGGAACGCACCAACCCCAAACCTGTTATAACTACGGATGAAGCCGAAAGTGGCACCAATAAAGCAGTAGAAAAACCCGAAACCGATGCCCGCCCTAAAAAACCTGTAAGAGGCGAAGGACAAAGGTCAGAAGAACAAAGGCCAGAAGGACAAAAAGCCACTCAACGCGGTGAAGGACAGCGCGGCGAAAGACAAGCTGGACAGGGGCAAAATAATGGTGAAAAACCTGAGGCTGAATTGAAAGCCAATGAAAAACGCCTTGAGTCAGTGCAAATACAGGTTGTCGGCTATGATGGCGACCAAGTGCTGATCATCAATAAACCTGACAGCGAAAATCCGTTAGAAGCAGGCGATGTTTTATTGCAAACCCGCCTCACCCTAGCGGGCAAAGGTGTTTTGGTCATCACCTCTGAAGAATCAGCCAAAAAACAAGCCGCAGCTTTGGCCAAATTAAAAGAGCGCAATGCCAGTGGTGAGGGTAACGGCAACCGCCGCTTTGGCAGGCGCGGTGCACGAAATATATTTGGTGGCTAGGATCGATAATTTACAGCTCAAGAAACCAATTTTAACTCGATTTTAGGAGGCGAAAATGCAACAATATAAAGGCAGCTTGATTAGCTTTTTTGTACGTCATAAAACCGCAGCCAATTTATTGATGGTCATCATCATGCTCATTGGTGGTACGGCTTTGCTACGCCTCAACACCCAATTAATGCCCGATACGGTGTTTAAAAATGTAAATATCAACGTCTCTTGGGCAGGCGCCAGTGCCGAGGACATCGAAACCTCCATCATCAGCATCATCGAACCAGAAATTAAACAATTAGACAATATTGACCGCATATTCACCATTTCCAACGAAGGCAATGGGCGGATATTCATTCAATTTAAACCCGCCTCTGACCTCACCGAAATGCTCAATCAGGTTGAATCGGTGGTCGATGGCATCAACAATCTACCATCCGAAGCCAGCAAACCCGTCGTCACCAAAACAGTATTTTGGGAAACCATTGCCAAACTGGCTGTCTATGGCGATATGAACGAAAAAAGCTTGGTGCAATATGCGCTAAAAGTACGTGATGGTTTACTGCGCGCAGGCATTGAGAAAATTGATTTTCAGGGTTTTCGCAATGAACGCATTAACCTTGAAATTGACCCCATCACCATGGAGCGCTTCAACCTATCCTTAAGCGATATTTCTGCCAAAATACGCAACAGTTTAAGCAGCAATTCAGCCGGTGACTTACAATCGTCGATCGAGAAAAAACTGCGCACAATTGGCGGTAACAATGACATTACCACCTTGTCGAATGTTGAAATTTTAAGCGCCGCCAATAACAGCCAGCTTTACCTAAGAGATGTGGCTCAAATTACCAGCCAATTCAACCCCAGCCAAACCGTTGGCGAAATTGCTGACCATCCCGCCATCATGCTGCAAGTTAGGCGCAGCGCCAGCACTGACACCATTTCCACCATCAAGCAATTGGAAGCTTATTTAGAAACGATAAAAGGCGTATACCCCGATAATTTACACGTTGAATTATTCCAAACAGAAGGCAAATATGTCCAAGATCGTATAGATTTACTGATCGACAATGGCCTATCTGGCATGGTTTTGGTGATTATATTCTTATTCATCTTCCTCAATGTACGCATGGCATTTTGGGTGGCGGCAGGTGTGCCTGTGGCCATATTGGCCACCATGATCGTCATGTATGTATTGGGCACAGCCATCAGCATGATTTCAATGTTCGCTTTGCTAATGATGTTAGGCATCATTGTTGATGACGCCATTGTGGTTGCCGAAGAGGCCGAAACCTTAATGGCCAAAGGCTTATCTGCCATTGATGCCGCCGAACAGGCGGCACGAAAAATGTTCAAACCCGTTATGGCAGCGTCCATCACCACCATGGCGGCTTTCATTCCACTGACCATTATTGACGGTTTTTTGGGTCAAATTCTGATTGTCTTCCCCATTGTGGTCATCTCGGTATTGATCGCCTCATTGGTTGAATGTTTCTTTATTTTACCCGGCCATTTGCGTTATGTGAAAGAACATAATCATAACCCCAATCGCTTCCGCCGTGGTTTTAACAATGGCTTTGATTATTTTAAACACAAGTTATTCTTGCCGCTTGTGGCTTTTGCCGTCCGTTGGCGCTGGGTCACTTTAATTAGCTCTTTTGCCGTGTTGCTCACGGCCGCAGGTTTTGTCACATCTAACCGCTTGGCGTTTGATTTCTTCCCCAATACCGAAAGTGAGCGCATTGTTTCGCGCATTCGTTTCGCCGCAGGAACCAACCCCGAAACCATTCGCGGTGATATCAACCAAATCAAACAAGCACTGTATAAAGCCGAAGCTGAATTGCAAATCGATAACGAGCCGTTGATACAGATGATTTTTGTGCGCATTGGTGGCGAGGCCGACCCGCAAGCGTGGATTGAAGCTCAATTAACCCGCTCGGAATTACGCGCCATACGCACCCAAACCTTGATTGATAAATGGATCGAATTAAGCCCGCAATTGCCAACCATTGACCGTTTGGTCATTCAAGGCAACCGCAGCGCTGATAGTGACAGCAGTGATGTCAACTTCCGCCTTTCTGGTCCTAATTTAGATGTGCTTAAAAAATCATCTGAAGATTTGCAAGCCGCTATATTGAAAATACCCGGCGTGACAGCCGCCGATGATGATTACCCCGAAGGCAAACGCGAAGTGCTGATTAGCCTCAATGCCAAAGGCAAAATGTTAGGCTTTACCAGCACCGAGATTAACCGCCAATTGCGTGATATATTCCAAGGGGTAACGGTTAAAACCATTGCCACTTCAACTGGTGATGTGCCGATCATCATCAAGGGTAAAAACCAGCAACAATCCATGGCTAACTTATATAATTTCCGCATCAAATCGGCGCAAGGTCATTATATGCCGCTTGAGGAAATTGCCGATATTTCTGAACAAAAAGGCCGCCGCTCGATCCGCAAATTTAATGGCCGCACCAATGTCACCATCACCGCTGATGTAGATGAAGCGGTCATCACCGGTGACACCGCGCGCACACTCATTCAACGTGAAATATTGCCACCCATTTTGGCGCGTTATGGCATTGAATCTGCGGTTGGTGGCCAAGGTGCTGACCAAGCGCAAGCCGTCTCAGATTTACAGCTCGGCATTGTCATTGCCTTGGCACTTATCTACATTATTTTAGCGTGGGTATTTGCCTCTTACTTACGGCCATTTGCGGTGATGTTCATCATCCCGTTTGGCTTTGTTGGCGCGGTGATCGGCCATATGGTGATGGGCTTTAACCTCTCTGCACTCAGCCTATTTGGCTTGTTAGGCTTAGCCGGTATTTTGGTCAACGATAGCATTATTTTGGTTGCCCGCATTGAAGAGCATCTAGAAGCTAAAATGGACATGTATAATGCCGCCATCTATGGCGCAGCCGACCGTTTGCGCGCAGTGTTGCTGACCTCACTAACCACCATTGCTGGCCTGACGCCTTTATTGTTTGAGAAAAGCCTGCAAGCGCAATTCTTACTGCCGCTGGCCATCACCATGGTATTTGGTCTATTGATTGCCACCATATTGGTCTTGGTTCTGGTTCCTGTCATCATCTGCTGTATGGATGACATTCATAGCTTTTTCAAATGGTTGCGTTATGGCAGAGACTGGCGAAATGCAGAGAATACACCTATTGATAAACAAGTTGGTGAACCAGCTGAATAGAATTCAAAGTGCGATGATGTAGAAAATCCAGTCGGAAATCAACTTGAGACCTGTCACGAATAAAAACGCGTAACAAATGGTATAAAAATGCTTTGGAGAAACACTATAATGCATTTTAATGCCGATCCACATGCCAATTGGCGCCAGTGGCAGCAACACAGCTGATACCCATAGATTATCGCCATCAAATTGGCCAATCAACGTATAAGGCACCAATTTAACCGCGTTAACAAAGGTGAAGAAAAACACTGTGGTCGCTTGATATAGAGTTTTTTCGAACCGTTGCGACAATAAATAAGCATCAACTGGCGGCCCACCTGCATGCGCCACAAAGCTAGTAAAGCCTGCAACCGCGCCCCAAAAATAACCCGATTTTGCGCCCATTGGTTCTTCTGGCACCAAATCCTCGCCGCGCATCACTTTATATTTTTCGATGAAAAATTTGGCCGAAAATACCACTGCAATCGTGCCTGTGATGAGCCGCACCCAAGCTTCGTGCAAATATTCAAAACTGAATGAACCAATTAAAATACCGATAAATGCCGCAGGGATGAGAATATATAATATCTGCTTATTCCATTTATTACGAAACGCCCAAATGCCCAACATATCCATCGCCACCAAAATTGGCAGCATTATGGCCGCTGCAGTGCTTACTGGCATAATCAGCGCAATCAATGGCACGCTAATCACCCCTAAACCACCGCCAAAGCCGCCTTTGCCCATGCCAGTGATGAAAATTGCAGGCACTGCCAATAGATAAAATATTGGGTTAGTGAGATATTCCATGGTGATTATGCTCATTAGAATTAACGTTAACTTGAGATAACATGCGATTGGCGGATTGGTCTAGTTCTAATTGCTATTTTACAAAATACTTGCAAAATTCAAACAACACTACTATATGGTATAGTATGGAAAGTAAAAAAACCCATTCAATCATCGACATGGTGGTATTGAGCATATTGCTCAAACAACCGATGAACGCCTATGCCTTGGCGCAATATGTCGAGCAAAACCAAGTGACACGGCTGGTTAAAATCAGCACGCCTGCCATTTATAAAAGCTGCAAACGGCTTTATGAGCAACAGCATTTGGATGGAAAATTAAGGCGTGATGGCGAAGCGCCTGAAAAAATGGTCTACACCGTGACCGAGGCTGGAAACGCTCGTTTTGTTGAGTTAATGCAGCATTTTGCCAGCAGCATCACCCCATTTTATTTTGAAATTAACAGCGTGGTTTATGGCCTTGAAGGTCTTGATTATAAACCGGGTCTGGAATTAATTGACACCTATATGAGCCAAATTAAAACCATGCAATCTTACCTCATTCCGCATTCACATGAGACCCAAGCCAAAGCCACATTTGCCAGCCGTATGATTGTTAAACAATATCTAATGACGGTTGAAGTGTTGGTAAAGTGGATAGAGGAATTGCGCGAGGAGTATATCCAAAAACATAATGACTAGATAATTGAAGGCAGTGATGGGGTGATACCACCTCATTTTTTTGACACATATACTATACTATATAGTATTATTTAAGATAGGATGAAATATGAACATCATACAACTAAACAATGTCAGCAAGAGTTTTGAGCAAGGTGGGCAAAGCTTCACCGCGCTTAGCAATGTCAGCCTCACCATTACCAAGGGTGAATATGTCGCTCTTATTGGCAAATCGGGCAGTGGCAAATCAACTTTGCTCAACCTCATCACGGGCATTGACCACCCAACTGGCGGGCATATAACCGTTGCGGATACTGACATTCATAAATTTGGCGAAAGCAGTTTAGCCGCATGGCGTGGTAAAAATATTGGCATTATTTTCCAATTTTTTCAGCTCATTCCAACCCTGACCATTATTGAAAATATTTTACTGGCCATGGAATTTGTGAATGTCATCCCCAAAGACCAGCGGCAAAACCGTGCTAAAAATCTGCTGACCCAAGTCGGCATATTGGAACAGGCCAATAAGTTCCCATCAGCGCTTTCTGGTGGAGAGCAACAACGTGCTGCCATCGCCCGCGCCTTGGCCAACAAGCCAGAAATTTTGGTTGCCGATGAACCAACTGGCAATTTAGACAGCGCCACCGCAAAGTCGATTAAGGCCATATTTACCGATCTCGTGGCCGCAGGCACCACGGTTATCATTGTGACTCATGAAGACATATCGGGCACCGATTTTGACCAAATCATCCAACTTAAAGATGGTCAAATTCAACCGCATAATTCAACCGTTTCGGAGATGAAATAATGTCCATAATATTCAAAAAATCGATGCGCGACATCCAACAAAGGTTTCGCTCGACCTTGCTAGCCATTTTGGCACTGACCATTGGCATTTGGGGTGGGGGTAGCTTATTGGTTTCATTTTACATTATGAGTAATGATTTAAGCGCCAATTATTTGCTAACTAAACCATATCAACTTTCTATCCAGTCCAAAGATTTTGCCAAGCTCGACCTTGACAACTTGCACGAACTGCCCGAAATTGCCGCTGCCGAATTTCGTGATCGGGCCATTTTACGCATCGAAGTGAAACCCGATGAATGGCTACCTTTATGGCTCTATAGCGTCGAAGATTTTGACCAATTATCCATTGCCAAATTCTACCCGCAAGCTGGCCAATTCCCGCCTGCCAAAGGCACCATTGCCATTGAGCGTAACAATTTGCTCATCTCGCAATTAAATGTTGATAGTGTGGCACGCGCCCAATCCAACGGGAAATTAATTGATGTCAAAATTAGTGGCATTATATTTGACCCTGGCCAAGCGCCATCGACCCAAGATGCTTTCATTTATGCTTATACCGATGAGGCAAATTACACCCGCCTTTCGGGCAAAGCCACGCATCAAAAGTTGATCATTCGGTTTAACAATGTCAAAACCCAGCAGGATGTAAAACAAGCCTATGCGAAGTTAGCCATTCAATTTGCTGCCCAAGGCATAAAAATTGAGGCCAGTAACATTCCGAAATTCGATCAGCATCCGCATCAATTTCAGCTCAACACCATATTGATGATTAACGGCAGCATCAGCTTTTTGACTTTCATTATGTCTATGGTGCTCATCTCACAATTGATGAACAGCATTTTTACCCGACAAACCCGTCAAATTGGCATTATGAAAGCCATTGGCGCCAAACGTGGGCATATACTCCGCATTTATCTGACTTATCTGTTGAGTATTTCGGCTGTCTCCATCGCCATTGGGCTACCGCTTGCGGTGCTGACGGGCAAAAAATATTCAGACTTTATTGCGAGCGTATTAAATTTTGATATTCTCACCACCGATCTGCCTTATTTTATTTTTGCCATAGTGATTGTGTTGGGTTTTATTCTGCCCGTTATTTTCTCTTTGCCTATGTTGCGCAATGCGGTGCATATATCAGTCAATAACGCCCTTGCTGATTATGGCATTGAGGCAGGCAACAATGCGAGCTCAAGCCGCAAAACCAGTAGTATGGGCATGAACATCTACTCACTGGCATGGCGCAATCTGGCGCGCCGCAAAGGCCGCATGTTGGTCACCATGCTGACCATGGCATTGGGCGTTGGCATATTTTTAACCGGGTTTAATGTGCGTGAATCATTAAGCCAATTTTTAACCAATAGCTCAAATTCAATGCAATATGATTTAAAAGTTGTGCTCAAAAACACTGTCCCGCCCGAAACCGCCAGTGCGCCATTTAACGACATTGCCGCCATCAGCAGCATTGAAGGTTGGTTGGATGGTGTTGGCCGCGTTCAAACTGACGCGATTGCCACCGCGAACAGCATCGGCTTGGTTGCCATGCCTTATGACAACACACTGAATAAACACGACTTCTTACAAGGCACTTGGCTGACGGGCGCTGAGCAACTTGAATTCGTCATCAATCAGCAAGCCGCGAGTGAATTTGCGCCCATTGTCATCGGGCAGCAATATACCATCAGCATCGCAGGACAGGATATATCGGCCAGATTGGTGGGCATGGTGCGTGAGTTTGATGTAGCTAAAATCTATATCGACATCGACAAATATCGCCAAATTGCCAAGCTGGATGATGAAATAAACAGCTTAATGATGGTGCTTAATGACCGCTCTTATGACAATGTTTTGCGCGTTAAAAAACAGGTCGAACGAGTGATCGCCAATCAAGGCATAGAGGTGGTTTATATTATATCAGAAGTGGAATATACCAAAATTGTCTTTGATCATCTGAACATTATTTTAACCGCATTGCTGATTTTATCATTACTGGTTTTATCGGTCTCAGCTATGGGCATGGGCTCGGCCATGGGCATTAATGTGATGGAACGCACCCGCGAAATTGGCGTGCTGCGTGCCATTGGTGCCACGCCCAAAATGGTCATACGGCTATTTGTGATGGAAGGATTTATGGTCAGCGCTTTAAGTGTGCTGTTGGGCATATTATTGGCACTGCCACTAAGTGCTTATGGCGCTAAGTTTTTTGGCAATCTTATACTGGGCGAAAACACCCCATTGGATTTTACTTTCAGCTTTATGGGTTTTGCCATCACCCTGATTGTAACCTTGGCATTTGGCTATATTGCCAGTCGCTTGCCCGCAAGCAAAGCCATTAAAATCTCCGTGCGCGAGGCGATTGCTTACGAATAGGTTTGACAAAATTTTTCAACATAAGCGGCGGGGGTGATGCCAATTTGGCGCTCAAACCCCCGCCGCATACGCTGCAAGCTACCAAACCCGCTTTGTTGTGCGGTTTGTTGTGTCGAAACACCCAAACCCAGTAGGTTTTCGGCATGTTTAACTCTGATTTTTTCGACATAAGACATTGGCGACATTTTTAATTGATCATTAAATTTGCGGCTTAGCGTGCGGCTTGTCATACCCACTTCAGCCGCCATAATTTCTAATGTCCAATTTTTTTGCGGCGACGCCACCAATTGATCAAGCAAATTTCCCAGCGAATCTTGTACCAAATATTGGCTTCGCAATATGTCGGAATATTGAGTTTGGCCACCCGATCTACGTATCGAAACCACCAATTCACGCGCCACATTGAGTGCAACCTCAGCCCCGCAATCTTGTTTTATAATCGCCAGTGCCAAGTCAACCCCTGCGGTTACACCTGCCGAGCTATATATATTGCCATCAGCCACATATATTTTATCAATCTGCCACTTAACTTTGCGATATGTCTCTAGCACATAGTCTCGCCGACCCCAATGTGTGGTGGCAATCCGCCCGTTTAACACACCGGCCTCAGCCAATAATAAAGCGCCAGAGCAAATCGAAATAAGCCGCCTTTGCGGTTTGTTTTTCTGCCAATTATGAATGTGCGCAAGTAAATCTTTTTGCTGCAATTGATCATTGACCCCCTGCCCGCCTGGCAACAATAAATCATCCGCATCACTAATTTCGTGCAACGCAATATCCGCCACCAGCTTTAAACCACATGTGCTGATTACATTTCCGCCAGTTAACGAAACATAACGCATTTTATAAGCGCGTTGACCATTGACGACCGCGGTATGAAATGCCTCTGATATGCCAGATACATCCAGTGCATTAACATTGTCATATATATAAACATCCACTTGCCGTTGAACTTTGTCCATTTTTGATACTCATTTGTCAATTAAGACATAAAAATACCCGCTATAAAGCAAATGTCAAACCTATTTTTATGAAAGCCGCGCCATGTTCAACCGAAATTTTATCCTCCTCATACTTAGTGGCATTATTTTAGGTGCGCCAATGCCTATGCTTATTTTATTGGGCGGATTGGCGGGCATAAAATTAGCGCCATATGAAAGCCTTGCCACCTTAGCGCCCTCAATTCAAATATTTGCAGGCGTGTTGATTGCCACCCCGATATCTATTTTTATGAGCAAATATGGGCGGCGTAATGGCTTTTTAGTGGGCTGTGGTTTGATAATTTTGGGCGGTATTTTTGGCGCTTTGGCCTTGTTGGAAAAAAGCTTTATTATATTGAATATCGGGCATTTTTGCTTGGGTGCGGGCATCATTTGCTTCGGATATATGCGCTTTGCCGCTGCCGAAGCGGTAACCGAAAAATACAAGCCAACCGCCATGTCACTCACTTTGACATCTGGTTTGGTCGCAACATTTGTCGCGGCAGAAATTTTTAGCCTCACCAAAGACAGCCTCAGCAGCGCGCCACTCGCAGGCGCATATTTAGCCATATCGGCGTTGGGAATCATCGGCTGTCTGCCTGTTTTGGCGCTACGCTTAACCACTGAGAAACCTGCAACTAAAACCCAACAAGATGGTCAGAATGACAAAATAAGTATATTTAAAACAATCACCCGCCTACCCGTCGCCACCGCCATTATTGCCGCCGCAGTTGCCGCCACCGCGATGACAATTATGATGGTGCCAACCCCCTTGGCAATGTTGGGCATGGGGCATACCGAAAACCATGCGGCGAGCGTGATAAATTGGCACTTAATTGCCATGTTTGCGCCAAGCTTTTTTACCGGGTGGTTGATACAAAAATTTGGCGAAGCCAGCATCATCATTACGGGTATGCTATTGATTGCGATAGGCACTGTATGCGCTTTGTATAATATTGAGTTGTTGGGTTTTTACCTAGCCTTAATTTTGCTGGGCGTGGGTTGGAATTTTGGGTTTATTGGTGGCTCTAGTTTGTTGCAGAAATCACTCACAGTCGCTGAGCGTGGTAAAATACAAGGCATAAACGACACGTTAATTGCGCTTAGCTCAACCTTTGCATCATTGCTTGCAGGGGTAGTTATTGCAAATCTGGGCTGGGCAAGCATCGCCATTATGGTTTTGCCGCTTATGGGGTTTGCCATTGTCTTTACACTATGGTTGAAATTGAAGCCAAGTTTAAATAATTAGACTGTTTAGCGTAGGCTATTTGGTGTTTTGAACGCGAGATTTGATAAATTTTATCAGCAGAAAAATTGATATAATGGTCGCGGGCACAAATAAACCATGCCACCAGACAAAATCATTTGCATAATAATTTTGCCACCATAGGGTTCGGCTAATCTGCCAACCAACCACGCCAATGAACAACCATTTAAGAACCAAATATACCAATATAAATTTGGCTGATTTTTTTAATATTTGCATAACCTATCTCCATACATTCTTTATATAGATAATAAGAACTATTTGCAAATTAAGTTATGAATTTACGTATTCAGCCAATTTTTAAGCGCCTGATTAACCGTGTCAGGACGCTCCAACGGCGCGAAATGGGCGCAATCTTCGACGATCACCAATTGTGAGCCGTTGATTTTGCTGGCAATATCTTCATTTTCAGTGACGCGGCATAATTTATCTTGCCGTGCTGCTAGCACCAATGTCGGGCAAGTTATTTTTTCGATGGTTAGATAGCCATCTGGGCGACCCAGCAAGGCATTATTCTGTTTTTCATGTATTTTGGCATTTGCTGCCATTATTGAACTGGCAATTTCTGCCATGAAATCAGCATCATCATGGCGGCTTTGATGCACCAAGCGTGGCAACCAGTTTTTTGCCAGTGCCTCAATGCCGCCCTCATTGACCATATCAATCATGCTTTGACGATATTCTGCCTCGCCATCCATTTGCGGCATCATGCTGCTATTGAGCAGGGCAAGCTTTTCTATCCGCTCTGGGGCTTGGCGGTAAATTTCGACCGCAATGATGCCGCCCATTGAGTGGCCTGCAATGTATAATTGACCATCATTTTCGCCCAATATTTGTGTCGCAATGTCGGCAATTGACGTGGTTTGGCTGACATCAGCAATGATCGGGTGATAAGCCGCCAGTGCCTTAACCGCATGCCGCCAAATGTGATGATCAGACACCAAACCAGGAATGAGGACAAGCTTAGCCATTACGCTTCGGTCGTAAAAATATATTCAATCACTTGCAGATATTTTTGCCCTGCGCGCAACGGCTCAGTTGGGAAATGCGCGACGTTTGGCCCGTTCGGGTAATCTTGCGCCTCTAGGCAAAAGCCTGCCATTTTATTGACTTTTTTGCCATCACGCAGCAAGGTCTCGCGCAAATTGGCATTGGTGTAAAACTGCAAACATGGTTGGGTGGTTTTAACCCGCATCGCACGGCCAGATTTCGCGCTATAGACATAAGCGCCATCTTTCATCCGCCCATCATCAGCACCTAAAATATAACTAATGTCATAGCCGCCATTGGTCGCAATCATCAACTCATGAGGGTTATCTAGCCCCGCGCCAATCCGCACCTGTTCACGCAAATCAAACGCTGTGCCATCCACGGGTTTCACTTCGCCCGTGCAAACACTATCAGAATCCAGCGGCGTGATAAAACCGCTATTCAGCTGAATCTCGTGTTCAGCGACATTAGTGCTGCCATCGGCCTTTATGCCATCTAAGTTAAAATAAGCGTGATTGGTGATATTGATAAAAGTATCTTTGGTTGAAACCGCGTCATATTCATAACGCAACACCCCGTCATCACTTAGATAATAGGTCACGTTCAAGGTCAATTCACCCGGGTAACCGCCCTCGCCATCGGCGCTGATATAGGTAAATTTAACGCCTTTACCTTGGTTTGTTTCAATAATTTCGCCGCTAAACACTTGTTTACCAAAGCCTTTTGACCCGCCATGGGCGCTATGACCAGCTTCATTGGTGACATCCAGTCTTACCACTTCACCATTCAAAGTAAATTGGGCATTTCGAATGCGGTTGGCGTAACGACCGACCGTCACCCCCATGCTTGATGTGTGTGCCTCATAGCTAGCTAAATCATCAAACCCAAAATTCACCTCATCAATTTTTCCGTCGCGATCGGCATAGCGCACACTGCTTATCGTTGCGCCATAGCCGCACAAGCCAATCACGCAGCCATTGCCATTATCTAAGGTAAAATAATCGACTTGTTTGCCGTCTTTTGACGTGCCAAAATCTCTGGCCTCAATGCTCACCGCCATTGCCATTCCTTCAAGGTAAATTATCTCGTAAATATATATCGGTTTTTATATCAACTGGCGCACGGGTATTTTCGCTGCCTCTATGTTGCAGAATTAAAAATTGCAAAGTATTTACCGCCTCTTGATCAACATCTTGATCAATCACCGCGTTGACTGTGCCATTAAGCAGTAATTCACGTGAATAATCGGTCAGGTCATGCCCGACACAGACGATGTCATGTTGTCTTTTACTGTCAATTAACGCTTGGCCAATGCCGCGCAGCCCACTGCCCACGCTGTAAATTGCCAGCACGTCTTTGTCATTGGCAATCAGTTCGCATGTGTGTTTATAGGCCTCTTCGTGATCATTTTGGATTTCCCAGTGGCTCGATACTTTTAGATTGGGTGCATATTCGTGCAACGCACTGACAAAACCCAATTCGCGCTCTTGATGGTCAGAATATATCAGACTATGACTGCCTTTAAACAGCCCGACTGTGCCTGTTTTGCCTTGCAGGTTGAGCGCAACTAAATGCGCGGCGGTGCGCCCCGCCGCGCGGTTATTGGGGCCGACATGCCCGACAATGCGCGAAGTCGAAAGGCTTGAAACCAATGTCACAATCGGTATGCCTTTGTCACATAGGCTATTCACCGCCTCGCGCACAAACGGGTCTTCAAGTGGCATCACGGCGATGCCATCGGTATCAGTTGTGCCAATTTCGCGTAATTTCTCAGCCAATTTTTGCGGCGCAAAGCTTGCCACTCGGTGGCTACGCACTGTGATGCCATCTCGCTTTAAAGTTTCGCCCAATACTTCGATCCGCTCGGCCAACATGTTTAAAAAACTGCCTGAGCCATCGGGCAAAATCACATCTAATTTTAATGGTTTCTGCCCGGTTTTTTGGGTGCGAACGTCTTGACCTTGCAACTGATCAATCGCTTCCCAGACTTTTTTGGCGGTTTGCACATTGACACCACTACGGCCATTCAGCACCCGATCCACCGTTGCCAAGCTAACCCCAGCCTCACGCACTATATCTGATTGTTTTGCCCACACTTTTGACAAAAAACACCTCATAACTCAATGAATAAACCCATCATTATGATGACATTTATATATATGAGTGTAAATGAAATTATCACCAAATTGGCCATATAAGCGGTTTTTATAGATATACAGCGATATACACATTTAGTTTTAGGAAATAATGGTGAGTACGATTTGATTTGACTTTTGAGGTAAAACCCATCAAAAATGCCTCAAAAAAATAAATAGGGAAACATCATGTATTTAGGATTAGACATTGGCACGTCTGGCATTAAGACGGTTTTAGTCGATGAGGATCAAAACATCATCGCCCAAGCCGACTCAAGCCTAGAGATTAACCGCCCGCACCCATTATGGTCAGAGCAAAACCCTGCTGATTGGTGGGCTGCAACTTGTGACACGCTGGCACAATTGGCTAAATCTAACCCTGCTGAAATGGCGCAAGTGAAAGCGATGGGGCTCGCAGGCCAAATGCATGGCGCGACTTTATTGGATGACAATGGCGATGTTTTGCGCCCTGCTATTTTGTGGAATGATGGCAGAAGCGCTGCTGAATGCGCCGAGTTAGAAGCCAAAGAACCTGATTTACGCAGCATTTCTGGCAACATTGCCTTCCCTGGTTTTACCGCACCTAAGCTTTTATGGGTGGCTAAAAATGAGCCTGAGATTTTTGCCAAAGTGGCGATGGTATTGTTGCCGAAAGATTACATTCGTTATTTGCTAACTGGTGAATATATTGCCGAAATGTCAGATGCCGCAGGTACATTATGGTTGGACACGGGCGCACGTGATTGGTCTGAGAAATTACTCGCCGCGACGGGCTTGAGCAAAGCCCAAATGCCAAGGCTTGTTGAAGGTTCTGACCCAGCAGGTATATTAACTGATGATCTAGCCGCTAAATTTGGCATGCCCAAAGGCGTGGTTTTGGCAGGTGGCGCGGGCGATAATGCTGGCGGTGCCATTGGCATTGGTGTGGTTGAGGCTGGTCGTGCGTTTTTATCATTAGGCACATCTGGTGTGATTTTCCTTTGTAACGATAAATATTCACCTAATCCTGATGCGGCTGTGCATTCTTTTTGTCATGCCATACCTAATGTTTGGCATCAGATGAGTGTGATGCTCAATGCCGCGAGTTGTTTGACGTGGGTGACTAAATTGACTGGGGCTAAAAGTGAAGGCGATTTGATTGCTGAGATTGAAGCTGCGCCTGTGAATGAAAACAGCAAACTAATATTTTTGCCGTATTTAAGTGGCGAAAGAACGCCGCATAATGACCCCAATGCGATGGGCGTGTTTTTTGGCTTAACGCCAGATACTGACCGCGCTGCGCTGGGTCGTGCGGTGCTTGAAGGCGTGTCATTCTGTTTTGCCGATGGCTTGGACAGTATGTTAAGCGCAGGAGCTTCAATCGAGCAAGTCTCGGTTATTGGAGGTGGCTCACGTAGTGAGTTTTGGGGGCAGATGCTCGCCGATGTTTTAGGTTATCCCTTGACCTATCATGAAGGTGGCGAGGTTGGCCCCGCTTATGGCGGTGCGCGTTTAGCAAGGTTAGCAGTAACTGGTGAAAACGCGGCCGACATTTGCACCGCACCACCCGTTAAAAATGTGGCGACCCCAAGTGCCGATGCCAAGCCCTATTATCAAGAACGGCTTGAGCGCTATAGAAGATTATACACTTTACTAAAACCTGAATTCGCGAAATAGACTGAATTTACGATAAAAAAACCGAGGAAACTAAAAATGGCTGAATATTTTGAAGGCGTGAGCAAAATTAAATATGAAGGTAAGGACAGTACAAATGACCTGTCTTTCAAATATTATAACCCAGATCAAATTGTAATGGGCAAAACTATGGCTGAGCATTTGCGCTTTGCTGCGGCTTATTGGCATACATTTTCATGGCCAGGTGGTGACCCATTTGGTGGTCAAACTTTAATGCGCCCGTGGATGGCAGGCGGCGACCCAATGCAGGAAGCTGAGCTTAAGCTTGAAGTGGCGTTTGAATTTTTCACCAAATTAGGCACGCCTTATTATTGCTTCCATGACCGTGATGTTTCGCCCGAAGGTGACACATTGGCCGAAACCATGAAAAACCTTGATTATTTGGGTGACAAATTGTTGGCCAAACAGGAAGAAACTGGCGTTAAATTGCTATGGGGCACGGCTAACATGTTTAGCCACAGACGTTACATGTCAGGCGCAGCCTCTAACCCTGATCCAGATGTAGTGACTTATTGCGCGGCCCAAGTGCGCCAAGTGTTTAACCTAACCCAAAAATTGGGTGGCGAAAATTATGTGCTTTGGGGTGGCCGAGAAGGTTATGAAACTTTGCTGAACACCGACTGGAGCAAAGAAAACGCTCAAATGGGTCGTTTCTTGAACATGGTGGTTGAGCATAAACATAAAATCGGCTTTAAAGGCGCAATTCTTATTGAGCCAAAACCGCAAGAACCTACAAAACATCAATATGATTATGACGCCCAAAGCGTGCATGCCTTCTTGCAACAACATGGGCTTGAAAACGAGGTAAAACTCAACCTCGAAGCCAACCATGCCACTTTGGCAGGCCATAGTTTTGAGCATGAGATCACTTATGCCGCTAGTAATGGCTTGCTTGGTTCTATCGATATGAATAGAGGCGACATGCAATCTGGCTGGGACACTGACCAATTCCCTAACAATGTACCAGACACCACATTGGCCATGTATGCCATTCTTAAAAACGGTGGTTTGGGCACAGGCGGCATTAACTTTGATGCCAAAGTAAGGCGTCAATCGCTTGATCCAGTGGATCTATTCCACGGCCATATTGGTGGTATGGATGTTTGTGCACGCGCTTTATTAAACGCCTCTGCTATGCTTGAAGATGGCAGCATGCAAGGTGCAATTGACGACCGTTATGCAGGCTGGGATGGCGATTTGGGTAAGAAAATTTTGGCTGGTAAATTGTCACTAGACGATTTAGCTGACATTGCCGAAGAAAAACAAATTGACCCGCAACCGCGTTCTGGCAAACAGGAATGGTATGAAAATCTGGTGAATAGATTTGTATAGATACAGGTTTATATAACTATGAAAAATGAGGGGATTTATTTTGCGTATATTATTGATGATAGGGACAGTGTTTCTGACCGTGGTGACCGCCACGGCTGAAAACGCGCCTTTAATCGATGAGCAAAGCGGAATCTACATCCCCTCTATGATAAATGATCAGGCCACATCTAACCTGCGCACACGATATACTGGTGATTGGGACTATTTTGTTGGCGGCGGTGTCGCGGCATTTGATTGTAATGATGACCATTATCCCGACTTATATTTTGCGGGCGGGCAAACTAAAGCTCAGCTTTACATCAACCAATCTAAACGTGGTGGCGCGCTAACTTTTGCTAACGGAACAGCCCAAAATTTAAACCTTGATAAAGTGGTGGCGACCTACCCGATTGACATTAACAGCGATGGCATTATGGATTTAATGGTGTTGCGCTTGGGTCAAAACATCTTATTTAAAGGCTTAGGCGAATGTCAATTTGAACGCGCCAACGAACAGTGGAATTTTAATGGCGGTGATGAATGGTCAACCGCATTTTCTGCAACATGGGAAGCTGACGAAAACTGGCCGACCCTTGCCATTGGCAATTATGTTGACCGCAAGGCCGAAGGCACGCCTTGGGGCACCTGCAGCGACAATCAATTATTCCGCCCTGCCGATTCTGATGATGGCTTTGCTGAGCCACAAAACCTCAAAGCCTATTGCACATTATCGCTGTTATTTTCGGATTGGAACCGTTCAGGCAACCAATCATTACGGGTCAGCAATGACCGCCAATATAATAAAAATGGCCGTGAGCAATTGTGGCGGTTAGCGCCAGATGTAGCGACCACAGAATACACCAAAGATGACGGCTTTAAAAAGCTCAACATTTGGGGCATGGGCATTGCCAGCCATGATGTAAATGCCGATGGTTATCCCGATTATTTTCTCACCTCAATGGGTGACAATAAATTGCGCCTCAACACGGGTGCAGGCGAAAAACCTAAATATAAAAATATGGCGTTTAAATTGGGCATCACCGCGCATAAACCGTGGAGCGAAGACAGTGCATTATTATCCACCGCCTGGCACGCACAATTTGCCGATTTTAACAATGACACTTTGATCGATCTGTTCATCGCCAAAGGCAATGTTGATCAAATGCCCGATTTTGCTCAACATGACCCCAATAACTTACTGTTGGGCAAGCGGGACGGCACATTTTTTGAAGCCGCCGAAAAAGCCGGCATGCATGCCATAAACCTGACGCGCGGTGCAGCCATTGTCGATTTAAACCTCGACGGCTTGCTCGACATTATTGAGGTCAATAGAAATGAAGTGCCAGGGGTGCTGCGCAATCTGGCTAGTGACCAAGTTATCGGCAATTGGATTGCCCTCGACATAAGACGTTTAGACTATAATAAAAACAGCATTGGCGCTTGGATTGAACTGCACATTAATGATAAGATACAACGCAAAGAAATTACCATTGGCGGAGGTCACGCCAGTGGCAGCTTAGGTCTACACCATTTTGGTTTAGGTGAGGCCAAACTAGCTGACATAAGAATAATATGGCCTAATGGTCAGAAAAGCAATTGGATGACCGCGAAAGCCAATCAATTCGCGACAATAAACAAACAAGATTCGGCGCTGACCTTTTGGTCGCCGTCAAATAACGCTGAAATGATGCATTAATCATTTTGGTAATGGGAGGCCCATAAAGGGCAAAAACATAGCCGTTCAAGGCTATAATGGGAGAAAACAAATGAGTGTTAAAAAACTTCTCATGTCTGCTGCACTTGGTGTAGCTATGACTGTATCTGCAACGGTTGGCGCTGTAGCCGCTGACCTTAAAGTTGGTGTTTCTTGGTCTAATTTCCAAGAAGAACGCTGGAAAACTGACGAAAAAGCCATCATTGCTGGCCTTGGCGACGATGCTGAATATATTTCAGCTGACGCCGGTGGTTCACCTGAAAAGCAATTGGCTGACATTGAAAGCCTAATCGCCAATGGCGCCAATGCTTTGATCATCTTAGCAATGGACACAGAAGCTGTATTGCCTGCTGTGCTTAATGCTCAAGCTGAAGGCATTCCTGTACTTGGTTATGACCGTTTGATCGAAGCTGAAGGTGTTTTCTATCTAACATTTGACAATGTTGAAGTGGGCCGCATGCAAGCGCGTGCTGTATTTGCTGCACAACCTACAGGTAATTATGTATTCATCAAAGGATCACCGACTGATCCGAATGCTGATTTCCTACATGGTGGTCAATTAGAAATCCTTCAAGCTGCTATTGATTCCGGCGACATTAAAGTTGTTGGTGAACAATATACAGATGGTTGGAAGCCTGAAAATGCTCAAAGCAACATGGAGCAAATCCTAACAGCGACTGACAATAAAGTTGATGCTGTTGTGGCGTCTAACGACGGTACTGCTGGTGGTGTTGTAGCGGCTCTAACGGCTCAAGGTATGGAAGGTATTCCTGTATCTGGTCAAGATGGCGATCATGCGGCTCTTAACCGTGTGGCACGTGGTCTGCAAACTGTTTCAGTTTGGAAAGACGTACGTGTACTTGGTAAACAAGCTGGCGAAATTGCTGTAGCACTTGCCAAAGGTGAAGCTGTAACAGGTTCTGAAAAATGGTCTGGCGGTAAAAAAGGCGTTGAAATGGATGCTATCTTTGTAGCACCTGTGCCAATTACAAAAGCTAACTTTAACGTTGTTATTGACGCTGGCCACATCGCTAAAGATGTAGCTTGTGCCAATGCAGAAGCTGACGTTGCTGCTTGTAAATAAGCCAAACATACAGTTATAATCTATAACTGAGATAGAATGGTCAGATTTATGTTATCATAAGTCTGACCACACACTTAAAAACAAGTGAATTAAATGACAGATACAAATCTAAACACACATAAGCAAGAGAGTGCCTTAACCCGCATCATTCGCGCTTCGGAAGTCGACACCCGCATGCTGGGCATGATTGTGGTGCTCGTTGTAATTTGGGTCGGGCTTAATATTGCCACAGGTGGCATATTTCTATCCGCACGAAATCTTTATAATTTAGCCGTACAAACCTCGGTGGTTGGCATTATGGCCACGGGCATGGTTTTGGTCATCGTCGCGCGGCACATCGATCTATCGGTTGGCTCAGTCATGGGCTTTATCGGTATGGTCATCGCTTGGCTACAAGTTGATATTTTTCCTCTCAATGCAGGCTGGAACTGGCCATTAAGCATTGCTTGCGGTGCAACTCTGGGCATATTGATCGGCATTTTTCAAGGTTGGTTCACTGCCTATCGCGGCATTCCAGCATTTGTGGTCACCTTAGGCGGCATGTTGGCCTTTAGGGGTGGTGCATTTTTAGTTACCGATGGCCGCACAGTCGCACCAATGAACAAAACTTACCAATTATTGGGTGGCGGCATTGATGGCTCAATCGGCACCACATGGAGCATGATTTTAGGCATTATCGCCATATTGGTCATCGCCTTGGGCATGTATAGAAGCCACGCTTCACGCGTTAAACATGGTTTCCCCACCAAACCAATTTGGCTACAATTGGTTATGTTTGCAGTTATAGCCGCGGTTATTTTTGGCTTTGTTTACATCATGAACAGCTATAATAAACCCCGTTCAGACATTGGCCGTGGCATTCCTGTTCCTGTGCTCATCTTAATTGCCGTGGTGATTGTGATGACTTTATTATCGCGCATCACCAAATTTGGCCGCTATGTTTATGCCATTGGCGCCAACCCCGAAGCCGCTGAGCTTTCGGGCATTGATGTGAAAAAAGTCACCACATTTATCTTTGTCATTATGGGCATATTATGTGCCATTGCTGCGGTTATTACCACCGCAAGACTAAATGCAGGTACCAATAGTATGGGCGATTCGTCCGAGCTGTTGGTCATCGCCGCTGCCATTATTGGTGGCACGTCATTAGCTGGTGGTTCAGGTTCTATACCTGGCGCAATTTTAGGAGCGGTTATCATGCAAAGTATTGAAAACGCAATGATATTGCTCGGCGCTGGCTCTGGTGAACGTATGGTGGTTATGGGGCTTGTACTCATCGTCGCCGTGTGGTTCGATACCGCCTATCAAAATAGTAAAAAATAAGAGGAAACGACCATGACAAATAATAAAACACCTCTTATTGAGATGAAAAATATATCCAAACGTTTTGGCGGTGTGCATGCGGTTGAAAATGTATCCATCAACCTATATCCAGGTGAAGTGGTTGGCATTTTGGGCCATAATGGCGCGGGAAAATCAACCCTGATGAAAATGCTCTCAGGCGCGATAGAAATTGATGAAGGCGAGATCATCGTCAATGGCAAAAAAGCCAGCATCAAAAACCCGCGTGAAAGCCGCGCTTTGGGCATAGAGACCATCTATCAAACCTTGGCCTTAGCTGACACGCTAGATGCCTCAGCCAATCTATTTTTAGGCCGTGAGATTACCAATGCGTTTGGCGTGTTGAACGAAGCTCAGATGGAGCTTGAAACCCGCAAGGTGATGAAAACCCTCAACCCCAACTTCACCAACATCACCGACCCTGTGAACAGCATGTCGGGCGGGCAACGCCAAGTTGTGGCCATTGGCCGCGCCATCTATTTTAATGCCAAAACCTTGGTGATGGATGAACCAACCGCAGCCCTCGGCCCTGCCGAAACCACTATGGTCAAAGATTTAACCCTGCGGCTTAAAACCGAAGGCATTGGCATCTTTCTCATCAGCCATGATATGGGTGATGTGTTTGAGCTGTGCGACCGTGTGATGGTGATGAAAAACGGCAAAGATGTTGGCAAATTTGACATTGAAGAAGTCACACGCGATGACATTTTAAGCCTAATCATCGCAGGTCAATTGCCTGAAGGTTGGAAACCTAGAAATAAAAAATAACCTAAAAAGTTCACAAAAATAAAAGCAGCGGCAAATCACTTTGTCGCTGCTTTATATATATTCGGGAGAATATAACTGGATATTTAGGCTCTAGAATAGGCATCCCATTCTGGGCACCAAGAACCATTGACCAACCGCATGCCTTTTTCAAGGTTACGACATTGCGCAATCTCGTCAACACTTAACTCAATATTACGCGCTCCAAAATTCTCAATGATTCGTTCTTTTTTACCTGATGACGGAATCACAATCTGGCCTTGGCTCATAAGATAAGCCAATGAGATTTGCGCCGCCGTAGCGCCGCCATGATTTTTGCCAATTTCGGTCATAACCTTATCACCGACCACCGCACCACGGGCAAGTGGTGAAAACGCTGTGATAGAAATGCCAAGCTTTTTGCAATGCGCAACAATCGCATCATTTTGCATATAAACATGACTTTCAACTTGATTGGTCATCACTTTGCGGTCGCCTAACAATTTAACCGCTTGATCAATCAATGGAATGGTAAAGTTAGACAGGCCAATGGTTTTGGTTAAACCGCTGTCCAAACATTCGGCAAATTGTGCCATATATTCTTCCATTGGATATTCACCACCAATTGATGGATAGTGCAATAACAGCATATCAACTGGGCCCATATTGAGTTTTTCTAAACTCTCTTTGGTTGAGCTAAGCACCACACCAGGGGCAAAATTCTCTGGCTTCACTTTGGTGGTGATATGAATTTCGCTGCGCGCTATGCCACTATCAGCGATCGCGCGACCGACTTCTTCTTCATTATCATAACCTTGCGCGCCATCAATATGGCGACAACCCGCTTCCAATGCCCATAATGTGCCTTGATAAGCTTCTTCACCAGGGCGGTTCCAAGTGCCATAACCCATTTGCAACATGCCAGCAACGCGTTTCTCTTCACTCATTTCATTCTCCTAAAATAAATTAAAATATGAATTAACGTTAATACATCGCGAATACAATTGCAACTAGAGTTAAAGTATTTATTTAAAAGTAAACCAACATGAGCCAATAAAGGGGTGCAATATGAACCCAATATTAGATTTGAGTAGCATTTATAATCATAGAAAGTTCCCCAACTGTCCACCAACGCGGCACACAACATTGCTTCGTATCGTTGGCACAAGTAAGTGCAAAGAATTCATCAGACAAAGCCACCCCATGGCCAACATATAGATGGGTTTAGCTATTGAAACACAATTAGCTTACCAGCAAATCGTTAGCACTTCATAGTGATTGAAGATTTGAAAGAAATTGTTTCAAAAATCACCCGACTATTTATCGACGGCTAGCCAATGTATAACGCTATATTGATTAGACACCGACCAACATTTGGTATAGTTAATTAATTTAGTTAATATAAAATTGATGGCCACATGATTCGTAAATTTAAACTCACTGCAATTTTATTTACTGTTATATTTTTGACTTCCTGTACTCTGTTACCTGGAACTGATGTTTATATATCAAGTGCCGACCGACAATTAAGCAACGAAAACCCCTCAATCACTGTTGAACAGATTGAATTTCAAAAAATCACCCCAAGCAATACAACCCGCACCCCCCCTAAACGCCGTGAACCTCACCGCAACCCAGAGCTTGAGCAACAAGTGAAAAATTACGCGTATAAAGTGGGTTCTGGAGATGTTTTGCAAGTGACCGTTTGGGAGCATCCTGAATTGTTAAATTTGGGCGCAGAAGGTTTGCCAGCAATTGGCTTTTTAATCGACAGTCAAGGCTTTATATTTTACCCTTATGTCGGGAGGCTGCATGTATCTGGATTATCTGCACAATTAATACGATCCTCACTCACTGAAGCATTGTCAAAATATATTGAAAACCCTCAATTAAGCGTCACAGTCACCAATTTTGCCTCGCAAAAAATCTATCTCACTGGTGAAATCTCAAGACCTTTGCCACAAACTATGGGCGCACAAGCTCTCACGCTTTTAGACGCCATCAACCAAGCTGGCGGCGTTAAACCGAGCGCAGATTTAAATGATATTGTTGTCATACGCAAAGGCCAACGCCACCATATAGATTTATACGCCTTAGAACATTATGGCGATATGCGCGAAAATATATTATTACAGGATGGTGACCAAATACATGTTGCAAGCCAAAAAGCCAAAACAGCATTTGTATTAGGACATGTTGGCAGAACCATTAGCATTAGCATTAGCCCCGAAGGCACAACACTAGCCGATGCCATTGGCGAAGCGCGAGGTGTTAATGAATCTTCCGGTAACGCAAGCGCCATCTATGTGATTAGAAAAAGCAAGTTAAAAGGTAAAGTTGCTAAAGTTTTCATGCTGGATTTAACCAATATGGCCGCTATTGTTTTAGCTGGTGAATTTAATTTACAAAATGAAGATGTGGTTTATATAGCAAAAGCCCCAATCGTTAGGTGGAATGAGTTCCTATCTATCACCGGACCATCCGTCGGTTTTTACAATAATACCCTTTCATTTTTAAATTCTTTAGGTTCTGATAATTAAATCTTTGTAAAAACCACTCTTGTTCCTATCACACGAAAATTTAGAATACCTCTTTTTATACACAGGAAAACTTAGTTAAAAGAAGGTCGATTTTATCAGAAAACGAATTATTGATTAGCTCAAAATAATTAACTATAAATTATTTAAAAGATGTTGTATTGAACAATAAAATTTAGAAAACGGTTAGGAACATTCTTGTGAGTCGCATTCCCGTCAATCACCAAGCAGACAATGACGACATTGATATAAAGCAAATTGCCAACACCTTATGGGCGAGCAAATGGTTAATCATCATATTCACGATCATCGCCTGGTTTCTGGGCAATATATATGGCCGCATTGCAACTCCAATTTATGAAGCTAATTCTTTATTACAAATTGAAGCAAAGTCATCTGGTTTTGCTGGACTGACAGGTTTATCTGACGCATTTGGTGGCGGCGATGGTGCTGGCACATCTACCGAATTACAATTGTTAAAATCACGCAAGGTCATGTCACCTACGGTTAGAAAGTTCAACCTTGAATTAATTGCAAAACCACTCAAACTTCCCTTAATTGGCAATTATTATTATAGGACATTTGACGAAGAGGCAGGGTTTCGCGACCCCGTCCTTAGCCAATATTTTAATGTCTCAAAAGAATATGCATGGGGTGGCGAAAAAATTGTCGCCAAACAGTTCGACGTGCCAAAATTACTATATGGTAAGAAATTTGAAATCATCGCTCTTGAGGATGGTAAGTATAAGCTTCTCGCAGATGAAAAAATAATATTTGAAGGGTTGGTTGGTGAGAATCACCACGTTGATGCTTGGGGAATCGACATTGAGATCACTAAGTTACTCGCGCGGCCGGGAACATATTTTACCATTGCACATATTGACCCGATTGTTGCTGTTCAGGCCTTAACAAACCGCCTTATTATTGAGGAAACTGGTTCTAGCGACATCGTGTTCATTAAAATGAAAGGTGCCGACAAAGCTGAAATTAGGGACCTTATTAAAAGCATACTACTTACCTATCAACAACAAAATGTTGATTTTAACAATGTTGAAGCGAGCCGCAGTTTGAACTTTGTAAGAAATCAATTGCCAAACAGCGTTGGTAATATGAAGGATGCTGAGCAAGAAATCTATGAATATCGGTTAACCAATAACACTGTAGATTTAAGCCAAAAAACTCAGCAATTATTAGCCAAATTGCTAAATATTGAAGCGTCTTTGAACGACCTCGAGTTTGCGGAACCAGAATTATCTCGGAAATTTAAAGCTGAGCATCCGATTTATATTGAATTTTTAAGAAGAAGAGCCACTTTATTAAAGAAAAAAGCAGAAACTGAACAAAAAGCTGCCGACATACCGACAGAGCAATTTAATTTATTCAAATTGCAAAGAAATGTAGAAATCACTCAAAAAACATATTTACAGACATTAAATAGATACGAAGAATTACGGATCATCCAGGCAGGAACAACTGGTTCAATTCGTATTATTGATGAGGTCGTTGTCCATCCTGCTGCTATTCAACCAAGAAGAAGTATAATTTCGATAGTTTCCATATTTTTAGGTCTATTTTCCGCAATCGGCATTATTTTAGCCCGCGCGTCGATGAGTAAAAAAATCACCCATCTCGAACAATTTAATGCCGTTGGTGCTGAAATCATCGTTTCTGTACCCGTGAGCCAAAATCAACAGAAATTAGACAAAGCAAAGGCTAGAAAAGGTGAAGTGAGAGTTTTAAGCCACCTAAACCCTGATGATGCAGCGGTAGAAGCTTATAGAAGCCTGCGCACTCGATTGCATTTTGGATTAAACAATGCCAACACGAAATCTATTTTAATTTCAGGATCCAATTCAGAAATTGACTCAACAATAATTTCCCAAAATTTAGCCGTATTATTTGCTCAGTCGGGTTTAAAAACTCTCTTAATTGATGCAAATATGCGAAACGGAAATGCGCATGACAATATAGGCGTAAATTCCTCTTTAGGACTAACTGAATTTCTATCAGGTAAGACAGAATTAAACGAAGTTTCTCAAAACACCAAAGTAGACAATCTTGATTTTATTGCCTGTGGACTCCCCCCGCGAAACCCTTCTGAACTTTTAATGAGCAAAAAGTTCAGCCAACTTTGTGACACCGAGAATGGCGAATATGAGTATATAATTATTAACGCACCTTCGTTTTTAGCCTACACTGACACATCAATCATAAGCCAATATGTTGGGGCATCATTGGTGGCTATAAAACGAAATGTAACACAATTTGAAGACATCGAAAAAATCGACCTCAAGCTAGCAGCCCATGAAACAAAATTTAGTGGCTATATTTATAGCCTCTAAAAGAAATTACGAGCTCACTGCTAATGTCAGTATTAAAAAAAATAAAAAAAATGGGAAACCACGAAGGGTTTTTGAAATATTTTAAAAATACCTCTTGGTTAATCGGCGAGCGTGTTTTCAGACTTACTTTGAGCCTGTTTATAGGAGTGTGGATCGCAAGATATCTTGGGCCAGCTCAGTATGGTGTATTTAATTATGCATTAAGCTTCGTTGGCCTGTTTACCGCCATTGCAACTTTAGGGCTAGACAGCATTGTCATTAGAGAGCTTGTAAATAATGAAAAAAAGATTGAACACCTAATTGCCACCACATTTTGGTTAAAATTAATGGGAGCAATCTTTGTACTTGTATTGTTAGCCATTGCAGTAAATTTCACTTCAAACAGCCCCGAAGAAAACACCTATATATTCATCATCGCTTCTGCCATTCTATTTCAAAGCTTCAACGTGGTTGATTATTATTTTCAAAGCAAAGTGATAAGTAAATATGTTGTTTATGCCAATTTATTTAGCTTGCTATTATCCTCGACAATTAAAATATGCCTAATTTTAACCGCTGCACCGCTTATTAGCTTTGTTTATGTTTTCCTTTTCGACAGCATTGTTTTGTCACTTGGCTTAATTTTATTTTTTATTAAAAATAACGAAAACCTCAAAGTCAGAAACTTTAGATACATAAAAAGTGAAGCTATTTTCTTATTAAAAGAATCTTGGCCATTGATATTAAGCGGATTGGTTATTTCAATTTACATGAAAATTGATCAGGTGATGATTAAAGAATATATGGATAATAGTGCTGTTGGACAATATGCAGCGGCTGTTCGCTTAAGTGAAGCTTGGTATTTCATTCCTATGCTCATTTGCTCCTCTTTGTTTCCTGCCTTAGTGAACGCAAGAAAAGACAATGAGCAACAATATCTACAAAGGATGCAAAACTTATATCAACTTATGGTTTGGCTGTCTTTAGCCATTGCCATACCCGTGACATTTATAGCCCCTTGGGTGGTGGAAATATTGTACGAAGCCGAATATGCAGCTTCATCGGGTGTGTTGATTATACATATCTGGGCCTTACTATTTGTAAGCTTAGGTGTTGCCCGTGGAAAGTGGATTTTGCTAGAAAACTTACAAATATACTCGCTTGTATATTTAGGTGTAGGGGTTGTCGTGAACATAGCTGGCAATTATTACCTCATCCCTACAATGGGTATTAACGGCGCAGCCATTGCAACATTACTCTCGCAAGGCATCGGCACATTGCTAATGCCAGTATTTATTAAAAAAACCCGCCCATCATTCGTTATGATGGTAAAGTCATTGCTATTGGTTTATTCATTTTCGAACAAGAAAAACAAGCAAACCGAAGGTTGACGATATGGGTGTGACATTATTTGCGTGTGGTGATATCGTCAATAGCAAAGGTAATTCAAACTTTATTGACAACAAACTTCAAGATATTGTTCAAAATAGCGATATATCGATTTGTAATTTTGAAGCGCCTATTGAATCTCACAATATGCAGTCTATTGATAAGGCTGGACCTCATATTTATCAGTCTAAAGAATCCATACGCTATTTGAAGCAGTCGGGATTTAATCTATTGTCTTTGGCAAATAACCATATTTACGATTATGGTGATGCAGGCCTTATGAATACCATTCGTGAAATTGATGCAAATGGGTTGGAATATGTGGGGGCAGGAAGCGATTATGAGCAGGCCTATCAACAGAAAATAATCGAAAAAAATGGCCTGAAGATAGGCTTTATCGCTGCCTGTGAAAATGAATTTGGTTGCTTACATGAAGACCGTAACCGCTCAGGATATTGTTGGTTATTTAACACCAAAATTGATGACAATGTTATGGCGCTTAAACAGCAGGTGGATTTTGTTATTTTAATTGCCCATGCTGGTGTTGAAGATTTGGCGTTTCCAATTAAAGAGTGGAGAGAGCGTTACAAGAGACTGTGCGACTTGGGGGTGGATGTTATACTGGGTCATCATCCACATGTGCCACAAGGCTATGAAAGCTACAATGAAAGCCAAATTTTTTATAGTTTAGGGAATTTTTATTTCGACACATCTGCTTTTCAAGATAGTGCTGATGATAGTTTCTCAGTCATCTTAAAATTAGCCGCTGGTAAAAAAATAGAATTTGAAATTATTTATCATAAATATATTGGTTCAAGCACTTGCTTGGTTGAAGCAGACGACGTTGCTTTTAAAATTGATCATCTGAACGGTTTGCTAACCGAAAATTATTTGGCGCTTAACGAGCAAACCTGCGTTAAACTGTTTAATGACTATTATCATTCATATTATCGCACCGCATTGGGCGTTCCGACAAATAATAAGTCGCTTATCTCAGAGCTTAAAAACGTGATAAAGCGGTTGTTTTTTGATTCGCGCTATGTAAACATGAGACTGTTAATGTTACTGCATAATATAAAAATTGATACCCATCGGTTTGTGGTGCAAAGAGCGATACAGTCAATTCTAAATAAGCCTAAAAATTGAAGACATTGCGCCAACTGAAAGTATTTAAATAATGAATAGAAATATTGCATTTTACATTTCTTCATTACCTGAGCAAGGTGATAATTCAGCGTTAGCAGAGGCGCATCTAGCCGATTTAGCAAACCAATTTAAGTTAAAAATACATTCATTTGAAACCTCATGTTACAAGGTCATGATTGTATATAAAGACCAAGTTTCACTTGATGAAAATAACGGTATAATTGAATTCCCGATCGGCAATTTAGGCGATGCGCCGCTTGCCAGTGATCGATTTTTAAAAATAGTCATTAAAAATGAAATACTGACAATTGAAAATGATTATGCCGGTTGTGTGCCTGTATTTTATTCGAACCGTGAATATTTAGCGATATCAAATATTGAGCCATGCACTGCACTAGGTAGTGGTGCAACTGAAAGTGATATTTCCCTCGAAAACCTATACGGTTATTTGAAATATTCTTATTACCTTTGGGATGAAACTTTATTCACTCACATGAATAATTGCTTGCCCGATACATTATACAAATTTAACAGTAAAACATTAAGTGTTGAATCTGATTATTTAGCCAGCGTTGTCGCATCAAATGCCAACGTTAACTTATCAGACCAAGAAGTTAGTGATAAACTACACGGGATAAACGATCAATTGGTGCAAGGCTCACTTGCTCAATATGATAAAATTATCTTACCATTATCCTCTGGTTATGATTCAAGATTAATTTTGGCATCTTTGGCCAAAAGGCCTGAATTAAAAGCAAAGCTCTACTGTTACACTTATGGTTCAATTGGCTCTGTTGAAGTTGAAGCTGCAAGAAGGCTAACAAAACAACTTAACGTCAACTGGGAACATATCGAACTCCCCTTGAAGTTTTTGGAAAAAAGCTATTTAAAAAGCATTCATGCTATTTTTGGTTCTTCATTGCACATGCACGGTATGTACCAATTCGAGTTTTTTGAAGAAGTCGCAAAAAGAACCGAAATCACTGAAAATACCTGCCTCACCTCTGGCTTTATGACAGGTGCGCCCGCAGGGCATCATATTAGACATGTAGGCATTAGTGATGAGCAAGATGTCACCAACGGCTTAATGGTGTTTTCACAAAGTCGAAACTGGTCTATTGAAGAGTTTGAAGCTCTGGGGCTATTTGATGTTAAAAAATGCGAAGCCAGTGTTTATAGGAAATTTAAAAAAGCTCTGAATCGCTTTGATGGTAATATTTACCAAAAATCGGCCATGTTCGATATTTGGGTACGACAACGTACTTTTTCGAGCTATTACCCGCGCACATTAGAGTGGGAACTACCCACCGTTAGCCCGCATATGGGCCTTGATTATGTAAATTTCTTTATGAGTATTTCCGAGCGGCATTTATACAGCCGCCTCTCGGTTGAATTAATGTTTAAAAACCATTATCCCCAATTGGCAAAAATTATTTCCAATAGTCATGGACTTAAAAGTATGAACAGCCTGTATGAAACCTCGATATTCTTTATATCTCGGGTGTTCAATAAATATGGATTGAGCAAATTATTGCCGCAAAAATATTCAAATGCTGATTTTGAGTTCGATTTATCATGTTTAAGAGAAACTGGTAAAAAGGGTATATATCCACTCTTAAACAACCAAGATAAGATAAGTCCACAAATGTCAAAAATCCTAAACAAAGACTCAATTGAAAAATTATATGAATTGTCAATTGCTGGTGATTTGAAGGCATATGGCAAACTTATTACGCTTCAATCTGTGGGTTTTTCAATTTCCAATTTGAAAAATGATCAATCATAATTTTAAGATCTAACGAATTAGGGCTAGCGCTATGAATGTTGCACCGATCATACTATTTGTTTACAATCGGTTGTCGCACACTCAACAGACTGTTGAAGCCCTAAAAGCCAATACACTTGCAGGCCGTAGCCAACTTATTATTTATGCTGATGCCGCCAAAAATCCAAATGCTCAACAGGATGTGGCTTCGGTGCGCGCTTATCTTAAAACCATAACCGGTTTTAAAAGCGTAACCATTTTAGAGCGAGCCCAAAATTGGGGCTTGGCTAATTCCATCATTGATGGTGTGACAGAGGTGGTAAACCAATATGGTCGGGTGATTGTGCTTGAAGATGATCTGGTCACTAGCACAGACTTTCTAACCTATATGAACCATTCCCTAGACCTCTATCAAGATGATGAAAACATTGCCTCCATCCATGGCTATATTTACCCCATTGAGGGATTACCAGATACATTTTTTATAAAAGGTGCTGACTGCTGGGGCTGGGCAACATGGAAACGCGCGTGGCAAAATTTTGAGCCTGATGGAGAAGCCTTATTGACACAGGTTAAACAAAGAAAACTACAACGCGATGTGAATTTTAATCATAGTTATGACTATATTCAAATGCTCGAAATGCAAATCGACGGCCAAATTAGCAGTTGGGCGGTCAGATGGTATATTGCAACTTTCTTAAAAGGAATGCTGACCTTATATCCAGGGAAGAGTTTGGTGCATAATGTTGGCAATGACAATAGTGGCACACATAGCGACACAACCAGCCATTATGATACCCAATTGGGTAAATTTGAACCTTCTGAAAAAATTCAGACAGAAGAAAATCCACAAGCCCGAAAAAAGATGGAACTATTTTTCAAATCGCTCAAGAAAAATTATTTTGAAAGAATTGTCTCAAGAATGAGAAAATTGTTATGAAAAAATTTCTAAAGTCATGTATCCCACCTATAATTCTTACCTTCATTCAAGGTTTGAAAAAAGACAAATATGGCTGGAAAGGCAATTATGCTGATTGGCAAAGCGCTAAAGATGCATCTCAAGGCTATGATCAGGACGAAATATTCTCAAAAGTAAAAGCATCAATTCTTAAAGTTAAAAATGGTGAGGCTGTTTATGAACGAGACAGTGTTATATTTGATAAAATACAGTATTCATGGCCTTTTTTAGCTGGCTTAATGTTCGCAGCTACAAAAGTTGGGAATTTAAGAGTTTTAGATTTTGGTGGGAGTTTAGGAAGTAGTTATTTTCAAAATCAAAAATTCTTTGATAAATTTGACAATGTTTCGTGGAATATTGTTGAACAAGAACATTTTGTAAAGTCCGGTAAACAAGAATTTGAAAATGATGAATTGCATTTTTATTACGATGTCGACACCTGCGTAAAGCAACAAAAAACCGAAATATTAGCGCTGTCGAGCGTCATGCAATATTTAGAGAAACCATATGAAATGTTGGACAGCATATTAATTCATGATTTTAAATTTATTTTAGTAGACAGAACTCCGTTCAGCACGCAATCACGCGATGTAATAAAGTTACAAATTGTAAATCCACAAATTTATAACGCAAGCTATCCATGTTGGCTTTTTGAAACACAAAAATTTAATGACTATTTTGTCTCCAAAGGCTATGAACTTATTGAAGAATATGACGCTTTAGGTGGCCAAACTCAGGATTATGTTTTTAAGGGAAGTATTTGGAAAAAAAATGCATAATTATTGCACATTGTTTAACTCAAATTACCTGTCTCGTGGCATGGCGATGTATGAATCGTTAAAGCAACATAGCCGTTCATTTCATCTTTATATTTTTGCATTTGATGACCGAAGCGAGACCTTACTACAGACATTAAATCTCGATCATATGACAGTGATTGGTTTGAAAGAATTTGAAAATGAGAAACTGCTAGCCATTAAAGCCAGCCGCACAGCTGGAGAATATTGTTGGACCAGTACACCTTCCACCATAAAATACTGTATCGAAACTTATAATTTGGACAATTGCACCTATTTAGATGCCGATTTATATTTTTTTTCCGATCCATCGGTTTTAATTGAAGAAATGGGCGCAAAATCAGTGCTCATTACCGAACATAGATATACGGCAACATATGACCAAAGCCTCAGAAGCGGTATATATTGCGTGCAATTTATGACTTTTAAAAACACCCCAGAAGGCATGCATGTGCTGAATTGGTGGGTCAATGCTTGCCTTGAATGGTGCTATGCTAGGCATGAAGATGGCAAATTTGGAGATCAGAAATATCTTGATAATTGGACTGAGCGATTTGATTGCGTACATGTGCTCAAAAATCTCGGTGGTGGCATCGCCCCGTGGAATATGCAAAATTATAACCGCAAAACAAAAATAGTTTTTTTTCATTTTCACGCGGTAAAATTTTTACCCGACAATCGAGTGAATTTAAGTGTTTATGTGTTGTCATCTGCTAATTTGGAAACATTCTACGTTCCTTATATAAGGCATATTGTAAAGCTTACGAGCACCTTAAAAAAACAGGATCCTTCTGACTTTAATGGCACTGGAGAAAAACCAGCGTTTCATTGGAAAAACCCTTTGCGGATATTAAAACGCAAGATGAAAAACGAATATCATGTCTATAAAATAAAAAGATTACTGAGGAACTAATGGCCAAATTACTAGAATTTAAAACAATTAGTGATGAAAGAGGTGACCTGATCGTTGTCGAAAAATTACTGCCATTTGAAGTGAAACGATTTTATTATATTTTCAATGTCAAAGGCGATGATATACGCGGTGGCCATCGGCATAAAAAAACCATACAGGCTTTAATATGTTTAGGTGGTAAATGCCGTGTTTTTGTTGATAATGGTAAAAGTGAAGTTAATTATAAGTTAGATAGCCCGCATAAATGCTTGCTTTTGGCGCCTGAAGATTGGCACACGATGGATCAATTTAGTGAGAATGCAACTTTATTGGTTATGGCCTCTGAATATTACGATAAAGATGATTATATAAATGATAGAATATGAGAATTTAAGAAAAGTAAACCAACGATTTTTCGCAGAATTCAAATCTAGCTTTGATGAGTTCGTCAATAGCGGGTGGTATATTCTGGGCAAAGATGTAACCGCATTTGAAAGTGAATTTGCAAATTATTGCAACGTAAAAAATTGCGTCGGTGTGGCCAATGGTTTGGATGCGTTAATATTGGCGGTTGACGCCTTTAATTTCCCAGCTAACAGTGAAATCATTGTCCCATCTAACACTTATATCGCGACCATTCTAGCCATTGTTAAGGCTGGGCATAAACCAATATTAGTCGAGCCAGATATGGCAACATATAATATCGACCCGTCTAAAATCGAAGCAAGGATTACCGCCAAAACCAAGGCCATTATGGTGGTGCATTTATATGGAAAAGCCTGTGACATGGGCGCCATAAGCCAAATAGCACAACAACATAATTTAGAAATTATTGAAGATTGCGCACAAGCCCATGGCGCGCAATTTAAAGGCAAAAAAGTTGGTGAATTTGGCATTGGTTGTTTTAGTTTCTACCCCACAAAAAATTTGGGAGCATTGGGCGATGCGGGTGCAGTTACCTGCCAAGACAATGATTATGCCAAAACAATAAAATCATTACGTAACTATGGCAGTGCGGTTAAATATCATAATGATTATGTTGGCTATAATTCTCGGTTAGATGAGATTCAGGCAGCATTTCTATTGGTTAAACTTAAATATTTAGATGAGATTACCGCGCATAAAAGAAGCCTTGCAAAAATCTATTTAAAAAATTTGGATGACAAATTTATCAAGCCACAGGTTCACCCTGATTATTTTGATGTTTATCATATCTTTAATGTGCGGGTTCAACAAAGAGACGCGTTAAAGCAATATCTGCTTGATAACGAGGTGAAAACTGAAATTCATTACCCCGTTGCGCCGCAAAACCAAATTGCAATGAAGAACATCATCACCGAAACAGACTTCCCAATAAGTGATGAAATTCATCAAACCACATTAAGCCTTCCTATATCTTATTTCCACACAGAAGATGATATTTTAAAGGTTTGTGAAATTATGAATGGGTGGACAAAATGAAGGGTATTATTTTAGCAGGTGGCAGCGGCTCGCGTTTATATCCATTGACCAAGAGTGTTTCAAAACAGCTTTTGCCAATTTACGACAAGCCGATGATATATTATCCATTATCAGTACTGATGTTGGCAGGTATAAATGATGTTTTGATCATTTCAACGCCTGAAGATTTGCCAAAATTTGAAAGCCTGCTAAGCGATGGTACCGATTTGGGTATGAAATTCACTTATGTTGAACAGCCAACACCAGACGGCTTGGCACAAGCATTTATTTTGGGCGAAGATTTTATTGGCGACGATAATGTGGCTTTGGTATTGGGCGATAATATTTTTTATGGACAATATTTTAGTGATATGCTGCTCGCTGCTTCCGGCAGGCAGACAGGCGCCACAATATTTGGTTACAATGTCAAGGACCCCGAACGGTTTGGTGTGGTCGAATTTGACGAAAATCAAGTGGCCATTAGCCTTGAAGAAAAACCCAAAAACCCGCGTTCGAATTACGCCGTCACCGGTTTGTATTTTTACGATAATGATGTGGTTGAGATGGCAAAAAAAGTCAAGCCATCTGAACGTGGCGAGCTGGAGATTACCTCTATCAATCAGGCATATTTAAAGCGTGGCGATTTGAATGTTGAACTATTAGGCCGCGGTTTTGCTTGGTTAGACACGGGCACACATGATAGTCTTATCGAAGCTGGACAATTTGTGCACACCATTGAAAATAGGCAAGGCTATAAGATAGCTTGTATTGAAGAAATTGCATTTAGAAATAACTGGATCGACAAACAGCAATTATTGACCCTAGCCCAACCGCTCATTAAAACCAATTATGGACAATATTTGGTTGAAATTTCTAAGGAAATTTCATGAAACAAAATATTCTCGTTACCGGTGGTGCAGGGTTTATTGGCAGTAATTTCATTCCATTTTTTCTAGAACAGCACCCTGATTATCATGTTATTAATTTGGATTCCCTAACCTATGCCGCTAATTTAGATAATTTACATGAAGTGGCTGATAACCCAAAATATCACTTTATTGAGGGTGACATTCGAGACCGCAAGTTAGTCGATGGTATATTTGTGAAATATAACATCACTGGGGTTATTCATTTTGCTGCTGAAAGCCATGTCGATAATTCCATCGCCAACCCAAATATATTTATAGAAACCAATGTATTGGGCAGTTTTACGCTCATTGATGCTGCCTATAAATACTGGATGCAAAAACCCAACCAATATAAAGATCAATATGCCCATTGCAAATTTCATCATATTTCGACCGATGAAGTCTATGGCACTTTAGGCGAAACAGGCCTGTTCACGGAAGACACACCCTACGCGCCCAATTCGCCCTATTCAGCGTCTAAAGCCAGCAGCGATATGATTATACGTAGTTATAAAGAAACTTATGGCTTAAATATAATCATCACCAATTGTTCTAATAATTACGGGCCCAAACAACACCAAGAAAAGCTAATTCCGACGATTATTAGAAACGCTTTGGCGGGCAAACCCATTCCTATTTATGGCGATGGAAAGAATATACGCGACTGGCTTTACGTTTTGGATCATTGCAAAGGCATCGATTTAGCATATCACAATGGCATCAACGGTGAATCATATAACATTGGCGGTAGAAATGAATTTATTAATTTAGACATTGCCAACGTTATTTGCGAAATATTAGACGAATTGGTGCCGACATCAAACTCATATAAACAATTGATTACCTTTGTTGAAGACCGTGCCGGCCATGATCGCCGTTATGCCATAGATGCCACAAAAATTGAAAACGACCTCAATTGGCGCGCCGAAGAAAATTTCTCATCTGGCATTCAAAAAACAGTGAGATGGTATTTAAATGAAACCAAATAACGCTTACCGCAAAGAAATAGATGGTCTGCGCACCGTTGCCGTTCTTCCTGTTATACTATATCACGCGGGTTTAAGTTGGTTTAGCGGCGGTTATGTTGGGGTTGATGTTTTTTTTGTGATCAGTGGTTATCTCATCACAACCATTATTTATAGAGAAATTCACAATGGCGAATTCTCGATAATAAACTTCTATGAACGCCGCATTCGAAGAATTTTTCCCGCTTTATTTTTTATTTTATTACTTACCATTATCTTTGCTTGGCAATGGATGACACCACTTCAATTCAAAAGATTTTCTCAAAGCATTATATCTGTAAACTTCATGTCATCAAATATCTACTTTTGGCAAAAGGCTGGGTATTTTGCATCCAGTTCAGAACTACGACCGCTTTTACACACCTGGTCATTAGCAATCGAAGAACAATTCTATCTATTTTTCCCCTTGTTATTATTATTGCTAAAAAAAATCCAGCATAAAGCCCTTATTATTATTTTGGCATTGTTAACAATCAGCAGTCTATTATGGGCAGATTATATATCACTCGTCCGCCCTGTAGAGGGATTCTATCTTTTACCTGCCCGCGCATGGGAGTTGCTTTTTGGGTCTCTACTGGCAATTAGCATTCATTATTGGCAAGCGATAAACCACAAAATTGCCAATATTCTATCGATTATTGGGCTGGTTTTAATAGCTTATGCCATCATAAATTTTGACCAAAATGTACCATTTCCTAGTTTTTGGACGCTCATTCCTGTCGGTGGAACATTCTTAGTCATTGCCTTTGCCAACCCTGAAAATCTGGTCGGAAAATTATTAGGGTTACGGCCAATGGTCACAATTGGTCTCATCAGTTATAGCGCTTATTTATGGCATTGGCCCATCTTCTCCTTCGCCAGAATACGAATGTTTGAACCACCATCCGAACTCATATTCATTATTTTAGCGATTGTTAGCCTTGTTTTTGCATACTTATCTTGGAAATTTATTGAACAGCCATTTAGGAATAAGCAAAATTTTTCACGTCAAAAAATATTTACAATCGCATTTTTAATGTCATGCTTTTTCATCGCATTTGGAATTGTTGGGCATCTAACCAGAGGCCTACCAGCTCGCCTTAATCCAGACGCCATTGCGGCGGCTAAATACACCGATACGGGAGGCGCGCGGAAAAATCGCGCTTGCGACGCATATACCGACCCCAAAAATGCCTGTAGCTCTAGTTCAGATCCATCGGTAATTCTTTTAGGTGATAGTCATGCAAATGCAATAAGCGAGCAATTCACCAACGCTCTCTCACAATATGAGCTTGGTTTACAGGACATTACACACAATGGTTGCCCCCCCATTATAGGTATTTACAACCCAAATAACATAAATAACCCCAACTGCAGCGAGGGCATTAAAAAGGTCTATAATTATATTGTTGGAAACCCCCAAATAAAAACAATTGTTTTGGTTTCAAGATGGGTAAGCACATATGAAAACACTCCATTTGATAATCAAGAAGGTGGAGTAGAATCCCGTACTATGCAGGAGAAGCACCAAAGATTAACCCACCAAGAAGCCGAAGATCGGTATAATTTAATTGGCAATCTTACAAATAAAATAGTCAACAACCTGATTGAAAATGGAAAAAGAGTCATTCTTGTTTATCCAATTCCCGAAGTCGGTTGGATGGTGCCTGAATATTTAACCAAAAGACGTATACATGGGATGAATAAAACCGGCTTATCTACAAGCCACGCAGTGTTCAAAGCAAGAAATAAAAATGTTTACAAACAATTGGATAGAATTCAACAGCATGATAATCTATTGATAATAAAACCAGAAATTTTATTTTGTAACAACGATATCGCGGATCGCTGCATAGCAACCAAAGCTAATTTGCCGCTTTATGCAGATGATGATCACCTCAATCATCTAGGTGCAGAATTGCTATCCAATTACATCATCAGCAAAATGGAATCCAGAAATTGGTTAAACGAAAACTAGAATGTAAAAATGAGTAACTTTAAAAAATTTCGCTCGGTCATTGATTTGACACATGATAAGCTTACAAAATTCAAAATAAGATAGCTCGTTTCTATGATATATATAATCACCCCGGTATTTAACCGTATAAAATTCACTCGGGCATATCTGCAGGCTTTGAAGCAACAAACCGTCAGTAATTTTAAAGTTGTAATTGTCGATGATGGCTCCACTGACGGCACCGCAAAAATGGTTGAAACAGAATTTCCAGACGTAATTTTACTAAAACAACAAGGCGATTTATGGTGGGCTGAAGCCACAAATATAGGGGTGCGTTATGCTCTTAAACACGGTGCCACAGGCATTATGACCTTAAATGATGACACCTTGCCGGCTGCTGATTATATCGAACAAATGCTGTTATCTAACAGCCACAACCCAACTGCACTGCTGGGTGCGTTCGCCGTTGACGTAGCTGATGGCAAGCCACTATTTGGCGGAGAAAATTTGAACTGGAAAACTGGCAAATTTGATGCCGTTTTAAATGAAAATTTCGCAAATGATTATCATGGGCTGCATGAAGTCAATGTTTTCCCAGGCCGCGGCTTGCTCATTCCCGTAGAAGTTTTTGACAGGATTGGCTTTTATGATTCTAAAAACTTCCCTCAAACAGTTGCTGATTTGGATTTCACGGTCAGAGCCCACCAAAACGGCTTTAAAATATTTTGCAACTTTGATGCAAAAATTAAAATCTACCCTGATGAAAGTGGCGGCATAGAGTTTAAAAAAAATAGGTCGCTTAAAAATTTTTACAATCATTTATTTGGAATGCGCGGCGGCGGAAACTTGAAATGGTTTACAATATTTTGTTTTAAAAACGCGCCAAAAAAATATCTCTTGCAATATTGGTTAAACGGAATGGTTCGCCGCATTGGCGGTTATCTGATTATGTGGATAAAAGAAAGCAAAACAGGTGCTTAATTGGCTATTTCTACGCCAAGCTTATAGACTCCTAATTATGTTATATAATTGAAGGCGACCTGATTATGGATGATTTCTCAAAAATAGATTTACACAATATACAGGCCGTATTAATTGACATTGATGACACGCTTTACTCCTATAAAACCGCTCATGAAATTGCAATTCGTCAGTGTTATGAAGAGTTTTCAAAAAAATTCTCTTCCACTATTGATTGGACACAAGAGGTCTTCATTCAAACTTATCGCAACCACCGCACAAATGTGACCGAACAATTAAAACCACAAGGCGCTTGTCGCTCGCGTTTATTTGCTTTCCAAAAATTATTTGAACAAATTAATTTGAAACCAACATATGTACATGCGCAGCATTTTGAAGAATTATATTGGCAGCAGCTAATTGCAAATATGGCCATATATAAACCTGCTTACATATTTTTAAAACAATGTTACGAAAAAAACATCCCTGTTTGTGCGGTTACCGATATGCAGGCCAGTATACAAATTAAGAAATTACAAAAACTTGAACTCACCAAATATATTTCACATCTTGTAACCTCCGAAGAGGTTGGTGCTGAAAAGCCCGCTGCAAAAATGTATCTAAAAGCTCTCGAAAAAGTCTCTGTCTCTCCTGAACATACAATCATGATTGGTGACAGTTTAGAAAAAGACATTATAGGCGCACAACAAGCTGGAATAACCGCATATCAAGTGGAAATTAACTAAATGATGGCTCAACTAATTAGGTTCCTTATTGTCGGCGGTCTTGCCACAGTTGTGAATTACATAATTTTCTTTATACTGTATAAACAGTTTAATATATATTATAATTTAGCGTCAGCAATTGGCTTCCTGTCTGGTCTTTTAGTGGGGTATCCGCTCAATAAAAAATGGACTTACCAAGCCGATTCTAGTGATAAAAGCCAAATCTTACGCTATGGCGGTGTATATGCGTGTTCCTTAATTATATCAATAGGATGTCTGGAATTTTTTGTTCAAGTTGCTGGCGTCTCTCCAGTTTATGCTAATGTCGGTGCGATTGTCGTGACAACGTGCTGTAATTTTATAGGTACCAAATATTTTGTCTTTAACAACAAATCCAGTGCATAATATTTTCAAAACACCTGAATTTTTGGTTGGCTTGGCGATAAAATTAATATTTGCATTTTTCTTCGTTCAGGGGCTTTTTGCGCAATATTTCATGCCGTTTACGGACTATTTTGTTTCGTCCTTTTTCGAAAACCCTTACCAATATTATTTGGCCCGAAGCGAGGGCGAAGCATTCCCCTACCCTGCTGGCATGCTGTATATTATGTCACTACCGAGGCTTATATTTGGTAGCTTTATTTCTTTTTCAAACGGCGGGGCAAGCGCCAACATATTGGCTCATTTGCCTATTTTAGCAGCTGACATATTGATCTTATATATTTTGAGCGCGTGGCTTAAAATGCACCAGAAATATGTCCTTTGGTTTTATTGGCTTTCGCCAGTATTAATTTATATCAATTATGTTCATAACCAGCTCGATGTGTTGCCAATGGCATTGGTATTTGCCAGCCTATTCATGCTGTTAAAAGATCGTTTAATTTTGGCTTTTGCAATATTAGGTTTTGCCGTGGCAACAAAAACCCACATTGCAATTGTCATCCCATTTTTTTACATTTATTGCTTGAAAACACGCATTGATATCAAACTAATTATATATGGTAGCATCGCATGTCTTATGACATTTATTATTGTCAATTCACCATTTATATCTAGTCCCGATTTTTGGCAAATGATTTTAAATAATGATCAACAAAGCAAGCTTTTAGACACTTATTTGGCTTATGGCGACTCGAATTATTTCTACTTTATTCCTGCGAGTTATTTATTCTTGTTGCTGCGCGCCTACATAATTAAGGGATATAATCGCAATATATTTGTTATGTTTTTAGGGTTTTCGTTTGGCAGCCTTTTATTATTCATTGTACCCACCGCTGGCTGGTATTATTGGGTGGTTCCATTCTTGGTATATTTTTATGCGCAAGGGCGCGGAAAATCGTTTATTCTGTTCATCGCGCTGCAAGTTTTTTACATTCTGTTTTTCCTCATTGACTCCTATTTAACACCAACCATCATGATCAATGGGCAACCGTTTGAGATGGACGGAATCAAAAATTTAATATTCACCCTTTTGCAAACAACCTTAATTCTCAATTGCTTATGGATATACCGCCAAGGCTTCGACACTTACGCAAAAAATAAACTCACCTCGAAACCATACTTAATGGGTATTAGCGGCGATTCTGGCGTGGGGAAATCTACAATCTCAAATGCACTTTCAGACATATTTGGCAACAAAAATGTAACCATTATTCGTGGCGACGATATGCACAAATGGGAACGCGGCCATGCAAAATGGAGTGAATTCACTCATTTAAACCCGCGTGCAAACGAACTTCATCAAGAAGTACGGCAAATTCAGTATTTAAAACAAGGGCATGATATTAAACGTCGTCACTACAATCACGATAATGGACAATTTACTGACGCCTTAAAAATTCATTCTAAAAAGCTCATTATCTTAGAAGGTTTGCATTCTCTATATCTAAAAAAATTGCGCGATTTATATGACCTGAAAGTGTTTGTCAGCCCAGACAAGAATTTACAGAAGCATTGGAAAATTGTTCGGGATACAAAAAAACGTGGCTACACCATTGAAAAAATCCTCGAACAAATCTCTTCACGGGCAAAAGATTCTGAAAAATATATTGATATACAAGCAAATTACGCCGATATCATTATTTCGACCCAGCCTGTCAATGAAATCACTGATTTAAAAAATTTAGACGCCGTTACCGAGCTGTATACAAAATTCAATTGTGGCAATTCAATTTATTTCGAAACATTATTAGACCAATTAAACCAATATCCCGACTTAGACATAGGCCATGAATATAACGATGACGACACCCAAACCATCATCATAAAGGGCTCAATTAGCGCCGAAGATTTACATGAAATTGCCGAGCTAAATATACCAAGTTTAGAAGACATTGGCATTTACCAAACACATTGGACATCTGGGCAAATTGGCGTGTCAACTCTGCTCATTATTTATTACATATTTGAGGACATTAAATGATCAACCAAGCCGCTTTGAAAAACTTCTCTCAAATGTCAAAAAATGTCGGACAATACACCGCTTATGTGCAAGGTGGTGGCGGCAATACATCGGTTAAAGATGGTGATCATATGGCCATTAAAGCCTCGGGTTATATGCTAAGCGATGTCGAGCCAGATGCTGGTTATTGCCTTACGAACTTTCAAACAATTCGACAAAACATTGCGCAAGCCGCTCTCGACAATAATCCAGATACAGATTTAACCGAAGGCGCGATGGATAAAGGCCAAAACTTACCATCTTTAGAAACTGGTTTTCACGCTTTGTTAGATACATATGTACTGCACTCTCATTCAATTTATGCAAATATTTTAACCTGTGCAGTCGAAGGTAAAAACATCGCACAAACCCTGTTTCCAAATTCAGTTTGGATACCATATGCATCACCAGGCAACCATCTATCTTTGGCAGTATATAAAGCCCTTCAGGCTGATAGCATTGACCCATCCATTGTCTTTTTAGAAAATCACGGCATCATTATAAGTGGCAAAACATCTGACCAAACCGAGCAGTTGCACACCCATGTGAATGGACAAATTTGCAAGCATTTCAAGCAAGATCTAAATTTGATGCTACACGAATATGACCCGGACACCCCATTGCCCAGCCGTCAACAGGTTTTATTTCCTGACCAAATTGTCTACACCATAGCCGCCTCAGAAAGCCTGCTGAAAACCAAAGCCGCCAGAGATACCTTGGCGTCTTATGAATTTATCGTCAGCTCCATTCAAACGCATAATTTGCAAACCAAATATTTAAATGAGTATGAAGTTAACTTTGTTGCCAATATGGAACAAGAAAAATACCGCAAAAAGTTTGCCAAATAACCATTAACATCGGACCTGCCGAATGCAATATATTAACCACCGCATCAACACTGTAGAGCAACTTAAAAATGTGCCGCTTGAAAATGGCATTGAGTTAGACATTCGCTATCACAATGATGATTTGGTCTTACATCATGATCCATTTAACCATCATCAAAACCCCAAATTAGAAAAATTTGAAGATTTTCTGGCCCAATGGAAACATAAAGGCCCGATGATTTTAAACGTGAAAACCGAAGGTGTGGAAATGCAATGTATTGAACTGATGAATAAGTTCAATATAAAAAACTGGTTTTTTCTGGATCTTTCAATGCCATTCTTCGCTATCTATGCCGAGAAAGCCATACAACAAGAAATTGATGGTTTTGAAATTGACAACCTTGCGGTGCGTTTTAGTGAGCGCGAAGCCATTGAATATGCCCTTGGTTTTGCTGGTAAGGCCAAATGGGTTTGGGTTGATTGCTTCACCCATTTACCACTGAACGCGGACAATCATGCACAGCTTATAAATGCGGGTTATAAAATATGTCTTGTCTCTCCAGAGCTTCAAGGGCATGACCTGTCTGATATACAAAAATTTAAACAGCAGTTACAAGATAACGGCATTCAGATTGATGCTGTTTGTACCAAAAAACCAAACCTATGGGGTGATAAATGATCCGCACTGAAGACATTCAACTTTTAATACCAATGTCAGGCACCGGCAGTCGGTTTCTAAAGGCTGGTTATAAAATACCCAAGCCATTAATTAAAGTGCAAGGTCGGCCGATGATTTCTTGGGTGCGCTCTATGTTTCCAGATAACCTACAGTCATCGACCTATATTTGTCGGCATGATCATTTGGCTGAAACCCATATGCGCCAAGAAATTATAAACACTGATTCTAAAGCCAATATAATTGGCATTGAGGGCCATAAGAAAGGCCCCGTGCATGCTTGTTTGCAAGGGCTAGATAGCCTAGATGACAACAAGCCCGTGCTCATCACCTATTGTGATTATTATATGCAGTGGGATTTTGATGGCTTTGTTAAATATATAAACCAAAACAACCCTGAAGGTGCTGTACCATGTTACACAGGTTTTCACCCGCATCTATTACCCGCGCATAATTTATACGCCTCATGTAAAATTGATGAAAACAACAATCTAATAGAAATTCGCGAAAAATTCTCATGGGAACAAGACAAATCAAAAGCCTTACATTCCCCGGGTGTATATTATTTTGGTTCAGTGAAGTTGGCCAAAAAATATCTAAAATTAATGGTCGAAAAAGACATGAATCTCAATGGCGAATATTATAACAGTTTGGTTTATAATTTATTGGTTGAGGACGGCCTAAATGTATATATTCCCGCCAATGTAAGCCATTTTTGTCAATGGGGCACACCTGAAGACTTAAACGAGTTTAACCTCTGGATAGACAATATTAAGCAATGGAATAACTAACATGATTATACTTTTACCAATGGGTGGGCGCGGCCAACGTTTTGTCGATGCAGGTTACAAAGACAATAAACCCTGCATCCCCACAACCTATCGCTTAACTGGCGAAAAATTACCAATGGTTGTTTGTGCCATTAAAGACATTCCAGGTGTTGATGACCCCAAAAACACCCTTATATGCGTGGACAGAGACTTCCACAAACAAAACGGCACCGAGGCGACCATTCAACAATTTTTTCCCCGTGTGAGCTTTATCCATGACACAGAATTAACTGGACAGGCCACTGGCGTATTGGTGGCCCGAGAATTTATCGATAATGATGAAGACCTATTCATCGGCCCTTGCGACAACGGAATGGTTGTTGATCAAGCTGGTTTTGACGCCGCGCGTGAAACATTTGACGTTTTGGTCATCAGCCATACCAATGATAGCAACATCGCTCAAAACCCGCTGGCGCATAGCTGGCTTGAACTCGAACAAGATGGTGTGACGGTAAAGGCCATTCGCATCAAACAAACGGTGAGTGACACCCCGATGAATGATCACGCAACAACCGGGATGTTCTGGTTTAAAAAAGGCTCCGACTATGTATCATTAACCGATGACATGGTTGCCAAAAAGGATATGGTCAATAACGAATATTACGTTGATCAGGTTATTCAATACGCGATTGATGCCAATTTAAAAGTTGGTTATTTTGACATTACCTATATTGGTTGGGGCACGCCTTACGATTTTGAGGTTTATGAGAATACCCTTGATTATTGGAAAAAATTCTCCGCAGCAGAACCAAGTTTGGTAAAAAAAATATGACCCAAAAACTAAGCATAGTCATTCCGTGTTTTAATGAAAAAGACAACATGCCATTGGTGCTACGCCGTTTTGAAGAATTAATGAAAGACCGAGACGACATTGAACTCATTGTCGTTGACGGTTTTTCAACTGATGAAACCCCTGCAATACTCACCCAATTATTTAAAAAATTAAACCACCAATATTTTAAGCTCATTCTTAAACAACAACGTGGAGGCTATGGACGAGATATTTTAGACGGGCTTGATAGTGCATCTGGCAACGTTTTGGCGTGGACCCATGCTGACATGCAAACCGACCCCAAAGATGTATTTGATGCTTTTAATCTTTATAAATCTTTTGAACATGACCAAGTCTTCATTAAAGGCGCGCGCCAAAACCGACCATTAATGGATGTTTTATTCACCTGGGGGATGTTTGTTGTTGTGCTATTCACCCTGAAAGTAAAATTGACTGATATTAACGCCCAGCCAAAGATATTTTCAAAAAATTTCTACCAAAAACATATGCAAAAAGCCGCGCCAAGTGATTTTTCGTTGGATTTATACGCTTATTATCAGGCCAAGAGAACCGGTTTAAAAATAGTCACCATACCCGTGATTTTTGCCGACCGTGTACATGGGGAAGCCAAAGGCGGTGGTGGTAGTTTTAAAATGAAATGGAACTTAATAAACAGAACTTTTAAATACATATTCGCCCTTAAGAAAATTATATAATTTTTCTCATCACACAGGAATTCGTCATGTCAAAATACCTAAAGATAGCCCCACTATTGCTAATTGCAGTTATTTTTATCTATTTTAGCACATTAGCTAATTTAGACTTGGTTGGCGGCCGTTACTCTTTGTTTATGGATGAGCTGGTCACCTATGACGGTGTGTTTCCAATCAATCACCCAGATGGCTTATTGGATTTTTTATGGAATGTTTATAATGGTGGCGATCATCGATATGGCCGCGTCGTATGGAACTCTATGGCCATTTTCTCATTCATCCCCGATTTAATATTTGGCGAGCAAGGCCAAATTATTGCGGGTCGTATGTTGCAAGTGTTACTGCTTATAACGGCATTTTGGCTTTTAACCGTCACTTTCGTAAAACAATGGGTTTTGCGTTTTATATTATTTGCTGCCTTATTGGCCATTCCCTTTGGTTCATATTATGCCACCATGCCAAAACCAGAGCCCATTCAATTATTATTCACCGCTATATTTTTATACTTCTTCAATAAGAATAGTATGAAGTTAGATAGCAAATATTGGATTTTTATTGGCCTTGCTTTTGGTGCCAAAATCTCATTATTTCCGATTATATTGTTTTTTGTTTTCATAGCCATGTTACAAAGTCTCAAAAACAACAATTTGACATCAGTCATAACCAAAACAATCAATACTTTTGCCTACTTTTTAATCGGCCTTGCGTTAGCCGTGCCGATATTAATTCCCACCATATTTTCATCGATTTTTGCTTATAAAATACTCATTCGACCACTTCATTCAAAAATTATAAAAAACCAAATTTTGGCTAATATATCGCTAATTGGTGCCATTTTTACCACCGCACTTGGTTTGGCTGGTTTGCTATATTTAAAAGGTTTTAAACCTGGTTTGGCTTATTGGGGTGGGTCTACATTTTTAAATACTGGACATGGGGCAGACTCATCTTCAATTAATATTTTCTCCTGGGTAAATTATTTCATAAATGATTGGATGATAGCCCCGGCGATAGTCAGCATAATTTTTGCATCACTCAGCGCTTTAATTGTGTTCATTTTCATCGGACAAAAATTTAAAGAAAAAAACTTCATTGGCAATTTAACAAATTCTGTTCCGCTGGTTATTTTTATCGGCGGCACCCTATTAAACCTAGCCATCTTCTTAGCCACCCATCGACTCTGGGGCTCTTACTTATTCCTCGGTTCAAGCCTCATGCTCACGGGCATCGTAGCGATTATAGAAGTGAATTTAACCCGAAGTTTTAAATTCAAAAACCTAGCTTCATATATCTGGCTTCTACTCACCCTCACAATCACCTTATTATGGTGGGCGCCTAACAGTTACAAAGAGTTTTCATATCTGTCTGACCGCACTAAAAATGATGAATTCGTAAAAAGCCAAGTTATATATCAAGAAATTTCACAGTTTTTATCGGATCTGTCGACAATTGATGGCAATACACTGGATATAGCATTTGACCCGAAACTATTCCTGCCCAATAGCACAGAAACATATAAAATAACCCGTTTCTGGGGGCATTATTTAGGGTGGCAGGAAAAAGCTGATGTCATTATTTATAGCGCAGATCACCTAAATGAAACCGTGCTGGACACAAATGTAAATTTTGATAAATACAATCAAGAAATTGAATTTTATAAAAAATATGTGATTGAAAAAAGCCAACTTTGTGAACTTGATTTTTGTTACATGAAACACACCACACTCTCAGACAATGGTGAAATTTTGGTGTTAACAACACAGAACTAATTTGGATATTTACAATAGACTCACGCAAATAAATGAGATAGCGTTCACCAAGAAAAAGCTGTTTTACTAATTGTTCGAAATCAAGCTATCAAATTAATGAAATACAAATAATGAATCTGAAAATTGAAAAAAATAAATCCATTTCAAGCTTGATTCAATTTACATTTTTAGTCAGCACAATCGGTCCGATGATGAGGTTTATCTCGGCTGGATCGGTTAATTTATCAGCCTTATTATCAGTTACACTGCCTATCTTAGTTTTTGGCATCATTCTGTATAGCGGGGTTATTTCTAAAAAATTACTTATATACGCACTGCCAATTATCATCATGAGTATAATGTCGTTTGGCTGGGATATAATCAATATATTTGAAGGCGATTATATACTGCAGAACACATCATTTGTTCTTATGGGATTCGCTTCATTTATATTTTTACCGACAATAATTAGCCTTGAACAGCTTCTCTTGGTTATAGATTTAAGTATCAAAAGATCTTCATACCTATATATCTTCATTTTAACCTATATTATGTTGACCTATGATCAAGACCCTGCATCCACTCAAATTGGTGTGCTTTTTTTCTGCTATCATCTGTATAAATTTATTAACCATCGAAACAAATTATCACTACTTATTCTGTTTGTAATTTTTGTCGAAACATTTATATTAGACAGTAAAATCATCAGCCTTGCCGAGCTTACAATATTATCAATTGTATTTGGTGCCATGTCATTAAAACGTCCCCTACTGGTTGCTTTCATTGTGACTCTATTTGCAACAAGCATATATATCTACATAATGAATAGCGGATTTTTGGATCGAATTTCAACTGGTGATGACCGCCTAACCCTTTTAGGATACAGCATTAATACGTCAGGCCGAATGAATTCATGGAGCTTGACCTTTTTTTCTTCATTAGAACATTTATGGTTTGGTAACGGCCACTCCGTTCCAGATGCATTGCAGGGTGTTCCAGGTTGGAATCACCCACATAATGACTATTTAAGATTCTTTCATCAATTAGGGCTTGTTGGGTTGTTTTTATGGTTGTTTTTTATTTTTAGAATCTTGCAAATATATAAAAAGGTAAAAAAGAAAATAGAGTTTCTAATCGATCCAGATGCATATAGGCAGCATCAGATTTTGCTTTTCACAACGGCGTTCTATTTTTTAGGCATTCTCATTATGATGCTGACCGATAACTCAATCGTTTATAGCTATGTAACTTACCCACTAGGCATTTTAATTGGTTATATGGTAAAGCTCAAAAATGACCCATACTCCCAAATGCAATATAATGCTAACTAACTTAAACAAGTATTTTGAATGGCTTTAAATTATATATAAGAGGTATATATATTATATAGAGGCGATCAATTAACGACATATGCAAAAGGAGATAGTTTTGAAACCTGTTATAATATTCACCTATAACCGACGCAATAGCCTTCAATTTACCATTGAAGCGCTTCAAAAAAATGACCACGCACTAGAAACTGATCTATATTTCTTCTCCGATGGTTATAAGTCTGATGCCGATAAATCAGCAGTGAATGCGGTGCGGCAATATTTGAATTCAGTAAAAGGGTTTAAATCCGTCACCATTACAAACAGAGATGAAAATTTCGGCTTGGCTAAAAATATAATCACTGGGGTTACTCAGATTATTGAAAAACATGATGCGGTGATTGTGTTAGAGGATGATTTAGTCACCAGCACCAACTTTTTATCTTATATGAATAAAGCCCTAGAGCATTATAAGCATCGCCATGACATATTTTCAATATCTGGTTATTCTGGCGATTTTTCTGCCTTAAAAAGCCATAAATATGACACTTACCTATCACTACGGCCATCATCTTGGGGTTGGGCTACATGGCGTGACCAATGGGCCACTGTTGACTGGGAGGTTGAAGAATATTCAACATTCATTCAAGACAGACGCAAAACAGCGCAATTTAACCGAGGTGGCATAGATTTGGCACGTATGCTGCGTCATTATTTCGAAGGCAAAAATCATTCTTGGGCCATACGTTGGTCCTATTCAATGTATAAACAAGGCAAATATTGTATTTATCCCGTTAAGTCCAAAATTCGAAATATAGGATTTGGCGAAGACGCAACCCATTGCGTTGGAGATAATATTTATGATTCATTGCTAGATGAGTCTAGAAATTTTGACTATAATTTTGACGATTCAACCACTATGAACACAGCCATTGCCCGACAGTTTAAATATCAATATAGTTATACCAATAAAGCAATCAAACGCCTGCAAAATATTTTGAGAAAGACATCTTAATGAGCGAAAAAATACTTTTTATTTTGCATCGCTCTCCTCCCTTCCATGGCGCTGCAAAGGTTGGGGATTTTATTGCCGAAAGCAAACGCGTGAATGAGCAATTTACCTGCAAATTTGTCACCATAAAATCATCGGATACAATCAGCGATATTGGAAAAGTAAGTTTTCGAAAAATCAGTCTGTTTTCTATTTTATGCCTACAGGTTCTATGGGCAATGATTATGTTTCGGCCGCATAAAATCTATTTCACCGCCTCTATAAAAGGTGTGGCTTTTTATCGCGATTACGTCCTATCAATCATCTGGAAAGCTTTTGGCTGTAAAAATGTTTTTTACCATTATCACACCACAGGGATTAATGATTTTGTATCTGCATCAGATCACAATCTAACACAAACCAACAAGTTTGTTAAAAATGTGAATTTAGTGCTGCTTAGCCCTTTATTGGCCAATGATCTAAAAAAAATAAGTGGCTACAAGCAAATTTTTCATTTGCCGAATGGAGCTAAAGATAACTTAACCGACGTATATTTTGAAAATATCATGAGTCAAAAATTCTCTAATGATACCCAAATAAATGTCCTATTCGTTTCAAATATGATTAAGTCAAAAGGCTATTTGGATGTTCTAAATTTAGCAAAAGCCACAAAAGCCGAGCCCATTATTTATCATTTTGCTGGGTCCTGGGCATTAAAGCAAGATGAGCTAGAGTTTTTTCAATATGTAAAGTCAAACAATCTAGAAAATAGTGTCATTTTTCATGGGTTTGTAAAAGGTAAAAAAAAGCAATCTCTGTTTGAAAAGGCCCACATATTTATACACCCAACTCAAAATGACACATTTCCACTGACAATACTTGAAGCGCTGTCTTATGGAATACCCACCATTTCAACCCAAGTCGGCGGCATTCCTGATATTTTGAGCCGAAAAACTGGTTATATTGTCCAGAGCATTGATGGGCTTCATGAAGCACTTAAACATACCATGTCTCACCATCTCACCAAAGACACAGCTATAGAATGCCGAGAACGATATTTGAATAATTTCACCCTCACTCAATTCGAAGATAATCTAATTGAAATTTTGAAACACCATTGATGCCCCTGAAAATTACAAAAATGAATGAATATTATGAAATTACTCAATTATGAAATCTTTGATGGCAATGTCCAAGACATTAAAATCGACAACCACACGCTTGTAAGCACTATAAATGCGCATTCATACATGATTGCACAGAACGACCAGCCCTTCGAGAAAGCTTTAAAGGCTTCAGACATACTCATTCCAGACGGCAGTAGCATTGTGCTGGCTGCCAAGCTTATTCTAAAAAAACCACTGACTAAAATTGCTGGGTTTGATCTGCATCAGCATTTATTAGAAGAGCTAAATAAAAGCCATGGAAAGTGCTTTTATATGGGTGCGTCAGAACCAACATTACTCAAAATCAAAACAAAAATATCAGCAGAATATCCAAATATTATTTGCCAAACCTATTCCCCACCATTTAAAGATTCATTTTCTACATTGGAAAATAAAACCATTATAAAGGCCGTCAACTCATTTAAGCCTGACGTATTATTTGTGGGAATGACAGCACCAAAACAAGAGAAATGGTTATGTGACAATCAGGAAAATCTCAATTTCAAGCTAGCGACTCCAATTGGTGCGGTGTTTGATTTTTATGCTGGTAATATCAATCGACCACATAAAATTTTCATAGATTTTCATCTTGAATGGTTAGGGCGGCTTATTAAAGAACCAAGAAGATTATGGAGAAGAAGTATTTCTTCATTTCAATTTCTTGGAGTTATATTAGTGAAAGCCTATCAATCTAAATAATCAATTTAAAATATTATTTATTGGGTACCCATTTCGACGTGCAAATGAAATAAAGGGTATATGCAATCATAATAAGTAAATATACTGATAGCATTGTAAGTTCACTAATTTTAAAATATTCGCCCAAAATACCAATAAGTGCAATCCCAATTGACAACAAAGAAACGATGCCAACCGTACGTCGGCTTGAATAACCTCTGTCCATCAAACGATGATGAACGTGATCACGACCAGGACGAATAGGTGATTGGCCTTTTCTAAGCCTATTAAATATATTAAAAACCAAATCTATAAATGGAACAGCGATAATAAACATAACTGTCACCGGCCTAAAGGCGTGCTCGACAACCGACCCCATAATGGCCAACCAGCTGATTGTATAGCCCAGAAACATGGCGCCAGCATCCCCAATAAAAACCTTAGGCATAAAATTTGCAATTTTCAAGTTGAAAGCTAAATACACAACAATGCTAATTGAAATGACCACTGGCACAAGTGTCAATGAAGAGCTGTTAAGTGAAAATAGCAAAGCAAATGATACAAATGATGTGAGAGATACCATACCTAGTAAGCCGTCAATTCCATCAATCATATTATAGGAATTAATATTTGCTACGATAAATAACACTGTAACGACAATGCCCACATAGCCAAGTTCAATAAACCCTAAATTTTCAACAAATCCAAGATTATCGAAATAATTACCGCTAAAACCAACCAAGATAACGGCACATAACGTTTGTATAAATAGCCGATATACAACTTTAAGATCTTTAAGATCGTCTAAAACACCAACTGTAACTAACAAACTTGCACCAATTAAATAAAGCAAACTGTCAGAGCTAAACGGCATGAATAGAATGAAATATATAATGACACCAAGGTAGATGGAGATCCCGCCAACCAAGGGAATAGACCCAATGTGTAACTTTCTACCGTTTGGAACATCTACCAGCCCAATTTTATTCGCAATCGGAACTAAAAAGCTAATGCTCACCAGAGTAAATAGAAATGAATATAAAATTGCTTGCATAGCTAATCCTCGAGACCCAAAACGGCCTCTAACTTAAGAGATACCATTTATCATTCCTCAAACCAAGTGAATTCTGTTAACTATATAAAACTATATCATCGCATATATTTAAAAACTGTTAATCTTTAAAATAAACCAAATAACTATGCCTAATTTTCTATCAACGCCAGCAATTCAGCGGTTTTCACGTGCATAAGCTCTGTATCAGCGCGGGTTTCCAAGTTAAGCCTAATCAACGGTTCAGTATTCGATTTCCGTAAATTAAACCGCCATTGCCCCATATCTATGCTAATGCCGTCTGTATAATCTATATTCACAGAATCTTTTTCATAAAGCGCCAATATTTTAGCAATGACTGCATCAGCATCACTCACGGTGCGGTTAATTTCACCTGGTGATGGAAACGCCGCCATGGCATCCTTAACCATGGATGACAATGTAGCCGATCGAACACATAATAATTCGGCAACCAATAACCAGGGGATCATGCCAGAATCGCAATAGAAAAAATCTCTAAAATAGTGATGAGCACTCATTTCGCCACCGTAAACGGCATCTTCTTTGCGCATAAGTTGTTTAATAAATGCATGGCCCGTTTTACTCTGAATGGCTTTGCCACCAGCCCGCTCCACAACTTCAACCGTATTCCAACTTAGCCGGGGGTCATGAATAATTTTGGCGCCAGCATTTTTTTGCAAAAAGGCATCAGCCAATAATCCGACAATATAATAACCCTCAATAAATTCGCCGTTTTCGTCAAACAAAAAACAACGATCATAATCGCCATCCCATGCAATACCCATATCGGCACCATGTTGTTTAACCGCGTCAATTGTATCTTGTCTATTCTCAGGTAATAACGGGTTCGGAATACCGTTCGGAAAGTTGCCGTCAGCCTTATGATGGATTTTAATAAATTCAATCGGAATGTTCAATTGTTTAAACTTAAGCTCTATCGCATCAACCGTTTGGCCAGATGCACCATTGCCGCTATTCACCACCAATTTAAGCGGCTTCATATTGGCCGCATCAATATAGCCCATCAAGTGATCGATATATTCGTTTAACAATGACTTTTGGGTCAATATACCACGCGTAGCAGCCGTAAATTTTCCGCTTTCGGCCAAAGCTTGAATTTCAAACAAGCCATTGTCGCCGCTAATCGGCTTAGAATCTTTACCCACTAATTTCATGCCATTATAATCCATAGGGTTATGGCTCGCGGTCACTTCAATGCCGCCATCCAAGCCCAAATGCGATGTAGCAAAATATATTTCTTCTGTGCCAGTTTGCCCCATGTCGATCACATCCACACCTGCATCCAACAAGCCATTGGCCAAAGCGTCTTTAAGCTCAGCTGATGTGAGGCGCACATCGCCACCAACCACCACGGCTTTGGGTTTAATATGCTGTCCAAAGGCTCGTCCAATGCGATAAGCAATGTCCACATTCAATTGGCTGCCTAATTTGCCACGAATGTCATAAGCCTTAAAGCATGAAATGGTTATGGGTGCAAATTCTGTCATCATTCAATCTTTCATTCAGGCTTAAGTGCGGCCATATCTATCTTCAAAACGCACAATGTCGTCTTCGCCAAAATACGTACCCGTTTGCACCTCAATAAGCTCCAACGGCACTTTGCCAGGGTTTTCTAGCGCATGAATGGTGCCTAATGGAATATAAGTCGATTGGTTTTCGGTCAGTAAAATCGTCTGATCACCATTGGTAACTTTGGCCGTACCAGTTACCACCACCCAATGCTCAGCCCGATGATGATGCATTTGAATGGAAAGCTTGGCACCTGGGTTCACCGTAATGCGTTTCACTTGAAAACGCGAACCATTGTCAATGCTATCATATTTACCCCATGGCCGATAAACCTCACGGTTTAACTTAACCTCTGGGCGCTCATCTGCTTTAAGCAGATTGACAATAGATTTAACATCTTGTGTATGGTCTTTATGTGCAATGAGTAAAGAATCCTTGGTGTCGATAATGACTAAATTTTCAATGCCAACTGTCGCCACCAATCGTTCATCCGAACGCACCAAAGTGTTTTTGGTATTGACCGATTTCACATCACCAATAAATGAGTTGCCGTCATCATCAAGTTCAGACACTTCCCACAAAGCCGCAAAGCTACCCACATCGCTCCATCCTGCATCTAAAGGCACCACAACAGCATCGCCATTGCCACTTGAACTAGCTGGTTCCATAACCGCATAATCAACCGACTCTGCGGGGCATGTCATAAATACATCTTCATCAATGCGAATAAAATCTAAATCATTTGTTTCTTTGCTAATGGCTTTCTCGCACACCGCATAAATCTCTGGCCTGTGCTGTTTAAGCACTTCCAAATAACGGCTGGCTTTATACATAAACATGCCGCTATTCCAATAATATTCACCACTATCTACATAGGTTTTTGCAATGTTTAGATCTGGTTTTTCGACAAATTGATTAATTTCAAACGCATCATCTAGAACGCGACCACGGTTTATATAACCATAGCCAGTTTCAGGCGATGTAGCGACAATACCAAAAGTAACAAGCCGATCATTCCGCGCATGCCTTTCCGCAATTTTAACCGCCGCGTGGAAGGCATCTACATTTTCAATCACATGATCAGCAGCCAGAACCAACAGAGTAGCATCGGCATTATCTTTAAGCGCATGAAAAGCCGCCAAAGCAATGGCAGGTGCAGTGTCGCGGCCCATTGGCTCTAGCAATATGCCGCCATGTTCAATGTTCAACTGCCTGACTTGCTCAGCCGCTAAAAAACGATGTTCTTCATTACAAACAAATACACATGGCGCGTGATCTAAACCATTCAACCGCGCAATGGTTTGTTGAAACATAGTGTGCTCACCAGCCAACGCTAAAAACTGTTTAGGATAGCTACTACGTGACAAAGGCCATAAACGTGTGCCGCTACCGCCCGCCATAATTATCGGTATAATCATACTCATTCCTTCACTATATTTGGTCAAAATACCATTTGGTATGTTGATGTACAAATGGCTCAGATTTTAAATTTTAAATATCAAACCAAGTGTAATTTTGATGCTGTACATTCAGTGGCAATGTCGTTAATTCATGAGCTAAATTCAATGTATAACCCAATGCTACATAATGAGTTGAGAATTCATCGCCAAATACATTATCGTCATAAAAATGGTTATAAGCACCTAATAATTTAGCTTGTTCAATCGGAAATTCTTGTCCTTGATAAAAACATTATTTTCTAAAATTATCCTGATTGTCTAAAAACCACCTATATGTATCGCTCAATCCTTGTTTCAAATCAATTGAATATTGCCAGCCTAATGATTTCAAGCGATCTACATTCATAAGCTTGCGTGGCGCACCATCTGGTTTGCTCGCATCAAATGATATATTGCCTTGATAGCCAGTCACCGCCGCCACCGTTTCAACCAATTCCCGAATGGTGCAATCAACCCCTGTGCCTACATTAATGTGGCTTAACATGGTTTGCGTATTATCTTTATAAGTTTTAGCATCTAAATTCATCACATAAACTGAAGCCGCCGCCATGTCATCTACATGTAAAAATTCCCGCATTGGTTTGCCCGAACCCCATGCCACAACTTCTTTCAATCCATTAAGCTTGGCTTCATGAAAACGGCGGATAAGCGCAGGTATTACATGTGAGTTCTCGGGGTGGAAATTATCGTTCTGCCCATATAAATTAGTTGGCATTACCGATCGATAATTGCGGCCATATTGGCGATTATAAGACTCGCAAAGCTTAATGCCAGCAATCTTTGCCACGGCATATGGCTCGTTGGTAGGCTCTAACGTCGCCGTAAGTAAAGCCGTTTCAGCCATCGGCTGTTCAGCCATTTTGGGATAAATGCACGACGATCCTAAAAACAATAAATCCTGTACATCATTTAAATGCGCAGCATGAATTATATTGCATTCAATCATTAGGTTTTCATAAATGAACTCAGCAGGCATGGTGTTATTGGCGACAATGCCGCCTACTTTTGCCGCTGCCAAATAAACCTGATCAATTTTTTCTGATGCAAAAAAATCCAACACTTGTTGTTGGTTGCCTAAATTTAATTCATCACGCGCTCTGGTGATAATTTCAACATCAAGCATATCCTGCAACTGCCTTACAATCGCACTTCCAACCATACCACGATGCCCAGCCACAAATATCTTTTTCATAATCTAATCTCCAAGACATTGACTATTCGACAGAAATATTTACATCATAACCATGCTGTTTTAAAATCGCAACTTGCTTGGCCTTATTCAAATCATTAGCCACCATTTCGCGGCACATTTCTTCGACCGTAATTTCCGGTACCCAACCAAGCTTTTGCTTGGCTTTACTTGGGTCACCCAACAAGGTTTCAACCTCAGCAGGGCGGAAATAACGCCTATCAACTTTAACAACCACAGCACCAACTTTTAAGGCATTCGCATCATCACCTTCAATGTTTGTAATGGTCGCTATTTCGTCAACACCGCTGCCTGTAAATTCTAGCGTAATGCCAATTTCTTGCGCCGCTAGCCTCACAAATTCACGCACTGAAATTTGTTTACCTGTTGCAATTACAAAATCATCAGGCTCATCTTGTTGCAGCATCATCCATTGCATGCGCACATAATCTTTTGCATGGCCCCAGTCACGCAATGCATCCATATTACCCAAATATAAGCAATCTTCTAAGCCTTGCGAAATATTACTTAATGCCCGTGTGATTTTACGTGTCACAAATGTTTCACCACGGCGCGGTGATTCATGGTTAAATAAAATACCATTACACGCATAAATACCATAAGACTCGCGATAATTAATGGTTATCCAATAAGCATACATTTTTGCCACAGCATAAGGCGAGCGTGGATGAAAAGGTGTGGTTTCGGTTTGCGGCGTTTCTTGCACTTCGCCATATAGTTCCGAGGTCGAAGCTTGATAAAACTTGGTTTTCTTTTCAAAACCCAAAAAACGAATGGCTTCTAATATACGCAACGCACCTAATGCATCCACATCAGCCGTATATTCTGGCGCTTCAAACGAAACCGCAACATGCGATTGTGCAGCCAAATTATAAATCTCGTCTGGTGCAATTTCTTTGATCAACCGAATTAGATTTGAGCTATCCGATAAATCACCATAATGCAAAAACAATTTTGGGTTTTTAAAATGCGGATCTTGATAAATATGGTCAATACGCCCCGTATTAAATGATGACGCCCGACGTTTAATACCATGCACCTCATAGCCTTTTTCGAGCAATAATTCTGCTAAATATGACCCATCTTGCCCCGTGATGCCCGTTATAAGCGCAACTTTTGAATTCATTTCATTTTCCATTATATTTAATCATTTCCAAATAAATCACGTGTATAGACTTTATCAAGCACATCACTTAAACCTTCATCCAGCCGATTGGCAACAATAACATCTGACATTTGTTTAAATTCTTCAATATCATTGACAACACGAGAATTAAAAAAATCTGTATCTTCCGTGGTTGGTTCAAAGATGACGACCTCAATACCTTGCGCTTTAATGCGCTTCATGATTCCCTGTATAGATGATGTCCTAAAATTATCAGAACCCACTTTCATAATTAGCCGATATATACCAACAATTTTTGGTTTTTTTGCTAATATTGAGTCCGCAATAAAGTCTTTTCGCGTGCGGTTAGAATCGACGATCGAACGAATAATGTTATTCGGAACATCTTGATAATTGGCGCGCAGCTGTTTCGTATCCTTAGGCAAGCAATATCCACCATACCCAAATGAAGGATTATTATAGAAATCACCAATCCGAGGGTCTAAACAAACTCCATTAATAATTTGTTTGCTATCAAGCCCATGTACTTCGGCATAACTATCTAACTCATTAAAATAGGCAACCCGCATCGCCAAATAAGTATTTGAAAACAACTTCACCGCTTCTGCTTCAGTTGAATCGGTAATGAGAGTTGGAATATCTTGTTTAACAGCGCCCTGTTTCAATAAGCTTGCAAATTCTTCCGCCCGCTTACTTTTTTCGCCAACAATAATACGCGAGGGATGTAAATTATCGTATAAGGCCTTGCCTTCCCGCAAAAATTCGGGCGAGAATATAATGTTATTACAGTTATATTTTTTCCGAATTGACTCGGTGTAACCAACGGGTACAGTAGATTTTATAACCATAACCGCATTTGGGTTAATCGACATAACATCTTCAATCACTGATTCGATTGAACTGGTATCGAAATAATTAGTTTTAACATCATAATCAGTTGGTGTGGCTATGACAACAAAATCAGCATCTTGATAAGCATCTTGCTTATCCAAAGTTGCCGTGAAATTCAGGTTTCCACTTTGCAAGAAATGCTCAATCTCCGTATCTTCTATAGGAGATATTTTTTGCTGCAACTTAGCCACTCTATCAGCCACTATATCAACAGCAACAACCTGATTGTGCTGAGCCAATAGCAACCCATTCGAAAGGCCTACATAGCCTGTACCTGCTATCGCAATTTTAATCATATTTAATAAGCTTAGTTAGAATATAAGGTGTTTTATTAACAATAAAATTACACGAACAACCTATCCATATCAAGCCCCAAATATACCTAAATCTTCATCAGAAGACCAAGCCAAACAAACTAAAATTAGTAATTTCTTAGTTAAATAGGGGCCATAATTGTAAATTACCATCCACACTCCATTACCAGTCACAAAAAAAGCCCCACTATTGTGAGGCTATTGTGTTTGTATTTTCTTTTGGTTGCGGGGGCTCGCAACTATCATAGCTTGCGATCTTTAAAGCTCAAAAAACTGCATATAATAAGCACCTGTCTTGAATGTGATTCAAAAACATGGTTCTCCACTTTTGCGTAATTTTTTTCACCAGCTCACAAACCAATGTTCAATAAATGATATGTAATTAGCGAATATCAAATACATACTTTCAAACAACAATTTGATATTGTTTTGTTACTACTTGAATACGATTAAAATACATCCTAGGCTCAGCAAAATTTTATAGGTTCTTTAATACATGACAAAAAAAATTATATTTGTACACGGGTTTGGTGGTAGTGACGAAACTTGGGCTGACTTTCCTAAGCTTCTAAGAGATAAACTGGACTGTGAAGTCAAGCTGTTTAGTTACAAATCTTTTTATTGGCCGCTGATCGGCAAAAGCACGTCTATAGCAAATCTAGCCCAAGGTTTATTATCTTTTATAAAATTAAATACCGACCACGAGAATGACGAAATAATAATAATTGGCCATAGTTTGGGCGGGCTAATTATAAAGCAAATGTTAGTTAATGTTGATTTAGAAGCCTTGTCCATTAACATATCTAGAGTAATATTTTTTGCCGTTCCTCATAATGGCGCACAATTGGCATCGGCGTTAAAAATCATTGCTTTTAGAGGCTTAAAACTAAGAGCATTGAAACGAGATGGTAATGCTGTTGAAATGCTCAATGCTTACTTTAATAAATCGGACTTCCAATTCAAGTATAATATATTGAATTTGGTTGGCGATGAGGATAGAATCGTAAATGTCAACAGTGCTCAAGGATCGTTTAGGAATACAGAAACAATAACTGGGGCAGATCATACTAGTATCGTAAAACCGACGAATACCATGGATGCTTCATTTAACTGGGTTCTCAATCACATTAATTCAAAAAAAAAGCTGACTAAATACGAAAACGTTTCTTCTTGTTATTATAAAGAGTGGATTCTTCATGAAAACAGATCTCACACTAAACCTTTGGCTTATGACAAGAGTAGATTAGAGGCTGAACGCGCCTTAAGGGATTCACTCAACCAAGAAAAAAACTTAGTAAGAATAACAGGCTTGTCTGGGTTAGGTAAAACACGATTAATTGTCGATTACCTCAAAAGTGAAGGAGCCACGGAAGATCAAAATATATTGATTTTCAAAGTAAGGGATTCAGAAGCTGAGATCGAAAAAAGCATAAAGCTAGCTATTAGAGATAAAATCGATTGCAAAATCGTAGTAGAAAACTGCTCTTCTATTCTACACGGCTTCATTGATCGTGAATTAAGTGAATGCCCTTCAAAAATAGAAATAATTACAGTTGATCATGAACATAAAACGGAGGGTAACTCGCCTCATATCAAATTAACACCCCTTGAAACAGAAAGCATCATAGAAATAATAAGACGTGAGTTACCCGATTTTTCTGAACCTAATATTCAAAAGCTTGCTAAATATGTTGAGGGATACCCTTTGCTTGCTATTTTAATATCAAATCAATTTTCTAATAGTGAGATTAGTGTTCCAGACAATTTGGCAGATAATGATTTTGTAGAAAAACTAGTGAATATTGGAGGGAAGTTAAACGAAACACGTCGAAATATTTTAGAGGTTTGTTCATTGTTCAATAGCTTTGAATATGAAGGAACTCCTCAGAAAGATTCAGAGCAAGTAGCATTTATTTTAGATCTATCTGGAGCAAGTCTTATAGACTTTAGTAAGCTAATAACAAATTTTCAAACACATCAAATTATTGATACAGGAGGGCAATTCGCGAGAATTATCCCCAAACCTTTTGCTATATCATTGGCATCCGATTGGTGGGAAAAAACAACAAATGATATGAAAAGAAAGCTGATTGCTGAAATTCCTGAAGCTATGATAGAAAGTTTTTGCTATCAAATTAGGTATTTAGATAGATCGCAAAAGGTACAGGATTTTGTTGAAAGTCTCTGTGATGATTCAAGCCCTTTTGGACAAGCGGAATTCTTATTATCAAACAAGGGTTCTAAGATATTCCGCTCAATAGTAGAAGTGAACCCTAAGCCAACAAGCAACCTATTATTTCGGGTGATTAAAAATCTTTCTGATAAAGAGATCTTCGATATAGATCGCGAGGTAAGGCGGAATTTCATATGGGCATTGGAAATGTTAGTTTTCCATAAAGATAGCTTTATGGATGCGGCTTGGTGCATATTTAAACTGGCCCAGAATGAAACTGAATCCTATTCAAATAATGCGAGTGGGCTATTTTCACAATTATTCAGAACCCATTTATCTGGAACCGTAGTTAATTATGACACACGGTTGGAGTTCCTAAAAAGCGTTGTTTCTATTTCAGACAAAAATGCGGTTTCTCTAGTAGTAAAGGCAATAGAAGCAGGTCTTTCGCATCAAGGCTGGGGAAGGACTGTTGGGGCAGAAAATCAAGGAACAAAACAAGAAATTGAAGAATTTAAGCCCAAAACATATAATGAAATATTTTCATATCAGAAATCGCTTTTAAGAATAACTGTTGATCTAATTGAAAAGGAAAGAAACACAGAGGAATTAAAGGTCATAATCGGAAATGAATTAGGCAATTTAATCAACGTCGACATGATAAATGACCTTGATGTAACGGTTAAAAAAATCACATCTCTTCAAGGAACTTTTTGGCCATCTGCGTATAAGACAATAAATGAAACATTGGAAAGAGATAGCTCAGACTTATCCCCCCCCCAAATTAATGCGCTTACTAGTTGGAAAAAGATCTTAGCCCCATCGGATAATAACATAGATAAAAAACTTAAATATATAGTTTTGGACCCATCATGGGATTATACAGAATCTGACGATGGAGAATATATTGATATTGCTGCGCAAAAGGCAAGGTCGCTTGCTAAGGAAATTGCAAAAAAACCAACGAGCTTAATACCACACCTTGAGTTATTGCTTTCTTTTAAGATTCAAACAAAATCTTGGGAGTTTGGTTCAGAATTTGCTCAAAACATAAAAATTGACGAATTTCTCGAAGAACTTTTAAAATCAATCCGAAATACTGAAGAATTAAATTGCAGTTTCGTTGTTGGTTTCCTAAACGGCTTATTTTCAAAGAATGAACCATTGTGGTTAGAAACCATGAAATTATTCTCAACAGATGGTAAGTTGCAAAAATGCTATCCATATATCATTAGAAGCGGGACATTGACTAGTGAACATTTATCAAACTATGCCTATTTAATGGAAACAGGAGTCGTTAGCTCTAGCACGGCCTTTTCATTAAGCCATGGACAGTTCACAAAAAAAATTCCATCAGAGGATATGGCTAAATTTTGTAAAAGAATAATGAGAATAGATAGCGTAGGCGTATGGGTTGCACTAGAAAACTTAAATTTCTACATTATGAATTCTGATTATAATCAAGAAATCATTGACCCAGTTTTAAAGGAAATAATTTTCGAAGCATCTTTCAATGGTGAAACAGAAAAAGGTATGATCTCAAACCACAACTGGAAGAAATCAGTCGAATTATTACTCAAAAATGGGGGTTATAAATTTGCCGAAGATTTATGCGTTCATTTCCTAGACCAAAAATACGCACAGAAAATTGATTATACATACTCTTCAGATTACATAAATCCAATACTAATAAGCGCATTTGAGTATTTTGCAGATGATATTTGGCCAGTAGTGTCGAAGAAAATACTTAGTTTTGAACCAGAAACAAATTATCGAATTAGCTCCATTTTAGATGGAGGCATGTTTGCACGCCCTGGCAAAAAAAGTATATTCACATTCGTTAATCGCCAATGGATTGTAGATTGGTGTAAATCTGAAGCCGCATTAAAAATAGTTACAGAATCTCTTCCCATTTTTGAAAACGACATGTCCTCATCAAACCCTTTTAACGAAACGAATAGCAATAATAGTGAAGAAAAAACAGTAAACTCACTTTTAGTTAAATTAATTTCGGTCTATGGAGAAAAAGAGAGCTTTAGGGATAGAATTAAAAATAAACTTCACACACGATCATGGTCAGGCTCAATAGTCCCGTATTTAGAGGCAGAGAAAAAGGCAATAGTCAAATTATTAGAATATAATAATTCTTTAGTAAAAGATTGGGCTCAGGACTTTATTAGTCATATTGAAAGTGAAATTGAATACCAAATAAGTCGAGAAGAAAAGAATAATATTGCTGAGAAATTTAATTCTAATTTCTAGCGCTAAATCTGACTAAATAACCTTGACTTGGCAACCTCCCCAATACTTTTATAAGCGACAACTGTTTCCGCCCTGAATTGCTGTCTTGCGTCAGAACTCCAATTTTAAACTGGGAATAAGCCAAAGCGACCAAATTCTTTGGAACCAGAAAATTCGATGGTTTGATTTGATTGAGCGATCTCTTCTGTAGGTGGAACATTCTCAATGATGATAAATTGGCGATCTTCCGCCGTATTTTGTAAATCTTTGTAAAACTGCTCTTTCAGTTCAGTTCCACTCAAATCATCCTCTGCGTTTTCAGGGGCTTTATAAGAAAGTAGAGGAGAATCCAGAATGACAAAACCCGGGTGCTTACCCTCATGTTTTTTACAATATCTCAATAAACTGATCGAAAATGCTGCTTGTGTAATGGCTCTTAGCCCTTTGCCATATGCAGTTCGGTTTTTACCTCCAATTACTAGATCTTTCAATTTCATATCGAAATGAACTCGACCTGAGTTAGGAAAACCCCAGTCCTTAAGGGTCTGTTCAACAATTGCCGCGAAGTCGTCAACTATGGAACTAGGCAGTACAGTGCCAATATTTGACCTAGATGTAATTTGCAAATCTTCGGCCACAAGCTTTCTTTTTCGCTCTTCCAGATCAGTCAATGATTCATAAAGACTAATAGCACCTCTTACATTTACCCTCTTGTCTGACAGCTCTGTATATGATGCCCGTTGCCGTTTCAGATCTGGGGCTACTATTGTGCGAATATTGTCTGAAACCTCCCGAAGCGAAAACTTTGCTCCAAGAAGCCGTTTTTCAAGTGTTTTTTCTTCGTTTCTTAATGTTGATTGTGTCTCGACAAGCTCTGTTTGGCGGCTTTCGATTTTTACTATCTCTGCTGCAGCAGCCGCAACTATCTTGCCTACATCACCTTCGCAGCTTTCCTTAGCGTGTTGATCTTGAGATCGAGCGCCACATACTGGACAACTGGATTTTCCAAGAACTGCAAAAAGCGAACCCGCTTCTTCGATCCCTTTAAGTCTTTGCTGATCAGATTCATAGTGTTTATTCAACAGCCGAAAACGCTCAAGCAGGGAAGAGACCTCCGTTAAACGATTGTTGTCGCCTTCAATTTTTTTATAAAATATACGTCGCCGTGCTGATAACTCTTTAAAAGTGCCTTCGGCAAGCGAGAGTTGCTCAGATTTTATTGCCAAGGAGCTGCAGAGCTTTTCATCCTGCTCTTCAAGTTCAGATGATTTTCCAACAACCCTTTTAATTTGGCGTTGATATTTTTTGATTAAATCATCAAGGAGATCAATCTGAGCTTCTCGACTGATCTCTTCTGGCGTGGTTTTACGAAGGGAAACCAACGCTGAATCATCAACTCCCGTTAAGAGATATTTAAATACTGAAAAATTAGCTGTATCGGCAGTATAGTTCCCATCTGCTAATGGCGAACGCTTCTGAATAATTTCCTCTTCATTAACAATCGCAAGACGCGCAAGATGTCTGAAACTTAGATTAATGGTAACATCTAGCTTGTTCTTACGAATGAGTGAGCGTCCCACCCCTAATTTTTCGAGCAGCCAAGTCGATAAATTATTGGTATTTTTATCACTATGCGCTTCTGCAAGAACCACGCCTTCTTCCTCAGGAAGCGTTTCTATGAATTGACCCTCAAAAAGCTTAAATGCGCCTCCTTCATGACTCCGCATAAGAGTGAACGTCTCTTTGGTGGTTACATCCTCAATGGCAAGCATTATCCGATCATATCCAACACGTTCCTTCATATCTGTTAGAGGGCCCTTTCCTCCTAACATAAAATCTATGGTTTCGATCACGAAAGACTTTCCGGTATTAGAAGCACCATGAATGACGTTAAGGCCTGCTCCAAACGTTACAATTGCAGGTTTTTTCCTATTTCCGTGAAAACTGAGGCCGTGAATTCGGAAGCCGTCTATCATAAAATAGGTTCCTCATCAATAATTTCCACATCTTGAAACTCAACCATCCACTGATCAAAAAAGTTACGCATCATACCATCAAATGTTGTATCATCATAACCCGATAATTGTGCAGTCAACCAATTAGCTCGCTCTTTTAAGGCAATGATATAAGGAGTGGTTAGCGATTCCAAAAACATCGCGGCCGCTTCACCTGCACGATAAGTAATACCTGATTCGTCTGTGTCTCGTTCAATCAGCTCGCGTGTCATCATCAAAAAAATGGCATCTTGCACGACTTTTCGCCGAACTTCAGTTGCTGGCGTTCTGATAGGTGCTGAAGGGTGGAGATCTTTAGGCCCATTCAAAACTGATGTGCGAACAAGGAGATAATCGTACGCCGTAAGGCGTTGAATATCAAAACTATCTGGATAGGCACTGACTAAGACTGCAACTGCTCTTACACCTGCTTCCAGAGTGCCATTGAAGATTATTGGCCCGCGATCAATCATGATCATTCCAGTTCAATCGATCATCATTGGCCAATTGATGGCAAATGCCCTTCAAGTCACGAGGGAACGTACTTGGCGAGAGTGGATGAGCGTCCAGCTTCAACGATTGTGCTTTCTCTGTCACCGCTACAACACGCGCGTACCCGCTAATATGATCAGTGTCACATGTATCAGCCACAGCATCGCACACTTCGTCCTGTAGGCTTTCAAAAGTACCAGGCTCTGTCTTGTCACGAACAAATACTCGCAGAGATTCCGAGTGATAGAAAGCTTCTCGTGACCGATTAAAGTGTTTGTTTAACTTTGAATGACCTACTAAATCTTTCGGCGTCTGGATGATTGCCTCTGCATGCTCTGAATAGGCAACAAAGAGTTTTTTGGTATAGACAGTTTCATGCGCTTCAATAGCTTCTGATAACAGATCAACTTTAGGTCGAGCAGGCAACCCTCCCCCAAAACGCTGTATGAAATAGTGTGTCTTTCGATGTTCCTCAATCATTTGGAGTGGAGACGATGCTTCAAAGATAGAAAAGTCAAACGCGTCAACATAAACCTTAAATTCTCCATCTAGCTTAATTTTTTGCGTTGTGGTGATCTTCGTCAATACAGTTTTTTCCCAAGCAGCGTAAAGAGAGCTCCTGAGCAATTTAGCATTACCCAAAAGTAAACCTAATTGAGTGGATACGCCTCTAGGGGCGACAAAAAAATAACGGCATGGCGGAGTAAAGTGACCTTTAAAAGAATACCAGAGACATTTACCAATTTCTAAGTAAGCGGTCGCAGGCCCTAACGATTTTGGATAATGTTTACATTGGTAATTATGCCATTCACCCAATAGTTGATGTCCATCAATATATGCGGCGATATCAATCCCTTTATCGCCGGCACCTGTGAAACGTTGGACGCTAGAATACTTTCCTGGTAGATATGTCACCCACTCGTTAGTAAACTTCTCCCACTCACCTGAATCGTATGTCATTAAACGGATCAAAGGATCAATTGGTGGACCAGAGTTCATAAGTGCAGCAGTCGGCATCTCACCTTTATTGTCTGGAAGTTCAATATCCACCCACTCAAGTTTGCTGTCTACTTCCATGATTTTCCAAGTACAAATTCAATAGTTAAGATTAAATAATAAAACAACTATATCGGACAACTATTTTATTTCAACATAATTTACTAAATCTGCATTTGTATTTCTTTGAACAAAATGTCCCCAGAGTTCAAACTTCTACTCTGTCACCTTTTCCCAAGATTTCGTTAATGCTCGAATGTTTTCTAAGTATTCGCGAGCAGAACCACCACCGTTTCCAGATAAAGACGCTAAACGCATGGCAGTAAATGAATTCATTGCATATGCAATTAAGGATAATTGATCTTTATCTGTTTCTATATGTCTTAACTCCCAAATCAACGAGAATACGCTGCGATCCCTATAAATTGGAAAAATAAATCGCCCCGCCAATAAAGATTGCTGATATTCAATGTTCTCATTCGGTTTTACAGAACCATTAATTTCTCTTTCTAGCGACGGAGCAAAAGGTTGAACTTTATTTTGATTTATTTTCAAACCGTTCGTTTCCTCCCCTTCCAAGTTTTGCAATAATTTTGGCAATGGGTTTAATGTGTAGGTCTGTGTCGGGGGCAGACACCATACCAAGACTTGATTGATTTTAAGGCCAAAATTTTCATTTTGTTCCGTATTTTTAAATTTTTCAATCACTAATTTAATATCTAATCGATACCCAATTTCGGATTGTAAGTTTTCAATCGTTAATTCTAATTGTTTTTCAGAATCAAGGTAATTTGAAATACCGTTGTAACAAAATGCTACCATCGTCAAAATAATTGATGACATTAGCCAAAGCCCAAAAGATGAATTAACTAATATCCACCAACGATTTGATTGTTTTTCCGCTTCGAGTTTTTCTCGCACTTGTTGCCTAACTATTTCTTCCATAGTTAGCTTTTTAACTTCATCTTTAGACAACTCTTGTTCCATAGTGATATAATTAACTATTTACTCTAGGTAATACAACAGGGTTTATTAAAATAAGCCAAATGAAGTTTGTACAATTTAAACGATATATTGGAAGCGATCTTGCTATGACAACTACTATTGAAACCAAAATTAAAGAATATGAGTTCAAACTACCCAATAAAGACAATGAGGATTGCTACCAACTATTTCCTGAAGAACTTGAAAACGACCCTCTCGTTCTATTTCATGGAACAGAAACAAGTAATTTACAATCAATATTAAAAAAGGGTTTTCTACCTGCAAATGAATTAGACGATATAAAAACAACCCTTAATTCAGTATCATATGCCAAAAATTCAAACGATTGTTTGATGTACGTGTGTTCTAATAAAAGTCATCAAAGTACAAAAAAATGCGTAATTGCAGTACGGTTTAAAAATTTGAATTGCGTCGGCATTAGAAACAACAATTCAGATATTTATGTAGACGATGTTTCAATCCAACCAGAAATAATTGGCGTATGCTTCATCCCAATTGATTACAATTGGGTTTAAAAACCCAAATTGAAAATTATAGAACTCAATCCAAAAAGCGCAAATAGGCTCGTAAAACACTAGAATCTAGCAGATTTATGTATTTAATAAATTTGAGGTATACTTTTTCTAGCCTTTTTAAAAGCGTGATCATTATCTAAATAACTTGCAATTATGAATGGAATAAGCTCTTCAATACTTTCCTTACTGCCATAGGTATTTTCGTATATTCGAGCATAATCGACCATTGAGTCGTGGGTTTTCGGACTAAGCACTATGCTTATTTTGACAGGTGTGCGCTTTGGTAATTTCGACAATTTCAATGCCATAATCTGCCCTTTCATTTATATGGTTGTAAGATGATGTCTTTATGGACAATGATGCGTAACGGATAGCCTGGGCGTATCTTAATGGTCGGCTGCACATCAATCTGACGTTCAACAAGCTTTTGCCCTGCCCGATTGATATTTTTCTCCGCCCCGTCTTGAATCGCCTGGTCAATATCGCTCTCACCATTAAAGGCAAGCTCTGCACCAACGCTCAACAATGTTGACAAAGAGATACCTAGGATGAGATTCCACGTATGGAAATCAACTTCATCCTCAAGCCCTGCATAGCCAGCCTGATCAGTTGCAGGTAAATTATCGATAACAATAGAAAGACCATTGGGTAAAATTAAGCGCTGCCAAACCACTAAAGCTCTTGATTGGCCAAAGCTAACCTTTGAATCATATTTCCCTAGCAAGCGAGTACCTTGCGGAATGAGTAAATGTTTGCCAGTCACC
>NVQL02000110.1 GCA_002400495.2 Alphaproteobacteria bacterium | reverse complement strand
TAGGCCGTAGGCCATGGATTGATCTTGCAAATCGCACTCGCCGCCTTGGTCGCAAATTGGGCAATCCAAAGGATGGTTGATGAGCATGAATTCCATGACGCCTTCGCGCGCCTTTTTGACGAGCGGTGTGTTGGTTTTGATGACCATGCCTTCGCCTGCGGGCATGGCGCAAGAGGCGACTGGTTTGGGAGCGCGTTCCATCTCGACCAAGCACATGCGGCAATTGCCGGCAATGGAAAGGCGTTCATGGTAACAAAAGCGCGGAATTTCGACATCGGCTTCTTCGCAGGCCTGCAAAATAGTCAGGCCGTCGGCGACTTCGATTTCTTTTCCATCAATTGTTAATTTTGGCATATCAATTACCCTTAAACCTTAATTACCTAAACCTTAATTACCTATTCAGCCGCAAGCACGCTGCCGTGCTTATCTGGATTGGCTGCATATTGATCAATTCTATCTTCGATTTCATGTCTGAAATGTTTGATTAAGCCTTGAATTGGCCATGCTGCGGCATCGCCGAGCGCACAGATTGTGTGGCCTTCAATTTGCTTTGTGACATCAAACAACATATCAATTTCACGTTTTTCGGCACGGCCTTCGACCATTCTGGTCATCACGCGCCACATCCAACCTGTGCCTTCGCGGCATGGTGTGCATTGGCCGCAGCTTTCGTGCTTATAGAAATAAGACAGGCGCTGAATGGCTCTGATGACATCGGTTGATTTATCCATGACGATGACAGCTGCTGTGCCTAAGCCTGAGCCTAGACCGCGTAATGTGTCAAAATCCATAACCAGATCGTCACATTGTTCGGCGGGGATCATCGGGACGGATGAGCCGCCCGGGATGACGCATTTGAGGTTATCCCAACCGCCGCGTACGCCGCCGCAATGAGTTTCGATGAGATCACGGAAGGTGACGCCCATTTCTTCTTCGACTGTGCAAGGGCGGTTTACGTGGCCTGAAATGCAGAATAATTTTGTGCCGACATTATTGGGGTTGCCCAAGCTTGAGAACCAGTTTGGGCCACGGCGCAAAATGGTGGGGGTGACGGCGATGGATTCGACGTTGTTTACGGTGCTTGGTGCGCCGTATAGGCCGACATTGGCGGGGAATGGGGGTTTGAGGCGTGGCATGCCTTTTTTGCCTTCTAGGCTTTCGATCAGTGCGGTTTCTTCGCCGCAGATGTAAGCCCCTGCCCCGTGATGGACATAAATGTCAAAATCCCAGCCTGAACCGCAGGCGTTTTTGCCGACGAGGCCAGCTTCGTAAGCTTGGTCGATGGCGGCTTGTAGGCGTTCGCGTTCTAGAATGAATTCGCCGCGTACATATATGTAGCAAGCGTGGGCGCGCATGGCGAATGAGGCGATTAGGCAGCCTTCGATTAGCACATGTGGGTCGTGGCGCATAATCTCGCGGTCTTTACAGGTGCCGGGTTCGGATTCATCGGCATTGACCACTAGGTAATGTGGGCGGCCATCTGTGCCTTTGGGCATGAATGACCATTTAAGGCCAGTTGGGAAACCCGCGCCGCCACGGCCACGTAGGCCAGAAGCTTTGATTTGATTGACGATCCAATCGTCACCCTTTGCCATGAAATCGGCTGTGCCATCCCAAGTGCCGCGTTTGAGCGCGCCTTTGAGACCCCAGTCGTGCTGGCCATAGAGATTGGTAAAAATGCGGTCTTTATCTGCGAGCATTATTTATCTCCCTCTTCTACAAATTTTTTGGCTTGGGCGATCCAGTCTTCACGATCGATGCGGCCTTTGAATTTAAGCTGTGCATCGACCCATGCCACTTGAGCGGCATCCCATGAAGCGATTTGATCGAAATGATAAACGCCTAATTGTTGCAAGATGCCTTCGATTTTTGGTCCAACGCCAGCGATTTTCTTTAGATCATCTGCTTTGCCACGACGAGCGGCTTTGAGCAATTTGGGTTTGGATTCAGTGGCTGGTTTTGCGGTTTTTTTGGCTTTAGGCTTTGCTGCGGCTTTGGGTTTTGCTGCGGCTTTTGCTTTGGCTTCAGCTTTGGCTTCTGCCTTTGCTTCGGCTTTGGCTTTGGCAACGGCGGCTTTAGCGGCTTGGGCTTCGGCTTTTTCGATCTGTTTTAAAACAGATTTATAGCCGCCAACCATTGAGCCATCATATAATGTATTGTCGATCAGGGTTGTATTGCCGCCCAGAGGTGCGGAATTTACGCGATCGGTTTGTGGGCCAATTTTGGTTTGGTTGCCAACTTTTAGATCAGCAAGTAATTGCTTGAAACTGTCTTCATCCAAATCTTCATAATAATCGTCGTTGATTTGCACCATGGGCGCGTTAACGCAAGCGCCTAGGCATTCGACTTCTAGCCATGAAAATTCGCCATCAGCGGTGATTGTGTTTTCTTCGCCAATAAATGATTTGCAGGCATCTTTAATTTTATCGGCGCCATTTAACCAGCATGGTGTTGTGCCGCAGAATTGTACAAAGTGTTTACCAACAGGAGCTAGGTTGAACATGGTGTAGAAAGTTACAACCTCTAGCACACGAATGTAAGCCATATCGAGCAGATCGCCAATGTGGCGTAGGGCTGCTTCTGGAATCCAATTGTCATGTTGTTTTTGGGCGAACCACAGCAAAGGCACTATGGCGCTGGCTTGTTTGCCTTCTGGATACATGGCGATGCGTTTTTGCGCCAAGGCGGCGAAGTTTGCATCAAATTCAAAGCTTGCTGGCTGTTGTTTTGCCAAATGACGTCCGCTCATCTATCCACCTCACCAAATACTATGTCTAATGAACCCAAAATTGCTGACGCATCGGCCAATAAGTGACCTTTGGTTACGAATTCCATGGCTTGCAAATGGGCAAAGCCCGGGGCGCGAATGTGGCAGCGATATGGTTTGTTGCTGCCATCGGCCACTAGATAAACGCCAAACTCGCCTTTTGGCGCTTCGATGGCGGCATAGATTTCGCCTGCTGGAACTTTAACGCCTTCGGTGTGCATTTTAAAATGATGAATGAGCGATTCCATGCTTTGCTTCATCTCACTACGCTTGGGCGGGTTGATTTTTTTATTGTCGACAGCAATGGGGCCTGGGCCTTCGGCTTGCAATTTATCAATGCATTGATCCATGATTTTTGCAGCTTCATACATTTCTTGCATGCGGATTAGATAGCGGTCGTAGCAATCGCAGTTTTTGCCAACGGGAATTTCGAATTCCATTTCTTCGTAACATTCATATGGTTGGGATTTGCGCAAATCCCACGGGAGGCCAGAGCCACGCACCATAACGCCTGAAAAACCACGGGCTAAGCCATCTTCTAGGCTGACCACGCCGATGTCTACATTACGTTGTTTGAAAATTCTGTTGCCTGTTAGCAGGTTATCAATGTCTTTGAGGCGTTTGTTGAAGGTTGGAATCCAATCTTTAATGTCTTGAATTAGTTTTTCGGGAAGGTCTTGATGAACACCACCGATGCGGAAATAGGCTGCATGCATACGTGCGCCAGAGGCACGTTCGTAAAATACCATGAGTTCTTCGCGTAGCTCAAAGCCCCAAACTGGTGGGGTGAGTGCGCCGACATCCAAAGCTTGGGTGGTGACGTTGAGAATGTGGGCTAGAATGCGACCGATTTCGGAGAATAAAACGCGAATGAGTTGAGCGCGGCGTGGAACTTCGATTTCTAGAAGGCGTTCGGCGGCCAGAACAAAGGCGTGTTCTTGATTCATCGGGGCTACATAATCTAGGCGATCGAAATATGGGACGGCTTGCATGTAGTTTTTATATTCGATCAACTTTTCGGTGCCGCGATGTAGAAGGCCGATATGTGGGTCTACGCGTTCGACAATTTCGCCATCTAGCTCTAGCACCAAGCGCAAAACGCCATGCGCCGCGGGATGCTGAGGGCCAAAATTGATGTTGTAATTTTTAATTTGTTTTTCTGCCATAGGATTATTTAAAGCTTACGCTTCACCTCCTTGTTCGGCCTTCTCATCACCCGGGAGGACATAATCTGTGCCTTCCCATGGGCTTAAGAAATCGAAATTTCTGAAATCTTGTAATAATTTAATTGGCTCATAGACCACACGTTTTTGTTCATCGTCATAACGCACTTCGACAAAGCCTGACATGGGAAAATCTTTGCGCAGAGGATAACCCTCGAAACCGTAATCGGTAAGCAGGCGGCGCAAATCTGGGTGGCCATCAAATAGGATGCCATACATATCGAAGGCTTCGCGCTCATACCAATTGGCGGCGGGGAAAATATCGACGATTGATGCCACGGCTGTGTCTTCATCGGTCGAAATTTTAACGCGGATGCGGGCATTTTGTGACATGCTGAGCAGATGATAGACAACCTCGAAACGCTCTGGGCGTGTTGGGTAATCGACACCGCATAGATCTATGAAACAGTTGAAATCTAACGCTGAGCTATCGCGCAAGCGCGTTAGCACATCGACAATGTCATCGCGCTCCACTGTGATGGCTAGATCGCCAACCGCAATGGTGCTGGTTTTAATAAGATCGCCTAAAGCTAGTGAAACCAGTTCGGCAATTTCTTGTAATTTCTCAGACATGCTTTATCCCGCGTCTTAAAAAAATAATTATCATAGAACTTAACGTTCTAATGTACCCGTACGTCTAATTTTACGCTGCAACAACAATATGCCATATACCAATGCTTCTGCCGTTGGAGGGCAACCCGGTACGTAGACATCTACCGGCACGATGCGATCGCAACCGCGCACTACAGAATATGAATAATGGTAATAGCCGCCGCCATTGGCGCATGAGCCCATCGAGATCACATAACGTGGCTCGGGCATTTGATCGTAAACTTTGCGTAAGGCTGGCGCCATTTTATTGGTGAGTGTGCCTGCGACTATCATCACATCTGATTGGCGCGGTGAGCCACGTGGGGCAAAGCCGAAACGCTCGACATCATAACGCGGCATGGCGGCTTGCATCATTTCTACAGCGCAGCAGGCTAGGCCAAATGTCATCCACATTAATGAGCCAGTGCGCGCCCAGTTGATGAGATCATCAGTGGCGGTGACTAGAAAGCCTTTATCGGCCAGCTCGTCTTGAATATCGACATAATAGGGATCGATTTCGCCAGCAGGACGGGCTGCGATGAGTGTGTCTTCTAATTTTGTAGCGGTGTTAGCTTCTAAAACCATTCTAACGCTCCTTTTTTCCAAGCGTAAATATAACCTATGACCAGTTCACCAAGGAAGGTCATCATAGCGAAATAGCCTAAGGCGCCTGTTTGTTCGAACGTAACTGCCCACGGGAATAGGAAAGCCACCTCGAGATCAAAAATAATGAACAGGATGGCGATTAGGTAAAAATGCACATCGAATTTAATGCGGGCATCTTCGAACGGGGCGAAACCACATTCGTAGGGGGATAATTTTTCGGTATCTGGTTTGCTAACTGCGATGACGATGGCTGATAGTAGTAAAGCGCCGCCAATAACGGTGGCTATCCCTAAAAAAATGAGGATTGGTAAATAATCATTAAGCAAGCTACCCAATTGCATTCACATCACCTCATGTCTGACCTATTCGTCACCATCATAATTAATTATAACCAGATAGTGTTTCGAATTGGAATCAAATTCATTTTTATCTTTGAATGATTCCAAATTGATGTTTAAGGATTAACCCAAAATAACTGAGCTAGCAAGTGAAATTGAGCGAAATAAAGGGCTTATGACAAACATCAACAAGTTATTTAAGACTATTATAAACCAGCTAATGAGAAGCGCTGATTGGCAATTGGTGGAGGTTTAAATATGTTTTGGAAAAATTGTGAATGGCGAGGATGACGGGACTCGAACCCGCGACCTTCGGCGTGACAGGCCGACACTCTAACCAACTGAGCTACATCCCCATTCACAATGCTCAAAATAAGTGAGCTATAAGCCGATACACAAGTGCCCTAGAATGGTGGGTGATGAGGGGCTCGAACCCCCGACCTACTCGGTGTAAACGAGTTGCTCTTCCAGCTGAGCTAATCACCCTATATTCTTATGCTGACTTGTTGTCTGCATCGGATGAACAGGTATATAGGACAATGCGGATGAGTGGTCAATGGCAAAACCAAACAAAATAAGATATTTGATTATTTTGCTGTGCATATAATTTTAACGCCTCAGTTACCCACAGATTGGGCTAAATATTTGATTTTTAATACACGACATCAAACAATTAGCATATGTGAAATTGTTGCGAGCACAAAAAAAAGGAAGCCACTAGGCTCCCTTTTTAAATTCTTATAGATATAACTTATGATCTGCCATCAACAGCATCTTTAAGAGCTTTACCAGCACGGAATTTTGGCAATTTAGCGGCTGGAATATCAATCGCTTCACCTGTACGTGGGTTACGGCCTTTAGAAGCTTTACGGTTAGAGATATAGAAGCTACCAAAACCAACAAGACGTACTTCATCGCCACCACTTAGAGAAGCAGTTACTGCTTCGAATAGTGCGTCGACTGCTTTAGCAGCGTCTACTTTAGTTAATTCAGCTTTTTCAGCTACTGCTGATACTAGTTCATTTTTATTCATGATATTTCACCATCAAAGTTAGTTTACAAAACGATTCGCGTTAAGTCCGCATCCCACACAGGGGGCGATAAATTGGTTAAGAAATCAAGCGTTTTATTAACTATTTCCACGTTTTATATGAAAATAAATTGGGATAAAGTTAGGCTGAGCCTCGGTTTTAGCCGATATTAGGCGTAAAAAAAAGGGCAGTAACGACTGCCCTTTTGAATTTTATATTACAACACAACAAGCGTTAATGTGCTGTTATATTTGATGATTTTGAGCTATCACTATCAGCTATTTTTGCTGGTGGATTGTCATTCTCAGTAATGGCGATTGGTTGTTTTACCAAGGCATGTTTAAGTACTTCACTCATCTTCGAAACTGGGATAATTTCGAGTAAGTTCTTAACATTTTCGGGGATGTCAGCCAAATCTTTGGCATTTTGCTCGGGAATCAGAACTGTTTTCATGCCGCCACGTAATGCTGCAAGCAGTTTTTCCTTCAATCCACCTATCGGAAGAATCGCGCCGCGCAGGGTAATTTCGCCTGTCATGGCGAGGTCTTTACGCACAGCAATGCCGGTTAAAATAGAGGTAATTACCGTTGCCATGCCGACACCAGCACTGGGGCCATCTTTGGGCGTTGCGCCTTCGGGCACATGCACATGGATGTCATATTCATCAAATACTTTGGTCGGAATGCCAAATTCGAGTGAACGCGAGCGCACATATGAGGCGGCGGCTGAGATTGATTCTTTCATGACTTCTTTAAGATTACCAGTGACGGTCATTTTGCCTTTGCCGAGCATTTTCACGCCCTCAATGGTCAACATATCGCCGCCAAATTGAGTCCATGCCAAGCCAGTTACGACGCCGACTTGATCGTGTTTTTCGGCCATGCCATAGCTATATTTTTTAACGCCAGCGAAATCTTCAATGTTGCTTGAATCAATTTTGATTGACTTGACATCTTGGTCGGTGAGGATTTTTTTGACCGATTTACGGGCTAAATTGGCAATCTCGCGTTTTAAATTACGCACGCCAGCTTCTCTGGTGTAATAACGCACCAAATCGCGCGTGGCTTCGGTAGCCAATTCGAACTCGCCTTTTTTGAGGCCATGATCTTTGACTTGCTCGTCAATTAAATGACGGTGGGCAATTTCGATTTTCTCATCTTCGGTATAACCGCTAATGTGTATCAGTTCCATACGATCGAGCAACGGGCCAGGAATGTTGGTGCTGTTGGCGGTGGTGACGAACATGACATTAGATAGGTCGTAATCAACCTCTAAATAATGATCGGCAAATGTGCCATTCTGTTCTGGATCTAAAACCTCGAGCAAAGCAGATGAAGGATCGCCTCTGAAATCACTGCCCAATTTATCAATCTCATCGAGAAGAATAAGTGGATTGGTGGTTTTGAGCTTTTTCATGGTTTGGATGATGCGGCCCGGCATAGAGCCTATATAGGTGCGTCGATGACCACGGATTTCTGATTCGTCACGGATACCGCCCAATGCAACACGGGCGAATTCGCGGCCAGTGGCTTTGGCGATGGAGCGGCCTAGTGAGGTTTTACCGACACCTGGAGGGCCAACTAGGCACAGGATTGGGCCTTTGAGTTTGTTGGTGCGTTTTTGCACGGCTAGATATTCTAAAATTCTGTCTTTGACTTTTTCGAGGCCATAATGATCGGCATCGAGAATTTCGGCGGCTTTTGGTAGGTCGGATTTGATGCGGCCTTTTTTGCCCCAAGGCAATGCGACCAGCCATTCTAGATAATTGCGCACCACTGCAGATTCGGCAGACATTGGGCTCATTTGTTTTAGTTTTTTGAGCTCATTCTCGGCTTTTTCGGCTGCTTCTTTGCTGAATTTGGTTTCTTTAATTTGTTTTTCTAGCTCATCAAGCTCATTTTTTTCATCGCCATCGCCCAATTCGTTTTGGATGGCTTTCATTTGCTCGTTGAGATAATATTCACGTTGGGTTTTTTCCATTTGGCGTTTGACACGGCCACGGATTTTTTTCTCAACATGCAGTACACTGACCTCATTGTCCATTAAAGATAGGATTTTTTCCAATCTAGTAGATAGGTTGGTTAGCGCTAGAATTTCTTGTTTTTCGCTTAGTTTGATTGACAGGTTAGAGGCAACTGTATCAGCCAACACATCGACATCTTCAATCTGCGATACTGTGGCGATTGTTTCGACCTGTAATTTTTTATTCAGTTTGACGTAATTTTCAAAATTATCGACAACCGAGCGCGACAGAGCTTGCACTTCGGCATCATCTAAAATTTCAGTTTCGAGTAATTCTGCTTTGGCGGTGAAATATTTTTCGCCTTCGACAATGTTTGTAAGCTTTACCCGTTGTTTGCCTTCGACCAGCATACGCACTGTGCCATCGGGTAATTTGAGCAATTGCAAAATGGTGGCTAAAACGCCAATCTCATATATATCATCGACAGATGGCTCAAGTTCGGCTGGATCGTGCTGGGTGGCGAGCAATATTTGCTTATTGTCTTCCATCACTTCTTCTAGTGCATTAACAGATTTTTCGCGCCCAACGAATAAAGTAACAATCATATGAGGAAAAAGAACAATATCGCGTAGTGGCATAAGTGGCAAAGTGAATTCGCTATTTGACTTTTTTTCTTGGTCTTTTTTGGGACTATCTGTCATTTATTTTCCTAATATGGTTTTAATACCAATTTAATTATAGAAAGCTGAAAACACTATGTGTGTTCAGTGTCGGCCTACTGATATAGGTGTATAAATACGCAAAACAAGGGGTGTACATTGACTATAGCGTTTTATTTAAACGCCACTCAAGATTCACTATATTTCATTATGAAAAGATAGTTTTTACAACTGGTTAATATTGTTAAAAATATCAACCAGTTGTATAGATATTGTCTGGTTTATGCTGTTGTTTCAACGTCATCTTGACGCTCAGAATAAATGTATAACGGTTTGGCATTGCCTTCGACAACTTCGCCGCTAATTACCACTTCTTGAACGCCTTCGGCGCTTGGTAATTCAAACATGGTATCTAGCAAGATATTCTCCATGATTGAGCGCAAGCCACGGGCACCCGTTTTGCGTTCAAACGCAAGTTTGGTGACGGCTACAAGAGCATCTTTGCTAAAGGTTAGCTCTACATCTTCCATTTCGAACAGACGTTGATATTGCTTAAGCAACGCATTTTTAGGTTCGGTTAGAATTCTAATTAGCGCATCTTCATCGAGATTTTCCAAAGTTGCGATCACTGGCACACGGCCAATAAATTCTGGGATGAGGCCAAATTTATGTAGATCTTCTGGCTCTAGATCGCGCAGAATTTCACCTGTTTGACGGTCATCCTCACCTTCGACCGTTGCGCCAAAACCAATAGAGGTTGAGCGACCACGAGCGGCGATGATTTTTTCAAGCCCTGAAAAGGCACCGCCAACGATGAACATAATGTTGGTGGTATCGACTTGCAGAAACTCTTGTTGTGGATGTTTACGGCCACCTTGCGGAGGCACGGAGGCGACTGTGCCTTCCATAATTTTAAGCAAAGCTTGTTGCACGCCCTCACCCGATACATCGCGTGTGATGGATGGGTTGTCGGATTTGCGGCTGATTTTATCGACTTCGTCTATATAGACAATGCCACGTTCAGCGCGTTCGACGTTATAATCGGCGGCTTGTAATAGTTTTAAGATGATGTTTTCAACATCTTCGCCAACATAACCAGCTTCGGTTAATGTGGTGGCATCGGCCATTGTGAACGGCACATCAATGATGCGGGCTAAAGTTTGCGCTAACAATGTTTTACCACAACCTGTTGGACCGACAAGCATGATGTTGGATTTTGCCAACTCAATATCATCGCCATTTTTGGCGGCATGCTCTAAACGCTTATAATGGTTATGGACAGCCACGGCCAACACGCGTTTGGCTTGTGGTTGACCGATCACATAATCGTCCAATATATCGCATATATATTGCGGTGTCGGCACGCCATCGGTTTTAACCAAGGCGCTCTTGTTCTCTTCGCGGATGATGTCCATACATAATTCGACACACTCATCGCAAATGAACACGGTTGGCCCTGCAATTAGTTTGCGCACCTCATGTTGGCTTTTGCCACAAAAAGAGCAATAAAGGGTGTTTTTTGAATCTTTGCCACTACCAACTTTACTCATCTTATCTCCATTTCGTGCCTAATCATTGTATATTAGGTCACTTTACCATATTGAAAATTATATTTACTTAACAAAAATATTTTTTTTATTCTGCTAAAAAAATTATTTTCATTAACTTAATCTGCATTTTTTACTGGTTCGCGATGATCTACAACCTCATCGATCAAACCAAATTCTTTAGCTTCTTGTGCCGTCATAAAATTATCGCGCTCAAAAGCTTCTTCGACTGCGGTTAATTTTTGACCTGTATGTTTAACCACCATATCGTTTAAACGTCCACGCATGTCTAGGATTTCTTTGGCGTGGCGTTCTATATCTGCCGCGGTGCCTTGGAAGCCACCTGAAGGTTGATGCACCATAACTCGAGCGTTAGGCAATGCACGACGCATACCCGGTTCGCCCGCCATAAGAATATGCGCACCCATTGAGCAAGCTTGACCCATAACCAATGTTGCCACTGGTGGGCGGATGAATTGCATGGTGTCGTAAATCGCCATGCCTGAAGTGACCACACCGCCTGGTGAATTGATATAGATGGAAATTTCTTTATTTGGGTTTTCTGCTTCTAAAAATAGCAATTGCGCACAGACAATAGATGACATGGCATCTTCGAATGGGCCATTGATAAAAATAATCCGCTCTTTAAGCAAGCGTGAAAAAATATCATATGAGCGCTCACCGCGGTTGGTTTGTTCAACCACCATTGGCACTAGATTATTTTGAATGTCCATTATATCGCGCATATTATTTTCCTAAAACTAAGTTTAGCGTTTTTAAATTGAAGCATGAATTTATGCTTTACTGGCAAAAATTCAAGTCCTTTTTTTATTAAAGCCATTTTAATTGAATTGCACTGATTCGAGATAGCGAAATCTATACCAATGGTTAATGGCTTGGATAATATAGAACAAAGTAAACGCCATGTCTTAAAACAAAATAAACGCCGCATATATATACATGCGGCGTTTATAAAACTTGTGATTAACGAGGATTAAATCCGCCTGCTAAAATTAATCGTGATCATGATCACAATCTGGACCATGTACATGGCCTTCTTCTGTCTCATCTTCATCATCGGCTTTTAACAATTCTTCACGCGACACTGTTTTGTCGGTGATGGTTGCCAACTCGAGAATATAATCAACCACTTTTTCTTCGAACAATGGGGCACGAATTTGCGCCACAGCTTGTGGGTTGTTTTTATAATATTCGATGATTTGTTGTTCTTGACCCGGATATTGGCGAACTTGAGCGATGAGCGCTTGGTTCACTTCTTCATCTGGAACTTTAATTTCTTTTTGCTCGCCAACTTCAGCAAGCAATAAACCTAAACGCACACGACGCTCGGCAATGGCTTGATATTCTTTGGTGGCTTCTTCTTCTGTGGTGTCTTCATCTTCAAAAGATTTACCAGCGCGTTCCATTTCTTCTTTAACTTGTGCGAAGATCGCATCAAATTCTTGGGTCAGAAGTTTTTCTGGAAGTTCAAAATCAACCAATTTTTCTAGCTCATCAAGCAATGCGCGTTTTACTTTTTGGCGTGAAGCTTGATCTAGCTCGCCGCTTAATTGCTCTGTAATGCGTTCACGCAATTGAGCCATATCGTCTAGGCCTAATTTTTTGGCAAATTCATCATCTAATTTAGATTCAACAGCTTCAGACACTTCAAGCACTTTAACCGCAAATTCGGCATCGCTGCCTGCAAGGTCTTTGGAAGAATAATCATTTGGGAAAGTGACTTTAACGGTGACATCATCACCAGCTTTAGCACCGACAACTTGTTCTTCAAAACCTGGAATGAATTGGTTTGCACCCAACTCTAGAGGCACATTCTCGGCGCTGCCGCCTTCGAATTTTTTGCCATCAATGGTGCCTTCAAAGCTGATTTCAACTTTATCGCCGTTTTTGGCTTTTGAACCTTTTTTCTTCGGTTTGTAATCTTGATAGCTTTTGGCTAGTTCGGCAATGGCAGTGTCGATTTCTTTGTCTGCAACTTTAGCGACTAGCTTTTCGACTTTAACTTTTTTAAAGTCTGGAACGTCAAATGCAGGAATGACTTCATATGCCACATCAAATTTAAGATCTTTAGTGCCTGCTAAAATGCCATCAACGTCTTTGTCATCATCTGTTAGGTTGATATCTGGTTGGTAAGCTGGGCGTTCTTTACGCTCTTCTAGTGCGGCTGCACTTTCGGCTGTGATAAGCTCTTGTACGATTTCAGACATGGCAGATTTGCCGTAAAGCTTTTTAAGGTGAGCGGTTGGAACTTTACCAGGGCGGAAGCCATTAATTCTAACTTGACCCTTCATTTGCTCTAGTTTTGCATCTAGTTTTGCATTCAAATCTTCTTTTGACACAGTGATTTCTAGTGCGCGCTTTAGACCTTTATTTAGGCTTTCAGTAACCTGCATTATCATATCTTCCGTTTATGCCCCTTAAACATGGGGATACTTAAATTTAATTTTCTGAAATAGTGCTTATCTTTTTGAGGCTCAAGTTGCAAGCTAGAAATCGGTTTTAGGTAAATTTTGCAGAGAAAAAATGCTTTTTTTGCTATTTTAAGCCCTGCCGCACTCATTATACATCATATTGGGCAAAAATATCGGCAAATGGCAATGGTGTGTCCTTGATATATTGCATGGCGATGTTAACGAATGCCCGCGCCAATTCAGAGCGTATCCGATCGTTAGGAAAATAGGCAGCATAGCTATAAGTGAGCTTGGGCAGGAAGGGTTTTGCCACCACATTGCGGCTGGCCCATAACTCGTAGCTGAATGGCTCGAAAATACCAATGCCCAAACCCGCATCAACCATGCCATAAGCCGAAGGTGAGCGCTGGGTCGAATAAAGATTGCGGGTTTTAATGCTATATTTTTTAAACAATTCGCGATGTGATGGCCATACGTGAGAGCCCTCGTCGGCCAATTCGATATAATCTTGGCCTTGTAAATCATCTGGTGTGATGATGTTTTTATGGCTTAGGGGATGGTTTTTGGGCATGACACAAATGTAATCGGCATTGACCAAAATCTCCTCGCTAATGTTGGGCAGCTTAACGATTTTATTGGTGAAGGCTAAATCTATATCATCGGTCTGCAATATATTGAAAATAATATCGGGTGAATGCGCCACCAAAGTGATGCGTGCCTCGGGATAGGATTGGCGAAATAATTTGACAATATTGGGGGCAAAAATGGTCGACAGTGCCGGGGTGACGGCAATGCGCAGGCCTTCGGAGCGTTCGGTTTTTAATTTGAGCGCATATTGCTCTAAATGGGTGAGCACACCGAAAGTTTTCTCTACCTCTTGAAAGAATTTTAAGCCCTCGGGCGATGGATGTAGGCGGCCTTTGGCGCGGATGAATAGAGCAAAGCCGACGGACTGCTCCAGATCGGCAATCAACCGGCTGGCGGAAGGTTGTGATATATACATCACCTTAGCCGCCTCACTTATTGTGCCGTAGCGCATGGTGTTTTGGAACATTTCTAATTGTCTAATTTGCATAGCACCCCCATTATTTAACTTACTAACAGTATAGCATATATGAATAGGGTAAAGCAATTTTGTGTAT
>NVQL02000114.1 GCA_002400495.2 Alphaproteobacteria bacterium | reverse complement strand
GAAAAGCCGGATTTTCCGAGCTAACAGGGTAACATCACCAACAGATTTAAGACTGTACATGTTCGCCTTCTAAGGTATTCAATGCACACATCTAGCAGGTGCATTGAATACGCTTTATTACTTCAAATAAGGATATGTTACATGGATTTAATTACTGGGTTGTCTGCGGCGCAACAGGCGATAGGAATTGTGAAAAGTTTGAGGGATATCGAACGTGACCTCGACTCGGCGACTTATAAGGCGCAGATGGCTGAGCTTTATAGCGGTCTGGCTGATGTGAAAATGGCATTGACCGATGCACAGACACAGTTGCATGAAAAAGATCAAGCTATTCGACTGCTTGAGGAAACGATAAAAGCATTAAAAACTGGAGAGGCTTGTCCAATGTGTCAGGAAGGACAAATGAAACTTTTTTCAGCTAAACCGCATCCCGAGTTTGGTGTTTTTGGGCATGAGGAAAGAAAGTTCAAATGCACAAATAGTGAATGTGACCACACAGCTGTTCGCAAGTACGTGCCCGGTGAGTGATGACAGTGATTGTGTAGAATAGTGTTACCTTACAAAAACGCTTTACGTTTTTGTAAATGCGATACATGTTGCCCCATTGACTATATTTCGCTCATTAGAGTATCTAATGCCTATTTCAGATAATGATAATTTGCACAAATTTGTCTGCTCATTCCAACGGGGTAAACACCCAATGCTTAAAGTATTTCTGACAGCCTCTTTTTTCCTAATCTCGTTTTCATCAATCGGAATGGCGCAGAGCTTTTTTGAGAGCAACTTGCAGGCATGCAACGGTGGCGACACCAAAGGCTGTTACATGACTGGCCTTCATTACGACACTGGAAATGGCGTGGCCAAAGATCAAGTCCGCGCTACACAGCTATTTCTCAAGGCTTGCGACGGCGGCAGAGCCACAGGCTGCTTCAGAGCTGGTAATAATTACGGCAATGGAAGCGGCGTAGCCGAAGATCAAGCCCAAGCTACACAGCTATTTCTCAAGGCATGCGACGGCGGCAGCGCCTCAGGCTGCTTCGAAGCTGGCGTTCAGTACAGCAGTGGAAAGGGCGTGGCCAAAGATCTAGCCCGCGCCATCCAGTTCTTTCTAAAGGCATGCGACGGCGGCAGAACCGCAGGCTGTTTTATTGCTGGGGCTGAATACAGCAAGGGAAATAGCGTGGCTAAAGATCAAGCCCGCGCTACACAGCTCTATATCAAGGCATGCGACGGCGACTACGCCAACGGCTGTTTCTATGCTGGCAATGCATACGGCAATGGATACGGCGTAGCCAAAGATCAAGCTCGCGCTACACAGTTCTATTCCAAGGCTCTACAGGGTTATATCAAGTTATGCGACGTCGGACACGCCAAAAGCTGTTACGCAGCTGGCGGTCAGTACGCTATTGGAATAGGCGTGGCCAAAGATTTGGCACTAACCAAACAGTTTGCCGTCAAGGCCTGTACTCTTGGATATAAAAAGGCATGCTAGAAAATACTGGGAGTCCTACAAATTTCGCAATGTAACACTATTGGTAATATTGTTAAATGACTGCTCCGAGTCCATTATTACCTTGTAAATTAGGTCGTTCAGTTGAATATCTTGGCTGTAATTCCTATTATTGGGTGAAGAGGAGTATCCGATGGCACGAAAAAGAAAAAAGAAAAATCTACTAGATGCAGACTTTCTAAGTAGTATTTCTATGTCTACGCCATGGGGTGAATCGCCTAATTCTGGCACATCTGTTTCTAGATTAAGTCGCGGGAATACTTGTGTGCAGAAAGGGCAATACCTCTCGAAAACGGAATTGAAAAAATTCGTTGAAGAACGCTCTGCTGTCCATGTTGAATATATACGACAGACTCATATGACGAAACGGCGGGCAATGATGATTGGCTGTTTGTGTATAGTTGCCTCATGCGCCTTATTAGTCTTTGCTCCGGAACACAGGGAGACGACATCATATGCGGTGTCTTTAGCATTGGTTATAGTTGCGGGTGGGGCATTCGGGTACGGACAAATTAGTTTGAAATCTAAAGAACACGAACTAAGGGTCGATGCTGATTGAGATCTTGCCTCATGCATTAAACGTTGCAGTTGAACAATAGGCTTAGCAATCGCTACGTGCGTATTGCTGACATTAACATGAGGCTCACGTTACACTATTACCAATAGTGTWACKTAAAACGMYCTYCRGMMKMYWMYYMGGATYGCGATCGAKGCYGGCGCCGGCTTAAATTTCCCACGTATAAAATCAACCACTTAGATTTTTAAGATTCACAATCTTACAGTTACGCTGTAAAGTGTAAGATATGAGTGAAATGAACCTATACGACCCTAACGGTACGCGCCTGTATTTGAATGCAGAGGAACGCGCCGATTTTCTTACATGTGCCCGTAAACGAGCTGTCAGAGATCGCACCCTTTGCGAAACCTTGCATTTTACAGGTTGTCGCCCTTCTGAACTGATAGCCATCACACCCGCCCGTATAGACCTTTCAGGGGGCACTGTGACGCTTCGTAGCCTCAAGAAACGTAAAGATAGCGCAGGACGGCCGAGGGTCGTCTACAGAGCCGTTCCCGTGCCTCCAGCATATTTGGACACTCTCAACGTGGCTTTCGGTATCAGGGAAGCCCAGAAGACAAAAAAGCTGGCAAATATTCCCATATGGGATCTGCACAGGCAGTCGGTCTGGACGATTGTTAAAAGCGTTATGATCGAGGCCGGAATTGCCGACGCGCCTTTTAGAACCTGCAAGGGCTTGCGCCACGGTTTCGGCGTTCACGCCATTTCTAGCGGTGTGCAGCTCAATATGCTTAGTCGTTGGCTTGGTCATTCAAAGATTGAAACAACCGCGATCTATGCCGAGGCAGTCGGCAAAGAAGAGCAGGATATTGCCGCGAGAATGTGGGATTAATTGTGTTGGTCAATTTGCTTGATTGCTCGATCTCCGTAATCGCGCATATACAGGGCAAAGTCCCGCGCAGGGGCTACATTTCCGAGCCTTATCATTACCGTCATTGAAATTTTCGACAAAGCATAACAACTATCATTAAGCGGCAAACCGTTGTCGTGGTGTTTTTGGTAAAGGGCTGTCATTTCCTCAATAAAGGCAGATAGCTTTTCCGTATCATCACCATGCTTCTCAAGGGCTGGAAGCATTATGTATTTAAGGTCTTCTATTACTTTTTCAAATTCTGCTGTACTCATACGTTAGTTTAGCATTTTTGGCGGGGTGATTACAAATGTCTGACATGGACGATTATAGGGCGAAGCTACAAGCCAAGGTGGATGCGCTACAGGCCGAACAAGATAATCAAGTCATGCTTCGAGATCGAAGCAAAGACCCTCATTTGGATCATCCAAATGAGCAATCTATTGATGACAATATCGGCGAGCATGAACCCAAATCCGAACAGGATATTAAGTGGGAAGCGTGGACGGATTTAGAAAGCGAACGCGCCGTAGATATGGACGCACGAGTTGAGCAAGCTATGCCGGAAACTTTCAAAGCGGAAGATCAAGCGCAAGAATTGCAAAGACGTGACGACGACAAGCAAAAAGAGCTACAGCGCGACAAAGATATTGAGGACACGAAAACCCGCCAGAATGAGGCCGAGCTAGAGAGAAGACGCTACAGCCGCGAAGAGGCAGAAGCGCAGCAATCTCACGCACAAAATCAGGCCATCATAAAAGAACAGGCAGAGCAAGATCGGATACAGGCTGAAAATCGCCTGAAGGAACGCCAGCAGCAAGAAGAAGCCGAGCAAAAGGCTAATGAGCAATCGCAGGAGCTTGCCGCCCAGCAGCAACAAGAGGCCGAGCAAGAGAGTTACCGCGAGCAGTTCCGGCAAGCGACACAACAGAGCATTGAGCGCGATATTGAGTAAATATAAATCTTATATTTCAAGTACATATAAGATAATAGAACAGCATTACTGACATATTTGGTATACTCCATACATAACTATTGGAGTATTTGAGTATGATTAAGCAGTTTTTCAAACAAAATTCCGTCTATTCTGGCGTAATTACAGATTTTCACTATCAAACAGATATCGAGGATAGGGGGATACACTTTGTCACCCTAAWGCTGGATGATGGCCGCGAAGTGGAAGCGGCGCTACAAATCAATGACTATACGCCCTATGAAATTGGTCAGCGCATTTGTGGTTCGCCGTTTTCTGCTCCAATAGGCAGCACCGACAAAGCAGTAGATTTGTCGCTCATGGATATATCTAAAATTGATGCAGGACAAAGCCCGTTAATTACTCAATTGATTATGCACCCCTTGCGCGGGATATTTGAAGATTTGGCACGAGCAGAGGCGCGAGGTATGCGCATGGATGCAGCTATGGGGAAAGATGCTGGAAAACCTATGTTTGGACGGTGGGCTTATCTGGCAGGGTCAGAATTGCACGGTGAAACTGGGGACGAACTACCCCTCGAAGACCAAGAGGCTGCAAAAGCCGAGTATGCTGATACATATGAAATGTAGTTGCGGTTTGAACGATAGATTTAGAGGCCAAATGCGCTCTTTAATATCATCGCCATAATGATAAAACCTAAGATTGGCAGCCAAACAATTATTATCCGGCCAACACCTTCGCTTGGATTGTTTCTGTAGCGAACGAGAAATTTATAAAAATCTGTAAATCCCTCAAATGTTAGTTTTACGAATTTAAACGGCAGATATAAAACAAATTGCACAAGAGCGGCTGTAAGCAAAAATGGCAATGTTAGAACAAAGTGAAAAGGTTCAAACGCGGATGCAATTATCTGTTTTCTTGTCCAGTTGGTTTTTTTGGTTGGGTGGTCAGGGTCAGGGTGTGCAAAAACGGCAAAATCTATTGTGTTGTAATACGGTGTTCGTTGCAGGATCAGAGCGGGTTCTCCAGCTCTTAGAATGTATTGTAGACCGCCCTTGCTCCCTATTTCTTTCTCAATGCTCCCTGCGTCTCGGAAGCCTTTTATCTCTGTCGTTTTATTGTCGTCGTTACCATTGATAGCGCCGCGAGTGCCGATCATTGAGGCCACCCATTCCGAATCTTGGCTTCGTATATTGAACACCTGAACAGCGCGGCTTGAGCCTATGAGGGTTTCAGCGCGGGAGCCGTATAGGTGATCCAGTTGCCCTTTGTCTTGGAAGAAAGTCCACATAATCAAATTGTAGGACGCAAGTTCGCCATAGGCTTTTGCAATCTCTTCCATGTATCCCAAAGCGGGGGCTTCATCGATGATGAACAAGGTTGTGATTTTGGCTTTTCCCCCTCTGGTAAATCGGCTTGATGCCACATTGACGAACAGGCGCAGAAACCGCTTGTGCGTTGTCAGCATGTCCGGCGGGATCACCAGATAGACGCTCATTTTTGAGTTCTTCATGTTGTCAAAACTGAAAGATGAGTGCGTCAGGGTCTCTTTGAATGCCTCGGAAGCGAGCCATTTCAAATTGGTTTTAAGGGTGGCCACGACACTTTTAAATTCATTCGTATCCATGCTCTCCAAAACTCTTTGGGCAGTTTGTTGTGCCAGTCCACCGCATGATTTGTTTGTGCTCATCTTTGCGTGAATTTCCACGGATTCCTCACTAAAATTATTCATGTTGATTATGTCGTAGACATCGATCAACGAAGGGCTTGGGTAATCGCCACTTGTCACCACATGCACAATATATCCATCCAAAATACTTTTTGCGCTTTCGGTGAAATGCGTGTTCTTTTCGTCCGGTTCCGCAGGAATCAACGCTTCTGATAACAGCCGAATATCTTCCACAACGGTCAGGCTTTCAGGATCGACAATATCGAGCGGGTTGAAGTGTGCAGGTTCTTCATTTGGAACAACATTGAAGGGGTCAATCACAAACACCTCTTGCCCCATGTTGCGCCGCCTTTGCGCGGTTACGTTCGTGTTTGTCCCCTTGGGATCAATGCACAGGACATTGCCCCGCCAGCGTAATAAATTGGGAATGATAGCGGTTGCGCCTTTGCCGGAACGCGAGCCCGCTATTGTCAGCATGTGGCGATCATCATCATTGAATATATACCAATCACGATTGAACAGTGATCGCCCGTAGTAGATACCTGCATATTTTTTGGTCTGGTATTCTTCAAACATTCCGGCAAAACGGGCATTGCCACCGGATGAAAAATGTCCTGCGTCTTTGAATCTTTGAAGCGCCGCAAATGCCCATCCGAAATATTGCAGGGCGAACAATTTATAGTTTTCTAGAATGAAGAGAAACATCCCCAACAGGAATACAAATGTAAGCCATTGGGGAGGGGCATATAAAATTCTGATGATAGATACCACGAGCGCTCCAAGGTCTGCGCCGTCTACCTGACTTACGGAGGGCTGCCCCAATGTTGCCGTATATGCGCTCACCAGATATTTAGCGCCGAACGTGTTCCATAGAAGTATAATTATTCCCATGGTTGCCAGAGACAAAATTGTTAACAGAACAATAAAAGCAAAATACTTTGCGCGCCTATAGAGCAACGTGTCAGTGAAACGATTTAAACTCATCTTGGAATATTCCCCAATTCTAATATGTCCAATAGTTATAGCAATCGAGTTGGTTTCTCACCAATTCATTTTTGCTCCTATGGAACAGGGTGCACGCACCCCTGCCCTTTGGCGAGAATGGGGGTAGCAAGTGCAAGTGGTTTTGGTGCGGCCGCACAAGCGAAGCGCGGAGGCTCGGCCACTTGTAGGCGCGAGGGGTAACGCCCCTTAGTGGTTTGCTCCGGTTTGGGAGCAGCAAATTTTGTCTGTGCATTTTGAGGGATTGTGATTCCTATGACGCATCCGAGGTTCGTTGACCCATGGGAGTTTGCGGGGTGTTTTTGTCATAAAGTTGCTATTTTCGGTTGATTATGGCAATCTTTGAGCTAGTACGGGTAGCCAGATATGTTTATGTGCTACATAAACCTGATTTTAACACCCCAAAAGGGGCGTTTTCATCAGTCTGGTAAGGGCTTTTGCGCCCTTTAATCCACAATCAGGCTAAGGGGTATGCCCCCTTCCTGAACCAATCCCGCACCAACCGTTTCGACGTTGGATAGCGCCCAAGGTTTCACCCTTGGAGACGACCAAAGAGCCTTCGAGCTGCTTTGGAAACATGACCACCCTACGCGGATTGGATGCCGTCAACATTTCGATGTTGAATAGCGACCAAGGAGCGCCCTTGGATACGATGAAAGGAAGATATGGCACGGCCAAAAAAACATGCAGATGAATTACGCTCCGACTGGGCACGCTGCCGCGTGACCGTTGCCGAGCGTGAGGTTGTTCGTGCCAATGCCGCCAATGTCGGATTGGACGAAACCGAATTCATTCGCCGCCGCATTCTGGGCGCTGCATTGCCCCCTGCCCGTTCCGGCAGCGACCCCGCCTATATTGCCGCCTTGAACAATTACGCTGTCGCATTGTCCCAGATCGGCAACAATGTAAATCAGCTTACAGCCGCCACCCACCAAGGCCGCGACTTCGCGCAGTATTGGCGGGAAATTGGCGCGGAGCTGCAAGCAGAATTACAGGCGGCGCGGGATGCCCTGAAGCTTTCCCTGAAGGACTCGGCCGGATGATTGTTGTTATTAATCCATCGGCCAAGGCGGGACACAGCTTTAAGGGTCTACATGCCTATTGCAGCCATGACCAAGAACGCGCCCAAACTTCGGAGCGCGTTGAGTGGATCGACACCCGCAATATTGGTATTGAGGATTCCGACCACGCTTGGAAAATCATGGCAGCAACCGCCCAAGCACAAAACCAGCTCAAACAAAATTCWGGTATTCGCGCAGGGAAAGCACCCAAAGATGGGGCTGTCATGCACGTCATTTTGTCGTTCCATACGGACGAGCCACAGAGCCGCGAAGACATGCRAGCGGCCGCTGATGAATTGCTTGCGCAGCTCGGAGCTGATCCCGCAAAAATGCGATCAAAGAACAAGCCCAAACTGCGCCAGTTTGCTGATGAACATCAAGCAGTTTTGTATGCTCATTCGGACACCGAAAACGGTCATTTGCACATGATGATAAATCGCATCCATCCGCAAACTGGTTTGGTGCTACCGACCAACAACGACCACATCAAAGCGCAAGCATGGGCTTTGGATTATTCCATGCGCCACGGCACAGATGAAAAGACCCCTGCCCGTCAGGAAAACAAGGACATGCGCGAGAACGGCGAATACGTCAAAGCCGACAAACGCAAAACCCGCAATGCTTACGAGCAGGATCAAAAATACCGTGACGCATCAAACGACAATCACCGCCTGAAATCCGTCGCGGCCGAGCAGCTTGAGAAAGATGCGGCACTTGCACAGCACGGCCGGACAAACGCCGAGAAACAGGCCAACGATTGGAATTTGTTGGTTGAGGCACACAAAGAGCGCAAAAGCGTTCTTGGCCGTCAGCTACAAACCCAGATCAACAATGCCAAGGCAGCGGCGCGGGAGGAATACAGGCCGCACTTGCGCGAATTGCGCGACCAGCAGGAAGCCGAGCGCCGGACTTTTGAAAGTCTGGAAGCTTCATTTTTTGGCCGTGCAGCCAATGCGTTCAAAACTGTGTTTGCCTCGCCGGAAGATATTGGAGGCCATCGGCGCGGGTTCAACGTCAAGACGTTTCAGGCGGCGACCAATGCCGGAGGTCGGAAACAGTATTTTGACGAGGCGCAGGAACGCGCAAGGAAGGCCGTAGAGCGCGAGCAAGCTCTAAAGGCGGAACGCAGCGCCGAGGAGCTTAAAATAGCTCATGCGGCAAGCCTCGCGGAAAACAGAGAGCATTTGACCACGGAGCGCGAAGACCTAAAGCAGCAGCATTTTGAAGAGGCCGAACGCCTAAAATCAGAATGGCGTGATAGGAACGCCGAACGGGAACAAGCTTTAGAGGCAGTCCCCTCCCCTATCGAGCATGATCGTACATTTAAGGAAAGAGCCGTGCTTGCACATGTGCGCAAGGATTACCGGACGGAGTTTGATAAGGCCAGCCAACCAGTGCCGGAGCAGGACAACGAACAAAGCAGTTCTGGCGGTGATGATGATCGCGCTGTTCAACAAACACCGGAGCCGGAAGCATCAGAACAATCTTTGCAAGATTCTTATGCTGACGCTTTCCGCGAAAAGGTGGCAGAACCGCAAGAACAGAACCTTGATACAGATCGAGACGACCAAGAGCGCGAATAATTTCGATAGTATCGAATTAATCAAAAGCCCCATTATTCTTGAGCTGGTCATACAGATATGTGGCATCCCCAGCCAAGCCTGATTTCTCAGCAATTTTCTGTCCCTCTTCTTCGGTTAGGGACAGCGTTATTTTATAACTGCGCTTTGCGGCCTTTTCTTTGGCTGGTCGCCCTACCCTGCCCGTCTTCGTTGCTGGCACAGCTTGTGGCCGCTCTTTTGTTGGCAGTATTGACGTTGCTCTTGATGCGGTCTTTAGGCCGGATAAATCGTTTTTACTAGGCATGTTTCACCCCATCTATGTGTTTATAAATTTCATCAAATTGTTTGGCGATTTCTCTATAGGTGTAAGCCGCCAGAGGTTCAGCGCCCATAATCTGCCTGATAGACATTTCCTTTTCGAAAATGGCATCAAAGACCTTTGAGAATTTCAACGGCAAGACCGGAATTTTGTCTGATAAACCTGATTGAACGATTGCGGCCGCGATATTTTGGTGGTCACGGCTATTACGCCAGTCACCAGTAAAATGCTCATTGCTTTGTTTTTGCAATTTGGTCGAAACCACCAAAATATTTTGATTGAATTTCAGAACTTCGTTGATCGTTCCTATTCCGGCATTGAGAGATTTTACTTCATTAAAAATGGGAATAATCACCAAGTCTGATTGGGACAAAGCGCTTGTGATACTGTGCGAATGCTCAGAGATTGCTCCGGCAAGATCAAACACAATATCAATATCGTCGGGTATCGTTGGGAAGCTCTCGGTTAAATCAACAGTCAATAGCCGGTTGTCAGGAATGAAACTATCAAAGACGTGGAAGCGTTCATTTGTGCCAATAGCATATTCGCGATCCAAAGCGATGTTTGTCGCAATCGGGGTTTTCCCCGCAGACCCTTTCGCGCTGTAAACTGTAATTTTCATGATACTGATACTTTCCTAATTACTGATAATATCATTTATATCATAACTATTGATAATTTCAAAATACTCAATAATATTGATAGTATCAATATTATTGAACGTATCGAAAATATTGATACTATCAATTGTAATGAAATTATCTAAAATATCATGCGTTCCCATGCTTACCTATGTACCACTTAACGTAGCCAATAAATGAAGCATCAGCGTTATCCGGCATTGATTTTTTTATGGCCAACATTTCTTTCCAGCTAGGCACTAAAAATCCATGCAAATCATATCCCCCAGCAAATTTACGGGCGGTTTCATAGGTTGATGATTTGAGGGTAATTTGATCAAAAGCAAGGGCAGGGGGGCTGTCGTCAAAAATTTCAATGAAATTCCCACGCGGCCGGATAATGACCAAATCACCATCAAGCTGAAATGTGTAGTCGGGAATATGGCCGTGTTTGGTGTTCGCCTCGATGATGTTTTTCAACATGCGGCGAAATTCCTTCAGCGTGGACGTTGATCCTGTGCGCTTGTGGAGACTTTCGACTTTGAAATTCCATCTAGGGTTTTGCCCGCAGTGCTTGCGAGCAATTTCATATAAGCGGCGTTCTAACGGCTTACGCAGTCTAAAGTAATCCCGCGAAATCGTGAGAATATCACCGCCTTTTTCATTAATGGCATTGAAGACCCAATCAGACAGGGTTATTTCAATGGCTTGCATTCTACCGTCACGAGACTCCTTAATTGTCTTTGCCCCATCAATGAAGCTGAATACTTCCCATTGCTCTTTTCCACCCGTCACAACGTTGGTTTCAATCTGTGTTGATTGTAGGCGTTTCAATGCCGCCTTAAAGCCCTCATAGCCTTCTTTACTGGTCTGTCGATTGGTTGTCTTTAGTAGATCGTGGGCGTTAAAACGTAGGGTTTTATGGACTGTCTGCCCCTTGTTCAAACGTGCCATACATTGCGATATGCAATAAATCAAAATATCGCGGTCATGGACTGTTGCCAGCCCTAAATTTGAAGGGGATATTTTAAGCCATGTTTTCCCGTTTTTATATTCCCGCACTGTCATATCTGGCTTCGTGGAAAGGGTAAAAAGCGGATATTCCATTGATGCAGTGTCCGATTTTGGCGCGGCATCAAAAATATCACAGATAAAGAAATCCGGTTCGGGATGTCTATCTGGGAGGAGGGGAGAACGGTTGGTTTTTGCTGATTCTTGGGTCATACTGATTCGTCATTTCACACACTAGGATTATGATTCGTCATTTTACACACCGCGTCAAATATTTTCGTCATTTCACACACCACATCAATGTGGATGGAATGGAGAAATGGATAAAAGCTGTCTTCGTCATTTCACACACCGAGATTCGTCATATTACACACCCTGATTCGTCATTTCACACACCAAACACGAAAAATAGGTGTTTTTTTCCATTTTCTTTCAAATACTTATGCATTTTCGATAAAATCTAAACACGAATCTAAACACAAATAAAAACACTAAACGATAATCACCAATATTAAAAAAAAGAACGTCCCTGCGCTTCGCTTGTAACTATAAAAGGAATCCGGCATAGCCGGATGCTCTAAAAGGAATTTGGCCTATTATGTGCGCTACGCGCACGGCCAAATACTCATTTGTTCAATAAATGAGATACAGACGATAATTTATTCCAATCACAAGCAACTGTGCAAGCTGGCAGCTCACAAATGCTTGGCAGGGAAATGCCAGTGTTGTTTTCTCAGCGTAAAACTTCGACTTTCTCATTCGTGGCCAGCATTTTTCATGCTCACATCGACCACACAGCCTAAAACCCGCTATTATCTTTGCCTGAATATGCTAATATTAAAGCGCAGTCTAGTTTGTTCCCCCACTATGCAAATCAGACTGACTTTCCGTTGTCGTTGCTACTATTAAAACGGGTATTGAAAATCACCCATTGCGTGGCGGCGTTTGATGATTTCGGCCAATAAATCCGAGGTAATATTTGCGAGCCTGAGTGCGCTTTTATCCTTCAGCTCCTGCGCCATGATCAAAATATCAGTATCGTTTTCATATTCTGAATCATTGAGGTGATTTTCAGCAATATGCACACCGTCAGAAGCCGAGTGCATTTGATCGAGCAGGTGCATCATTTCACTATTATTCATGGTCACTTTATCCTTTGGAAAATTCACTATTAATATTTTTTTCTAAGCGCTTAGAGCGGCTATAATTTTCAAGTTGAATGTCGTGTAGTTCGAAATTCACGCTCATATGAATGACCAAGGCATCGGCTTTTATCCATCCCCATGGACTGTATTTTTTTGGTGCTTCAGGACACCAAAATTTTATATTTTTTAGAACCAATTCCGCCAATTCAAAACCAGCCGCGACAACATAGCCGATATATTCCAAGTTTTTTACAGCGGAGTTGTTTTCGCCACTGTTCCGCAGATCATCGAACCCGATGATTGTCGTTGTCAGAGTTCGGATGCGCGTCTCAATTGTAGATAATTTTGCATCGTGCATATTTTTTCCTGTCAAAAATCAAACATGGTTCCCGAACCCCATAACATCTATCAAGAATGTTAGCGTCAACTGTGGCAGAGATTATATTTTAATTTATAGGGCTTGCGCTTGGTCAACGCTACGCGAAGACCAGGCGCAATTTAAGGCATGCTCAAGATCACCAATAAGCAGGGGGATTTTTCCCTGTGTCCCGCCACATTCGACGCTTATAATCTGATACCTAGAACCTGATCCCAACCGCTTGCGCGGTGCTACTCTGCGTTGCGCCCCTACGGGTGTTACCAGAACCTATGCACCAGAATAACGCTCTTGCGAAAGTGGCTCCGAGAAGCAGGGAAAAGAAAACACCCTTGCCCAAACATTTGCTAAACGGCATTAAGCAAATGTTTGGGTGCAGATGAATGTTCAAAAAAGTACGCGAGATCCAGAGCTGCTTTTTTGTCACCGAGGATCTGGCCAACAAAAAAAGGCATCGGAGATCCTCACGGGGATCTGATCCAGTAGGTAGACGGTGCAGACCGTTAGAAATTGCCGCATAATAATCGTTGTTATCGGCATCCTCGCCGTTAGGCGCTGTCCCTTGGGGGAGAGACAAAGAGGGGGATTTTTTAACTTTGGGAATAGTTTTTAATATTTGATTGCATATCAGGGAACAAATTAGCCATTATGAATTTATGACCGATGATATTCGACAAAAACCACCAAGAATTGAACCGCGCGTTAGAGCTGCTCCTAAAATTCGGCAGTTGTATTGGTGTGACTTCCCAGAAGATGCACAACTTCCAGAGCTTTGGAAGGTACGCCCTGTCATTATTTTGTCTCTATCAAGCACGTTGTATTCAACGGTAACGGTGATTCCATGTTCCAGCCAAGCTCAGACGGATAAAACAACGTTCCCATTAAGAACAACGATTGATGGAAAAGCGTCATGGGCAATATGCGATAAAATCTCTAGTGTTGCGGTCAGTCGCTTAAGCCCTGCTGCTAGAATAATCAAACGTGTTCCCGATGATGAATTTCAGGATATCTTGAAATTGGTTTGGGGATGCTTACCTTTACCAAAGAATGATTGATAACAAAGCGCTAACCATACAATAGCGATTTTGCTTGAAATCCAGCAAAATTAATGCGAGTATAAGAATACATACGGCGCTTGTAAGAGTGACCGCTTCCAGAAATGGAACTATATACCAAGGGAACCTCACGGTTCCCTTTGGCTTTTCTAGAACAGAATTTTATCATAAAAAGCTGAAGTCTCCGAACAATTTTTGTGGAACATTAAATTTAATGTTGCTATTTTGTTCCGAATCACTGCTTCTGATGTCAAAGGGAAGATCGACATCTTTAGTATATAGTGGACGTAGTGTGACAAAAACTAACTATACCGAGCATATTGGTAGACGCGCCGCCACAAATGTCTTTCACGCCTTTGATTTTGCTAAAAATACGGGGCATCCAATGAATGTCTACACGGTTTTGCATTTGCGGGATCAGTTAAGTGCGAGTGTAACTACTCAATTCACAAAAATTAGGCGCAAATTTCGAAACTGGTATAACTATCGCCAAAAGAAGTCCGGTGGGCAGGCATTGCCGCCAATATATACCTACACAATTGAAGCCCCAACAGGAGCTGTGCATGTAAATTGGGTGTTACACATGCCCGAAGGCATGCTCGAGGAATTTCAGAAAAAGCTTCAACAATGGGTGGAAAAGACAACAAGTGACTTACAGCCCTTCGATATCAAGATAACGCGTATCACGCCTGACACGGACAAACGGGTTGCTAATTATTGCAACAAAGGTGTTGATCCGCAGTATGTTGAATATTTCAAATTGGGTAAAATAGCAGAGCCGCAAGGTCGTATTCATGGCAGGCGTGTGACCGTCAGCACAGCCATAAGCAGAGCTTCCCGCGAAGCTGTGGGGTTTAAAGCAAAGCATCATCGCAACGACCACAAGAAAGGCCGCGTCTGGAACCTACCTATTAATAGGACGTGAAAAGCCGGATTTTCCGAGCTAACAGGGTAACATCACCAACAGATTTAAGACTGTACATGTTCGCCTTCTAAGGTATTCAATGCACACATCTAGCAGG
>NVQL02000118.1 GCA_002400495.2 Alphaproteobacteria bacterium | reverse complement strand
CAAAACGCAAAAGGTCGATATGCCGATGGCATCAGCCCATAGCAGCAAAGTGAACCGGGATTGGGAGATATGTGCGGTGAAGAAAACCACAGTCGCCACTAAGGTGGCCACGATGATATAATGATAATCGCCGACCCAAAAAACCGGGGTCAGGCCGAGCATCATATCGCGCACTGTGCCGCCGCCAATGGCGGTGATGTTGGCAAAAATAATAAACCCGATAATGTCCATTTCTTTACGTGATGCGGCCAATGCGCCCGAAATGGCAAAAACCACAATGCCGAACCAATTTAACAAAATAAATATGGTCGGGACTGTGGTTAAAATTTCGGTTTCGATGTCCATAGGTTTACCTAAACACTGGCGATTGCCTAAGCACTGGTATCAATGCTGCCGCCCAAATCCGGTTCTGTTGTGGTGGTTGTATCAGCAACGGCTTGCGGGGCGAATTTTGGCCCGCCTTTAGACACGCCAACAAGTGCAGGGCGCAATACGCGGTCGCCAATGGCATAGCCAATTTGCACCACTTCGGTGATGGTGCCGTTTGGAATTTCTGTATTGGGCACTTCAAACATGGCTTGATGGAAATTCGGGTTGAATTTCTCATCTTTTGGGTTCAATTGCTTGATGCCGTTGCGGTCAAAAACATTCAGCATTTCTTGATTGGTCATCTCGACGCCGGTGAATAGGTTTTTAATTTCATCGGCCGCGTTTTCGCGCACATCGGCTGGTAGGGCTTGCAAGGCGCGGTCCAGATTGTCGCCCACGCTAATCATATCGCGGGCAAAACCAGTGATGGCAAATTTAGACGCATCGATTTTTTCTTTGGCGCTGCGGCGGCGTAGATTTTCCATCTCGGCCATTTCGCGCAATAGACGGTCTTTAAGGCTGGCCACTTCTTCGGTTAGGGTTTCGATCTGTGTGGCGGCAGCTTGCAAAGCTTCGGCTGCAGCTTCGACTTCAGAAGGCGCCATTCGGCTGGCTTCATCATTGGCTTCTGATGCCGCTTCAAAATCATTGTCATCATCAAAATCATTAGTTTCAAAATCGCGCTCAGCATCCATACGGGCTTGCTCTTCGGCATCAAATGGGTTTTGTGGGTTATTCATATTCAAATCCTATATTTGCGATCAGGCAAAATTCTAATCTGCATATCAGTCTTTATTGAGCAAAAATCAAGTAAAAACTGCATTTTTTTGCATTTTTTTTCTTAATAATTTTTACCGATCAACTGACCGACCATTTTGGCGGTATAATCGACAACCGGAATGATGCGGCCATAATTAAGCCGTGTCGGGCCAATGACCCCCAAAACCCCTATCACATTTTTTTCTTCATCATGAAATGGCGAGACCACCAAAGATGAACCTGACATAGAAAATAAGTTATTTTCCGCGCCAATAAATATGCGCACGCCTTCCGCATTATCGGCCAAATCTAACAGATTGACCAATTCTTTTTTGGTTTCTAAATCATCAAATAGACGTTTGATCAGATCGAGATTTTCTAAACCCGACACATCATCAATTAAATTGGAGCGGCCACGTACAATTAAATTACGGTCATCGACATCATCGCTTGACCATGTCGCCATGCCAGAAGCTACCAATTCAGAAGTCAGGCTATCAAGACTTAGTTTGGCGGCCTCCATATCCTTGGCGATAACGCGTTCGGCCTCGGCAATGGTCAGACCAGCCACATGGGCGTTGAGATAATTATTGGCTTGCTCAAGTGCCGAAGCAGGCAAGCCAGCGGGCACTTGTAAAATGCGGTTTTCAACTTCATTATCCTGATAAACCAATATCAGCAAAACTTTAACGCTATCGAGCCGCATAAACTGAATATGTTGAACCGGGCGGCTTTGTTTTTGGGTCAGCACAATGCCCGCGCAATGGCTTAAACCTGACAGCAAGGAGCTGGTTTCGCCCAAAATATCATCGACATTTTGTTTGTGATCTGCCCCCGCACGGTGCGCCATTTGCTGCTCAATATATTGCTGATCTTCTTGCTTTATATGGCTAACCTCAAGCATCGCATCGACAAACATCCGCAGGCCATTTTGGGTGGGAATGCGCCCCGCGCTGGTATGCGGCGAGGCAATTAAGCCTAATTGTTCTAGATCGCTCATGACGTTGCGAATAGACGCAGGCGACAGGCTATTGGGCAAAGCGCGGCTTAAGGTGCGCGAGCCCACAGGCGCACCATCTTTTAAAAAACTCTCAACAAGATGCTTAAAAATATCTCGCGAGCGCTTATTCATTTGGTCTAAATATGCATAATTATCAGTCATTATTTGTATATTAGTCTGCACCAATGGTTATTCAAGATAAATCTTGCTTATCAGCTTTAGGGCGGGTAAACATTTGTCAAAACAAATTTATATAGGATGCAATATGACCGATCAAAACCACCGCCCTTCTGGCCGTAATTTAGCCGACATGCGCGCCATTTCTTTAGAACGCGGATTTTCTAAACATGCCGAAGGTTCATGCTTGGTGAAGTTTGGTGATACCCATGTTTTATGCACCGCATCAGTCGAAACTCGCATGCCGCCTTGGCTGCGTGGCAAAGGTTCTGGCTGGGTAACTGCCGAATATGGCATGTTGCCACGCTCAACAGGCAGCCGCATGCGCCGCGAAGCCGCCGCTGGCAAACAAGGTGGCCGCACCCAAGAAATTCAACGCCTCATTGGCCGCTCATTACGCGCCGTGGTGGATTTAAAAGTATTAGGCGAGCGCCAAATCACCATAGACTGTGACGTGATTCAAGCCGATGGCGGCACCCGCACCGCAGCCATCACAGGCGCATGGGTGGCTTTATATGATGCCATTGAATGGATAAAAAAGAACACCGACCTAACCGAAAACCCATTGAAAGACCATGTAGCAGCCGTAAGCTGCGGCATCTATAACGGCAAACTAGTCGCTGATTTAGATTATGCCGAAGACAGCAAAGCCGAAACCGATGCAAATTTCGTCCTAACTGGCAGTGGCGGCATTGTAGAAATTCAAGGCACAGCCGAAGCCGACCCATTCTCCGAAGAGGAATTCATCGGCCTACTCGGCCTGGCCAAAAACAGCGTCAAAGAGCTAGTCGAGTTGCAAAAACTTGCAGTGAGTTAAAGCAAGCTCAGAGCCCAAATCTGCCCTATTATAATGCTGATCGTGGGAAAAAAGCCCGAAGCCGAAAGGCTGAGGCAAGGCCGACCGGCCGTCGGGCGGTTAGCCCGTAGCAAGCTTGCGGAGGCAAGAGCCCGCGCCGTGAGCGTAGCGAGGAAGTGCCCTCGGGGTGCAGGGGCCACTAGCCCACCGAAAGGTGGGCGTAAAAATGCAGACTTCCAGAGTGTTGGCAGGATGCTTCCCTGAATTTGCTGAAACGTTGTGGGGTTGATGGTTCGCGCTGGATTTGCAACGAGTGACCCTGTGTTTAAAGTTACAAAGACAATAGAATTAAACGCTTGCAATGGTCGTGCAGCAAGTGCTAAATCGGCAAAAAGGAACCTCAAATGCCAAATATCCCCACCAGCCGCCCAACCATTGCCATCCCTCTATGGGTGACTATTTTTGCGTTAATTGTCTGTATTTTAGGCGGCGCTTTGGGTGTGATGACCCTCTTTGTGCAAACCGACCCTAGCATGACCGTATCTTGGGGCGGGCGCACCATTGGCTTGGCGATTGTCACAGGCATGGCTGTCTATTTAAAAAGCCCAATTCTTTATATGGCGGCATTTGCAGGTGGCATTGCGCGTGATTTTAGTGATTTGATTGCCGAAATTAGCAAAGTTGAACCAAGCACAGGCGCGGCTGTTGGTGCTGTTTTATTCATTTTGTTGGGCATTGGTGGGTTTATCGCCGCCAACATCAGCCGCAAAAGTGAAGCGGGTGATTTGATAAGATAATCAAGCATCACCGTTGGGAAATATTTTTACAATAAAAACGCCGCGAGCAATTTTTGTTCGCCCGTTTGACTAAATTCAATGATGCGGTTTTTAGCGCTGCGTTTGGCCCAGCCGCGGCTTTCAAATTCGCTTAATAAAGCCGCACCCAAACCACCTGCCAAATGATGCCGCCGCACACTCCAATCGAGGCATGAACGGCAAATCGGGCGTTTTTGCTTGTTAAGATTTTTTATATCGATGCCGAACCGATCAAAGAATTCTGTACCTTTGGTCGTAAGAATTGGAAAACCTTGATTGTTATTTCTATCATTGACAATCAGCCCTTGGGCAATAAAACCATCAAACATTTTTACCGCTATTTCACCAGCCAAGTGGTCATAACATCTTCTGGCCTTGCGCAATGCAGGCTCTTTAGGCCCAGTGCGCACACGCTTGGGCGCGATGTCAGCCGCCACATTGGCCAAGCTTTCGAGCAAGGCCGCAATTTCGTGATTGGCCAAACGGTAATATTTATGCCTTCCTTGTTTTTCGACACTTAAAAACCCACCATCGACTAATTTAGCCAAATGCGAGCTGGTGGTTTGCTTGGTCACACCCGCCTCAGACGCCAATTCAGTCGCGGTCAATGCGCACCCGCTGATCAGCGCGGTGAGGATGTTGGCGCGGGCAGGGTCGCCAATCAAAGCGGCGGTGGAGGATATATCAGGGCCTAGTTTCATAGTTCGACAATAAACGAACTGTGCCTGCTGTCAATGGGTAGATATTGACATGTGGTGGCAGGCGCGTTAGATTTTATACATCGAAAAAGATTCCGAGTGCTGAAAACTTTGTTTTCACATCGCTTCATTGCGCGTCATTAAACTCTCCAAACGCCATCGGAATCATCATGTTTCAATTCTTCACTAAATTTCTAAACCCATACCAGACTTATTCTCAGGAGGCGCCACCATCTAACCCATGGCGGTTTATGGTGAAAAACCTAAAAGGTTTTTGGCCGCTCATTGCCATCAGCTTATTCATGACCATCATTTGCGCGGGGTTAGAAGTGTGGTTGATCGGCTATGCAGGGCGCTTGGTAGACAATTTAACCACCACCACGCCGCAAGACCTGTGGCAAAGCCACGGCACAGAATTTCTAATTGTCATCGCCTTGACACTGATCATCCGCCCCTTCGCACCTTTATTGCGAGAAGGCATCAATGACATTATATTCAGACCCAACGCCGTGGCGCTCATCCGCTGGCGCTTACACCATTACATCGTGCAGCAATCGTTAAGCTGGTTTGAAAATGACATGGCAGGCCGCATTGCAGGCCATGTGCGTGATGCCGGCACCAGCGCCACGGGCGCGGCCTATCAGATTTTAAACACCTTGTCTTACGTGTTTGTTTACATAATTGGCTCGATCTGGCTCATGGCCGTTATTGATATCAGGCTAATTTGGCCAATGCTGGCTTGGTTGGTCATTTATTTGGGTTTGATGCTTTATGTCGTGCCAAAATTTCAGCAAAAATCCGCCGAATTTCAGAATGATTATTCGGCCTTAAATGGCATGTTGGTTGACACTTATAGCCACATTGCCACGGTCAAATTATTTGCCGCAGATAATAAATTTGAAGACAAGCAGAGTGACCAAAAGATTGAAGCCACGCGGTTGAGTTTTGTCGGTTTGCAAAAGGTTGAAGTGACGATTAACATTGGTTTGCTGTTCATTTCGAGCTTGTTGATTGTCGGCATGGTGGTTTATAGCGTTGTCTTGTGGCAAATCGGCGCGGCGACAATTGGGTTGGTGGCCACATCAATTGCGTTGAGCTTTCGTATTTCTTTAATGTCAGAATGGTTGATGGATGGCATGTCAAATCTTTACGGGTTTTTAGGTGCGTTGCGTGAATCGCTCAAAATATTGGCGCAACCATTGGCGATTAAGGATGTGGCAGACGCGCCGAATTTACACATTGGCGGTGGTGAGATTATATTTAGCGACATTCAGCATCAATATGGCCAAAATAACCACCTCAATGCGGCGCTTAATGGCGTTTCACTAACCATTGCAGCGGGTGAAAAAGTTGGTTTGGTGGGTAAATCGGGCGCGGGGAAATCAACCTTGGTCAATTTATTATTGCGGTTTTACGAGCTAGAACAAGGCCAAATATGCATTGATGGGCAAGACATTCGCCAGATAAAACAAACCAGCTTGCGCCAAAATATCGGCATGGTCACCCAAGATGCCGCGCTTTTGCACCGCTCGATTGCCCAGAATATCGCTTATGGCCGCGAGGCAATGTCTCGCGAAGAAATTATACAGGCGGCGCAAAAAGCCCATGCTCATGAATTCATTATGCAATTGCAGGATGATCAGGGCAGAACGGGTTATGACGTTGAGGTGGGTGAGCGCGGCGTAAAACTTTCGGGTGGCCAACGCCAACGCATTGCTTTGGCGCGGGTGATGCTAAAGAATGCACCGATTTTAATATTGGACGAAGCGACATCGGCATTGGATAGCGAGGTTGAAGCCGCGATTCAAGACAGCCTCTATGATGTGATGCACGGCAAAACGGTAATCGCCATCGCTCATAGGCTATCGACCATTGCCCAGATGGATCGGATCATTGTGCTGGATAAAGGCATAATTGCCGAACAAGGCAGCCATGATGAATTGCTAAAAAAGCGCGGTATTTATGCAAAATTATGGGATTTGCAATCTGGTGGTTATTTGGGAATAGGATAATTTGGTTGACAAATCATTGTTTTACTTTATATTCACCCTTATGGTTGAATATAAAAATACAGAAAAACTATCGGATATATTAAAGGCCGCGAGTGACCCAACCCGCCGCGCGATACTGACTATGTTGGTGCAACAAGGCGCTTTACGGGTGACCGAATTAGCCAAACATTACGACATGAGCTTAAACTCAATAAGCAAACATATTAAAGTTTTGGAAAAGGCTGGCCTAGTGAGCCGCAAAACCATGGGGCGCGTGCATTTAATAGAAGCCGAGCTTGAGCCAATAAGTGAAATAGAAAATTGGTTTAAAAATTTGAAATCCATATGGGCATTGCGGCTCGAAAACCTAGATGCCTTAATTGGAATGCCAGACGACGGAGACAAATATGAGCGAATTGACGTTAAGCGTGGAACACACCATTAACGCGCCGATTGAATTTGTTTATAATGCATGGCTTAACCCCGCATTAATGGCCAGATTTATGACACCCGCGCCAGGTGTGGTGGCGACTGATATAAGCACCGAGCCACATGTTGGCGGGCGCTTTAAAGTGACCATGATCGTTGATGGCAATCACCTAGAACATAAAGGCGAATATCTTGCTTTGCAGCCTTATACCCAATTAGTATTCACCTGGCTGTCGCCATTTTCTGTAGATGGCTCGACAGTGACCCTGAATTTGAGCGAGGCGGTGGATGGCACGCATATACGCCTCACTCAGGTTAAGTTTCTGGATGAAAAAATGCGGGATAACCACAATATCGGTTGGTTGGCCATTTTGGCAAGTTTACACCAACTTTTAACAGCAAAAGGAGAATGAAATGCAAGAATTAGCAAATGTAAATTGGCTGGCAGTGATTGTTGGCACAATGGTGTCTTTTCTAGTCGGTTGGGCATGGTATAGCTCCATGCTTTTTGGCAAAAAATGGGCTGAAGGCTCTGGAGTTGAATTGGGCAAGGCGAATGACATGCCCGTTATGGCCATGCTCAGCAACTTAGTGGCCTTGTTTTTATTGGCTCTGGTTGTTGGCATCACCGCCACGCAAGATATGCTGGTCACCGCGATTGTGGCAATTTTAGCCTGCTCAGTATTTGTGTTTTCTATGGGTGGCTATATTAAAAAATCCAACTATGCAAAGGTTGTTGACCTGTTTTACATAATTGTAGCAGGTATTGTGATGATTATTTGCCAAGGCATTTTTTAGTCATCACTTGTAGGCACTAACTTACCAGGGACACGGCCAGATAAGTTTTTGGCCGTGTTTTCTATTGGGTAAACAAGGCCAATAATCGGCAAGATCTCGCTACCATCAATCATTTCACACATAGTTGCAAAATCCTTGTGCGACATCAAACAATAACAGTTCGATGTTAGTCGAACCATTTTTGATTTTAACCTGCTATTTTGGGGTGAATTAATCAGGAGTGGAATATGCTGTTAAATTATCTATATGACAAATATCTTGAGCGGTCCGCATTTTGTGCGGCGGCTCATATTGATTTGCAAACCTTGGAAGAGTGGGAAGCGGCAAATTTGGTGCCCAAAGCTTCGTATATTATGGACAATGATTTACAGGTAAAAAGTTTTGTGGCTGAACACCAAGAAACTCAAAAATATAAGTTTTATTTGAAAGGCCAGCTTGAATGGCTGACGCAGATAGCCGACAAAAACATAACGACCGAGAACGCCGCCCGACATTATTTTGAAACTCAATATGGTTTCGCGATTAAGCAATTTTTGGCAACAGAACTAGGCCAGAAGATTGCTGAAATATACCCACAATCCTCGTGGAATTTAGACGATTATAGCGAAACATGGCAGCATTTTTTGGCAGGCACATATGGGCTTTGCACAAGGTCAGGTCTGCCCAATGAGATTTTCCTAAAGCATATTTACATTCGATTTATTGAATTTGTAACGCAAGCGAATCGACCTAATGAAATAAGCTCAAAATTGCTAGAATTATTGCGTGAGGCGGTGGATGCATTGGACAAAGTTGAGAGTGATTTTGCCGCGCATGAAGTGGCACAATCATCGCGCCAAAGATGCATTATCAACATTAAAAAGGATTATTTGTAATGATTACGTGTTTTATAAAATATGAAATTGACCCATTTAAACGCCAACAGTTTGAACAATATGCCCAAAATTGGGGGCAGGCCATACCACAATGCGGTGCAGATTTAATAGGTTATTATACGCCGCACGAAGGCTCGACCACCACAGCTTACGGCCTTTATAACATCAAAGATTTAGCCGCATATGAAGCCTATCGTGCGCGATTGTTGGCACACCCTTTGGGGCAAGAAAATTATGAATTTGCGCAAAAAGAAAAATTCATATTAAAAGAAGATCGCATATTTTTGCGCAACGCATCATTACCACATAGTGAATTGATAAAGCCATGATCGCCGTTATTCTTGAGGTGCAGCCCAAACCTGACCAATATAATGAATGAACGGAACGAAGCGCCAAAGGATTCAACGGATTGGCACCATTAGAATTAGCAAATTGGCACTTGCACAAATGTTTGAAATGAATAATTTACTCAAAAGGAGAAAAATAAATGCAGGAATTTTATTTATACCTACCAGGCATATTATTGGCATATGCGGCTTTTTCGTTGGGCATATTTAGCCCAGGGCCGAATATTTTGGCCATCATTGGCACATCGATGAGTGTTGGGCGAAAATCTGGCATTGCGCTCGCTATGGGCGTGGCGACAGGCTCGTTCACTTGGGCGATGCTCACCGCTGTCGGTTTGTCGGCATTGTTGACCCAATATGCTTATGCACTATTTGTCATAAAAATAGTCGGTGGGCTTTATTTGTTATGGTTGGGTTATAAATCATTACGTAGTGCAATGTCTGATTATGACTTAACGGCCACAACTCTTGATGGCGAAACTCGCACGGCCTTTGGCTATTATAGCCGTGGCTATATAGTGCAAATGACCAACCCAAAAGCCGCACTATCTTGGGTGGCAATTATATCGCTTGGCCTCGCGCCTGACGCACCACTATGGGTTGCTGCAGTGATTGTTACGGGTGCAACTCTAATGTCAATCATCATGCATTATGTATATGCCGTGGCTTTTTCAACCAATTTAATGGTACGCGTATATTCCAAAGCCAGAAAATACATCCAAGCCACTCTCGGCATATTTTTCGTCGGCGCAGGCATAAAGCTGCTTAGCGGCAAATAAAGACAGTTGGCCGTTAGTTAATGCTCTGGAAGTTTGCTTTATGTTTGGCACTGCGTGCGTTCGCTCCGCTCTCTAGCTAAGCCACTCAGCCGCTGATCAGCGGTAAAATCACAACCCAACCTAACCGCATTATGCATAGTGAGCTAGAGTTTGGTGAAGCTCCGAATATAGGTGCTATATAGTTTGCTCATTGTGCTTATCGTGGGAAAAGGGTCCGAAGCCTTTGGCTGAGGCAAGCGCGACTGCGCGTCGCCGTTAGGCGTGGCAAGAGAGCGGAGCGAACGCACGCAGTGCTTATAGAGAGCAACGCGAACGATAAAAGAGAGGCGAAGCCGAACGAAAAAATGTAAACTTCCAGAGCATCAACAGGAGTGCACCCCAGAATTAACCGCACAAAAGCCTTTTAAAACTTCAAACTCAGAGTCTCAATTCAACGATGCTGATCAATCAGAATTTCATTCCCATCAGGGTCAGTAAGCGTAATGCTAGCAGGGCCTTTACTACCAGCTTCTGTCTTAGTGCTCAGCTTCACGCCGTCACCCTCTAACGATTTTTCTATATCTCTGACATCAGCAAATTCAGCGAGCTCAGAGCAATCGAAATCCCACCCTGGGTTAAAAGTAAGAATATTCTTCTCGAACATGCCTTGATACAGGCCAATAAGGGTGGTGCCATTGCGCATGACGACATAATTATGTTCCATGTTACCGCCCGATTGAACAAACCCGAGCTTTTCATAAAAAGCCTTAGACACCAAAAGGTCTTTGACCGCTAAACTGCTTGAAAATGCACCTAATTCCATAATATTCTTCCTATATTTTGCTTCAAAATTCTATAATGACTTTGACAGAACGGCTTCTGTCGCCTGCCGTATCAAATGCCGCAACTGCATCTTCGAGCTTATAACGCCCAGTTATAATCGGTTTGACATCTATTTTGCCATTGTTAATAAGTTTGACCGCCTCAATATATTCCCCATTAAAGCGGAATGTACCTTTCAGCACGATTTCTTTGGCCACCAAAACATTCAAAGGTATATTCGTTTCGCCGCCGATTCCAACCTGCACAATAATGCCTTGCGAGCGGATGCAATCTATCGCTGTGCTAAGCGCAACAGGTGCACCACTACATTCAAACACCACATCAAAATGACCTTTATTGGCGGCATATTCGATCATTGCATCGGGGTTTGTGCCAGTGTTGATGGCTTTTGTAGCGCCCATCTGTTGTGCGATTTTAAGCGTCGCATCCTGAATATCCGTCACCACAATTTCGGCCGCGCCCGCTTCGACCGCTAAAGCCACACACAAAGCCCCAATGGGCCCCGCACCCGTAACCAGCACTTTTTTGCCATTAAGCTCACCCGCTTGATTACGCGCATGGGTGCAAACCGCCAATGGCTCGGCACATGCCCCCTCGGCTAGGCTGACATGATCAGCCAGCGGAATGCATTGCTCAGCTTTGACCACCATAGCTTCGCGAAACGCACCCTGCACATGCGGCATACGCATAGCCGAGCCAAAAAACAGCATATCGAGGCAATGATGATGCAAACCTTGGTCGCAATATTGGCAGCTGCCACATGGGAGTGATGGATTAAGCGCCACTTTATCGCCAATTTTAACGTTGGATACGCCAGCACCTAATGCTTTGACTGTGCCCGCAACCTCATGGCCAAGAATAATCGGCTCGCGCACCCGTATGGCGCCAAAACCACCATGATGGTAATAATGTAGGTCGCTACCGCATATGCCGCCTGCACCGATGGATACGAGAACCTCGCCCGCAGCAGGTTCGGCCACATCGATGGTTTCGATGCGTAAGTCATGTGCGACATGCAACCGTGCAATACGTGTTTTCATTTTTGCCTCTTTTTGCCGCAAGGTAGCACGGTGGCAATTATACTCCAAGCCGCAAACTCGGTATTTGCGTCTGCCCCTCGTTTCCACAACTTCCATTCATTTCAGTGAGTGCATGCTCGGCCGTTCGCAGCCGCTGCAGACGAACGCGCGGCAGGCAAGCGCAGTACGCGTAGCGTATGGAGCGCCCGCAAGGGCTAACAGAGAGCCTTAAGGCGAACGTGAAAATGCAGACTTCCAGAGCTTTGGCAGGGATACTGCCCAGTGATGGCTGAAAAGTTGTGAACTAGAAAGTTTGCGCTAGAGCCGCACCCAATGAACCAACATTTACCGCAGCAAAGACATAAGAAAGTTAGCTATACTGCCTATACTCGGGTACTTCATTTATACGTTCGGCTTAAGCCTCACTGTTGACACTTGCGTGCGTTCGCTGCGCTCTCTAGCTGCCGCGCGTGGGCTGACTGGGGCTGCGAACGGCTACTGGACGCACTCACCGGATGGCACGTTATTTGGAAACGAGGGGCAGATAGAGGTTCTGAGCTTGCATCAAAAAAAAGCCCCCAAGCGATAGCTTGGAGGCTTTTAAATCTTGTTAAAGCATCAACTGAAATTACTCAGCATCACCTTCACTTGCGTCTTGCTCAACATCACGCAATGAAAGGCTCATTTTGCCGCGGTCGTCAATTTTAACCAATTTAACTTTGATTTTTTGACCTTCTGACAAATGATCAGATACATTTTCAACACGATCATTAGAGATTTGAGACTTATGTACCAAACCGTCTTTTGAACCGTAAAAATTAACAAATGCGCCATATTCCATGACTTTAACCACTGTACCGTCGAAGATTTTGCCAACTTCAGGATCAACGGCAATGCCTTTAATCCAATCCATTGCAGCTGCGATAGATGCGGCATCAGAAGACGCCACTTTCACAATGCCATCATCATCAATGTTGATTTTAGCACCCGTTTGTTCAACGATTTCGCGGATCACTTTACCGCCAGCGCCAATCACTTCACGAATTTTATCGGTCGGGATTTGGATGGTTTCGATACGTGGAGCAAATTCGCCCATTTCGTCACGAGTTGTATCCAAAGCTTTTGCCATTTCATCAAGGATATGATGACGGCCACCTTTGGCTTGTGCCAGTGCTTTGCCCATAATCTCTTCGGTAATACCGCCGATTTTAATGTCCATTTGCAAAGATGTTAGGCCTTTGATTGTACCAGCCACTTTAAAGTCCATATCACCTAGATGATCTTCATCACCCAAAATGTCTGAAAGCACAGCATAATCGTCACCTTCTTTAATAAGGCCCATTGCGATACCAGAAACAGGACGCGCCAACGGCACACCAGCATCCATAAGCGCAAGTGATGTACCACAAACAGAAGCCATAGACGATGAACCGTTAGATTCTGTAATTTCTGACACAACACGAATTGTGTATGGGAAATCATCTTGGCTAGGAAGTAGAGGTTTGATCGCACGCCATGCAAGTTTACCATGGCCAATTTCGCGACGGCTTGTGCCGCCCATACGGCCAGCTTCACCCACAGAATATGGAGGGAAGTTATAATGCAGCATGAAAGTTTCTTTGCGTGTGCCTGTTAGCTCATCAACATATTGCACATCATCGCCAGTACCTAGAGTGGCAACCACAATCGCTTGGGTTTCACCGCGGGTGAATATCGCTGTACCATGCGCACGTGGCAAAACACCAACGCGCGAGTCAATCGCACGAACTGTATCGAGGTCGCGACCATCAATACGTTTGCCAGTTGAAAGAATGTTACCGCGAACGATTTTCTTCTCTAAACCTTTAAACGCTTCGGCAACTGTCAATTTACGATCAACATCGCCATCGATATAATCTGCAAATTCTGTCATTGCGATGTCTTTAGCCGCGCCAACAGCTGCAGAACGTTCAGCTTTGGTTTGGATTGCGTAAGCAGCGCGTAGAGCTTCTTCGCTCAACTTAGTGATTTTGGCAACGATTTCGCTATTGTCAACTTCAACCATTTCACGAGGCGCTTTTGCACATTGCTCAGCCAATTTAATGATGGCTTCAAGTACAGGTTGGAAGGCTTCATGACCAGCCATAACCGCACCAAGCATAACTTCTTCAGTTAGCTCTTTAGCTTCAGATTCAACCATAAGCACTGCATCATGAGTACCAGCAACAACCAGCTCTAGCTCGCCTTCAGCAATGTCTTCAAATGTTGGGTTGATGATATATTCGCCATCTTTATAGCCAACTTTAGTGGCGCCGATAGGGCCCATAAAAGGAATGCCAGAAATGGTCAGCGCAGCAGAAGCACCGATAAGTGCTGGAATGTCTGGGTCATTTTCTAGATCATGGCTTAAAACTGTGATCACCACTTGGGTTTCATTTTTAAAACCATCAACAAATAGCGGGCGGATCGGACGGTCAATTAAGCGACAAATCAGTGTTTCGCGCTCTGTTGGGCGGCCTTCACGTTTGAAATAACCACCAGGGATTTTACCAGCCGCATAGGCTTTTTCTTGATAATTTACAGTCAACGGGAAAAAATCTTGACCCGATTTAGCTGATCTAGCAGCAACCACAGTTGCCAAAATAGTCGTGTCACCATATGTGACCAAAACCGCGCCATCAGCTTGGCGGGCAATATTACCAGTTTCAAGGGTAAGCGTACGGCCTGCCCATTCAATTTCTTGTTTATATGTATTAAACATTTTGTTTCCAATTCATATCATTTCAGCGACCAATTCACTAAAATGTTTAATGTAAAAACCCCTTCAAACAGGTGTTTGAAAGGGCTGTTTTTTCTAACGGCGTAGGTCTAAACGCTCTAGTAGGCTCTGATAACGTGCTTCGTCTTTGGAACGGGCATAATCAAGAAGCTTACGGCGTGTCGCCACCATTACCAACAAACCACGACGTGAGTGATTGTCTTTTTTATTTGCACGAAAATGATCTGTAAGATTTTTGATTCTTTCAGAAAGAATGGCAATTTGTACTTCTGGTGAACCAGTGTCACCTTTTATAATTGCATATTCTTTGATCAATTCAGCTTTACGCTCTGTAGTAATCGACATCGTATACTCCTTAAAAAGATAAGCATCTAAATGATATTAAACACTCGTTTTGGTTTTAAGCTTATTCCATCACAATCGCATATGGCGATTAAAGTGCCTTCGAAAAGGCACATAACTTCGCCCGAAAGATCAGAAATTGAGTTTTGAGGTATAAGCTCACGACCCATTTTCAGCTCGTTCATTTCATTTTGGTTTATGGCCAGCGCCGGGATGTCGTCCAGGGCGGTCTCTACCGAAATGAGATTGGCAAATAATTCTGCCAAATCGGCTGCACTATGACTCAATTCGCGTAATTTATCTAGCGAAATCATTTGATTTTTACCGAATGGC
>NVQL02000054.1 GCA_002400495.2 Alphaproteobacteria bacterium | reverse complement strand
TTCGGCGCCGATGGTGCGGCCGTAATTGCCTGCATAGCCATTGACGGGGAAAACGGGATGGTGGCCGATGACGAGTTTATATTTGGCGTCGGCATTTTGTTTTAGGGTTTGTTCTAGCCACTGGGTTTCGACGTGGCCTTCGCCGCCTAGGTTGCCACATAATGTATGGACGAAAACTAGTAGTAGATCATCGCGGCGGATGAAGTAGGAAAGGCCATCTTGGTTTGGTGCGCCGTTGCGCGGGAGATGGGGGAACATTTCGGCGAAAACGCGTTCGCTCATCGGGCTGTAGGTGGTGTGGTTGCCTGTGCTGTTATAGAGGGAGATGGACGCGGTATCGAGCCATGCCATTTCGTGATTTAGCCAGTATTGCCATTGTTTTTTTAGTTCGGCTTCATCGGCGGTGAGGCCGATTACTTCGTCACCTGGAAAAATTATGAATTCGGGGGTGGGCAATAACTTGCTGATTATATTGTTGATTTTGGCGTGAGTTTTTTCGTGCGGGGCGTTGGGTACGCCTGAGCAGCTATCGCCATATATGATGAATTGATGTGCCATTCCCCCCTCCTGCTAGACAAGGCGTTTTGTGTTGGTCACTTCGTGTATTTCGACCTTGGTTGTGCCTTCGATGACTAGATCGGGGAAGATTTTGCCGTGGGCTTTTAGATAGGGCATATCCATATGGATGTTGATGGCATCCATGTCTTTCCAGCGTTCGAAAAAGAAGAAATGGTTTTTTTGTTCGGTGTCTTCGAAAAACTCATAGCTTATACAGCCGTCTTCGGCATTTGAGAGGGGGATTAGTTTTTTGCAGGCGGTGATGACGGCTTCGCGGTTTTCGGGTTTGGCGGTGAATTCGGCACTGATGATGAGCATGGTTTTTTCCTTTAACTTTGGGTTATTTTGGTAGCGGGGCATCGGCGCGAATATAGCCTTCGGTTTGCAAATCTGACCATAATGCGGTTGGGATGTCGGTTTGGAAAATCTCGACATTATTTGTGACTTGTTGGGTTGAGATTGCACCCGGAATGACGGTTTTGACGGCGCTGTGGCCGAAGGGGAATTGTAGGGCGGCGGCGATTAGTGTGGTGTTGTGGGCTTTGCACACGGCTTCGATTTTATTGACACGGTCGATGATGTCTTGCGGGGCATCGTCGTAATTATATTTAGCGCCTGCTATTGCGCCAGTGGCTAGGATGCCTGAATTGTAGGGCCCGCCTAATATGATGCCTACATCGCGTTTTACGCACATTGGCAAAAATGTTTCTAGGGCTTCTTGCTCTAGTAGGGTGTAGCGGCCTGCGCATAGGAAGCCATCGAAATCGCCCATTTCTAATAGGGTTTGGCAGGCTTCCCAGGTGTTTACGCCTGCGCCGATGGCGGCGATTTCGCCTGCATCGCGTAATTCTATGAGGGCGTCATAGCCTTTTTTGTCGAATAATTCGCGGATTTTTTCATCAGACTTTTCTTGGCTGCCTTGGCTTAGGGCATCGACATCATGAACTAGTAAAATATCGGCATTTTTGACGCCTAGGCGTTTGCGGCTGTCTTCGTAGGAGCGCATCACGCCGTCATAGGTATAATCATATTCTAAGCGTTTTTGTGGAACATTTTGGAAGCCCATTGGGGTGACTTCGTCTGGTTCGCAATCGTATAAAACCTTGCCGACTTTGGTCGACAGGGTGATGGTATCGCGGCCGAAGCGTTGCATGGCTATATTGTATCGGGCTTCGGATGTGCCGAGGCCGTAATGTGGGGCGGTATCGAAATATCTAATGCCTGCATCATAGGCGGCTTGCAAGGTGACTTGAGCTTCATCTTCGGTGATGGTAGTGTACATATTACCAAGAGGCGCGCCGCCAAAGCCCATGCGGGTTAAACTCACTTGTTGCTTGGTGCGGTTGTTTAATAAAATTCGATCGGACACTTGCATAAAAATGGCTTTCAATTAGAATATTAACGTTAAACCTAATTTATATGATAGCCAGCCAAATGAAAAGAAAATTATAATGCCCCACAAACCTGAAACCATTTGCCTTCATGAAACTGATAATGTGGTGATTGCCCTGCGCAATATTGCTGCCAACGAGTCACTTGAAGGCCATAATTGGCAGCCCAATGAAGCGATTGGCCGCGGGCATAAGATTGCCATTGCGAAAATTGCCAAGGGTGAGAATGTCATTCGCTATGGGCAAATTATTGGCCAAACCAAGCAAGATATTGAGATTGGTGACCATATTCATACGCATAATTTAGAGATGGGTGAGCATAAGCAAGATTATGCTTTTGGGCGTGATACAAAACCGCTTGCCATGGCCAGTGATGAACGGACATTTATGGGTTATCAGAGGGATGATGGCGGGGTTGGCACACGCAATTATTTGGGCATTATTACCACAGTGAATTGCTCGGCGAGTGTGGCTAAAATGCTGGCTGAAGCGGCCGAAAAATCGGGCATACTTGATGAGTTTCCGAATATTGATGGGATTGTGCCGATTGTGCATGGCACGGGGTGCGGTATGTCGGCGACTGATGAGAGTTATGACACTTTGTTCCGCACTATATCTGGCTATGCGCAGCACCCGAATTTTGGCGGTATTTTGTTGTTGGGGTTAGGCTGTGAGGTGATGCAGGTGTCTAATTTAATGGGTGACCGGACGGTGCGTAGTGATGGTAATTACCGTTATATGACCATTCAGCAGATGGGCGGCACGAAGCGCACGCTTGAGCGTGGGGTTGAGCAATTGCGGGAGATTGCAGCGCTGGCGAATAAAATTGAGCGCAAACCTACGCCTATATCTGAAATTATGGTGGGCATGCAATGTGGTGGATCGGACGGGTATTCGGGCATTACGGCGAACCCTGCATTGGGTTATGCATCTGATTTATTGGTGGCGCATGGGGGGACGACTATACTTTCTGAAACCACTGAAATTTACGGGGCGGAGCATTTGCTTACTCGCCGTGCGGTGACGCCTGAAGTGGGGAAAAAGATTGTTGACCATATCGAATGGTGGGAAGATTATTGCGAACGTAACGGCGGCGAAATGAACAACAATCCATCGCCCGGAAATAAACGTGGTGGGTTGACGACTATTTTGGAAAAATCGCTCGGGGCGACGGCTAAAAGTGGCACAGCGCCATTGACTGAAGTTTATAAATTTGCTGAAAAAATTACCAAGCACGGGTTTGTATTTATGGACAGCCCTGGATATGACCCTGTATCGGTGACGGGGCAGATTGCCTCGGGTGCGAATATGGTGGTGTTTACCACGGGGCGGGGTAGTGTATCGGGTTTTAAGCCTGCGCCGACGATAAAAATTGCGACCAATACTGAGATGTATGAGCGGATGGAAGGTGATATGGACATTAATTGCGGTGACATTATATCTGACGGGGCTAGCATTGAGGATAAGGGGCGTGAGATATTTGAGATGTTGATTAAATGTGCCTCGGGTGAGCTTTCTAAGAGCGAAGAATTGGGCTTTGGTGGGGCGGAATTTGTGCCGTGGCAGCAATCTGCCACGATGTAATGTTTTGGGCAGCAAAGTGCGACAATGTAATATAGATTAGCTTTGTTTGAAGGCAAAATCTGGGCGTTTGGCGGTTTGGGCTAGGTAGAATAGCAGGCCGACCATGGCGCTGGTGAAGGCCATGAATAGCCATAAAACTTGCCCACCATAATCTTGCAATAGATAGCCGCCAATCAGTGGGGCGGCGGCAATGCCGAATGAATTTAGGCCTGAGGCGCCGAAATAGCTGCCTTTTAGGTGATCGGGTGCCATGCGATCGATGAGGATATTGATGGTCGGGAAGAGGATGGCCTCACCTAGGCTGAGAGTGAACATCGCAATATAAAGACCATAGCCGCCATTTTGAGTGAAAAATGCGAAGATAAAAAATGCCAGTACGAACAAGATAACGCCCAATATGGTGCGTTGGAATGGCGCGACATGTTTAAGCCATGCGGCCAAGGGGAATTGGAAAATGACAATGGTCAGGCCGTTTAGAGTGAGCAGACTGGCGAAAGTGACCTCGAGATTGGTGATGCCGCTAAGGCGGATATATTGCAATAAGCTCATGGTCATTTGCATATAGGCCATCAGCACCAGAGTGAAGCCGACCACTAGCATTAAGAATGCATGATCTTTGGCCAGTAGGGCAAACAGGGCTTTGAAGGATTGATCGAGGGCAGATTTTGTGCGTTTTAGTGGTTTTTCGAGGTTGAAGACAATTAATGCGAAGACAGCTACCAATATATAGGTATGCCCGACCCATAAAAATGTATCGCCTTGGCCTGTGAGGCCGATGAATACGCCAAAGGCTGGACCGAAGGCACGGGATAGATTCATCGCGAAAAATTTTAGTTGCAGTGCAGCGTCTTTGACGGCGCGTTCTTCCATCATATCGGTCATTAAGGCTTTGCCAGGGTTTTGCACGAATGACCAAGCCACTGTGTTGAGGGTTGCGCCGAGCAGCATCCACCACATATTATCGGTCATGGCCATGATATAAACGCCTGACATACCGATTAGGAAACCTACAAAAATGACTTTGCGGCGGCCGATGCGGTCTGACAAATTGCCGACATAAAAGCCGAATGATGCCCGCACCATAACTGCGGAAAAAAGGAAAAGACCTGTTTGAAACTCGTTAAGGCCGTATTTGCGATACAGGATGAGCGCTAGAAATGGCCAGACCATTTGTGAAATAAAGCCAATGGCGAAACCTGATACAAGGATAAACCAGACTGTGTAGTTGAATTTTTTTATGGCGGCGAGCATTATGGTTGTTGCCTCGCGAAATCTGGGCGTTTGGCGGTTTGGGCTAGGTAAAATAGGGGGATGATGCTGGCTGAAATGGCGCTGACCACCAGCCACATGGTTGTGCCGCCGAAGCTATGTAATAGCCAACCGCCCAATATGGGAGCAAATGCCCAGCCGTAATAGCCTAGAGCTGCGGCGCCGAAATAGCTGCCTTTTAAATGCTCTGGTGCCATGCGATCTACAATGATGTTGAGTGAGGGGAAGACGATAACCTCGCCTAGGCTCATCACCAACATTGCGGTTATGAGTAGCCATTCGGCATCTTTTGATGAGGCGGCAAAAATAACAAAGCCTAGTGTGAATAGGCCTGCGCCGAAATAGGATTTGCGTAATGGTTCAATGTTTTCCAGTAGCTTTAGCAATGGGAATTGAAAAATAATAATGGTCATGCCATTGGTGAAGAGGAGAATGCCGAATAGTTTGGCTACATTTTCGAAGCTTTCTACCCGTAAATATTGAATCAAGCCCAGATCAATTTGGGCGTAGGCTAGGCTCATTAAAAAGCTGGCGAATACGAAAATTAGGAATGCGTGATCGAGGCGCAATAATTTGAATAGGGCTGATAGTGATTGATCGCTCCCCATGTGGCTGGCGGTTAGCGGTTTTTCTAATTTGAAAATAACCGCTGCGACTGCCAGATATAATATATAGGCGACGGCGACGATGACGAATGATTTTTGTTCGCCGCCAATGCCTAGATAAACGCCGAGCATAGGGCCGAAAGCGGCACCGACATTGATGGCGAAATAGCGCAATTGTAGTGCTAAATCTTTGCATTTTCGGCTGTTCATCATATCGGTCATCAGGGCTTTGCCTGGGTCTTCGACCATGCCGCGGGCGATGCTGATCAATGTGGTGGCAGCCAGAAAAAGGCCAAGACTGTTGCCATATGCCAAGCCCAGCATAGCGATGGTGGTGCAGAACAAGCCTGCCATGATGACTTTGCGGCGGCCGATGCGATCGGACAAATTGCCCATGAAAAAACCAGCGCCGACGCCAATGCACACCGCTATGGTCATGAATATGCCAATCTCTAGCTCATCTAGGCCGAATTCTCTATATAGGATTAGAGCTAGAAATGGCCATGTCATCAAAAAAGTGAAGCGCGAGAAAAATGTGGCGACTATAATGAACCAGACGGTTTTGTTGAATTGTTTGGTGGCAGAAAACATATGACTCCAATGGTGATGCCATAAAATGCGCCTAAAAATGCTTTCTGTCTAATCAATATGGCTGATGAATGGATAAAGATTATTCACCTGTTTAAATTTGTTTGAAAAGCTTGATCACTTGGCCATTTATTATGCCTGATAGGCAGCGGCGGTAGGCGTTGACTAAATCATCCATTTGGGTGACTTCGTAGCCATCGAAAAACGCGCCATAGGCATCGATGCTATCGGCGACCATGCTGGGGCTGACGATGTTAACGCGGGCTTTGCCAGCAAGTTCTAGTGCCAAAGCTTGGCCGAAACCATCTATTGCGCCATTGGCGGCGGCGGCGCAAACGCCAGTGTGAATGGGTTGATGGTTGAGGATGCCGCTGGTTAGGACGATGGAGGCGCCGTGGTTTAGTTTGGGCAGGATGGCCTGTACGATGTTGGCTTGGCCGAGGAATTTATCGGTTATGCCTTGGGCGAAATTTTGCATATCGACTTGTTCGAATGGCTCGAAGGGGAGCACGCCGAAGCAATTGATGACGCCGTCTATATTTTCTAAATCTTGGAATGCGGCATCGATGGATTGGCGATCTGTGACATCTAAGATGAGGTCGGCATTGTGCCTGCCTGCGGTGATGATTTGATAATCATTTTTGAGGTTATTGTATATGGCTTGGCCGATGGTGCCGGTGGCACCGACTATTAGAATTTTTTTCATTTTCTTTCCTTTTGTTGATAGTTACAATGTATATTGTGCTAATTTAATTGAATAGTCGGTTATTTTGACTTTAATGTTACTTATAGGTAACAATAGGAGGCGTGATGTTAAATCAGGCGCAGGAGATGATTTGTTTTGCGGCCATTATAGAGTGTGGCTCGATAACCCATGCTGCGGCTGAGTTGAAACGTTCTAAGGCTCATATAAGCCGTAAATTGAGTGACTTGGAGAGCCGCTATCGGGTGAAATTGTTTTACCGCAGCACGCGCTCTATGAAGTTGACTGATGCGGGGCAAAGGTTACAGGCGCAGGCGGTGCAGATTTATAATGAACATAAGCGGCTTAACCGCGCGGCGCATCATGTGCAATCTGACCTTTCGGGTGAACTGAGCATTTCGGTTTCTGACAGCAGTACAAGTTTTTTAATGGCACCGTTATTGCCTAAATTATTTGCGCAATTTCCTGATATACGTTTTGACATTCGGGTGAGTAATCAAGTGGTTGATTTGGTGAATGATAAAATTGATTTGGCCATACGCTCTGGCCATGTGGGGGACGAAAACCTTGTGGCGAGGCAGATTGGCATGGTGACGGAAAAATTATATGCGGCGGCTGGTAATCAGATTTCGGCGGGGGATTTTGGGCAGGTTAGTGAGTTGTTGCGGCATAAATTGCTGACCAATAGTTATTCGCTCAAAGAGGGTCGGGTGCAATTGTTTAAGGGGGATGAGATTGCGTATCTTGATGTGCCTGACATGGCGTTGATTAACCGATATAGAGTTATTTTGGATTTGCTGCAGGGGACTGACTTTATTGCTATATTGCCTGAATATGCGGCGAAAGATGCGTTGAGGCGGGGTGAGATTATTAATATTCTGCCGGATTGGCATAATGGGGTTTGGCCGGTTTATTTGATTCATCCGTTTCAGATGCCAATGCCGCATAAGTTGAAGCTTGTGGCGCAATTTATACTTGAGCATGTTTCGGTATAATTAGCTGAGGTGGTTTTGGACGAATGCTAGGTGGGTGCGGGCGGCGGCCTCGGCTTGTTGGGGATTTTGGGTTTTTATGGCTTGGTAGATTTGTTGATGTTGGGCATCTAGTTTGGCTTGGCCTTCGGGTTTTTGCATGGCTGTGGTGACGGTTTTTAGCATTTCGTGCTCGACTAGGTTGCCCATGCTGCGAAGCATTTTTGCTAGGACTATATTTTGTGAGGCATCGGCGATGGCGAGGTGGAAATCCATATCGGCTTTTACTTGGGTTTTGGCATTTTGTTTGTTGCAGGTTAGGAGGTGGGTTAGGGCTTGTTTGATGGTTTGTAGGGCGGGTTTGGTGGCTTGTTGGGCGGCTAGGATTGTGGCTTCGACTTCTAGTAGATGGCGCACGGCGATGACATCGGCGGTGAGGGCTTGGTTGGTTTTGACTAGGTCTTGTAATGGGTCGATGAGTTTTGGGTTGAAGATATCGAGGATGATGGTGCTGGCGCCGTGGCGGATTTTGACCATGCCTTTGGCTTCCATGACGCCGATGGCTTCGCGGATGGAGGCGCGTGAGACATTGAATTGCTGGGCTAGTTTGCGCTCTGAAGGGAGTTTATCGCCTGCGTTTAATGTGCCTTGTGCCATTTGAGTTTGGATGTGCTCAATGATGCGGTCTGAGATTTTTGTGCTTAAATGTTCAATTGACATATAGGGCGGCTTGTGGTTTATTTGGAGTAACTGGTCAGACCAGTTAATTGAAGCTAACATGGTGAGGGAAAAATGCAACTTAAAGATTGTCATAATATTGAAGATTTTCGCAAAATGGCCAAGAGCCGCATTCCTGCACCGTTGTTTCATTATATTGATGGGGGGGCGGATGATGAGGTGACTTTGCGCCGCAATACGGATGCATATAATGACTATGACCTGATACCTAATGGGTTGGCGGATGTGGCGGAGATTGATTTATCTACGACTATTTTGGGGCAGAAAATTAGTTCGCCGTTGTTTTTGGCACCGACGGGAATGACGCGATTGTTTCATCATGATGGGGAATATGCAACGTCTAAAGCGGCTGAGAAGTTTGGGACTTATTTTGGGTTGTCGACTTTGTCATCGGTGAGTATTGAGGATGTCGGGGCGCATACGGATGGGTCGAAGATGTTTCAGATTTATATTCATAAAGACCGTGGACTGACTTATGAGCTGATTGAGCGGTGTAAGAAGGCTAAATTTACCTCGTTATGTTTGACTATTGATACGATTGTGGCGGGGAATAGAGAACGGGATTTGCGGACGGGGATGACTATGCCGCCGCGCTTTACGCCATCTAGCTTGATGAGTTTTGCGATGCGGCCGCGTTGGGTTTACAATTATTTGACTCATTCTGATTTTGAATTGGCTAATTTGGTGGGACGGACTGAAAAAGGTAGCAAAGAAAATATATCGGTGATTGAGTATTTGAACTCGCAATTTGATACCAGCTTATGTTGGGATGATGCTAAGGACGCGATTGACGCATGGGGTGGGCCGTTTGCGATTAAAGGCGTGATGTCGGTTGAGGATGCGAAGCGTTCTGTGGAGGTTGGGGCATCGGCGATTATGATTAGTAATCATGGTGGGCGGCAACTAGATCATAGCCCCTCGCCGTTTGATTTGTTGGAAGAGATTGTTGATGCGGTTGGTGGGCAGATTGAGATTATTTGTGATGGTGGCATCAGGCGTGGTACGCATGTTTTGAAGGCTATGGCTTTGGGGGCGGATGCTTGTTCTATGGGGCGCTCTTACCTTTATGGGCTGGCGGCTGATGGGCAGCGCGGGGTTGAGGCGGTGTTGAGCATGTTTGAGGCGGAGTTGAAACGTGACATGATGTTGATGGGGTTGAACAGTATCGACAAATTAAACATGAGCCATGTGCGTAAGCGTAACTGGTGATTAGCGCTTATATTTTAGGAATATATCTTCGGGTTTTGAGGTTTTTTGATTGAGGAAATCAATGAAGGTTCTGACGCGTTTTGAAAGCAAAGATTTATCTTGATAGAACATGTAAACGGCAGCTTCTTCGGTTGTATATGTGGGCAATAATCTGACCATTTTGCCTTGATTGACGTAGGTTTCGACTAAAAAACGTGGATAATGGCTGATGCCTAAACCCATGAGGCCAGCTTCGAGCGCGTGGAATAGGTTATATGGTTTATAGCGCGGTTTGAACTTATAATTTACTATTTTGCCTGCAATGATAAATTGCCAATTTTGATTGTCATCATTGGTTATGATGTCGTATTCCGCTAGCTGATCGGGGTGGGTTGGCATGGTGCGGCTCGACATATAATCTGTTGAAGCAACAAGCCATTTTTCATTGGTGAATATTTTTTTCATTTTCCAATCATTTGGGCCTTTTGCCTCCAATTTAACCGCGACGTCGATTTTATTGGCCTCAAAATCGTGAATTGTTTGGGTTTTTTCGAGCAAGATATTGACCTTCGGCCATTTTTGCAGAAATTCGGCTGCCCATGCGTTGACGCATATATTGAGCATGCCTTCGGGCACAGATAATATAATGTCACCTTCTAGTGTGCCTTCATCATTATTTAGGATGCCTAGGCCTTGATCTAGCTGTTTGAAATTGGGTGACAATTGATTGTAATAGGCTTCGCCTTCGGTGGTTAAGTGCAAGTGATGGGCGCTACGGTTTAGTAGTTTAACGCCTAAATCTTGCTCTAGGTTTTTAAGGCGGCGGGATAATGTTGGGGCGGGAATGCCTAACTTGTTTGATGCGGCTTGCAGGCTGCCCGCATCGACTATGGTGCAAAAGTTATAAAAATTCTCTAGATTGTTATGTTTCATTTTTGAAATCTCAATATTCATTATTGGCTATATACTATTATAAATGAATTTTATAAAACATGTCTATCGTTATTTTGAAAGGAAACAAAATGAGATTTATACCAGAGAAAATGGCTTCTATTATTATTGGGCTGATTATTATGCCTGTGATGGTTATGAGCATTCCGATAATTGTATTGGCGCAAAAAATGCCTTATGAAAGCCCGCAATTTTGGGCGGTTTGGCGCGATACATTAGGCAGCACCGTGCCTTATGCTGTGCCATTGGCGGTCTGTACGGCCATTATTGCTAGGCTGATTGTTGGTCGGTTTACGGTTAAAGCGATCTAGGTTTTGGCCTGATATGAAATGGCGATTTGGGCTGCCAATTTTGCGTTGTTTAAAACCAATGCGATGTTGGTGGCTAGGCTTTTGCCTTCGGTTAGCTCGCTGACCCGCGCCAATAGAAATGGGGTGGCGAGTTTGCCGAGGATTTTTTGTTGTGCGGCTTCTTTGAGGGCTTGGTCGATATATTGGTTGATTTCGGCTTCGGGCATGGCTTGCTCTTTTGGCACGGGGTTGGCGATTATTGCGCCGCCGTTGAGGCCGACATCCCATTTGATTTTTAGCACTTGGGCGATGGCGTCTGGGGTGGTGAGGTTATAATCAACATTGTGGGTGCTGGTGCGGGCGTAGAAGGCGGGGAGGCTATCGGTTTGATAGCCTATTACTGGTACGCCTTTGGTTTCTAGATATTCTAGGGTTAGGCCTAAATCTAAAATTGATTTGATGCCTGCGCAGATGACTGCGACATTGGTTTGGGATAGTTCTTCTAGGTCGGCTGAGATGTCGAAGCTGGTTTCTGCGCCGCGATGTACGCCGCCGATGCCGCCTGTGGCGAAAATTTTAATGCCGGCTAATTCGGCGATGATCATGGTGGAAGCCACGGTGGTGGCGCCGATTGTTTTATTGGCCAGAATGAATGCCACATCGCGGCGGCTGACCTTGGTGGCGGCTTGGCCTTGTTTGGCGAGGCGCTCGATGTCATCGGTTGAAAGGCCGACTTTTAGTTTTCCGTCCATAATGGCGATGGTGGCTGGGGTGGCGCCTTGATCGCGGATCACTTGTTCGACTTCGGCGGCCATTTCGACATTTTGCGGGTAAGGCATGCCGTGGGAAATGATGGTTGATTCGAGTGCGACGACGGGTTTGTTGGCGGTTAAGGCCTGAGCGACTTCGGGGGCGATGTCTAGATATTGGGCGAATTTAGCGGTCATTTTGACTCTCCATTAGTTTCGTTACGGCGGCGAAACTTATATTTTTATTGATGGTGGATTCAGATTGTGCAGTGAGGAAGGCACAGGCTTGGGCGAATTTTATTTGTTTGGATTGAGGGATGTTTTTTATGAATGCGTATATTAAGCCCGCCATAAAGGCATCGCCCGCGCCATTAACATTGGCGATTTTGCCGTTGAAAGCTGGTAGATGGGTGGGTGAGTTGCCGCTTTGGGTGGATGCGGAAATGCCTTTGTCGCCTAGGGTTATGTATAGGTTTTTAAGGCCTTGTTGGTGAAGCGTGTTGGCTATTTTCTCTAAATCTTTAGAGCCTGATAGGATTTCGGCTTCATTTAGGTTGGGTGTGAGGCAATATATGGCCTGAATGTGGGGTTTTAACTTGGCGGCTTTGGCGGCTGACACTGGGTCGGCAAAAATGGGGATGTGGGCGAAATTTTGGCATATGTAATCAATGGATTTTTGCGGTAAATTGGCATCTAGGACGATGAGTTTGGCTTGGTTTATGAGTGCGGATTTGCTGGACAGGTAGGCGACGTCAATATGCTCGACGATTGACATGTCGTTGATGGCGCTGCTCATTTCGCCTTGGTGACCTACAATTGAAAAATAGGCGGCGCTGGGGTGGTCTTCAATAATTTGGCAGTGGGCTAAATCTATGCCCGCTTGCCTGCTTTGTGCGGCTATTACTTGGCCATGAGCGTCATCGCCGATGGCTGACAATAAATAAGTGGTGATGTTGTCTTGGGCTGTGAGGCGGGCGAAGTTTTCGGCTATGTTGCGCCCAACACCGCCTGCCCCGATGCTGACTTTGCCGATGTTGGATTCGCCCAAATTTAGATGGGTGGCGGAAATGCCTGTTAGGTCTATATTGGCGGCACCGATGACCACAATATGTTGAGAATCTATTTGCATATTAGGCTTTATTTTTAGCTTTTGAGGGACGGGTTAGGACATAGGTGATGGCGCAGGCCATGGTCGAAACTGACATAACCGCGGCATAAGTGGGGATGTTGGAGAAAAACAGAATATAGGTGGCACTGGCCGAAATGAACAGCAAAGCGGTGAGTTTGGCTCTGATCGGGATGATGCGGTGCTGCTCCCAAGCTTGCAAGCTTTTGCCAAATTTAGGATGGTTAAGCAGCCAATTGTGCATTTTTTTTGAACCTTTGGAAAACGCCCATAAGGCGACAATCATAAACGGTGTGGTGGGTAATATGGGCAAAAATATGCCGATAAAACCCAAGGCAAAGCTTAAATAGCCGAGTGCCAGATAGAATGAAGATTTAAGATTGAATTTATTATTTTCCATAAAGAGATTATAACTTTGTTTTGGTTTTTTTCAGCTGATATTTTATTTTGATATGGCTTCTCCACGTGAATTTACAAGAAGACCTGTATATTATGCCAATAGATATGATGCTATTGGCTATTAGACATTTGGTTGTAACATTTCGTTAACCTTAATGAGTTATGAATAAGTGGTAAGTTGGGGGGGCCACAACTCATTAAAGAAGCTTTATGCCACCCAAATGCACGCCTAAAATTATCCGATATTTTATTATTTGTGCCCTGCTGGCATTGGCATCAAATGCGCGTGCTGACTTGTTGTTAAATTGGCAATTAACCGGGCAAACTGAACTGAACAACATTGCCATCTCGTATAAAGATGAGAACCACATTCTAATATCAGCTGAAAGAGGCTTGAAGCTGCTTAAGCTTGAAGATGAGGTTTACTTGATGAAAAACTTTGGTGGGTTTAAGGTGGCATTTCGTTTGTCTGATTTTATTTCGGCCAATAATCAGAAATATATTTTAAAGGCTTTGCCCGAAAAAGACATGAATTTTTTGCCCGTTATGGTGATTAATGGCGCAAAACAGACCGTGCAAGGTTATGAAGGGCGCATTTTATTGCTGAAAGACTATCATAAATCTGTGACCATTGTCAGCAGCCATGATGAACAGCATATGGCAATTAAAAACGCTCTGTTGCCGATGTTAATTCAATTGACTAAAAAATTGCCCAACCTGCCCAATCGACAATTGATCGAGATTTTGAAACTTAATGAATTTGGCCTGCCGTTGCGCATTGATAATGATATTGTCTTGACCAAATCTGAAAATATTCCAGGGCGTGATGATGATTATTCATTAAAAGGCTATAAAGTGATTGGTAGCCTCAGTAAATTTATATTTTAAGTTATTTAACTACGTCGCCCAAATAGATGCCCCACAAAAACTCTTGTTTGATAAAGCCTTGATAGGTATCGATGGTGATTTTGCACCAGTCGCCATCGCAATCGCTGATTTGGCCTAATGTGCCCGTTTCGAGCTTGGCGACTATTTTTGTGGCCTCGCTTTTTTCACTATGTATGGTGAAAAAACCGCCTTGCTTCCACGGATTGACCAAAGCATAACGACTGCCTGACAATAATGAATGGAAAATCCAGCCCTCTGCGCCCAGATGATCGCGTATTTTGCGCCAATTGTCATATTCGGAAATGATTTCGATCGGCAGGTTTTTGCGGGTATATGTCCAGGCGATGTCGAACGTTTCATTGGGGCCTTTGCGCACATTAACCTTATCGCGCTTTAATGACACGAAACGCGGCAATGGAAAACCCGTTTTGCCAATATCGAGTTTTTTGGTGGGGGTGGCATTGTCTTTAATGATGCCGACGGTGACTTGATTTAAGGTTGGTAGGGGTTGTGGATTTGTGGCTATGCCATTATTGGCATTATCGCTGGTGAGTAAATCTTCTATTGTATTGGTTTCATCTGCTGCTAGCACAATGGATGGCGCTAGGAGCGCGAAAACCATAAAAAGCAGTGATAAAAAATTTCTCATTTGAGCCCCATAACTCGTATATTTTTGGTTATTAATATACTTAATAGGCTTTAATAAGCCAACTTTGAAAAAAAGACCATAGAAATCTAGCCTATGGTCTATATATTACGCTATGGGGACTTTTATGTTACAATTATGTCTATTTTTGGATGTTGCTTATACACCATCAAAAAGAGCTGTGGTTAAATAACGCTCAGCAGTTGATGGAATGATGACAACAATTTTTTTGCCCTTCATTTCTGGTCGTTTGCCGACCTCGATGGCGGCGGCAATGGCGGCACCTGATGATATGCCAACGGGAATGCCATCATTTTTAGCGGTGAGGCGTGCGGTTTCGAATGCGGTTTCGTTGCCGATGGTGATGACCTCGTCAATGATAGAGCGATCTAGATTATCGGGCACAAAGCCTGCGCCAATGCCTTGAATTTTGTGTGGGCCTGGAGGGTTGCCAGAAAGGATGGCGCTATCTTCCGGCTCGATGGCGATCATTTTAACTGATGGTTTTTTGGCCTTTAGCACGGTGCCAACGCCTGTGATGGTGCCGCCTGTGCCGACGCCTGAAATGACCACATCGACCTCACCATTTGTATCATTCCAGATTTCTAGGGCGGTTGTGCGCTTGTGAACCTCTGGATTTGACGGATTGGAGAATTGTTGTGGGACGATGGCGCCTTCAATTTCTTCGGCCAATTGATTGGCTTTGGCGATGGCGCCTTTCATGCCTTCGGCGGCGGGAGTTAGCTCTAATTTTGCGCCTAGGAATGCCAGCATTTTGCGGCGTTCGATTGACATGCTTTCGGGCATGCAAAGGATGAGGTCGATGCCTTTGGCGGCTGCCGTGAAGGCCAAGGCGATGCCTGTATTGCCTGATGTTGGCTCGATGAGCACGGTGTTTGGTTTGATTTTGCCAGCGGCTTCTAGATCTTCGATCATCGCGACGCCGATGCGGTCTTTAACTGAAGAGAGTGGGTTGAAAAATTCTAGTTTTAGCAAGATTTCGGCACCGACATTTTCGGCTTTGGCCAAGTTGTTGAGGCGCACAAGCGGGGTGTTGCCAAATGTTTCGGTGATTGAATTGTAAATTTTGCCGTGGCCTATTTTGTCGGTCATTATGTTTTCCTCATGTTTAAATTATGTCAGGTTTAAATTGTAAAATCTGAATTGACTTTGTCGCTGGTCATCACATTATTGCTGATGGCTTTTTGATATAATTGTTCGATGGTGATGGTATCAAATTGTTCGAGAAGTTGGGCTTGAATGTCGTTCCATAATGGCTCTACGACCAGCAGTGCTAAATCGGATTGTACGGTGATTTCTAGTTCTTCTTGGCGTTCTAGCTCATCGACCACGCGCACGATATCGCCGACGCTGATGCGGCGGCGCTCTTTGGCCAGACGGTAGCCGCCTTTGGGGCCGCGGACGCCTTTTAAAATGCCTTCGCGCACGAGCTGCTGCATGACTTGTTCTAGGTAGCGTTGGGGAATGCCTTGGCGTTTGGTGATGTCTTTGGATTGAACTGGGTTGGGGCGGGCATTATAGGCAACATCTAACACTGCCTCGATGGCGAGTAGAGTTTTACGGGTTAATCTTAGCATATTTTTATCTCCCTATTTCTTACCTGTTGAGCCGTAGCCGCCTGTGCCGCGGGCTGTATCGCTAAGCTCATCGACTATGGTGAAGCTGGTTTGTACGACGGGGGCGATGACCCATTGGGCGACGCGCTCGCCTCTGGTGATGATGAAATCGACTTGCCCTAGATTGATCATTAGGGTGCTGACCTCGCCGCGATAATCGCTGTCTATGGTGCCTGGGGTGTTGACTAGGGTGACGCCATGTTTGAACGCCAAGCCTGAGCGGGGGCGGACTTGCACTTCGTAGCCTAATGGGATTTCCATTTTTAGGCCTGAGGGGACGAGGCAGCGTTCGCCGGGTTTTAGGGTGATGGGTTTGTCTTCATCTATGGCGGCACGGATGTCTAGGCCTGCGGCACCGAGGCTTTCATATTTGGGGATTTCTAGGCCTGCAAAATGTGGCAATGCCTGTAGTTTTATATTGACTTCGGCCATTATAGCTCCCCGATATATTTGATGATTTGTTGGGCGATCTCGGCTTTGCTGGCGCGGGCTAGCTGCACGATTTTTTGATTGTGTTTGTTGATGATGCTGACTTGGTTTTCGTCACCACCCATTATGCCTGTTCGCGGGCTGACATCGTTGACCACCATGAGATCGCAGCCTTTGCGTTTTATTTTGGCTTGGGCGTTGGCTAAAATATCATTTGTTTCGGCGGCGAAACCAATGACTATTGGGGGGCGATTTTTTGTGAGGTTTGAGGTGATTTTTAGAATGTCGGGGTTTTCGATGAAGTTTAAGGTTTTGTCATCGGTGTTTGATTGTTTTTTGATTTTATTGGTGGAATATTCGGCGACTTTCCAATCGGCAACGGCGGCGGCGAAAATGGCTATGTCGGCAGGTAATGCGTTGGTAACTGCATCGAGCATTTGGTCGGCGGTTTGGATTTTGATCACCTCAACTCCGATCGGCAGTTCTTGGTTTGTGGGGCCTGTGATGAGGGTGACTTTGGCGCCGGCATCGCGGGCGGCAGCGGCTAAGGCATAGCCTTGTTTGCCTGAGGATAGGTTGCCGATGAAACGCACGGGGTCGATCGGCTCGTGGGTGGGGCCTGCGGTGATGAGGACGTGTTTGTTAGCTAGGGTTTTGCCTGTGGTGAAATGATTGGTTAGGGCTTGTAGGATTTCAGTGGGTTCGGCTAGGCGGCCGAAGCCGAATTCGCCGCAGGCCATGTCGCCTTCGGTCGGGCCGACGAATTTTATGCCGTTATCGCGCAGGGTTTGCATGTTGGTTTGAGTGGCTTGATGTTGCCACATGCGGACATTCATTGACGGGGCGACCATAACGGGGCTGTCGGTGGCTAGTAGGAGAGTTGTTGGGAGGTCATCGGCAATGCCATGGGCCATTTTGGCGAGGATGTTGGCGGTGGCGGGCATGACTAAGATGAGGTCATTTTCGCGCGATAGGGTGATGTGACCCATTTCGGCTTCATCGGTTAGGTTGAACAGCTCGTCATAGACTTTGTTTTCGCTTAAGGCGGCGACTGATAGCGGGGTGACAAATTCGTGGGCTGATTTGGTCATCACTGCGGTGACGCTGCCACCTGATTTGCGGACTAGGCGGATGAGCTCTAACGCCTTATAGGCGGCGATGCCGCCGCTGATGATGAGTAGAATTCGTTTATTGTGTAATGACATTTATTCACCGTGCAGACTGAATCATTTATTTCACATGTTCATATGTTGTATATATTAGTTTCACATAAATCAACTGCCATTACTGGAATCGTGCATTAAATGTAGATGAGGGCATTTGATGATTGACAGAATATGTGGATTTACGCAATATGCTTTCTTTTTAGGTCGTTTTGCGGCCTTAATAACCGTTTTTCGAAAGGACGAGAAAATGGCCAATCACTTGCTCAATACTTATGCACCCACAGATTTTTCGTTTGACCGCGGAGAAGGTTGTTTTGTTTTTGCTAAAAACCCTGAAACTGGGGTTGAAGAGAAATATCTGGATTTTGGTGCAGGTGTGGCGGTGATTAGTGTCGGGCATGGGCACCCGCATTTGGTGGCGGCGATGACTGAACAGGTGCAGAAGCTTTGGCATACATCGAATTGGTATAAATCTACTGATCAGGAAAAACTTGCTAAGCGTTTGTGTGAGATTAGTTTTGCTGATGAGGCGTTTTTTACCAATAGTGGTGCGGAAAGCAATGAATGTGCGATTAAAGTGGCGCGGCGGTATCATTATGCTAAAGGCAATGAAGAGCGGGTGAATATTGTTACTTTTGAAGGGGCGTTTCATGGGCGGACGATCGCGACGATTGCGGCGGGTGGACAAGCTAAATATTTAGAAGGTTTTGGGCCGAAGGCGGCTGGGTTTATTCAGGTGGCGTTTCAGGATTGGGATGCTTTGGTTGACGCGACTAAGCAGAATTGTGCGGCGATTATGTTGGAGCCTATACAGGGTGAAGGCGGATTGCGGGCGTTTGACCCTAGTTTTGTGGTGAAATTGCGTAAGCTTTGTGATGACAATGATATTTTGTTGATATTTGATGAGATTCAGACCGGCATTGGCCGTACTGGAAGGATGTTTGCTTATGAAGCTTTGGGGGGTGAGCCTGACATTATGAGCCTTGCTAAAGGTTTGGGTGGTGGGTTTCCGATGGGGGCTTGTTTGGCGACTACGCGTGCGGCATCTGGTATGCAGCCTGGGGTGCATGGGACGACTTATGGCGGTAATAATTTGGCGATGGCGGCGGCGAATGCGGTGTTGGACATTGTGCTTGCTGATGGATTTATGGCGAATGTTAAAAAGGTGAGTGGTGTTTTGAGCCAGAAATTATTGGGGTTGGTGGATGCGCATCCGACTATATTTGAAGGCATTAAGGGCGAAGGTTTGTTGGTTGGTTTAAAGTGTAAAGCGTTGAATATGGATGTGTTGGGTGCTTTATATGAAGAGAAAATGCTAGCCATACCTGCGGGTGACAATGTATTGCGGATGATACCGCCTTTGGTGGCAACGGAAGCTGAAGTGGATTTGGCGATTGAAAAATTAGGCCTTGCTGCTACGAAATTAGAGAGTGGAGAATAGACATGGTGAAGCATTTTATTGATATTGCTGATTTTAGTGCTGAACAGTTGAAGGGCATTATTGCGGATGCCAAGGCGATTAAAGCGCGGCCTGATGATTTTAATGAGGTTCTTAAAGGCAAAAAAATTGCCATGATATTTGAAAAGCCTAGCACCCGCACGCGGATTAGTTTTGAAGTTGGGATTATTGAATTGGGTGGCTCGCCGATTGTGTTGAGTGCGGCGGACATGCAGCTTGGGCATGGCGAAACGGTGGCGGATACGGCCAAGGTTTTATCGCGCTTTGTGGACTGCATTATGATCCGCGCGAATAGCCATGATACGGTGCTTGAGTTGGCGGCGAATGCGACCATTCCGGTGATTAATGCGCTGACTGACCGTAGCCATCCGTGCCAAATTATGGCTGATATATTGAGTTTTGAAGAGCATAAGGGTGATATGGCGGGCAAGCATATTGCTTGGTTTGGTGATGGTAATAATGTGACTGCAAGCTGGATTGAGGCGGCGGCTAAATTTGATTTTAAGTTGACCATTGCATCGCCTGAGGAATTAGACCCTGATGCAGACATATTGCAGGCTGCCATTGCGGCGGGTGGTGATATTAAGATTGAGCGCGACCCGAACAAAGCGGCTAAAGATGCTGATTGTGTGGTGACGGATTGTTGGGTTTCGATGGGTGATAAGGATGCGGTTAACCGCCACAATTTATTAGCGCCTTATCAGGTTGACCAGAATGTGATGAAATTGGCGCACAAAGATGCTATATTTATGCATTGTTTGCCTGCGCATCGCGGTGAAGAAGTTGTGCCTGAAGTGATTGATGGGCCGCAATCTGTGGTGTTTGATGGTGCGGAAAATAGACTGCATGCGCAGAAAGCCATAATGAAATATTTGTTTGATTAGGAAATAGATATGAGCGAAATTAGTGTGAATTTAGATGATGCGGTTATTCCGTTTCGGATTGAAGATGCTGCGGTGCGTGGTGAGATTGTGCGCCTGAAATCGTCTATTCACGAGGTTTTGAAAGACCATGATTACCCTGAACCGATTGCCCGCGCGGTGGCAAAAACTGTGGTTTTGACGGCGCTTTTGGGCTCGAGCATAAAATTTAAAGGCCGTTTGATCATTCAGACCACAACCGATGGGCCGTTGAATATGTTGGTGGTTGATTACCATACTGATGGCAGTTTTGGAAATGCCGGTAAATTTAGAGCTTCGGCGCGGTTTGACGCGGTTAAATTATCGGAATTAGAAGACATTAACGATGCTGCATTATTGGGTGCAGGGCAAATGATCATCACCATTGACCAAGGCGATGACATGCAAAACTACCAAGGCATTGTGGCGTTGGACAATATTGATTTAGAAGCTGCGGCGCGGCTTTATTTTGGTAATTCGGAGCAAATGCTGACCGAAGTGCGCTTGTCGGCTGAATATGATGTTGAAGAAAAGCTGTGGAATGCGGGTGGATTGATGATTCAATCGATTGCCGCTGAAGGTGGTTCTAACGCGGATATGAATGAAGATGAATTGAAAGAGCTGCAATTAGCTGATTGGGAAAATGCCCGTGCGTTGATGAAAACAGTGAAAGATTTTGAGCTGATGAACCCAAAAACTGACAGCCAAGGTTTATTGTTTCAGCTATTTCATGAAAAAGGTGTGCGTTGTTATGTGCCGCAAGCGTTGGAAGCTTTTTGCCAATGTAGCCCTGAGCGGATTGAGAATATGCTGAGCCAATTTAGCCAAGAAGAGCGGGTGGAAATGGCCAAGGACAACCCGAAAAAGCCAGGTTATATACAGGTGGCATGCGATTTTTGTGGCCGAGAATATGAATTTACTGCTGAGCATTTCTCACAATAATTCGGGATTTTTTGCACAAAAATATCTAGCAAAATAAAAAATATTTGCTTCATTGTTACAAATTGTTACACTTAATTATCTTGAAAAAAGCTAATTGTTTCTTATGTTGGGGCAATAGGCAACTTTAAAATGAGAGATATTATGGATATGCGCAACGATGATCCTGATGGCAAGCAACTTAGTGACGAATTGTCTCTCGAAACCAATATAAAGCTGCCAGAAATAAAACCTGCCAGTATCTTTGGGCGTATATTGCGCATATTTTTTATTATTTTTATGCCATTTGCTTTGCTTGCGGGCGGGGTTGGCACGATGATTTATTTGAATGCCAGCAAGGTGAGAGTTGAGCCTGAAAAGATTGTTGAAAAATCGGCAACGGTGGAAGTTTTGTCGGCTAAATTTGCTGACGTTCGGCCGATTGTTGAAGTTTATGGGCAGACGGTTGCGGGTAAACAGCTTAATTTACGTGCCAATGTTGGCGGGGAAGTGGTGCAGATATCGCCCAACTTTAAATCTGGCGCATTGGTTGATAAAGGCGAGTTATTATTTAGCATTGACCCGTTTAATTATGAAGGGGCGTTGCTGAGCGCGCAGAATAATTATGCCGACACTTTGACCAATATTGAGGAGCTGAAATTACGCTCGAAATCTGAACAAATTGGCCTTGGCACTGCCAAAGAGCAGCTGGTTTTAACCCAAAGAGATTATGAACGTGGTGTGACTTTGCGTGGACAAGGCACGATTACCAGTAAGGCATTAGATGATAAATTGTTGACTGTGACCCAACGCAAGCAGGCGGTTGAGCTTTCGGAAAACAGCATACAAGCGCAATTGAGCCAAATGAAACGCTTAGAGACTGGGTTGAAAAATATTCAATATTCTATCGACAAAGCCCAGCGTGATTTGGACAATACAAAAATTTACGCGACATTTGATGCTTATGTACAGAATGCCAACATGCAGATTGGGCAGCTGGTTGGCACTAATGAGCAGGTTGCGACCTTGATTGACCGCTCGCAGATGGATATTGTATTTACCTTATCTGACAGTTTATATGGGCGTATTTTGGCGCAAGATGGCACTTTGATTGGCCGCGAGGTGAAGCTGATTTGGCAAGCGGGTAGCACAACGCAAGAATTTAGCGCGACGATTGACCGTGTGGCGGCGCAGATTACCGCGTCATCTGGTGGTATCGAATTATTTGCGCGCATTAACAATTTACAAGAAATTGCGACTTTACGCGTTGGCTCGTTTATGACGGTGCAAATACCTGACAGGTTGTTTGAAAATGTGTTGCGGGTGCCTGAGCATATTATTTTTGATGGTAATTTGCTGTATGTTGTTGAAACGCTTGATGTAAAAGCCGACGAAGATGCCGAAGTTAAAGACGGTGATGAAATTGAGGAAGTGAAAACTGAAACGCGGCTTAAGCCTGTGCCGATTAAAATTATTGGTTATGACGGTAAATTTGCGCTGATTGACAACCAGACTGATGATGTGAAAATTAGCAATGATGATGTGATATTGGCGACAAAATTAAGCACGGCTGGGACTGATGTTTTGGTGATGACACGGGCTGAGGCTGAGCGACGTTTTATTGAGCGCGGTGAAAAATTGGCGGAAGAACAAGCGCAAAAAGTGGCTGATAAAGAGCAGGCTGAGATAGCTGAACAGGACGCAACTGAAAAAGCGGGAGACTGATATGTCTGAAACTCTTGAAATTGTAAAAAGCAAAATTAGTAAAAAAGGCGTTATCAGGCTGTTTGTGCGGCATCGGACGGCTGCCAACTTATTGATGGCCATGCTGATTTTATTGGGCGGGGCGGCTTTGTTTAAAATCAACACGCAGTTGATGCCGACATTTACCATTAATTTTGTCAACATTTCTACAAGCTGGACGGGGGCGAGCCCTGATGATGTTGAGGCGTCTATTTTGCGGCCGATTGAAGCCGAAGTGCGGTTTTTGAACAAGGTTGAATCGGTACGCTCTTACGCGGTTGAGGGCAATGGCGGGGTGACCATACAGTTTGAATCTGACGCCAATATGACGGAAGCCATGTCTAGTGTTGAGCGGGCGGTTGCTAGTATTCGGAATTTACCTGAAGCGGCAGATGCGCCGATTGTGACCAAAATTGAATTTTATGAGCCTGTGGCGTCTATCTCGGTATCGGGGCCATTTGGTGAGCAAGCGCTGATACGCCACGCGATTAATTTGCGTGATGGATTGCTTGAAGCGGGTATTGATAAGATTGATTTTACGGGCAAACGAGATGAAGAGATTCTCATTAATGTGAGCCCGATTGCAATTGAAAAAACCAATCTTTCGTTGAGCGATATTTCGCGCAAAATTAGCACGGGGACTTTGGACAGGCCATCTGGGAATTTAGAAGGCAGCACGCAAAAAGCCTTGCGGATTTTTGGTGTCGGGCAATCGGCGATTGATTTGGGCGGGATTGAGTTGAACGTTGGCACAAAAGGTGAGCGTTTATTATTGAGCGATGTGGCTGAAATTAGCACACAATATAACCCTGACCAAGCGGTTGGGGTGATGGCTGAAAACCGTGCCATTGTGCTTGAAGTGAAGCGCACACCTTCGGCTGATACGCTTAAAACTATGAATATTATGAACACATATTTGGCCAAGGTGAAGGATACATTGCCGAAAAGTTTGGAGGTGACGACGTTTAATGTGACGGGTGAATATGTGAAAGAGCGCATTAACCTTTTGGTTAGTAATGGTATTTCTGGCTTGGCCTTGGTGGTAATTGTTTTGTTTGTGTTTTTGAACTCGCGCATTGCTTTTTGGGTGGCAGCGGGTGTGCCTGTGGCGATTATGGCAACGTTGGCGGTGATGTATTTATTTGGCACCTCGATTAACATGATTTCGATGTTTGCGCTGATTATGATGCTGGGCATTATTGTGGATGATGCGATTGTGGTGGCCGAAGAGGCCGAGACGCAGATGCGCAACGGTTTGAGTGCTATGGATGCCGCCCAGCTTGGCGCGAGCCGCATGATGAAGCCAGTGATTGCCGCTGCCATAACCACCATTGCGGCGTTTATTCCGCTGGCGATGATTGGCGGGTTTATGGGGCAGATTATGATCACTTTTCCGATTGTGGTGATATCGGTTTTGATTGCCTCTCTGATTGAGTGTTTCTTTATTTTGCCTGGGCATTTGCGGCATGTGAAATATCGCGGTAAAGGCGATGGGCGGAATTTCTTTCGTAAGCATTTTGACAATGGATTTGAGTTTTTTAGGGATAAAATTTTTGTGCAGGTGGCGGCGTTTTCATTCCGCTGGCGCTGGGCGACATTGGCGGGTAGTTTTGCGACCTTTATTGTGGCGATTGGGTTTATAACCTCTGGCACGGTGGGGTTTGATTTCTTTCCGCAGGCTGAAGGTGAAGAGATTGAAATGCGGATTGAGTTTAGTTCCAGTGCCGAACTTGAAACCATGAAACAAGACGTGAAGAAATTGGAAGAAACCTTGCGGCAAGTGGAAGTTGAACTTGCTGGCGGCAAGGGTGTTTTGGTTTCGACTATATTTACCACCATTGCCAATGGCACTGACCCTGAGGCGCGCATTCGGGTGCAGTTGACTAAGGCTGAAACCCGCGACATACGCACCACAACCATATTGGACGCTTGGCAAGATGCTGCACCGATATTGCCTTCGGTTGAGAATATAATCGTTGAGGAAAATAGAGGCGGCAGTGGTGGTAAGGAAATTGATTATCGGTTAAGCGGCGCGTCTTTGGAGGTGCTTAAAGCGGCTTCGAAAGAGTTTCAGGAGCAAGTGGCTTTGCTGCCAGGCGTGAGCGGTATGGATGATAATTTCCCCGTGGGCAAACGTGAATTGATTATGCATTTGACGCCACGTGGTGGTGCTTTGGGATTTACCATTGATAATGTATCGGGGCAATTGCGTAATAATTTCCAAGGTTTAACGGCGCGGTCTTTTCCCGCGAGCAATGGTGATATTGATGTGAAAGTGCAGCTTGCGGACCAAGAAGGTAGCATGAGTAGTTTGCGTAATTTTAGGCTGAAAAGCCCAACTGGCAAATATGTGCAGCTTAGCGAAATTGTGAGTTTTGATGAGAAAAATGGCGCGAGTTTGATCCGCAAAAGAGATGGTAAAATATCTATCAGCATTACGGGTGAAGTGAACCCTGATGTGATGACGGGTGATGAGGTGCGGGCTGAGATTAAGAAAAGTATTCTGCCTGACATATTATCTAAATACGCGGTTGAGCATAAGGTTGGTGGGCTTGGGCTTGAGCAGCAGGAAGCTTTGAATGACATGATGCTGGGTGGTTATTTGGCGTTGTCGCTGATTTATATCACTTTGGCGTGGGTGTTTGCTTCTTATACGCGGCCATTTGTGGTGATGATGATTATACCATTTGGATTTGTTGGGGCGTTGTTTGGGCATTATGCCATGGGCTTTAACTTGACCATGATGAGTGTGTTTGGTTTGCTTGGGTTGGCGGGTATTTTGGTCAACGACTCGATTATTTTGGTGGCGCGGATTGATGAATATATTGAGGCGGGATCGGATATGTATCATGCCGCCGTGTTGGGGGCGAAGGACAGGTTGCGGGCGGTGTTGTTAACCTCGTTGACGACTATTGGTGGGCTTGTGCCGTTGATGTTTGAGAAGAGTTTGCAGGCGCAGTTCTTGATACCGTTGGCGATTACTATGGTGTTTGGGTTGTTGGCGGCGACGGTGTTGGTGTTGATTTTGGTGCCTGCGACGATTGGCATATTGCATGACATTGGTAACTTTTTTAGCTGGATTTGGAATGGCAAAAACTGGCGGCATTTTACCAAGCGGGCTGGGGTGGCGAAACCAAAAATTGAACCTGCAGAGTAAAGCGCTTTGATTTCTAATAAGTTTTACTGATGTTAACCAAAAATTAAACCTTCTTTAGATAGTCTTACTTGAAATTGTATCTGAGAGGGAAGGTATTATGTCGAAAAATTTAAAGGTGGTGGAAATCTTTATTGCTGAGTTTTATAAAAATAGCTCTGCGGGCATGGTGGACTTAACATCGCCTTCATTTTCATTCACTCAAAATTCTGGTGCTAAGCAAACGCTTGAAAATTTTATCAATCGTATGAGGGTTATAAACCACAGTGCCAAATTTAAATTATTTGAGCCTACCAGCCAAGATGATACTCATTTCTATTCGGAATTTGAATTGAAAATACCTGGTAAAAAATCGAGTTTTGTTAAGGCGCTGGGCAGGACAAAATTTGTGGTGAAAGATGAGTTGCTACAAGCGCTCGACATTAGCTATCATACAACTGAAAAAGAGTATAATGAATTTCAGGCATTAATGAACCAAAGCAGCGTGGCTTTTGTTTAGGCTAGGCAGTTCCTGATAAATCAGGGACTTTCCATTGTTTGCCCGGAACGGCATCGAGTAGGCTTTTTGTGTAGGCGTGTTGTGGGTTGTGGAACACGTCGTAGGTGTTGCCGTATTCGACGATTTCGCCTAGTTTCATGACTGCGATTTTATCACAGACTTGGGCGGCTACTCGTAAATCGTGAGTGACGAAAAGCATGGCTAGATCCATTTTATTTTTGATGTCATCGAGCAGTTTTAGAACTTGGGCTTGTACTGATACGTCTAGCGCGGATACGGCTTCATCGGCGATGAGTAGTTTTGGATCCATTGCCAAAGCGCGGGCGATGCCGATGCGTTGGCGTTGGCCGCCTGAAAATTCATGCGGGTAGCGTTTTAGAGCGATTTTATCGAGGCCGACAATTTCTAGTAGCTCTTCGGCGCGTTTCCAGCTTTCGGCTTTTGGGATGCCGTGGATTGTGGGGCCTTCGGTGATGATGTCGCCGATTTTACGCCTTGGATTGAGTGAGGCGTATGGGTCTTGGAAAATCATTTGAATTTGTTTGCGCATGGGCATCATTTCGGCGTTTGACAGTTTTAAGATGTCTTGGCCATTGAATAGGACTTCGCCTGAATCTGATGAGTGAAGGCGGATGATGCAGCGGCCTACGGTGGATTTGCCTGAGCCTGACTCGCCGACGAGGCCTAGAGTTTCGCCTTTGCGGATTTCTAGATTTACGTCTTTTGAGGCGTGGACCACGCGGCCCGCTTTTTTGAACCAGCCCGTGCTTGCATCGCCATAGGTTTTGTTGAGGCCTTTGACGGTGACCACGACATCAGAGGTGATGGGGGCTTTTTTCTGGGCGCCTAGATGGGGGACGGTGGAAATTAGTTTTCTTGTGTAAGGGTGCTTTGGGCGGTTTAGGATTTGATCGGCGCTACCTTGTTCGACGATTTTGCCGAATTGCATGACGATAACGCGGTCGGCAATCTCGGCCACCACGCCAAAATCATGGGTGATGAAGATGACGCCCATGTCGCGTTTTTGTTGTAAATCGGCGATTAGTTTTAGAATTTGGGCTTGGGTGGTTACATCTAGTGCTGTTGTGGGTTCATCGGCGATGAGGATTGTTGGTTCTAGCGCTAAGGCCATGGCGATCATGACGCGTTGGCGTTGACCGCCTGAGAGTTCGAACGGAAAGCTGTTGCCGATAATTTTTGGGTCTGGGAGGCCGACATCATCGAGCATTTCGATGATTTTGGCTTTTATCTGTTTGCGTGATAATTTTAGGTGATGGCTTTTGAAGACTTCTTCTAGTTGTTTTGAGACTTTCATCACAGGGTTTAAAGCCGTCATGGGTTCTTGGAAAATCATGCCGATTTTACTGCCGCGGATTTTTTGCATTTCGCGGTCGCTGATTTTGGCTAGGTCTTGGCCTTCGAACAAGATTTCGCCTTGGCTGATGTAGACTTGTGGTTTGGGCAGCAGACCCATCACCGCATTGGATGACATGGATTTGCCTGAGCCAGACTCGCCAACGATGCAGAGGATTTCACCCGGGAAAACTTCGAAGCTGACATCTTCTACCGCATAGGGGCGCTCGGCGCGTGGTGGCAGGCTGACTGTGAGGTTGTTGATTTTTAATATTGGATCTTTTGTCATTTCATTACCCCTATTTGTTGGATTTCATTTTTGGATCGAGTGCATCACGCAAGCCATCGCCGACGAGGTTGATTGACAGCACCGTGACGAGGATGAATAGGCCTGGGATGCCCATTAGCCATGGATCGGAGGTTATATACTGTCGGCTATCGGCTAGCATTGTGCCCCATTCTGGGGTTGGTGGTTGGGCGCCCATGCCGAGGAAGCCTAGGGCTGCGGCATCTAGAATGGCGGAAGAAAAACTCATTGTGGCTTGGACAATTAAGGGTGCCATGCAGTTGGGTAGCACGTTGATGAACATGAGGCGTGTGGATGATGCGCCCATGGTTTTGCTGGATGAGACATAATCTTTGCCTAGCTCGGACAGGGCTTGTGCGCGGGTGAGGCGGACGAAATGGGGGATGTAGACGACGGCGATGGCGATCATCGCGTTTTCGAGCGAGGGGCCGAGGATGGCGACTAAGGCTAGAGCCATTAATAGGCTTGGGAAGGCTAGGATGATGTCCATGGCGCGCATAATAAAAGTGTCTACATAGCCTTTGTTGAAGGCTGCGACTAGGCCTAGGAAGATGCCGATTGTTAAGCAAAAGAAGATGACGATGAAGCCGATATAGAAAGAATAGCGGGAGCCGTGAATGATGCGGGACAGTTGATCGCGGCCTAGGGCATCGGTGCCTAATAGGAAATCCCAATTGCCGCCATCGACCCAGATGGGCGGGAGTTTTAGGAAATCGCGATATTGTTCGATGGGGCTGTAGGGGGCGACTAGGTCGGCGAAAATAGCGACGAAGGCTAGGATGGAGATGAATATGAGGCCGTATAGAGCGCCGCGGTTTGCTTTGAATTCGTGCCAAAAGCTTGAAAGTACGGCCATGAGGGCTGATTGGATTTTTTCGTCATTGTCGTTTGAAGATTGAATGCTCATATCAATGCCCCTTTTTTCTGATGCGTGGATCGATGAGGCCGTATAATATATCGACCGTTAGGTTGACTGTTATGACCATGGTGGCGATGAGGATGAGGCCGCCTTGCACCACCGCGTAATCGCGCCTGAAGATGCTATCGACCATCCATTTGCCGATGCCTGGCCATGAGAAAATGGTTTCGGTTAAGATGGCGCCGCCGAGGAGGACGCCGACTTGCAGGCCGATGACGGTGATGATGGGGATTAAGGCGTTGCGGAACGCATGAAGCACGGTGACGCGGAACGGGCTTAGGCCTTTGGCGCGGGCGGTTTTGATGAAATCTTCGCCCATAGTTTCTAGCATCGCACTTCGGGTTTGGCGGGCGAAGGTGGCGAGCGGAATTGTGCCGAGGGCTATGGTGGGCAAGATGAGATGTGAAACGGCGGATTTGAAGGCGCCTGGTTGGCCTGAGAGCCAGCTATCGATGAGCAGGAAGCCTGTGACATTGTCGAAGAAATACATCACGGAGATGCGGCCTGAAACAGGTGTCCAGCCTAACGTGCCTGAGAAGGTGACAATGAGCAAAAGAGCCCACCAGAACATGGGCATTGAAAAGCCTGTTAGAGACAGAGTCATTAATGAATGATCGAAGATTGAGCCACGCTTAACTGCGGCTATGATGCCTGCGGGAATGCCAAGAACAATGGCGAATATGAGGGCGCTTAATGACAGCTCGATGGTGGCGGGGAATAGTTTGAAAAATTCTTCTATGACGGGTTGTTTGGTGACGAATGATTTGCCGAGGTCACCGTGTAATAATTGCCAGATGTAATCGAGATATTGTTTCCACAGTGGCTGATCGAGGCCGAAAGCATGCAGGAGTTCGGCATATTTTTCAGGGCTGACACCGCGTTCGCCTGCCATCACTTCGATGGGATCGCCTGGTATAAGATGAATGAAAATGAAGGCGGTTAGGGTGATGCCAATGAAAGTGGGTATGAGAACCGCGAGGCGTTGCAAGATAAATCTGAGCATTTGAGGCTAACTTTAGTGATAAAATAAAAGGCAAGTCGATCATTTTACATCGCTCGCGGCTACTTCTCGCTTTGCGAGAGCCTACGCGGGTGCGCCACATAAGTGGCGGGCGCTCAAGGCGCCTGATGATAACGAGATCAGGGTTGATCTCGTTATCATGATCGGCTTGCCAAATTGTTTAGATATAAATCTAGTTCATGTCTACATTAGAGAACCAATGTCCGCCTAGTGGATCTACCACATAGCCAGTCACTTTATCACTTACAGGCATGAATACGATGCTATGCGCAATGGTTGCCCATGGAGCTTCGGCTTTAAAGATGCCTTGTGCTTTTTTGTAGCTTTCGGTACGAGCAGCTGCATCTGTTGTGAGAAGAGCGGCTTGCATTTCTGCTTCGAACTCATCATTACACCAACGGGCGCGGTTGCCGCCTTGTTCGGCTGCGACGCAACCAAGCAATACACGCATGAAGTTATCTGGATCACCATTGTCACCAGTCCAACCTAGCAATACTGTATCATGTTCGCCTTCTTTAGAGCGTTTAAGATATTCGCCCCATTCGAATGTTACAATCTCAGCATCTACGCCAATTTTAGCCCAGTCAGCTTGAATAAGCTCAGCCATTTTCTTAGCATCTGGGTTATATGGACGTTGAACAGGCATTGCCCAAATGTTGGTTTTGAAACCATCACCTAAACCAGCTTCAGCAAGAAGTGCTTTGGCTTTGTCTACGTCATATTCATCATCAACTGTTGAATCGTCATATGACCACATGGTTGGTGGGATTGGGTTTTTAGCGATTGAAGCATAGCCGCTAAATACAACTTCTTTAATGGCTTCTTTGTTGATCGCATGGTTAAGCGCTTTACGCACTTTAACGTCTTTGAAGTTTTCTTTTTCAGTATTGTAAGCAAGATAGCCAACGTTTAGGCCTTCTGATTGCATCAATGTGATGCCGTCTGTGGCTTTGATCATATCTAGCTCAGAAGGAGCAGGATATGGCATAACGTGACATTCGCCAGCTTTCATTTTTTGGAAACGAACAGAAGCATCTGGTGTGATTGAATAGATTAGGTTATCAATCGCAGGTTTGCCATTCCAATAATCTTCATTGGTTGCATAGCGGATGACTGCATCTTTTTGGTAATTAACAAACTTAAATGGACCTGTACCAACGGGTTTTTGGTTCATGTCATCTAGATTGCCAGACGCTTCAACTTGTGCAGCATATTCGGCAGATTGAATGCCGGCAAATGCCATAGCAAGGTTAGCTACGATTGGGGCTTCTGGGTGATCAAGAACAAAAGTAACCGTCATGTCATCGACACGTTTGATTTCTTTGATCAAGTTAGCCATATCCATGTAACCGAAATACAACCATTGGCCATTATTATGCTTGTAATAAGCATTTTCTTGGTCCATTTGACGAGTGAATGAGAAGATAACGTCATCTGCATTCAATTCGCGTGTTGGTGTGAAATAATCAGTTGTATGGAATTTTACCCCTGAACGTAGGTTGAAAGTTAGTTCAAGGCCATCATCTGACATTGACCAGCTTTCGGCCACGCCACCAACAACTTCGGTGGTGCCAATTTTAAAGTTGACCAGACCGTCAAACATTGTGTTTGCTGACGCATCCAATGTTGTGCCTGAATCATATAGAGATGCATCGAAACCATCTGGGCTGCCTTCTGAGCAGTATACCAGTGTCTTGTCTGCAGCGTATGCTGTGCCCGTTAGCGCGGTTGAACCGGCTAAAATGGCTAAAGCTAATAGACTTTTCTTCATTTTTTTCTCCCACAGTAGATTGATGAATTTTTTAGAGTTTTTCTCATTTTCATCTATTCTTTTATTGCTAAATATTCAATATTTTGAATGTTTTAGACTGAGCAATATTCTGCATGGCTAGTATTTTGAGTCAAGTAAACACCACAAATTTTATGTAGTTTAATGTTGGACATATAATTTTAATGGTTTTTACAGTTTGGTTGAATGCGTGGTTTAAATTATACCATTTGGTTAAAAATCATTTATATCAGTGTGTTAAACTTAGATACTTGGTGAAGATATGTTGACGACTGGAAGAATTTCTCTGATTATCACTTAAAAGTGAAAGTAAATTTCTTTATACATATATTTTGCTGTTGGGCTTAGTTATAAACACTTACCAAAGGTAAAGCATTTACTGTATTGATGGAATGGACGCATATATGAGACAGAAACTGATAAATTTATGGCAAGTGGGTGTGGATGCGGCCAAGGGCGAAGACGCTGTATATGCAGCTATGGCACGCGAGAATATTACCGAAATTGATGCGATTATTGCGGTTGGCAAAGCTGCGGCTTCGATGGCTTTGGGGGCGCTGAAGGCGTTGGATGATTGTGCGGTTGAGACTTTAATCATCACCAAATATGGGCATGGATTGGCCGCGCTTGATGGCTATGACAATGTGACTTTGCTGGAGAGTGCCCACCCGATACCTGATGAAAATAGTTTGGCGGCGGGCTTGGCGATGCTGAATAAAGTGAAAAGCTTTGGTGATGATGCGCGGTTGGTGTTTTTGGTTTCGGGCGGGGCATCGGCTTTGGTGGAGCATTTGGCTGACGGGTTGAGCTTGTTTGACTTGCAGACGCTGAACATGAAAATGATGGCCGAGGGCTTGGCAATTGGTGAGATGAATAAAAGGCGGCGGCAATTATCGCAAATAAAATATGGTAAGTTGTTGAGCCATTTTAATGGTGCGGCGTTGGATGTTTTTTATATATCGGATGTTGAAGGTGATGAATTGTCGGTGATTGGCTCGGGCATTGGGTTTTATGATGAGGATTTGTTGCAGCTGCGTGCAGAGAAAACGCGGGTGGCGAGCCATATTGTGGCCTCTAACGCTTTGGCGCGGGCGGCGGTTGAGAGGGCGGCGGTTGATGACGGATTTGAGGTGATTTGCAATGAGGAATGCTTATATGATGATGTGTTTGAGCTGGCGCCTAAGTTGGTGAAGCGCATTATTGATGGTGAGGCTGGGGTGTATATTTTTGGCGGGGAGCCGACAGTTAATTTGCCGCCTTTGCCTGGTAATGGCGGGCGCAACCAAAGCCTTGGTTTGGCAATGGCCGCGCATATTTATGGGCGTGATGATATTGAAATTATTGTGGCTGGCACGGATGGCAGTGATGGGCCAACCGATGCGGCGGGGGCGATTGTTGATGGGACGACATTTAGTGATGCGGCTGGGGCACGGCTGGCTTTGGAAAAGGCGGATGCGGGTGGCTATTTGGCCACGCATGGTGGGCTTTATAAATGCGGGCCGACAGGTACCAATGTGATGGATGTTATTATTGCGATAAAAACTACCAGATGAACGGGATGAGCTTTTTGGTTTTGGCTTCATATTTGGTGAATTCGGGGTAGCGATTGCGCAAATAGTTATCTAGCATTGGGATGTTGAAGAAGGCAAAAAAGGCGGCGATCATGATGGGAATTATGATGCCAATGATATGGCCTGCTATGATGGTATAGGCGATGATCCACAATATATCGCCAAAATAGTTGATGTGCATGGAGTGGGCGAATAGGCCTTTGGTGTATAATTTACCTTTATTTTCGGGTTTGAGTTTGAATTTGTGGCGTTGAAATTCTGACGCGGTGTTGAGGTGACAGCCTAGTAGAAATAGAGCCATGGCGAGCCAATCCCACAGGCCTAGAGGGGCTTCATTGGGCAAGACTAAAATGGCAAAGCCTACATAATAAAGTGCGAATGCGGCGGGGACGGTGAAGCATTCTGACCATGGGAGTTTGCGTTTTAGCAGATAAAACATCATGAAGGCCATGCGCAGTAGAATGATGATGGAAAAAATGAGAATGACCCAGCGGCGGTTGGGAATTTCGATGACTAACTCCCAATTAAACAGGCTGGTGATGAGTGCTTCAGCACCGCCGAACATGATATTATAAGATAGATATATGAGGGCTAACTCAATGAGGGTGATGATGATTTTTTGCGGAATTGACTTGGCTTTTTGGCTGTAAAGATCCATGATTATACATCCATTTCTTCGGATAGTTTGGTGAGATCGGGTTTATCGCCCAACACGGCGCAGAGGTAAATTTCGCCTTCTAAACGGGCTAAAAAAGCGCGTGCTTGCTTGCGAGCGGTTTCTTCTGTTAGTTGGCGTTCGGCTAAAATGGAGTTTTGCAATATGCCTAGAAGCTGTTGATAATAAGTGCTCACGGTGGTGCGGAACTCGGGCACGCGGCTGAGGCTATCAAAATAAAATGCAAAATATCTGGGGACACCGTGGCGGGTCATCGCATCCATAGTTTGGGGCATGGAGCGGAACAAATCGACCAGCAGACCTTGCTGTTGCCTAAGAGGCATTCTTGCAAAATTGTTAAACGACATGGATTGCATGGGCGCGAGGAATAGGTGATCTAGCACCGCGAAATGCAACGCATCTTTACTTTTGAAATGATGATAAAGGCCGCCGCGTGAGCTTTCGGCAGTAAGGATGATTTGCTCAATGCCGGTGCCATCATATCCATGTTGTAAAAACAAATCGATCGCCACATCTAAAATGACGTCGCGTTTTGTGGGTTTTGGCGTTTTATTCATTTCATCAAATTCCTTATGGCTGTATATATTCGGATTGGCAAAATAAAACCGAACGGTCGGTTTATAGTTGTGGATTTTTTGCCCTTTGTCAAGCGAGTCATATATTGTGGCTTTGTGACCGGAAAAATGAACTTTTGAAGGCGAGCGTTTGGGGAGGTTAGTGTTTTTGGGGAGGAGTGGGGGGAAACATTAGTTTTGAATTGCGGATAGGTGATTGTGATAACTACTTGAACATGCTGAATATACGAGGTAAATACTATTTTGTGCGGCTAAGGGAGATGTGTGAATGCGTATATTGTTTTTAATATTTGGGTTGGTTTTTGGTTCTGTGGCGGTTGCTGCTGAGAAATCATCGCAGGAGATGGAGTTTGCGGCTGAATTGGTTGCTGCTCAGGCGGGTGATGCGGCTGATCAGTATAATTTGGCGGTGTCTTATGCGGATGGCATTGGCGTTGAGAAAGACATTGAGCAAGCGCTGATTTGGTATGGAAAAGCTGCGGCGCAGGGTTTGGTCAATGCGCAATATAATTTGGGCTGGTTATATGATGATGGGATTGATGTCGTGCAGAATTATGAAACTGCTGCCCATTGGTATGAAAAAGCCGCTAAGCAGGGGTATAAGCAAGCCCAATTTAATTTGGCCTTGTTATATGAGGCGGGCAATGGGGTGAAGCAAGATTATGTGCTGGCGTTACAATGGTATGGCGCGGCGGCGAAAGCTGGATATCGGCCTGCTTATAATAATTTGGGCGCTTTATATGCCAGTGGAGCAGGGTTTGAAAAAGATAATATTAAGGCTTATCTGTTTTTTGCTATGGGCGGTTCGATTGACAATCAGATTGTCATTCGCAAGCGGTTGTCGATGGCTGAGCTTGCCCAAGCTGAGAAAATTCTTGCGGCTTGGAAGACTAAGAAAAAGTAAGTTAGCTGAAAAAGGTGGATGGTGGTTGGCGGTTTGGCCGTCTAGTTTCAAATCGTAATTTAGGCCATGGTGAATGGTTTGACGGTCTTGTGCGGCATTGCGCCTATTGGGCGACTGCCCCTCGCCTGCTCGCGGCGCTTTAGCGCGGCAAGTGAGCAGTGAGTGGCGACAAAATATAGGTCGTATGGCGTGTAATCTTCTATTCGGTTTATTTGGCTAAATTGAGGTTTTAATGTGCCTGTGGTGAGTTTGATTTGGGTGGTTTTGCCGACGCCATTGCGGCCAACTAAGGTCGTGCGCACTTTGCTGAATTAGAGGTCAGAGCAAGCCATTGGCAATGGTTTTTGCATTGGCTTTGATATAGTCAATGTCCTTAAGATAATGTGTGTGATGGCCATCGCGCATATTGGCGATAAAATCTTGATTGCCATTGGCGGCTTGGGTGGTGATATAATCGACCATTTTTTGCAACCGCTCCATCATGATCGGCACAACTTGGTTGCGCAGGTTGGCATCCATTTGATAGGTGTCGCAAAATAGTTTGGCGCGGGTGATATGTTGTTCAGGCGTGCCAAATATATCATCGGCATCGGGGCGGTTGATTGGCGCCCAACGGTAGATGGCATACGCGATGTCCCAAATTCTGGTGTTGGGGTGGCAGGTGTCAAAATCTATAATGCCGACAACTTCGGCGTTTTTAACCACTACATTATAGGGCGCATAATCGGCATAGCATATAATTTCGGCGGGTTCATATTTGGGTAACATCCAAATTTCATCACCAGTTAATTGGTTTAGAAAACCCACAGAGGCATCATGTAGTTTTCGCAATAGTTTCGCCGCCGAAATAAGTGCTGTTTTGGATGAAAATTCTTGGTTAAGTGGGTAGTTACAAACCTCGCCTTTTACAAAGCTAACTTGCTCGGTGCCAGTGTCTTGATTTATCGAATGGGGTTTGGGCACAAAATCTATGCCGTTAGCGTGTAGGTGGTTTAAATAGGCATGGATGGTGGGTGTCCAGGGGTTGAGTGGCCGTGACACTAGGTTGCCAATTTTAAAAATCTTGCCTTCTCGACCGCCTGCTAGCTCGGTTTTATGATCATCATTATTTTCCATATGTTGATGGTATAGCAAGGCGCGAAAAACGCACGCTGAAAATGGCTAAAATTTCAGCGTGCCTTTAGAGTGATATTTAGACTTTTATATTATACCTCGTTTATTCTTTTCAGGAACTGGTTGATGTCGCTTTCTAAGGCACCAATTTCGGTTTTCATAGTGTTTGCCATATTCAGCACATCACCTGAAATGCCATGCACGGTTTCGACACTATCGTTGGCCACATTCATTGAAGATGCGCTACGCTGTGAAAGGTCTGATGCGGTTGTCACATTAGATGAAATTTCGCCGATGGCTGCGCTTTGCTCTTCCACCGCAGCGGCAACACCCATTGAGGCTTCAGATAGATTTGCGATAATCTCATCCATCTCATTAACGGTTTGAGCCGCTAAATTACCATCTTTCTGAATTTGCGCAATTTGACTGGCAATCTCGCCAGTGGCCTTGCCGGTTTGTTCGGCTAATGATTTAACTTCATTGGCGACAACTGCGAAACCGCGGCCCGCATCACCCGCACGCGCGGCTTCAATGGTGGCATTTAATGCCAATAGATTGGTTTGCTCGGCAATTTCATCAATCAATTTAACCACAGTTTCGATTTTTTGGGCGCTCTCGGTTAGGGCACGAATTTTCTCGACGGTTTCAACGGTTTTGCCTTTGGCTTGCTCCACGATGGTGGCACTCCCCGCGGCTTGGGCTGAAATCTCTGAAACGGCAATTGACATTTCTTCGGTCGCGGCCGCCACACCCGTTACATTCAATGACGTATTGCTAACATTTTCTTGCACAATGCTACTTTGCTGCTTAATTTCTTCAGCTGAACTTGTAAGGCTTCTCGCCACTTCTTCTAATTTACCTGATGCGTCATTAACATTGCGTAATTTTTCACCTGAGAAACCCTTAAATTCTTGGATAATTTGGCGCAAATTATCGGCTTGTTCGGCTTCTTTTGCGAGGCGCTCTTTCTTGACGTTTTCGCGTTTAATATTGTCTTTGGCGGTGTCTTGGAATATCAATAGTGACCGCGCCATCACGCCAAATTCATTTTTATAGTGAATGTAGCCAATCTCGCCTTCTAAATCACCCGTGGCCAATTTATCCATTATGCCACTTAGGCTGCGAATTCTGGCGCTAATGTTGGTGCTGACGAAAAAGCTGGTAGCCGCAATGAATAAAATAAACCCAAGAACCGTGCCATATATTATGGTAGTCTCTGCATCATGAGCCGCTTCGATGGCATCGCGGTTCAGAGCATTTGCTACACTTTCATCATCAAAATCGCTAAAATATTTTTTGATTTCGGGTTCAATGGTTGCATAAACAACATTTAGTTGTTCAACCTCATAAATGGTTTGGATTTCTAGCGTGCTCCATTTGATAAATAACTGGTTATAATTGCTGATCAATTTGCCAATTCGGGCTTTGTCGGCAACGCTTATTGATGATGATGCCAATGTTTTGTTAAAAATCTTTACTTGGTCACTGAAACTTTCAAGATAATTGTCCGTTTTATGCAGCATGAAATCTTTTTCATAGCGGCGTAACATTAACATTTCGACAGTTAGAACATCCAAACTAACCGCATTGAAAGAGCTGTTCTGGACTTTTTGAATCAATTCCTCAGCATCCTGAACTGCAACACGCAATTCGCCTTGGATGCCCTCTTCGGGGGTAAAGCCTAGCTCGCTTTTGAGATCAACAACTTTGTGAAATTGTTGCTGTGACTCTGCTATGCCTGCCTCGATATGATCGATGAGCTTTATTTCTATTTCGGTATCGGCAATGGTTCTAAATATTTCGGAATGCTCGAGCGCTTTATCAGCCGCGGTATGATATTGGTCGATATATTTAGGCAATAGGCGGGAAAGGAAATCTTTTTCGTTGCGGCGCATTTGCAGGCCATCATTATAGATTTTATTGAAAATATTGGCCTTATAACCAATATGATTGCTTTCATGATTCGCATCAGCTAAATTTTTGGCTTCATAGTATGAACCATAGGCCAAGGCTATGAGTGCGACCAAACTTATGGCTGTTACAATCGTAACTTGCCAGCCTACTTTTATGCTATTCAGGCTATTGGGGATAAACTTCAACATTTGTACCACTCTGTTAATTAGTAGTCCCCCGCCTTTACGGTATGTAACTATAGTTACTAATTGGTTAATCAAAAAGTATAAGTTTGTATTGACGTTAGCTCGCAATTTTTTCGTGATTTTTTTTGTAATTATTTCATACGCTTATAATTTTGTTAGACCAATTTTTTGGTTTTTCTTATACAGTAAAATTTAGTTTTTCTGGTGGTGTTTATAAATTTTTAATCTGGATTTTTATGGCTTTCAATTGTAGAATTTGTCAATATTATAGCTATTGGACTGGATTATATGAGAGATAATCGAATGATCAAAACCATTATTCGCGGTTTATTTGGGGGTGTATTTTGTGGTATGTTTTTTGGGGTTTTATTTAGCGCGCCAGCAAATGCCACTGAAACATTGCTAGCCGTGGCAGCTAATTTTGCCAAACCGATGAAGCAATTAATTGTAAAATTTGAAGCTCAAAGCCCACATAAAGTTAATATGACCATTGGGTCATCGGGCAAGATATATGCGCAAATCATAAATGGGGCGCCATTTGATGCTTTTTTTTCGGCCGATCAAGAAAAGCCATTAAAGTTGGTGAATGAAGGGCTGGCTCTGAAGAGAAGCCTTTATACATATGCCATAGGGCGGTTGGTGATTTGGTCGCCAGATCAACAAAAACGGCAAGCCGAAGCGGCGGAGGGCGTGCTGGCTAAGATTGCCATTGCCAACCCCAAAACGGCGCCTTATGGAGCGGCGGCTTTAGAGGCTTTTTTGGGTATTGGGTTATTGCCAGAACACAAAGACCAATTGGTGTATGGCGAGAATATTGCGCAGACCTATCAATTTATTGCCTCTGGTGTTGCCGAATTTGGGATGGTGGCGCTGTCGCAAGTTATTGACCAAGCGAAGGCAAGTTATGAGATTGTGCCTGACGATATATATAAACCGATAAAACAAGATATGGTGATGTTAAACCACGGCCAAGCCAACCCAGCTAGTGTAGATTTTTTGAACTTTATGCGCAGTGAAAAGGTGGCAGACATGATTAAAAATTTCGGTTATAAATAACTATATTTTACGGGTTTGGTGGGTATGGAGATTTCGCAAACAGATATGGCTGCTATATGGTTAACCCTGCGCTTGGCAAGCACGGTGACTTTATTGCTATTGCTAATCGGCACGCCGATGGCGTGGTGGTTGTCGCAAACCCGCTCTAAGCTCAAAGCGCCAATTGCGGCCTTTTTGGCGCTGCCGCTTATATTGCCGCCGACGGTGATTGGGTTTTACTTGCTGGTGGCGATGGCGCCTGATGGGGTTTTGGGGCAGCTTACCAATGGTTTGGGATTGGGTAGTTTGGCGTTTAGTTTTTGGGGCTTGGTTTTGGCTTCGATGATTTATTCGCTGCCCTTTGTGGTGCAGCCGTTGCATAATGCGTTTGAGGCGATTGGCGCGCGGCCGCTTGAAGTGGCAGCGACATTGCGTGCCACGCCGATTGATCGGTTTTTTAGTGTGGTGATGCCGTTGGCCAAGCCTGGTTTTATTAGTGCGGCAATATTGGGTTTTGCTCATACGGTGGGGGAATTTGGTGTGGTGCTGATGATTGGTGGCAATATACCTTATAAAACCCAAGTGATTTCGGTGAAAATATATGAGCATGTTGAGCTGTTTGAATATGAACAGGCGCATTATTTATCGGTGTTGATGATGGGGTTTTCGTTTGTGGTTTTGTTGGGGCTTTATTTGTTACGCGGCACGAAAACTAAATTTGGCATGAGGTTTTAACGGGGTATGAAAACTAGAAAAATCATCGCTAAATTTAAGCATCAAACAGAGCGGGGCGGATTTTGCCTTGATGTTGATTTGGCATTGCCGACGCAAGGTGTGAGTGCTATTTTTGGCCGTTCTGGGGCGGGCAAAACCAGCTTGTTGCGCGCAATGGCGGGGCTTGACCGCATTGCTAATGGGGTGATGCAGTTGGGTGATGAGATTTGGCAAAATGGGGCTGGTTTTACGCCAACGCATAAGAGGCGGATTGGGTATATATTTCAGGAAGCCAGCTTATTCTCTCACCTCAATGCGGGTGAAAATTTGGCCTATGCTCAGAAGCGTGCTTGGCGGGTTGAAGGTGATGGGGCTGCAGATTTTGATATGTTGGTTGAGCTGTTGGGCATTGGGGGGTTGTTGAAACGGCATCCTGACCAGCTTTCGGGCGGGGAGCGGCAACGGGTGGCCATTGCGCGGGCTTTGCTGGTTAATCCCAATTTGTTGTTGATGGATGAGCCTTTGGCGGCGTTGGATATAGAGCGAAAGAATGAGATTTTGAGCTATTTAGAACGGCTGCGAAATGAAATAAAAATTCCAATTATTTATGTTAGCCATTCGATAGATGAAGTGGCGCGGTTGGCTGACCATATGGTGGTTTTACATGAAGGTAAAGTGGTGGCACAAGGTGCGCTTGCTGCGGTGCTTTCGCGGTTAGATTTGCCATTGAAATTGGGCCAAGATATTGGTGTGGTGATAGAGGCTGAAATTACCGAGCGAGATGAGAAATGGCATTTGGCGCGGGCGGTGTTTAACGGCGGTGAGTTGTGGATAGCCGATGAAAATGACACGATTGGTGTGGCAATTCGCATGCGTATTTTGGCGCGTGATGTGAGCTTAGCCAAGCAGAAAATTGACGGTGACAGTAGCATTTTGAACGGGTTGTCGGTTGAGATTATCGATATAAAGCCTGATGAACATGCTGCCATGTTATTGGTGCAATTGAGGTTAGGTGAACAGGTGCTGATTGCCCGCATCACGGCGAAATCGGCGGCGCAATTGGCGCTTGAAATTGGTGATGATGTGTGGGCGCTGGTGAAATCGGTTTCGGTAATTCGGTAAATATTATATATTTGGTTAAAAGGGAGATGAAAATGGGTTTATTGGTTGACGGAAAATGGCATGACACTTGGTATGATACGGATGCCAATAAGGGGAAATTTGTGCGGTCTGAAGCGCAATTTCGCAATTGGATAACGGCTGATGGCAGTGCGGGGGCGAGTGGCAAAGCTGGGTTTAAGGCTGAGGTGGGGCGGTATCATCTTTATATATCTAACGCGTGCCCATGGGCGCATCGGGTTATGATTTTTCGGGCGTTGAAGGGCTTGACTGAGATGATTGGCATCTCGGTTGTGCACCCTTATATGGTGGAGAATGGTTGGACATTTGCGGCTGGTGATGGGGTGATTGCGGATAATATAAATGGGGCTGAATTTGTGCACCAAATTTATACCACTGCTGACCCTGATTATAGTGGGCGGGTGACTGTGCCTATATTATGGGATAAAGAGCAAAAGACCGTAGTTTCGAATGAATCGTCGGAGATTATTCGGATGTTGAATAGTGAATTTGACGGTATTGGGGCGCTTGCGGGGGATTATTATCCTGAAAATCTGCGGGCTGAAATTGATGAGATTAATGAGCGGATTTACCACACGATTAATAATGGGGTTTATAAAAGTGGTTTTGCCTCCACGCAAGAAGCTTATGAAGAGGCGGTTGTGCCGTTGTTTGAAAGCTTGGATTGGGTTGAGGGCATATTGAGTGAAAAACGCTATTTATGCGGTGATGAGATTACTGAGGCGGATTGGCGGTTATTCACCACTTTGATACGGTTTGATGCGGTTTATGTGGGGCATTTTAAATGCAATTTGAAGATGATTTGCCAATATGAAAATCTTGCGGGTTATGTGCGGGAATTGTATCAGATTGCTGGTGTAAAAGAGACGGTGAATATGGAGCATATTAAAAACCATTATTATGAAAGCCATGACATGGTCAACCCGACGCGCATTGTGCCGATGGGGCCGCTGTTGGATTTTGACGCGCCGCATGGGCGTGAGCATTTGGGGCGTGGCTGAATAAATGACCTCTAAAATTAACATAATTTGCGTTGCGGGTTTTGGCGATGATAAGAGCCTGTTTGCACCGTTGTTAGATGACAAATATAGTCGGGATTTTAATATTTTTCCAGTTGATTTGCCTGGGTTTGGGGTTGAGGCTGCGGGTTATGAAATCACTCTTAATGGGTTGGCTGAGTATTTATTGGCTGTGGCGTTGGAGCAAAATGCTCACTACATTATGGCGCACTCGGTGGCGTCGATCATTGCCACGCTGGCGGCAGAAAAATCAGATGGGTTTATCACTCATATTATATCGCTGGAAGGTAATTTAACCGCTGCTGATGCTTATTTTTCTGGCAAGGCTGCGGATTTTAAGACGGCCGAAGAATTTAAACGGAGCTTTCCGAAAATATTGGGAAAGGGTGCTGAAACTGACCCGCTGTTAAAGCGTTATTTGGGAATTGTGATGACACGCAATGCGCGAGATTTGTGGAGCCTTGGTTGTGATGCACGCACTTTTTCTGAGGAGAATGATGTCGGGGCGCGGTTGATAAATTCTGCCAAGGTGTTTTATCTTTATAATTCGAAAAACTGCCCTGCTGACACGTTGGAGTGGCTTGATAATAACCCACTAGATAAATATGAGCTCATCAATAGCTCGCATAGTGCGCCGCTTGATAGTGCTGATGAAATGATGGCGGCGATTCAACGGCAACTGGCTTAATGTTGATGAGTGTTTATACGGGTTGGGCTTTTGACTTTTGTGCCCTGCGCACTAAGATGAATGATGCGCCGCCTGCCAGAAGAAACATGAGAGTTAAAGGAAAAGTTGTGGCGTTATAAAAGCTGCCAAACAGGCTGGAAACAAGCACCGCCATAAGGCTGGAGATTGAGGCGAATAATGACGAGGCCAAGCCTGCCACGCGCCCCATATGTTGCATGGCTAGCGCACTTAAGTTGCCAAAAATAACCCCAATCAGTAGAAATATTGCGCAGCAATAAATTATGAATGAATAAAGTGGTGGCACGCCTGCATATATGAAACTGGCTAGTAAAAAAACCAGACTGAACGCAAAAATGCTGATGGTGGCGGTATTGATTATATAATGCATGCCAAAATATTTAACGAGGTTTGCATTGCCAAATGAACCGATGCCCATGCCTATCGCCACCAAGGCAAAATATAGGGGGAACTTATCGCCAACTTGATAAAGATCGACAAATATTGCGTGTGCCAAGGCCAGATAACATAATTGTGCGCCAAAAACGAAACCTGCGCACAGCATATAGGACACGGCTTGGCGGTGTTTTAGGATGAGTATGGTGTTTTGTAATAATGATTTAAAGGCAATGGGGATGCGGTTTTTGGGCTTTAATGTTTCGGGCTGGCGTTTTGCCAACCAGAGGCCAAGGGCGATGCTGATGACCATGAAGCCAACAAATAAAAACCGCCAATGCGAGGCTTGAATGATGAATTGGCCCAGCAAAGGCGCGACCATTGGCACCAAGATTAACAGGCCAAATAAAATGGACATGATCCGTGCCATGACAGCGCCTTCATACAGGTCTCTGACCAGCGCGCGGCTGCCAATTTTTGGGCCTGCGACGCCGATACCTTGAATGATTCTGCCGTATAATAAAACTTCGAAACTATCTGACGCAGCTGCGATGAAGGCGCCAAATCCATAAATGGTCAAGCCAATGAGGATGATTTTTTTGCGGCCTATGGCATCGGCCAAGGGGCCAAAGACCAACTCGCCAAACACCATGCCGAAGATGAATAAAATGACGATATATTGCGTGTGATTTACATTGCTGATCGCCAAATCTTGCGCAATGTCGCCAAAGGCGGGCAGCATGATGTCCATACTCAAACCGAGTAGGGCCATCATACAGGCCAATAACGCAATAAGTTCAAATTTTATATTTAGAGGATGAGGCATGTGATATGAGTATCGCATTATGGACGAAAGGTCGACCAAAATTTGACTTGAAAATTATGTTGACTTGGTTTAATGTTCATGTATTGTTCTTCTTACGGGATGCGGTATGGAATTAGATGAATTTATTGTTACGGCCAAGGCTGCATGTTATGTGGGCGGCGGTGCTGTGGCCAGGCCGTGCCGTGCTGACTCGCATGACCTGTCATTTAGGGATGGTGAGTGGGAGTATTTGGACAGCTATTTTGGTGGCACGGATTTTATTGGTCAAGAAGTGGTTTGGCATGGAGGTAAAGCAGTTTGGGCGATGAATTATTATGGTTATATTTTGGAACCGTCCTTAATTGATGCACAGCAGGTGGGGGATGTTATCAAGCGGTCTTTGTCATTATTATATGCTGAAAATAGGTTTTTGGGTGGGTTTGAGCATATTGTTGGTGATTATGCTTATCGTGATGCCAATAAGGGTGACGTGCAGCAATTTCACGGGGTGGAAATTATTTTATATGAAGGTGAAGATGTCTATCGATTGGATTATCATGGGGGGATGATAAAATCGTAATTACCGCTCAATTATAGGGCGAATCATGCTATGGTTCTGTATTAAGTACAATTTTTCGGGGGAAGAGTTGCAGGACTCCTTTTTGACGCAAAACATTATGACAACTAATTTTCAGATTGTTATGTTATTTTTAAGTGATTTTTACCTTAATAAAAGCAGTGAATTGGTCGAAATTATCTCTCCTAAATTTATTTGCCATTCACCGTTTTTTGGAGAAGTGGAATTTGATGAATATGTGCATTGGATGGGTCGATTGTCCAGCCAACGCAGCTTAGCTAAAATTACCATTCCTGCCTCTACTGATGATGAGGTTTTTACTCATGAGTTTTTGTTAAAAGTTTTAGATTTTAGCGATGAATTTTCTGAAGAAATGGTTGGGCAGACAGAAATTACGATTAGAAACGGGCTTGTTGAAAATGTGGTGAGTGTTTATGAAGACCAAAAATTAAACCCTGAAAAATTTGCCAGAATTAAAGCGAAACTGCTCGAAAATATTTAACCAAAACATCTATTAAGTAATGGGTATTTAACCAATGGGCATTTTTTTGCCGACCCACACTGATGCCACCACCAAAGCAGCGAATAAAACGGTTTTGAAATCGAGCGGTTCGTTGAGCATGAAGATAGAGGCGAAAATGGTGACAAAAGGCTGGATTAATTGGGTTTGGCTGACGCGGGCAATGCCGCCCAAAACCAAGCCTTTATACCAAGCAAAAAAACCCGTGAGCATGCTGACCAAGGCCAAATATAAGAAGCCAATATAAACCTCTAGCGGGTAACCAGTGAAGGTTTCGGGTGCGCAAATAATGGATATGGGCAGCGTGTAGACCAGCGATATAATCAGCGCCCAGCAGATGACTTGCCAACCGCCCAAAGTTTTTGACAATTGCCCGCCAACGGCATAGCCAATGGCGGCCGAAATGATGGCGCCGAGCAGTGCCAGATCGGCTATTTCTAGGCCATCAGAGCCTTGGGTTAGAACATAGATTACCACCAAAGCACTGCCTATAAGACTGACGACCCAAAAGGCCAAACTTGGTCGCTCTTTGGCCACCCATGCGCCAAAAATGGCGGTTGCCAACGGCAAAATGCCGAGCACCACGCCACCATGTGAGGCGGGTACATGTTGCATCGCCCAGGAGGACAGGATAGGGAAGCCTGCCACAACGCCGAGCGACACAATGGATAATTGTAGAATTTGAGCTTTGTTGGGTATTTTTTGTTTGAGCGCTGATAAAATAATTATGGCCACCAAAGCGGCCAACACCGCGCGGCCTGTGCCGATGAATATTGGGTCTAGATATGGCACCACTAGGCGGGTGAAAGGCAGGGTGAGGCCAAAAGCCACCACGCCTAAAGTGCCGTAAAGCATGCCTTTTGTTTCATCGGTCATATGTTGCCCCATTAAGTTTTCTTGCAGCATATAATGGCATATTGGCTTTGCATATATACAGAGGGGTGAAAAAATATGCTTTATTTGTTATGGTTTATCTTTGTTGGATATTGATGACATTGACGCGCCATCGACATGTTTAATGGGAATGTGGCTTAAATCTACATCATCCAAACAATTGATATTTACGCCCATAATGCCTGGTTTGGAACGGGTGTGATGAAAAGTGTATATGCCGCAAATTTTGCAAAAATGATGTTTGGCGATTTTCAAATTCCACTGGTAGAGCCCTAAATGCTCTTGGCCTTGCAGCAATTTGAAATCTGTTTCATTCACCGAGCCCATCACTGCGTTTTTCTTTTTGCAGAGGGTGCAATTGCAGGTTCTGAAATTGGTGAACTCGGCCTCGATTTCAAATTTAATGGCACCGCAATGGCAGGAACCGTTATATTTTGTCATGTTTTTACCTTTAGAGAATTAACGGTGAACCAGCTGAGCAACACCAATGGTAGGCCGATACCGAATGAATATCTGATGCCAAAATGCTCGGCGACGAAGCCTAGAATGGGCGGTGCGAGCAAGAATATGATGAAGGATAGCTGCGCCAATGAGGCGACATTGGTGGCGGCGGGCCGATCGGTACGTTGTGCGGCGGCTGACATGGCCAGCGGGAAGAGCGAGCTTGAACCGATGCCGATGAGGGCAAAACCCAATAAGGCCATATAAGCATTGGGCGAGAATGTGACCATTAATGTGCCTAAACCCAATATAGAAATGAGGATGCGGGCGATGCGTATGGGGCCGTATTTGTCGATAAAGCCATCGGCAAAATAGCGGGTGATGGCTTGGGTGCCCGCGCCAACTGCGAAGGCCATGCCATTGACAAAGGCTGACATTTCGAAATTATCACGCATGAAAATGATTGACCAATCGGCGCCTGCGCCTTCTAGCATCATGGCGCTTAAGGTGAGGCCGACAAGGGTTAGAATGCCAAGTGAGGGGCGTACGAATTTGGGTGTTGGCTCATCGGATGTGGTGCGCTCTGGGGCTGGTTTGAAATTGAAGAATACCAACCAAATGACGGTGGAGGAGACAATGTTTAACATGATGAGCCATTGGGTGGGCGAGATGGCCATTTGCGCGGCAGCTGCGCCTAACATGCCTGCGACGAAAAAACCAAAACTCCAAAACGCATGAGAGCGGTTCATCACGCGGCGACCAAGCATATGCTCGGTGCGATCGGCCTCGAGATTGATGACAATTTCTAACGCGCCGATGGCGACGCCTGCGGCCAGAAGGCTGGTGAAAAATAGCGGAATGCTGGATGCTAGAGATGCGGCAATTTCGGCTGCGCCCATAAGGGGGACGGCCAGTAAGATGACCCATTTATAGCCTATTTTTTCGAGCAACGGGCTGGAGAACATTAGGGAGATTTGGGTGCCGAGGGCAAAACCCAGCAAGCCAAGGCCGAGCGCAGCTTCGCCTGCGCCCATGGCCAGCTGCATTTCGCCCAAGCGCGGGAAAATGCCGCCTAAGGTGACTGAATATAAAAAGAAAATCGTATAAACTTTAATTTGATGTGGCATATGAATCCCCTACCCTTCTACTCGTATAACTTCAATTTTTTGATCGGAAAAAGCAATGGTTTTTTCGACTTTTGCATTGGTAATTAATATATCGGCCTGCTTGCAATTGATGACTTTGTGACGGGCGCGTTGATGTAGTTTTTCGGCTTCGGACAAAATAATGGTTTGGCTAGCATTGTTGGCCATTTGTCGTTTGACATCAGCTTCGTCTTTGTCATCTGCAGCCAAGCCGAATTCAACATCTAACGCACACGAGCCTAGAATGCAGATGTCTGCGGTGCAATTTGCAATATCTTGCACGGTTTGGGCGCCAACGGCGATGCCGCCTGAAGCTTTTATGCGGCCGCCGATGAGTAAGGTCTCGATTTGTGCCTCTAATAATATAGCGGCGATGATGGGGGACGGGGTGATGACTAGGCCTTGATATTGATACGGCAATTGGCGAGAAAATTCGGCGACCGATGTGCCGCCATCTAGAAACAATGTGTGTTTATTGTGTAATAGGTGGTTTATTTGGGGCGCGATGTTACCTAACCAGCTTTTATATAACATCCGTTGAACCATAGGTTTAACTGGAGATAATAGCGGTAAAGCGCCACCTTTTACGCGTTTTAGCAAGCCTTGTTGCTCGAGTGCAATCAAATCACGCCGTACAGTATCAACTGATACGCCAAACTCTGCTGCGATGTCGGCAGCCACCAAGGGGGTGCTGTTTTTGAGTTTATCTTTTAGAATAAGTTGCCTGGTATCCGGGTTGTTTAAGTCAAATTGATCCATCATATCTCCGGTTGTGCAAAAATATGCATTAAAATGCAAAAAAATGCAATACCTTTCTATCCCTTGTCGTTAAAGTAAGCTATGGTTTGAAAAATACCGAATTAATTTCGGTTTTGGTTTGATGATTTTGTTTCATGTTGGCTTTAGATAATGGGGAATTCTAAGTTATGTTGTTTATTTCTATGTTTAAACGCATGTGGGTTCATGCGGCGGGTGATCGGCCGTTAATCATCGTGTTTTATATTCTACATATATTAGCCACCATATCTGAGTTATTTTATCCGTTTGTATTTGCAGGTGTCATTAACGCAGTTCAGAATTTTGAAAAGAATACTCTCCTTTCCGAAATCTCGTATTGGTTGTTGGTTTGGATTGGTTTGTTTTTTGCTTTCAACCTGTTTCACCGCATTGGTCGATATATCGAAATTCGCGTTGCTTATCGGGCAAAATCTAGGTTTATTCAGAATGTTTATCAAAATGTGTCTCATTTGAAAGTTGAATGGCATTCAAAAAACCACACTGGCGATATTGCCAACAGGATCAATATAGCCGCCAAAGCATTGTTTGATTTTACCACCATGCAATTTATCTATATTCAACTTGTTGTTATGTTTTGGGGCTCACTTATCGCGCTGTATATTCTAGTGCCGATGGTTTCATTTGGTGCGCTTTTTACAGGGATATTGGTACTGTTTATCATTCGGTTTTTTGATTTACGTTTGGCACGTTGGTATCGGATCAACAATAATGTTACCCATAAAATTTCGGCAACATTGGTGGACCTTTTTTCCAACATCATGACTATAATTGTTTATAAAATTCAGCCATATACAGGCGCAAGATTAAGGAAAGTTATAAATGAAGGCTATGCTCCTAACATGAGTGCCCACGGGATTGTTAACGCCTTCAAATGGTTTTTTATTACATTTCTAATGATGATATTACAGGTAGTTGGTGTGTTTGTGTATATCTATAGTCAGGTGAAAGCTGAAGCCACTATTTTAGTTGGCAACGTGACAGCCGTGTACCAATATATTGAACGTTTTACCAGTACTTTTAGCGCCTTTGCGGCTGAGTATCAAAAGGTTATTCAATGGGATATTGATATGGAGTCGGTTAAGGGGCTAGATAATAAAATCATTGCACCAATGCCGCCCAAAAATAGAATTCAAGATTTTAAACTTTTGGAAATACGAAACCTTAAGTTTAAGCGGCAAGGTGAAAGTCGGTCATCTGTTGAATGTTCAATTTGTTTTAAAGCTGGAGAAAAAATAGCTCTTGTTGGGGAGAGTGGCTCAGGTAAATCCACTCTGCTTATGTTGCTTGCTGGATTGTATCAGCCTGACAATGTGGAAGTGTATGTTGATGGCGAGCATTATGACGATGGGTTTGCTTTGATGAATTCAATGTCTGCATTAATTCCTCAACAGCCAGAAGTTTTTGAAGAGACGGTGTTGCAAAATATTTGTCTTGGAAAAAGCACAGATGATGGCGCAATTGAATATGCAGTTTCATCCTCAACGTTCGATCGTGTGCTCACTAATTTACCCGATGGATTGAACACGATTATGAATGAAGGCGGCGCAAATATGTCTGGCGGAGAAAAACAGAGATTGGCGTTAGCTAGAGGTATTTTTCATTCTCGGAATAGCCAAATCTTGCTGATGGATGAACCAACTAGCAGCATTGATGCGGTGAATGAACGGGCTATCTATCAAAATATTCTAGAAAATCAGAAGAATGGCATCGTTGTTGCTGCGATACACAATATTAGTTTAACTAGAATGTTTGACAAAATATATATCCTTGAGAAGGGCGTGGTTGTTGACGCAGGTACGTATCAGGAGCTTGTAGAATCATGCTCTTTGTTCCGTAATTTGGTGGATCATACTCATGTTAATGGCAAATAATTTTTGGTCGTTGAAGAAACAGGTTTATCGTAACCCTGACAAGCCTTTACGATTTGGAGTTTAATGGCGTGCCGAAACTTATATGAAAATGTAGGTGCTTGCTGTCTTGATATTCGCCCAGATTGGTTAATACGGCGGCGGCGCCATGTTCAGTTGTGACTTGTTTGGCGATTTTTTGGGCCATGCGGATGACGTGTAGTAATGTTTACTCGTCATGTTCGCCCAAATCGGTAAAACTTGGGACATGGGCTTTGGGGATGACGACGATGTGCACTGGCCAAAATGGTTTGGTGTGGTGAAAGGCCAACACATGTTCGGTCTCGGCGACAATGTTGATTTTGACCTTGCCGCTGAGTGCCATGTCGCAATAGAAATCGTCACCCGAATAGGTCATGTAGGCCTCGGGTTAGGTAGAATTTCATGGCTGTACCGCCGAAGACGGCTTGCTGTTCTTGTTCAGTCATTTCGCTGGTGAAATGAACTACGGCTTCATACCATGACTGGTAATCTGCGCCTAGGTTTACCACTGGCCAATCGCTGCCATACATGACGCGATCGGCGCCGAATTGCTCTAGCACATGTTTGGCATAGGGGGCGATGTCGGCTTTTGTCCATTTGTGATGATCGGCCTCGGTAGACAGGCCTGAAAGTTTGCAGAAGGCGTTGGTATTTTGGGCAATCTCGGCAATCTCATCTGCCCATGGTTGCATGATGCCGTCTTTAATGAGTGGTTTGGCGCAATGGTCGATTACGCAGCGTAGGTCGGGATAAGTTTTGAAGAATTTTAGCAGGGTTTTGAGCAGCCAGACGCGGCCTTGGCAATCGAAGGTTAAGTGTAGGTCGATGAGGGTTTGGATGGCGGGGGCGAGTTGTGGTTGCAAGATCCATTCATGGTCATCATTGCCTTCGATGGCGGCGCGAATGCCGACGAGTTTGGGGTTTTTGGCGAGGCGCTTGATGACATCTGATGCGTCATCTGCGAGCATATCGACCCAACCGACCACGCCGAAAATCCACTCATTTTGATCGGCGATGGATAACATATATTCGGTTTCGGCGACGCTGGAGGCGGCTTGCACGATGATGGTGCCGTCGATATTGGCTTTATCGATGAGTGGTTTTAAATCATCTGCGCCAAAATCGCGATGGATGACGCCAAGCTCTGGTGTTAGCCAATCATAATCGCCACGGCTGAGCTGCCAAAAATGCTGATGTGAGTCAATGCGCTGCATATTTATGCCTCTTAAATATTTTTTTATAGTGATAACATTAGCTTTATCAATTGTCTAACATTCAATATAGTACCAATTGAAAACCACTCGTTGACAGTTTTACTTTGCGATTTTAAACTATGTTTGAGTATAACTATTTTCAATATTTTAAATTTCTACAGTATAATCAAAAGAGGGATGATTTTGACTTATAAACTTAATGATTTTTGTAAATTAATTGGTTTAACTGCGGCTATTTTACTGCCTGCAACTGCCGTTATGGCCGAGAACCTGATTAGAAACCACAGTTTTGATGAAAACACAGATATATGGTGGGGCACTGATAATGTGACGCCTGCTTTGGTTGATGGGCAATTATGTGTGGATGTGCCTGCCAATACTGGTAACCCGTGGGATGTGATTGTTGGCATTAACGACATGGGTTTGGTGAAGGGTGAAAAATACGGGTTTAAATTTGAGGCCAAAGGCACGCCTGGTGGCAACATTCGCGCCTTGGTGCAAATGCCTACTGACCCTTGGACGGCCTATGCGACGGTTACCAAACCTGCTGTGCCAAATGGCGATAGTTATAGTGCCAATTTCAAATCTATCGTTGATATGGAAGACGCGCAGATTGTGTTTCAAATTGGTGGGTCTAAAACGGCTTGGCAATTTTGTTTGGACAATGTGGAGCTGAATTCTGGCACTGACATCGCGCAATATAAAGCTGAAACTGCCACCAATGTGCGGGTTAACCAGCTGGGTTATTTGCCTGACGGCCCAAAGCACGCCAATTTGGTGTTGGATAAATTTGCGCCGCAGAAATGGACTTTGTTGGATGCCGCGGGTGGTGAAGTGGCCACTGGGTTTAGCAAGAATATGGGCGTTGACCCGAGTGCAGGTGATGAAAAAATTCACCTGATTGATTTTAGTGATGCGAGCGTTACGGGTGATGATTTTAAGATTGTGGTGCGTAATAAAAAGGGTGATGATTGGGTTTCTGATCCGTTTGCTATTCGTGCTGATTTGTACAAGGATTTGCTGGGTGATGCGCTGTCGTATTTTTACCCTGTGCGTAGTGGCATTGAGATTGATGGTGCGTTGGCGGGGGCGAAATATGCGCGGCCTGCTGGGCATTTGGGCATTGCGCCGAATACTGGTGATACAGAGGTTGGTTGCCAAACGGCTGAATTTAGCCAAGGTATTTATGGCGAAGCGTGGACTTGTGATTATAAATTGGATGTGACGGGTGGTTGGTATGACGCGGGTGACCATGGTAAATATGTGGTCAATGGTGGCATATCTGTTGGGCAATTGTTGGCGACTTTTGAGCGCTCACTGACTGCGGATGGCATGCCGAAAGCTGGTTATGGTGATGGCATGTTGGCTATACCTGAGAGTGGAAATGGCATTCCTGATATATTGGATGAAGCCAAGTGGGAGCTTGATTTTATGCTGAAAATGGTGGTGCCTGCGGGTAAGCCGCATGCTGGATTGGTGCATCATAAAGTGCATGACAGTACATGGACTGGTTTGCCGTTGATGCCGCATTTGGATGACAGATTGCGCGAATTGCATCGGCCTTCGACTGCTGCAACTTTGAATTTGGCGGCTGTGGCGGCGCAAGCTTCGCGGTTATTTATGCCTTATGACGCGACCTATGCTGCTGAATTGGAAAATGCGGCGATGGCTGCTTATGCAGCGGCGAAAGCCACGCCAGACCTATTTGCGCCTGCTGAGGATGGTAATAGTGGTGGTGGGCCTTATAATGACACTGAGTTGAGTGATGAGTTTTTCTGGGTGGCTGTTGAGTTGTTTTTGACTAGCGGTGAAGACGGTTATAAGGCTGACTTTATGGCATCGGTGCATTGGACTGACCCGACTGCCAAGCATTATGCATTTGATTGGGGCATCACTGATATGTTGGCGCGATTGAGCTTGAGTTATAGCAAGCAGGAAATAGATGCTGACATTCGGGCGCAGAATGAGGCGTTTATTGTGGCGCAGGCTGATAAATATTTGGACATTCAAGCAGGGCAGATTTTTGGGATGCCTTATGCGCCGCCTAAAGGTGTTTATGATTGGGGCAGCACGCATCTGATCATTCAAAATGCCATTGTGATGGCGACGGCTTATGAAATGACAGGTGATGGGAAATACCGTGACGGAGCGCTTGAAACTATGGATTATATTTTGGGTCGCAATGCGTTGAATAATAGTTATGTGACGGGTTATGGTAGCCATTATTCGGAAAATCAACATTCGCGTTGGTTCTCGGCGCAGTTGAATGCTGACTTACCGCATCCGCCAAAGGGTAGTTTATCGGGTGGGCCGAATAGTTCTATTCAGGACCCTGTGGTGCAGAACCTGTTTGGTGATGCGGGTTGCCCTGGACAGACTTGTTATATTGATGACATTGAAAGTTGGTCGACCAATGAAATTACCATCAATTGGAATGCGGCTTTGGTGCAGATGGCGGCGTTTTTGAAGGATCAATAATGTGCTGAAAATTTGGGGGCGGCAGTCCTCTTCGAATGTGCAATCGGTCTTATGGTGCTTGGATGAGTTGAAGCTGGATTTTGAGCGGGTTGATGCTGGGTTTACCTATGGATTGGTGGACAGCGAGGAATTTCGGGCGATGAACCCGAATGGCACTGTGCCTGTATTGCGGGATGGGCAAGATTCTGCAATATGGGAAACTGGCGCGATATTGCGTTATCTGGCGGCGGTTTACGGCGGTGATGGTTTTTGGCCGCAAGAGCCTGCGGCGCGAGCGCAGGTTGATAAATGGGCGGAGTGGGCGAAGCTTAACGTTGCCGGGAAATTTACAGTGCCAATTTTTTGGCAATTGGTGCGCACTGCGCCATCGCAACAAGACCCCGTTGCGATTGAAAAAGCGCTTAAAATATTGAATAAGTTTTTGAAGGTAGCTGACGAGCAACTCGGCAAACAGGCGTTTTTGGCGGGTGATTGTTTGACATTGGCTGACATTCAATTTGGGCATTGCCTGTATCGGTATTTTGATATGGACATGCGGCGGGCGGATTTTGTGCATATTGAGCGCTATTATGGGCAGTTAACAGCGCGTGAAGCTTTTCAGAAACATGTGATGTTTTCGTATGAAGAGCTTCGGGTTTTAGATTAAATTTTTACTTGTGCGTCTGGTTGATGACGGGTTGCTGTCGGCTTTGTGACGTTCCCTCTCCTGCGTGGAAACTATATGTTGGTGGCATCGCAACGGATTATGGGTTGATTATGAAAATTCGGAATTTACGGTTGAGCCATGGGTGGTCGCAAGAGCAATTGGCCGAAATGTCAGGTGTCTCGAGCCGCACCATTCAGAGGCTTGAGCGGGGTGGCAATGCCAGTCTCGAATCGATGAAATGTTTGGCTGCGGTGTTTGAAATTGACATTAACCAGCTAAATGGAGACATTGAAATGAGTGAAGAAAGTGCAGCGTCTTTGACGGGCGCACAAGATGATAAAATGAATGACGCGATTGAGCGGGTGACGGAAATAAAACGGCTTTATATGCATGCCGGGGTTTTTATTTTGGTTGGCATGGTTGCGTTGATATTGGATGAATCGCGCAACCTAGGTGGATCTGGGGTTTTTTATATTGTTTCTGGTTGGGGTGTTGTGTTTTTGCTGCATCTCATTTATGTGGTGCTGAATCCCAGCATCAACCAAATGGTTGGCAACTGGGAAAAGCGCCAAATTCAAAAACAATTGAAAAAATAATATTCAGGCCGTTAGATTCTACTCATCAAATTGCATCAATTCTACGGGGGCGCCATTGTGTAATATCATGGCGACTTTTATGCCTTTAGAGGGGATGCTTGGCTCGCCCATTAGCTGTTTGTTTTTTATTGCTTCGCGCAAATTTGGGACAACGAAGGCGGGGTGTGGCACTTTTTGAATCAGTGGGTCGATGATGCTGTCATCGTCAAAATACATCCATTCGACACCATAGGGGCTGGTATCGAAGCCTAAAACCCACATGCCTAAATGCGGGATGTGGCGCATATTGGGGAGTTTTTTAGGGCTGGGAATGCCCATATGGTGGTATGTCCAACCCCATTGATCGGTGCATTGTGGTAGGTCGGATTCTATACGTGGTTTATTGGTCATTTTAATCTCGGGAAATTTAGGTGATATAAAGAGTGCGCAAAAATTAGATTTTGCGGCCTTGCGGCTGTGCCGCTCTTACCATTTCAACTTATTGTATGATTAACATGGTTGAAAATAATTAGCACGTGTTTTTTAGTCAGCTAAACTGCCGATGCCGATTTCGGTGAGGCCTTGCTCATCGCGTATTATGAAAAGGGCGTTCATATTATTTTGTTTGGCGAACTCTGGGCCTTTTGCCTCGCCCATTATCATCAAGGCTGTTGCCCATGCATCGGCCAACATGCAATTATTGGCGATGACGCTGACTGAGGCGACTTGGTTGATGACGGGTGACGCGGTGTTTTTATCGATGCTGTGTGAGACGATTTGGTCGCCAAACTCGCGCATGTGGCGGTAATCGCCTGATGTGGCGATGGCGGCATTTTTAAGCTCGATCACCCGCGCGATGTCGCGCATATCGGCTAATGGTTGCTCGATGGCGACGTTCCATTGGGATTGCGGCTCGTCTTCATATTGTGGTTTTTCGCCTGTTGCGCGCATTTCGCCGTCTATGGCCACTAGATAGTTTTTGATGCCTGCTGCTTCTAAGGTTTCGGCCAATTTATCGACGCCATAGCCTTTGGCGATGCCGCATAGATCGAGCGTTAAGGGGGCTGATTTGAGCAGGCGGTTGTTTTGTTTGTCGAGCTGTAGATGGGTTAGGCTATCTGGCCGCTGGTTGGCCGTGAGCTGGTTGATTTGTTGGGCATTTGGCTCCGGCTGTGGGGGGCCAAAACCCCATGCGTTGACCAGATCGCCGACGGTGATATCAAATGCGCCATGGGATAAACGGGTGATTTTTTGGGCTTGGGCAATTACATATAGCATGTCAGTTGGTACGGATTGCCAAATATCGCAGGGGGCTTGGTTGAATTTTGTGAGGTCGGAATCTGCCTTCCAATTGGACATTTGTTGATCGACTTTTTGCACTGCGGCTTGCAATTGATTGGCCAAAGGGGCAGCATCAAAAGTCAATTCGGCAAAGAATGTGGCTGAGAAATAGGTGCCCATGGTTTGGCCATTGACCACAAATTTTTGATATTTAATAGACATCTTCAATGTATCTTTTGTTTCGTTTTAGGGCTTCAATGTCGATGCCCATTTCGCTTAAGGTTTGTTTAACATTATCGGCCATAGCGCGGCCACCGCAAACGATAATTTGTGCGTTTTGCGCCATTAGCTGGCGGATTTTTTCAACATCTTGGGTTAGTTTTTGCTGCACATATTGGCTGTTTTCGACCCGCGAATGGGCTATGTTGAAACTGCTTAAATGTTTTGAGGTTAAATATTCGGTTAGCGGTTTTTGATATAAGGCATCGGATTGTGGGTGGCGGCCGCCCCAATATAGATGCATGTCGCGTTTGGTTTGGTTATCGGCGATGAAGCCGATAAAGGGTGCGATGCCTGTGCCTGCGCCGATCATAATGATGGGTGTGTTTGCCTTATTGGGTTTGTTGGGTTTGAAATTTTCGTTGGGTTGAATATAAGCTTGCAGCTGATCACCGACAGATAAATCATGCAGATAGGGTGAGCATAGGCCGCCTTGTTTTTTGCTGACGCATATGCCGAGAAGGCCATCTGTTGAAGAGGTGGCAAGTGAGTAATAACGCGCTATGTGGCTGTTGGGCGGGATGATGGCGACCAGATCGCCAGCGGCGAATTTGGGCATGTTTTCGGGCATTGAAAATTGTAAGATGCGGGTGAAAAACTCATTATTGTGATTGTAATCTTGGCTGGTTTTGAGGGTTAATTCATATATTTTCGGTTGCGAAACGATGTGGTTTAATTCTAGTTGTAGATTGAGTTTTTCGGCTAATTTGTGCCCCCATGCTTCGAATGCATGTGATGATTGTTGGTTGATTGATTCCAATGGTAAAAATGACTGCCAGCCCTTTGCGTGAAGGGCTGCATCAATATCATTGGCGAATTTTGAATATTGGTTAAATTGCTTGTCGCCAAAGCCTAAAACTGCATATTTATATTTTGGGATGTCGGTATATTTTTCTAGTTTTTGCAAAAACTGACTGGCCGATTCTGGGGCTGTTCCATCGCCATAGGTTGAGGTGATGAAGATGATTTTTTGGGCGGTTTTATAGGTTTTGGGTTTGAAGCTGTTCATTGCGGCGATGTGGGTTTTTGTTTTTTGGGCGGTTAGTTTTTGCTGTAAATGTTGGGCAAAGCCCCATGTGACATTGGTTTCGCTGCCGACTAGAATGATGATTTCGGCTTTATCGGCGGCTGTATTTGCGGTTATTTTGGTTGAAGATTTTTGACGTCGCCACCAGATGATTGTGCCTGTGACCGCCATGATGGGGATGCCCAAAGCTGACAGGCCGAGCAATATGCCTAGCCACCAAAGCCCCTGCCCTGTGTGCAGCATATAGAAAAATTCGAAAATATTGCGGTTTAGGCTGTTGGCTTGGTAGACCAGCATTTCGCCTGAGGCTTGATCGATATAGCCTTGGCCATCTGCGGTGATGATGGTAAAAACATCAAATGGATCATCGGGGAAAGGAAAACGCAGCTCGCGCAGATTGGTTAGAGGGGTGTTTTGTAGTGCCGTTAGCTGGTCGATGGGTGCGGGGTCGGTGCCTAAGGTTGCTTCGGGAAATGGTAAAAATCCGCCTTTGCCATCATCGATAAATTCGAATTTGGCGAGTGACATATAGGTGCCTGTTAGGCTGGTGATGAACAGGCCGATGATGATGAGGCGGCTGACATCGACATGTAGGCGGGGGATTTTTTTGCCCTTAGATGAGGCGAATAAATGACGCCATCCGCCTAGGCGTTTGGCCAGCATGAACAGGCCTGAGAAGCAGGCCAAAAACATAATTGCGACGGCGATGCCTGCCACCACGCGGCCTGTTGTGCCGACATAGAATGTGCGGTGTAATAGTTTGAAAAAACCGAAAATGGCCGAGGGCTGTTGTGGCTTGAGGCTTTGGCCTGTTTGTGGGTCGAAAATATCATTGCCTGCGCCATCATCATTAAAATATTGCACCACCAATGTGCCATTGGCGCTTTGGGTGATGAGTTCGACGCCTTGGTGGTTTTTGACTGCTAATGCCGCCATTTGCGCGACATTCATTTGGGTTGGGCTTTTGGCGTTTAGTTTGTCTAACGCGGGTTCGATGGACATGATTGCGCCTGACAATGCCAAAATGATGACAAAAACGGCGGCGAATAGGCCTGGTAGGGAGTGGAGTTGACGCAACATTGTTTTACATTTTCATGCTGAAGGCGGTGATGAAGCCGCGTTTGCCTGTGGTATTGGCGTTTGCGCTGGTGAGTGGGATGTTGATGTCTTTGGCGGCTATGCCTTGATCTTCGGCGGCGGCATCGACTTGAATTTTATAGCCTGTATCAATTAATGACTCGGGAATGTTGACGCTAAATTTGGCTGATTTGCCTGCACCTAAGCTAGCGCCTGAAAAGCCATCAACGCGCACGCCTTGGCGCAATGCATGGCGATGCCAACCCATTAGAGCGGGTAAATATTTTTCTTCTTTTGAGTTGAGCCAGATGGTTGAGTGTAATTGATTGTCGGGCCGCGTGATGTAAACCACCACATAAGCGCCTGGGCCTGTGTAGGATTTAACGGTTAAATCGAATGTTACATTGCGGGCTTCGGCAATTTGCGGAAGCCAGATTGCGGTTGAAATGAGTAGGATTTTTGCCAATTTATTCATTATATTGCCTTTTAAATAGTGAGCTTATTTTAGTCGCTTAATAGGTAAGACACCTGACATTCAATTTTATTCCCCCATATTTAAATTTATTTTGTGTCTTTTTTTTGTGCAGCCTATTTGTTTAAGCTAAAATCAACAATCATTTTGATTTTAAGTCATAGCATGTTAGTTAACGTTAATTCAATTTTAAATCTTTGGGAGCTTTTTATGAGAATATTATTTACTGGTGGTGCGGGCAAAGCAGGTAGACATGCAGTGGCATACCTTGTTGCGCAAGGTCATAAAGTGGTGAATTTGGATAGAGTGCCGCTTGGCAACCCTGATGTTCATGACATGATTGCTGACATTACGGATTCTGGCCAAATGTTTAATATTTTAAGCGGCTATGGTGGGTTTGAAGAATTAGAACCCGGCACTGGCGTGCCGAAATTTGATGCTGTGGTGCATTTTGCGGCGGTGCCGCGGATTTTGATTAATTCGGACAATGAGTGTTTCCGCATTAATACGATGGGTACATATAATGTGATTGAAGCGGCTTGCAAATTGGGCATTCCGAAGATTATCATTGCGTCATCTGAAACCACTTATGGTGTGTGTTTTTCTGACGGGGAAGTTGACCCTGGTAGCCTGCCTCAGCTTGAAGATTATGATGTTGACCCGATGGATAGCTATGGCCTATCGAAAGTGGTGAATGAGAAGACTGCGCGCTCGTTTCAGCGGCGGTTTGGCAATGATATTTATTGCTTGCGGATTGGCAATGTGATTGAGCCGCATGAATATGAGACTTTGTTTCCAGGTTATTTTGCTAATCCTGAAGTGCGCCGCCGTAATGCATTTAGTTATGTGGATGCGCGGGATTTGGGGCAGATTGCTGATCTATGTTGTAAAACTGATGGGCTTGGTTATCAGGTGTTTAATGCGGGTAATGATACGAATGGTGCGGTTTTGCCGACTGCGGAACTTATTGAGCGGTTTTACCCGAATGTGCCGATCACGCAGGAATTGGGCGAGTATGAGGCTTTGTTTTCTAACCGTAAGATTAAAGACATGCTTGGATTTAAAGAGCAGCATAACTGGCGGAAATATATAAGCGGCTAGTGGAAATCCCTTGAGGGGAATAGGCGTCTTGAGAATTGGCGGGGGTGGTTTGGTGTTGGTTGTGGCACTGTGCCGCCCTTGTTTATTTGGTTTTGGTTGGGGAAATTGGGTAGGCGCATATAATCTAGTAGGTGCGATAGGTCTTCTATCTCGTAAGCGATGATGTGGGCGACAATGCCTTCGCGCTCTAGCACACCTTTGACCCGCATGAGGCGTGAGAAAAACACTTCGCGTTTGTATTTTTCGAATATTTTTGGCCATGTGATGATGTTGGCGGTGCCTGTGTCATCTTCTAACGTGATGAAGCATACGCCTTTGGCGGTGCCTGGGCGTTGGCGTGCCATGACAATGCCTGTGACGGTGATGGGTTTGCTGAGGCTGCGGGTGATGAGTGTGTTGTGGAATTCACCGCCTGTGACGGGGCGCAATATTTTCATCGGGTGGCCTTTGAGTGATAGGCCTGTTGAGGCGTAGTCTTCGACAATATGTTGGGCGGCGGTCATATCGGGTAGGAATTTTAGATCATCTAGGCTTTCGGGGACGTTATCATCTTCATCACGGGCGGCGAAGAGTGGGAGTGGCGCTAGGCCTTTTATGCCTTTTAGTTGCCAAATTACGTCGCGTCGTTTGAGATTCATGGAGCCGAAGGCATCGGCATTGGCGAGTTTTTCTAATGCTTTAGGCGATATATTGGCGCGGCGCCAAATGTCTTTGGGTTCGACATAGCCGTTATTTCTGGCGGCGACTAGCCATTGTGCATCGACCTGTTTTATGCCTTTTATTTGGCGTAGGCCAATGCGTAGGGCATAATTTATATGGGCATATTGAGTGGTTTTTTTGTGGGTCATGGCTTCTAGGCTGTTATCCCACATTGAATAATTGACGTCTGGTGGGCGGATTTCTACCTGATGATCGCGGGCATCGCGCACCAATTGGGCGGGGGCGTAGAAGCCCATAGGTTGTGAATTTAGGATGGCGCAGGCGAAAATATCGGGATAGTGGCATTTTATCCATGCGCTGATATAAACTAGAATGGCGAAGCTGGCGGCGTGGCTTTCGGGGAAGCCGTAATCGCCAAAACCTTCGATTTGTTTGAAGCAGCGTTCGGCGAATTCTTCGTCATAACCATTTTTTAGCATGCCGCTGATGAATTTATCTTTATAGCTTGAGATTGTGCCTGAATGTTTGAAAGTTGCCATGGAGCGGCGCAGGCCATCGGCTTCGGAGGGAGTGAAGCCTGCTGCGACCTCGGCCATTTTCATGGCTTGTTCTTGGAAAAGTGGCACGCCTAAGGTGCGTTTTAGAACTTTTTCTAGTTCTGGTGAGGGATATTCGACTTTTTCTTCGCCATTGCGGCGTCTGATATAGGGGTGCACCATGCCGCCTTGAATTGGGCCAGGGCGGACGATTGCGACTTCGATAACTAAATCATAATAGGTGCGTGGTTTCATGCGTGGCAAAAAAGCCATTTGGGCGCGGCTTTCGACTTGGAAGACGCCGACGCTATCGCCTTCGCACAGCATATCGTAGACCGTAGGATCATCTTTGGGGACGCTGGCGAGGTTGAATTTTTTGCCATAATGCATGTTGATTAAATCGAAGGCTTTGCGGATGCAGGTCAGCATGCCTAAGCCTAAAACATCGACTTTTAGAATGCCCAATTCATCAATGTCGTTTTTATCCCATTCGATGATGCTTCGGTCTTCCATGCGGGCGTTTTCGATGGGGACTAATTCATCTAATCTGCCTGCGGTGATGACGAAGCCGCCGACATGTTGGCCTAGATGACGCGGGAAACCGTTTAGCTCGTGGGCAAGATCTAATGTTTGGCGTAGGCGTTTGTCATTGGGGTTAAAGCCCGCTTGCTTGACCTCTTCGGCTTCTATTTTTTCACTCGACCAGTGGAATTTTTGTGAGGTTAGGCGGTCTATCATATCTTCGGACATGCCCATGGCTTTGCTGACCTCACGCATCGCGCCTTTGAAGCGGAAATGGGTGACGGTGGCGGTGATGCCTGCGCGGTCACGGCCGTATTTTTGGTAAATATATTGGATGACTTCTTCGCGTCTTTCATGTTCGAAATCGACATCAATATCGGGTGGTTCATCGCGATCTAGCGAGACGAAACGCTCGAACAGCATTTCGCTACTTTCGGGCGGGACGGCGGTGATGCCTAGAATATAGCAGATGGCGCTATTGGCGGCTGAACCGCGGCCTTGGCACAGGATATCTTGGCTGCGGGCGAAGCGTACAATGTCAAATACGGTTAGGAAATAGGGGGAGATGTTTTTTATTTTTATGATGTTTAATTCATGCGCGACTAGGCTTTCGACTTTTTTGGGTTGGCCATAGGGATAGCGTTTTTTGCTTTCTTGGCCGATGAGGTAGATTAGTTCATCATAGGCGGTGCGGCCATTGGGGGAGACTTCTTTGGGATATTCATAGGAAAGTTGGTTGAGGTTGAAGCTGATTTGATTGGTGATTTTTTGGATGTTATTGAGGGCAATGGGGTGGTTTTTGAAAATTTTATGCATTAATTCTGGGGTTTTTAGGCAGGCTTCGCCGTTGATTAGGGCGCGTTTGCCGATTTGCTCGATGATGATTTTTTCGCGCATACAGGTGAGGATATCGGCCAAAGGCTTGCGGGATTTATCGTGCATGATGACATTATTGGTGGCGACGATGTCTATGGTTAGGCGCTTGCAAATATCGGCGATTTTTTGCATGCGTTTGGCATCATCGCCTTTATAGGAATGAGTGAGTGCGACATAGAATTGCGGGAAGTGTTTTTTGTATATTTTTATTTGGGTTTGGAAATCTTGGGGCAAGATGTTGGGGGGGAGATAGATGAAAATTTGGCCTTGGCTATAATCTATCACGTCTTTGATGCTGATTTTGCATTGGCCTTTTTCGGCGCGGCGGCGGCCTAGTGATATGAGGCGTGACAGGCGGCCATAGGCGGCGCGATCTGTGGGGTAGCAAAGTAAGCTTTGGCCATCGATTAGGTCGAGCCTTGCGCCGACGAGAAGCTCGATATCGAAGCCTTGGCGTTTGGCGTGTTTAACGGCGGCGTGCATGCGCACCACGCCAGCTAATGTATTGCGGTCGGCGATTGAAATGGCGTTGTGACCCAAGGCGCAGGCGGCGGCGACCAGCTCGTCGGCTTGACTGGCGCCTTCTAGAAAGCTAAAGGCTGATAGGATTTGTAGTTCGGCATAATAGGTCATGAAAATCCCTTATGAAAAACCGTGTAGGAAATATCGTTTCTGCGGCGTAACGAATATCCAAAATTGACGCCCTGTTTGGCTGACTAGCCACCAATAATCACGTGCGCCTTCTTGCCATAGAGGGTCGTCCCACCACCATTCGGGCGAGATGCGTTCTGGCCCTGTTTTGCAAATAATTTGTTGGGTTTCGCCTTGATATTCGAACTGCTCGAAGTTGAAATTGAATAATATGAATGGTTGTATGAGCAGGCGTGTTGGGCGTTTTATATCATTCGCCGCCCACGATTTATTGCTTGTATCTGCGCCATGCTTGAAACGTTGGTAGGCGCGTTCGGGGATGTGGCTTTGGGCGGGCAGATAGGTGATGATGTTATCAAAGCCTATGCGGTTGCCGATATGGTCGAATAAATGACTTAGTGGGGTGTTTTCGATTTTTTTATCAGCAAGGTAGTCGTTGTTTTTAGCGCGATATGGTTCGACTTGATTGGCGGTTAGGCTCATTTTATCAATGCCGAATTCGGCGATTAGTTGATCTAGATGTAGGGCAAATAATTTGAATAGGTTTTGCAACTCAAGGTCTGGGCGGGCGGTGCCGATTTCGATTTTTTGTTGGCTATGATCTGGTCTGGTGATGGTGAGGGTGAGTTGGCGTGGGGCTTTGTCTTGTGCCGCCAATATTTTGAGTAGGTTTTCTAGTAGGATTTTTAGCTCATGCTCTAGATAATCGGTCAGTATGACTGGCTCGGAGAATATTCGTTTGACGCTGTAGGTTTGGCTGAATTTTAGAGCGATGAAGGCTTGTGGTTCGCGGCCTAAAGCTTGGTTTAAATGCAGCATTAGGTTTTGGCCGAAACGTTTGACCAAAGCTGCGGATTTTATTGGTAAAAGATGTTGGATTGTGCGCAGGCCTAGCCGTTGTAATTGGGTGATTAATTCATCATCTATGTGTAGATATTCGACGGGAAGTTTTAGCAATTGTTCGCGTTCTTCCTGTTTATCTTGATGGCAAATAAAACCTTCGAGCGGGGCAATGTGAGTGAGTGCATGGGCGGCGCGCATGTTGCCGGCCATGGCTAATTTTACCTCGAAACCCATGGTTGAAAAATCATCTATAATATGTTGCAGCATGGCCTTGCGCCCGCCGAATAAATGGCTGCAACCTGTGGCATCTAGCAATATACGATTGCTGCCATCTTGCATGATTTTTGGGGTGTATTTAAGGCAATAGCGGGCTAGTTTTTTAAGCGTTTGGCTGGTTAATTGATCATCATGCTGATGGACAATTAAGCCGTCAAAACACGCCAAAGCGCTGGTGAGATTTTGCCCTGCTTCAATGCCGTGATGCACTGCTGTGCGGTTGGCATCGATGATGATGTCTTTATTGCCAATTTTTTGCGTGATGACGCAGGCTTGATCGGCCCATATATTGACATTGTCACGCTGTAAGCTGTTGAGTTGCAAATGTGGGAGCCAGATTGAGATGAAATTTTTCATGTTTAATGTCCATAATCCAATTGCCCTCTCCCGAAATGAAGCCTTTTTGACGGCTTCTTAAAAGTTTGACTTGATATTGATTTTGTGCCCCTGCGCATATATCCACCTGCCAGCGGGTCATGGCGCTGTTGGCGTTTTGTGAGGTGCCGTGCAACAACATAAAGGCTTTGGCTTGGCCTGTTTGGGCGGCCAAATTTAGCCGCCTGCTTTGCAACAGGTTGGGCTGTTTTAAGCCTTCGGCGATCACTGTGCCGAGTGCGCCAGAACGTAATGCCTCTTCCATAATCCACAAGGCTTGTTGTTGGTTTTGATAGGTGATGAAAGTGATGTTTTTTATGTTCACTCCCAAATTTACCAAGGCATTGGGGTAGAGATAATCGGCATCATTATGGCCTTTTAGCCAAATAACTTGGTGTTTGGCTTGCTGTAATTGCAGCATGATAAAATAGGTTGCAAAATCGCCAAAAACCTCGTGATTTCCGATGGATAGAAACTGATTTATAATATTGTTTTGCGACACTGAATGCATGTTGTTCCGTTTTATTTGACTTTGTTCTCTTTTTGTTCTAACTTGAATCGAAAGCAAGAGTCAAGAGCTGAATCAGATTCAGTTATGATTATTTAAAAAGGAGATTATGCTTATTCAGTTATAAAATGATATTCAATCACTTGGGTATATTGATCGTTCGCCCGCAATGGTTTGGTGGGGAAATGGGCGATGTTTGGGCCATTGGGGTAATCTTGCGCCTCTAAACAAAAGCCAGCATATTTATTGACTATTTTGCCGTTTTGCAAAGTGGTTTTGCTTAGATGGGGGCCTGAGTAAAACTGCACGCAGGGTTGAGTGCTGACCACTTTTAGTGCGCGGCCAGAATGGGCGGCTTTTATATAGGCATGTTGTTTCATTTTGCCATCATCTGCGCCGACAATATAGTTGATGTCATAGCCGTTATTGACTTGGCGCATTTCGGCATCGGGGTTTTCTGTGCCTTTGCGGATGAGTGTTGGTTGGCGTAAATCAAACGGGGTGTTGTCGACGGGTCTTATTTCACCTGTTGGGATGGATTCTGCGTCTATTGGCACAATGAAGCTGCCGTTTAAGGTGATTTCATGGTCGAGTATTGAGCTTGAGCCATCATCGGCTATGCCATCTAGGTTGAAATAGGCATGATTGGTGAGGTTGATATAGGTATCTTGGTTTGAGGTGGCATCATAGGTGATGGTGAGTATATTGTCATGGCTTAACACATAGGTAACGGCGACGATTAAATCGCCAGGATAGCCAGCTTCGCCATCGAGGCTGAGGCGTTCGAGTTTGACTGCTACAGCGTTATCGACTGCAACTTCTGTGCCTTTAAATGGTTGAAAGCCAAAGCCGTTGGCGCCGCCATGTAATTGGTTTTTGCCTTCGTTGGGCTCTAGTTTGAAAATCTGGCCATTGAGTTTAAATTGCGCGCCGCCAATGCGGTTGGCATAGCGGCCAACGGTGGTGCCGAACGAGCCTTGGCTATTGACATAATCTGGCAGATTATCAAAACCTAGGCTGACTTCATCTATTTTGCCTTGGCTATCGGGATATTTTACGCTGGTGATGATGGCGCCATATTCACTGATGCCGACTTGGCAGCCATTGCCGCTATCTAGAGTGAAATGTTGAATTTTTTGACCATTTTCTAATGTGCCAAAATCTTTAACTGTGAACGTTGCCATTATGCATTTCCCTTTATTTACAGGGTTTTAATCATAGGCTGTTTTGTCACAGAATAAAAGTGGTTTTTGGCGATAAAGCGCTTGCTGCTCGCTGATAAATTTGTAAAACTTGGGATAGTCATCATTGATCGGAGACATATTATGCGGCATGACCCAAAACCATCGGCCAATCGGTATGAAGCTATTTTAAACCAAGCCAAAAGCTTGCGCCCGCGCCGCACGGCGATTGTGCAACCTACCGATATTTATTCGTTGGGTGGGGCGATTGAAGCGGCTAAGGCCGAGCTACTGACGCCTTTATTGGTGGGGCCTGCGGCCAAAATAAAAGCTGCGGCTGATGAGCTTGGTGAGGATATTTCGGGCTTTGAATTGTTTGATGTGCCGCATAGCCATGCGGCGGCTGAACGGGCGGTTGAGCTGGTGCATGAGGGGGCGGCCAAAAGCATTGTTAAAGGTGCAATACACACTGATGAATTGTTGAGGCCGATTTTAAGCCGCGCTAAAGGCATTCGGACTGAGCGGCGGTTGAGCCATACATTTGTGATTGACGCGCCGAATTATCATAAATTTATTTTTATCACTGACGCGGCGATTAACATTGAGCCTGACCTTAAAGCCAAGGCTGATATATTGCAAAATGCCATTGAATTGGCGCATGCGTTAGGCATAAAATTGCCGAAGGTGGCGATATTATCGGCGGTTGAAATGGTCAACCCTAACATTCCATCGACCATTGATGCGGCGGCTTTGTGCAAGATGGCGGATCGCAAGCAGATAAGAGGCGCGATTATTGACGGGCCGTTGGCGTTTGACAATGCTATATCGGCTGAAGCGGCTAGAATTAAGGGCATCAGCTCGCCTGTGGCGGGTGACCCTGATATTTTACTGGTGCCTGATTTAGAGACTGGCAATATGCTGTATAAGCAGCTTGAATATTTGGCGCGGGCGGAATCGGCGGGTATTGCCTTGGGGGCTAAAGTGCCGATTATTCTGACCAGTCGGGCGGATAATTTGCATGCACGGCTTTGCTCTTGTGCGTTGGCGCAATTATATTACGCCTATTTGGAGCGCGAGAAATTCTCGGTTGCAGAATAGGTAAATTGATGAAAAAATCTGATTTAATTTTGGTTCTGAATGCGGGTTCATCTAGTGTTAAGGCTGCTCTATTTGAGACTGGTGATGAGCCGAAGGAATTGCTGCATTTTGCGATGTCTAACGTTAATGAAAAAACCTGTGAAGCGCGGTTGAAAATTGATAATGAAGCTGGGGGGCGGATTGTTGATGAGACGTTGGCAACGGGTTTTACTCATCAGGATTGTGTGGAGTTGATACTTAGCAAAATTTCGGCTTTGGGGTTTGAGCATATAGCAGCGGTTGGGCACCGGATTGTGCATGGTGGCACGGTATTTGCGGCGCCTATTGTGCTTGATGCGGATAATTTGGTTGAGTTGAAAGGCTTGATTAAGCTTGCGCCGCAGCATCAGCCGCATAATTTAGCGGCGATTGAATATTTGTTTGAGACCATGCCCGATTTGTTACAGGTTGGGTGTTTTGATACGGGGTTTCATCGGACGCTTGACCCGCTTTCGCAATTGATGGCTTTGCCGCAGGATATTCGTGATAAGGGCATTCGGCGTTATGGGTTTCATGGGCTGTCTTATGAATATATTAATGGTCAGATTGATGATGTAAGCGATGAAAAATATGAGAAAATCATTGTGGCGCATATGGGTAATGGGGTGAGTTTATGTGCGATTAAGGCAGGTAAATCTTTTGCGACTAGTATGGGGTTTACGGCTTTGGATGGGGCGATTATGGGTAAGCGTTCGGGCAGTATTGACCCCGGGGTGGTGTTTCATCTGCTGGAGAATGAGGGGATGAGTGTGGCTGAAGTGAAGCGTATATTTTACAATCAATCTGGCTTGCTTGGTATTTCGGGTATGAGTAATGACATGGCGACTTTGGTGGCATCAGACGCGCCGAATGCGAAACTGGCGGTTGAGGCTTTTTGCCGCTCTATCGTGGAGCAAATTGGACGATTTACTGCGGTTCTTGATGGTGTGGACGCGGTTATATTTACGGGTGGGATTGGTGAGAATTCGGGCTTGGTTCGGCAAAAAATATGTGAGAAACTTGGCTGGTGTGGGGCGGTGATTGACCCGATTGCCAATGATGGAAATATCAATGACAAAGGCCATTTGCAAATATCTGCATCACAGAGTAAAGTCGCGTTATGGGCAATGAAAACTAACGAAGAATTGATGATTGCCCAACATGTTATAGAGCGGTTGGCTTAAGGGGGCAGAATGCAGAATATATTATGTTATGGCGATAGCAATACGTGGGGGGCTTCGGTTGAGGGGCATGCTGATGGGCGCTACCCGTTGGGCGTGAGGTGGACCAGTGTTTTGCAAGCCAATTTGGGTGATGAATATCGTATTATTGAAGAGGGATTGGGCGGGCGCACCACGGTGACTGACGACCCGATTGAAGGGACGTGGCGCAATGGCCGCATGCCTTTATTGCCGATTTTGCACAGCCATCGGCCGCTTGATTGGGTGGTGATTATGTTGGGCACGAATGATTTAAAAACCCGCTTTAACAAAACGGCACGTGAGATTGCGCTTGGCGCTATGGTGTTGGTGGATGACATTAAGCGCGAAGATATTGGTGCTGCGGGCGAACCGGTTAAAATATTGCTGATCTGCCCGCCGCCGATTATTGAAGATTGTGACAACCCGATGGCTATATTGGGTGGAGGTGAAGCTAAATCGCACGAAATGCCTGCGCATTATGAAGAAATGGCCGAGAAGGCTGATATATATTTTATGAATGCAGGGGCGCACATTACGTCTAGCATGGTGGATGGGGCGCATTGGGCAGCATCGCAGCATAAAATTTTTGCTGCTGAGGTGGCGCAGGTTATCTCTGAAAATTAACTGCCAGTTAGTAATATAAGTTATTTAAATTCGGCAAGTATTCGTGACTTCTATGCCTGGGTATAGGAGGATTGGGGCGTAACAAATTTATTGGTTAATTTTATACTTTAGTTAACTTTAGGCCTGTAAATTGGGCGCTAGTGATCGATTTAATTTGTTATGAGGTAAAATCAATGAATAAACATGTTGTATTTGGTACCACCGCCAAAAAGAAGACAAGACAACTAATCACCAAAAATTCTCAAATTCTTGCTATGTCTAGTATGGCTGCTTTGCTAACAGCTTGTCTGCCCGCGGCGACCACTCCGACACCGACACCAACTCCGACACCAACTCCGACACCAGAAGGCCAAACCTTTGAGCTTACAATCGGCAAGGATATTTTATCGGGCGATTCTGGTGATGATAGGTTTATTGCCAATCTTCCTGGTGGTATTGAAACGTTCACTGCTGGTGAAGTTCTTAATGGTGGTTCTGGTACTGACACTCTTATCGTCGCGACTAATGTGGCGGCTTTTGATACAGGCATTGCAACCATAAAAAATATTGAAATTCTTGATGTGCGTAACGGTGGTAATATCGTTTCTATCGATGGCGATAGTGATGGTTATACAAGTGTGAAATTGGACAAATTGACCAATAACACGACCATAAGTGGTATTGCTGCAACCACAACAATTAGTATTGATGATCTTGACGCGAATGTGCTTACAATTGACTATAGTGGTGCTACAGGCTCTACAGATGTTGCGAATATTACCATAGGCGAAGCCTCAGCAGGCGCTGGCATTGATGCTGATGATAGTGAAACTATCAACCTTACAATTACTGGTGCTGCGGTTATTGATACAAATAACGATTTTTCTAAAGCTTCAACAATCAATATTGACGCCGCCATGACAACCCAAATCAACCTTTCTGGCGCAACAGCGGCTGAAGCTGATGTGACTGTTAAAGGCGCTGGCGAAGTGACACTTGGTACATTAAGCGCGACCATTGCTACAGTAGATGCGGAAGATAGTAGTGGTGGAGTTAAACTTAAAACAGATGCCGCCACAACATCGGTAAAAGGTGGGTCTGGTAAGGACGAATTTGAAGTGGTGGTTCCGACGGCCACCATTGCAATCACTGGCGGTGCTGGGAATGATACAATTGATATTTCGGCCATGGATTTGACCGTAGCCCTGGTTGTTGCTGGTACAAAAGTAACCACTATTGATGGTGGTGCTGATGAAGATACGCTTGTGATAGCTGGCGGCGATTTGAAGAATGCGAACATTATTACTAATGTTAATAGAGCCAAAAACTTTGAAGTTCTTCAGGTTGACACATTGATTACTGGCTTTTCTTCTAATTCATTTACAGATATTAGTAAGTTTACCTTCACTGCTGATAACACTGCTGGTGGTGCCCGCACCTACGATTTGGTTACTGGAGATACTTTCACTCTAACGGCTTCTAATACAGTTAATGGGATTACTTTTGTTCCTCTAGTGGATGGTCTTACTGATGTTCTTAATCTAAACTTAGTCGTGGTGGCAGCAGATATAACTCAGAATGATATTGATGTTTCAACCATTGAGACAATCAATATTGGATCATATGATTTAGGTGCATCAACTGCTGAAAAAAATGAAATCTCGACACTGACTTTAACCTCTGGTGCTAAAATTGTTGTGACGGGTAATGCTGATCTGATACTTGCAAATCTGGCTACTGCTAGCGGTGTCATTGTTGATGCCTCTGCCTTTACGGGCGCGCTAACTGTTATTGCAACGGGTGGTGCTGATACCATTACTGGTGGTAGTGGTGCCGATACAATTACTGGTGGTGCAGGTATCGATACGGTAACTGGTGGCGCTGGTGCTGATACATTTAATTATGCTAACACTGTGTTAGTGGCAAACGCTATGAATGTTGTCGAGTTTGTTACGGCGGATGATGTGTTTAACTTTACAGCTGCTAGCTATGCGGCGGCGGCTGGTGCAGCCACGGTTGGTGATGCGGCCACTATTGGTGCTCTTGGTGCTGGTGCTGGTGTACAGTATGTTTTGGTAGATACGCTGGTGAATATTCAAGCGGCTGATTTAAGTGGCCAATATGGTGGTGGTGCTCTGGCTTATGACACCACTAATAATAGGCTTCTTTTTGACGCCGACGGCGATTTCTCTAACGGTAGTGAAATAATAATTGGTACAATGACCACGCTCACTGGCTCTTTAACTGGTGCGGACTTTGTATTCGTGTAAGGCAAAGATTTAGTTATTGAATGTTATGAGGCTCGCAACTTAGGTTGCGGGCCTTTTCTTTGTGGCGTTTGGCTTTGGAGAAAATGTGAATACGGAAAATTATTTTGAATTTTCTGGGTGGGTTTTGGTTGTATTTGAGGATAATCACATTTTGCACAATTTAGACTAAAAGGCCTTTAAATAGCGGTTTAATGGTATTTAAAGGTTAGTATAATTAGTTTTTACCACTTAAATGGTTTTGAATGACTTGTTCTAATGTTTGGCTGTTGTCAGAATCTGAAAAAGTCATATCCCCGTTAAATATTATCGGGTTTTCGCAATTTATTGTTATTGTTGGTTGAATGTCTTTAGAAAAAGATTTTTGATTAAAAATTGAATTTGCAATTTTTTTTTGATTGGTATCAGGCATACGTCCCCATTTATTGAATTAACCATATTTTTATTTGCCCGCAACTATGGATCGCGGGCAAAATAGTTATCCTTGTTTCAATTGATTGCGAGAATCTTGTAATTACTGATATTTGCGACCACTCCATCATCCCATCCACCTTGGACAAGGGTTGCGGCTTTTTCTTTCAGAAGGCCAGCGACCTGCCCCGCGAAATGCGCCGTGCGACCCGTTTCATCTGCGAAAATATCATAGATTGCAAAGTTTTGGCTATCCAGTTGCAAAGCCACCCAGAACAGTGTCTTAGGTTCTGTCTCGGAGACGATTTGGCCTGCAGCTGTTAGCAATGCCGCCAGTTCTTCACTTTGGCCTTGCGCTGCTGTAAGTTTGATATATGTAGCCGTAGTTGCGCTATACAGGTCGGAAGGTTGGTTTGCCGACAACACGGTTGAATTGTTGATATTGTCAACAACTCCATTTAACCAACCACCTTTGACCAACTTACTCGCATTTTCTTTTAAAGCGTTGGCAACTGCACCGGAATAATGTGTGTTACGGGCGTCTTCGTCGAGAAAAATATCAAAAATAGCATGTTTGTCATCAGACGCTTGTAGAGCAAACCATAAATTTGTTTCAGGCTCTGTTTGCTTGACCAAAGGTGCTGCGTTGGTCAGAAATTGAGCTAGCTTGCTCCCTTGATTTTCTGCCGCAATTATTTCTATGTAACTTGCTTTTTGATCTACCATAATTTTCTCCTGTGCATAGGTCGATGTTGCTGTCATAAGGGCTAAAATACTGAGAGTTTTGATTAATATATTTGTCATTTTATACTCCTATTTGGTTAGGTTTGTTAATTCTTCAGCACGTCCTTTATCTACCAAGCGAATTGTAAATACCAATTCTTGTTTTCTATTTTTCGATAGCTATTGACTATGGAACTAAAAGTACTAATATTTTTTTTATTACTTTAATTGGGGAAAGAGATTTATCAATGCAGATGAACCAAATTCGTTATTTTTTAGCCGTTTGCGAGCATAAAAATTTTACACACGCTGCGCGTGCAACAAACGTTTCACAACCTTCTCTCACATCTTCAATCAAGAAATTAGAGGATGAATTAGGTGGTGTGCTTTTTTTGCGAGATCGGGCTGGTTGTCGCTTAACCCCATTGGGCACGCTTATGCTTCCACATTTACTCAATGTGCAACAGCAAACACGCGAAGCAAAGGCAAAGGCTATACGTCATGTAAGGCTTGAACGCGTTCCGATTACTCTTGGGGTGGGTAAAACCATCGGACAAGCCAAAATATCGGAAGCCATAGAGCGTTTTCGAACTTTACAGCCGCGGGCTGATATTGAACTGATCGTAGAGGACCAACAGACCTTACTTACAGTGCTTCGGGAAGGTCGCTTTGATATGGTGATTACAGCTAGCGAGGTTTCACCCGAGATTTATCGAGTTAACCCGTTATACCAAGAAGGTTATCGCGCTGTGGTTTCAATAAAACACCCATTGAGCCATCAAAAAAGCGTAACTATGGAGATGTTAGCAGCCACTGATATGCTTGACCGACCTAATTGCGAGATGCGTGACATTCTGCATAAAACCATCGCCGAGCATGGTCATACTCTTTACGCAGCCTATCGATCAAACCACGTTGATTGGTTATTAGAACTTGCACGAAAAGGTGCGGGGTGTGTGATTTTACCTGAAACAGCCATTCCGGAAGAAGCAGGCCTTGTCTCGATGCCTATTGAAGGGGTTGGGATTGAACGCCAAGTGTTTGCGCTGCGTTATCGCCACCAACCCTCACGACCTGAATCCGATCAGTTGCTCCAGGAATTAACTAGGATTATGTGACCTAGGCATTAAGCTAGCTCATTTTAGATTAAGTCATAGCCGTAAAACATTTGTCAGAGCTTAGCCTAATGAATGTCAGGAGATGGTGGTTAATGCTTTGCTGCTAAAAGATCTTGATTGTGATCTGATATAGGTCATCTATTTGCGAAGCCTTCACCATAGGCAAGCCAATCGATTGAAACATTGCAAATATTAACAATATCAATAATTTTCGCTAAAGTTGGTTCAGAGACGCCTCTTATATCGTTGTTTAACGTGCCTAAGGGGATATTTGATAGCTCAGAAACCTTTTTGTTTCCACCTGCTGCTTTTAGCCTTTTTTTGAAGTTCTGTTAACTCCATATTAAACCTAATTGTGAAATAAATAGCATAAATGGAATTTTAATTTGATTAAAAGTTCCATTTATGTAATTTTATTATAAGCATTTTTATAAGATTCAATTTTCTCATCAAAAAAATGCAACACTTTTTTTTATGGAGTATTAAATATGTCTAGAACTACATCTTTACGTCAATTTTCAGAACGTAACAATAAACGGATTCTAAACAAACCCAACAAATTAACACTATTATCTAGCGCCTCATTACTTACCCTAGCCGCTTGTGGTACAAAAGCAACTACGCCAACGCCGACGCCAACTCCGACGCCTACGCCAACTCCGACGCCTACAGGGACACCTGATGCAGAAGCAACCAATGGAGATGATTGGCTGGAGGGTAGTGATGGCGATGATGTTTTAGATGGTCTTGCTGGCGATGATACTTTAGATGGACTTGCTGGCAATGATACTTTGATTGGTGGAATTGGCGATGATACTTTGATTGGTGGAATTGGGGCTGATACTTTGATTGGTGGAATTGGGGCTGACATATTATATGGTGGTGATGGTATTGATGAGGCTGACTATAGCACTAGTAATGCAGGAGTGACGGTGGATTTAGATGCTGGCACTGGCAGTGGTGGTGATGCTGAAGGGGATACTTTGCATGATATAGAGAATGTAGTAGGCTCTCTGCGTAATGACATTCTAACAGGTGATGCCAAGGACAATATTATTTGGGGTAATGATGGCAATGATATTTTGGCTGGTGGAGCTGGGGCTGACAAATTATATGGTGAAGGTGGTACCGATACGGTTGACTATAGCGATAGTGATGAAAGAGTGATAGTGGTTATAAATGGAGGTACTAAGACCCCTGGCATTGGTGGTCATGCTGAAGGGGATGTTTTGCTTACTGTAGAGAATATAATAGGCTCTAGATATGCTGACAAATTATATGGTGATGCCAATGACAATGTTTTAGTTGGTGGACTTGGGGCTGACGAATTACATGGTGGTGAGGGTACCGATACGGCTGACTATAGCAATAGTAGTGACGGAGTGAAAGTGTATTTAGATGGTACTGCTGGCAGTTTTGGTGATGCTGCTGGGGATGAATTGTATGAGATAGAGAATGTAATAGGCTCTGCATATGATGACATTATAACAGGTGATGAAAATGAAAATGAATTATTTGGTGGAGATGGCGATGACAAATTTGATGGTGGACTTGGGGCTGACATATTAGATGGTGGTGATGGTAATGATACGGTTGACTATAGCAATAGTGATGACGGAGTGCGCGCGTTTTTAGCTGAATTTGTGTACAGTGATGGTAGCAAAGATGCCGCTGGCGGCGCTAATGGTTATGCTGAAGGGGATACTTATGTTTCTATAGAGAATATAATAGGCTCTGCATATGGTGACTTCATATGGGGTGATGATAATGCCAATGAAATACGGGGTGGAGGTGGAAGTGATAATATAAGTGGTCGAGGTGGTAGTGATACTGTATGGGGTGGAGCTGGGGGTGACTTTTTACATGGTGATGCAGGTGATGATTATTTATATGGTGAAGCTGGTAATGATGAACTGTCGAATGATAAGGCTGGTGAAAACTATCTAGATGGTGGCGCTGAGGAAGATACAGTGGCTATTTTGGGTAGAAAAGGACTTGATGAAGATAATGGTACTGGATATGATTCTGATTCTATTAAGTTTGATATAGATGAAATGAATAATGAAATTATACTTACACTCGAATATACTGATGGAGATAAGGTTATAGAACATTTAACTTCAATCGAGCTATATCGGATTAGTTCTCTGAATGCTAGTGGCATTAAGTATATAAAAGATCTTTATAAAGATGACATTGGTGATACAAGGATTGAATTTGGCAGTGAAGCTGATTTTCTGACTTGGCTCGGTAAGGATGATGGCTATGATTATGAAGGCCTGTAATTCACAAAGTTTTTAAATCAATAAATAACAAAATGCCCAGCCAATCGGTTGGGTATTTTTATTTGTGTTTAATCACCTGGCTTCCCGGCTTAAAGTCTGCTTAAAATTTGCTCTATATCTGCGCTCAGCTTTCAATTTTGGCGGCAGGTGATTTTGCTGCTAAAATGCTTGTCTATCGCGGCTTTATATATTGGCCAGATTAGCATGGGCAGGCCGATCGATTGAAAGATTGCAAGTGTTTGCAATATTAATGACTTTCGCCAAACTTGGTTCGGAGGCGCCTCTTGTATAGTTGTTTAACGTGGCTAAGGGGGCATTTGATAGCTTTGAAAGTTTTTTGTTTTCAGCTGGTGTTTTTAGCCTTTTTTCGAAGTTTTGTTAATTCCATATTTAGAACTTAAATGCAAATTAAATAGCTTATGTGGAATTTAATGTTTGACTAAAAGTTCCGTATAAGCGTAACATTAAAGAGATATTGCGAATAACTTTAATTTAATTGATTCGGTCAGATGGAGTGTTTTGCGTATGGCTAAGGATAAAAAAGATATTTTTACTAAAAGTTTGTTGGATTTGGCAGCCAGTAAAAATAACCAAATAATTTAAAGAGCAGGATGTTAGGGCGATAAATATTGGTGCTAAATATGCCAAGGCGATTGCCTTAACGCTTAATGAATGTGAATGAAACCGAGACGAGATTGCTATGCGAATGAGTGATTGTTTAGGCGAAAAAATTACCAAAACATGTTGGGTGCGTATGGCGCTGAAACACGGCATACCCATAATGTTCATTGCGCACGGTATTTAGAAGTTAAGAATAATGTAACACTTTTTTTTAATGCAACACTTTTTTTTATGGAGTCATAAATATGTTTAAAACTACATCTCTACGTCAACTTGCAGAACGTAACAATAAACGGATTCTAAACAAACCCAACAAATTAACATTATTATCGAGCGCCTCATTGCTTACCGTAGCCGCTTATAGTGGAGCCGCGACATCTATTGCGAAAGCTGCTCTTATTGAGGGTACTGATGGGGATGATTATTTAGTGGGTGGTGATGGCAATGATCGTTTAAATGGTTATGATGGGGATGATTATTTAGTGGGTGGTGATGGCAATGATCGTTTATATGGTTATGATGGTGATGATGTTTTAGTTGGTGGAGCTGGGGCTGATGAGCTAAATGGTGGTGCTGGTATCGATACGGTTGACTATAGCAATAATGATGTAGGAGTGACATTGTTTTTTAATTACGATTCAGGTGAAGGCGCCATCGCGATCATAGGCACTGGTGGTGATGCTTATAGGGATAGTTTGTATTCTATAGAGAATTTCATAGGCTCTGAACATAATGATTTTATATATGCTGGTGATGATTATAGATATCCTAACGTAGCCCATCATGTATGGGGTAATGCTGGCGATGATACTTTAGCTGGTGGAGCTGGGGCTGACATATTAGATGGTGGTGATGGTAGTGATACGGTTGACTATCGCCGTAGTGATGCAGGAGTGACGGTGGTTTTAGATGAAGGTTCTGCCGTTGTCAGTGGTGGTCATGCTGATGGGGATATTTTGATTTCTATAGAGAATGTAATAGGCTCTAGATTTGCTGACTATATAACAGGTGATGACAATGACAATGTTATATGGGGTTATCGTGGCGATGATACTTTAGCTGGTGGAGCTGGTAATGACGAGTTACATGGTGATGATTATGGGGCCTATTATCATGGCGACGATATTTTATATGGTGGTGATGGGGATGACAGATTATATGGTGGTGGTGGTAATGATATTTTAGATGGTGGAGCTGGGGATGATGAGCTAAATGGTGGTGAGGGTATCGATACGGCTGACTATCACAATAGTGATGCAGGAGTGACAGTGGATTTATATACTGGCATTGGTAGTGATGGTGATGCTGATGGGGATAGTTTGTCTTCTATAGAGAATGTAAAAGGCTCTGAACATGCTGACACTATAACAGGTGATGACAATAACAATGTTATATGGGGTAATGCTGGCGATGATACTTTAAATGGTGGAGCTGGGGCTGACGAATTACGGGGTGGTACTGGCAATGATACTTTAAATGGTGGAGCTGGGGCTGACACTTTAAATGGCGGTCTTGGTACCGACACGGCTGACTATAGCGATAGTGATGCAGGAGTGACAGTGGATTTAAGTTCTGGCACTGGCAGTGGTGGTGATGCTGATGGGGATAGTTTGTCTTCTATAGAGAAAGTATTAGGCTCTGGACATGCTGACACTTTAACAGGTGATCTCAATGACAATATTTTATTTAGCTATGCTGGCGATGATACTTTAAATGGTGGAGCTGGCCATGATATTTTACATGGTGGTGATGGCATTGATACTTTAAATGCTGGAGCTGGCAATGATACTTTAATTGGTGGAGCTGGCATTGATACTTTAAATGGTGGAGCTGGGGCTGACGAATTACGGGGTGGTACTGGCAATGATACTTTAAATGGTGGAGCTGGCGATGATACTTTAAATGGTGGAGCTGGTATCGATACGGCTGACTATAGCGATAGTAATCTAGGAGTGACGGTGAATTTAGTTGCTGGCACTGGCACTTATGGTGATGCTGCTGGAGATAGTTTGTCTTCTATAGAGAATGTAAATGGCTCTGAACATGCTGACATTATAACAGGTGATGACAATAACAATATTTTATTTGGTAATGCTGGCTTAGATCTTTTATATGGTCATGATGGCGACGATGTTTTAGATGGTGGTGCTGGTAATGATTATTTATATGGTCATGATGGCGACGATGTTTTAGATGGTGGTGCTGGGGGTGACGCATTAGATGGTGGTGAGGGTCTCGATACGGCTGACTATCGCAATAGTAATGCAGGAGTGACAGTGTTTTTAGATGGTACCACTGGCAGTGGTGGTGATGCTGGTGGTGATAGCTTATCTTCTATAGAGAAAGTATTAGGCTCTGCATATGGTGACACTATAACAGGTGATCTCAATGATAATATTTTATTTGGTAATGCTGGCGATGATACTTTAAATGGTGGAGCTGGTGATGATACTTTAAATGGTGGTGATGGCGATGATACTTTAAATGGTGGAGCTGGTGATGATACTTTAAATGGTGGAGATGGGGGGGATATTTTTTATGGTGGTGATGGTATCGATGTGGTTGACTATAGCGATAGTGATGCAGGAGTGACAGTGTTTTTAGATGCTGGCACTGGCAGTGGTGGTGATGCTCTTGAGGATGAATTGTATGAGATAGAGAATGTAATAGGCTCTATGCATGATGACATTATAACCGGTGATTCCAATGCCAATCTTTTAAATGGCGGTGATGGTATCGATGAGCTAAATGGTGGCGATGGTAGTGACAGATTATATGGTGAAGCTGGCGATGATACTTTAAATGGTGGAGCTGGGGATGACACTTTATATGGTGGTGCTGGTAATGACCTGTTAAGTGGTGATGATGGTAATTATGCCTCAAGTGGTGGCGATGATATATTATATGGTGGTGATGGGGATGACAGATTAGGTGGTGGTGGTGGTAATGATATTTTAGATGGTGGAGCTGGGGCTGACACATTATATGGTGGTTATGGTATCGATACGGCTGACTATAGCCGTAGTGATGCAGGAGTGACGGTGGATTTAGTTGCTGGCACTGGCAGTGGTGGTGATGCTCATGGGGATACTTTGTTTTATATAGAGAATGTAAGAGGCTCTGGATATGTTGACCTTCTAGTAGGTGATTCCAAAGACAATATTTTAGATGGTGGAGCTGGGGCTGACAGATTATATGGTGGTGATGGTACCGATACGGCTGACTATCGCAATAGTAATGAAGGAGTGACAGTGGATTTGGATGCTGGCACTGGCAGTGCCAATGGCAGTGGTGGTGATGCTGATGGGGATGTTTTTCTTTCTATAGAGAATGTAAATGGCTCTGCACATGTTGACATTATAACAGGTGATGCCAATGACAATTATATATGGGGTAATGCTGGCGATGATATTTTAAATGGTGGAGCTGGGGATGACACATTATATGGTGGAGCTGGGGATGACACATTAGATGGTGGGTATGGTATCGATACGGCTGACTATAGCAATAGTAATGAATTAGTGTATGTGAGTTTAACGGGATCAGCTAACTATTCTGGTGATGCTCTTGGGGATATTTTGGTTTCTATAGAGAATATAAAAGGCTCTGATTATAATGACTACTTATTTGGTGATTCCAATGCCAATTATTTATGGGGTGGTGCTGGTAATGATTCTTTATATGGTAGAGCTGGCGATGATACTTTATATGGTGGTGTTGGGGGTGACACATTAAATGGTGGAGCTGGGGCTGACATATTATATGGTGGAGCTGGGGATGACAAATTATATGGTGGAGCTGGGGCTGACACAATAGATGGTGGTTATGGTATCGATATGGTTGACTATAGCTATAGTGATGCATTTGTGGATGTGAATTTAGATGGATACGGTAACTATTATGGTGATGCTCAAGGGGATATTTTGGTTTCTATAGAGGATATAAGAGGCTCTATACATGGTGACTATTTAAGAGGTAATGACAATGCCAATCATTTATATGGTGGAGCTGGTTATGACCATTTATATGGTAGAGCTGGCGATGATACTTTATATGGTGAAGCTGGTAATGACGCATTAGATGGTGGAGCTGGCAATGATACTTTAAATGGTGGTGATGGCATTGATTATTTATGGGGTAAAGATGATAATGACACTTTAAATGGTGGTAAGGGCAATGACAAATTATATGGTGGAACTGGTAATGATACTTTAAATGGTGGCGATGGTGATGATTCTTTATTTGGTGGCACTGGCAATGATACTTTAGATGGTGGTAATGGCGATAACATTTTAAAAGGTAACGGTGGTCGTGATACAGTGAATATTGAGGGTGATCATTTTTATTTTGAGATAAATGAAGATGAACATCGTAAAATTGATCTTACAATCTATCAAAATGGCTCTACTGTTAGTGTAAATCAATTAGTTTCAACCGAGCTAATTAGATTTGATGGTCATACTTATGATATAAAATATCTTTATAATGATTCAGCGCATTCTAATGTATCGGATGAATTTGATAGTGTTGCTGATTTTCGGGCTTGGTTAGGTACTGATACGGGCTATGATTATGAAGGCCTGTAATTCACAAAGCTTTTAAATCACAAGATAACAAAATGCCCAGCCAATTGGTTGGGCATTTTTATTTGTGTTTAATCACCCGCCCTCCCGGCTTAAAGTCAGCTTAAAATTTACTCTATATCTGCGTTAGGCTTTCAATTTTGGCGGTTGTTGATTTTGCTGCTAAAATGCTTGTTTATCGCGGCTTTATATATTGGCCAGATTAGCATAGGCAAGCCGATTGATTTAAACATTGCAAGCATTAGCAATATCAATAATTTTTGCCAAACTTGGTTCAGATACGCCTCTTATATAGTTGTTTAACGTGGCTAAGGGGGCATTTGATTGCTTTGAAAGTTTTTTGTTCCCAGCTGCTGTTTTAATTGATTTTTTTAGTCTTTTTCGAAGTTCTGTTAATTCTATATTAAACTTAATCGTATTATAAATAGCATAAATGGAATTTATATTTGATTAAAAGTTCCGTTTATGTAACTTTATTATCAGCATTTTTATATGATCCGATTTTCTCATCAAAAAAATGCAACGCTTTTTTATGGAGTATTAAATATGTCTAGAACTATATCTCTACGTCAATTTTCAGAACGTAACAATAAACGGATTCTAAACAAACCCAACAAATTAACATTATTATCGAGCGCCTCATTGCTTACCCTAGCCGCTTGTGGTGGAACAGCAACTACGCCGACGCCGACGCCGACAATTAATACAAGAGCAACCAGTGGAGATGATTGGCTGGTGGGTGGTGATGGCGATGATGTTTTAAATGGTCTTGCTGGTGATGATGTTTTAGAAGGTCTTGCTGGCGATGATGTTTTAACTGGTGATGAGGGTACCGATGTGGCTGACTATAGCGATAGTAATGCAGGAGTGACGGTGGTTTTAGATGAAGGTCTTACTGCTGGCAAAGGTGGTCATGCTGAAGGGGATAGATTGTTTTCTATAGAGAATGTAATAGGCTCTAGATATAATGACATTCTAATAGGTGATTTCAATAACAATATTTTAGATGGTGGAGCTGGGGCTGACGAATTACGTGGTGGTGGTGGTGCCGATACGGCTGACTATAGCCATAGTGGTGACGGAGTGAAGGTGTATTTAGATGGTACCGCTGGCACTGGTGGTGATGCTGAAGGGGATATTTTGATTTCTATAGAGAATGTAAAAGGCTCTAAATATAATGACATTCTAACAGGTGATGCCAATGACAATATTTTGGATGGTGGAGCTGGGGCTGACGAATTACGTGGTGGTGATGGTACCGATACGGCTGACTATAGCCATAGTGGTGACGGAGTGGAAGTGTATTTAGATGGTACCGCTGGCACTGGTGGTGATGCTGAAGGGGATACTTTGCTTACTATAGAGAATGTAATAGGCTCTATGCATGATGACATTATAACAGGTGATGCCAATAGGAATTATATACAGGGTCTAGATGGCGATGATGTTTTAGATGGTGGACTTGGGGCTGACATATTAGATGGTGGTGAGGGTATTGATACGGTTGACTATAGCCATAGTGGTGACGGAGTGGAAGTATATTTAGATGGTACCGCTGGCAGTGGTGGTGATGCTGAAGGGGATACTTTGCTTACTATAGAGAATGTAATAGGCTCTATGCATGTTGACACTATAAAAGGTGATGCCAATGACAATTACATACAGGGTCTAGATGGCGATGATACTTTATATGGTGGTGATGGCGATGATACTTTAAATGGTGGTGATGGCAATGACGAATTATATGGTCAAGCTGGTAATGACACTATGGATGGTGGTGACGGTAATGATAAATTTTGGGGTGAAGCTGATTCAAACAACATAGCTGGTGGCGATGGTTTTGATACAGTGACTGTTAGGGGTAATGATCTTCTTTTTAACGTGCTAGCAGAAAATATGTTTTCTATTCAAAGCTTTCATGATGGCGGCACTAGTGTAAATTATGTGACTTCAATCGAGCAAATTATATGGCGTTCGGAAGATGATAGCGTTATTATGGAAACTTATGATGTGAAAGATCTTTATCGCGAATTTATTGGAACTTCTTTTAGCAGTGAAGATGATTTTCATAATTGGTTAGGTAGTGATTCGGGCTATAATTATGACGGCCTGTAATTCACAAAGTTTTTAAATCAATAGATAACAAAATGCCCAGCCAATCGGTTGGGCATTTTTATTTGTGTTTAATCACCCGGCTTAAAGTCAGCTTAAAATTTGCTCTATATCTGCGCCCAGCTTTCAATTTTGGCGGCAATTGATTTTGCTTGTCTATCGCGGCTTTATATATTGGCCAGATTACCATAGGCAAGCCGATTGATTGAAACATTGCCAGAGTTGGTTCAGAGATGCCTCTTATATCGTTGTTTAGCGTGGCTAAGGGGGCATTTGATAGCTTTTTGTTTCCAACTGCTGTTTTAATTGATTTTTTTAGCCTTTTTCGAAATTCATAAATTCCATATTTAAAACTTAATCACAAATTAAGTAGCTTAAATGGAATTTATAGTTGATTTATAGTTCCATATATGCGTCTTATTAGTTGAATTTCTATATGATCCAATTTTCTTATTAAAAAATGCAACGCTTTTTTATGGAGTATTAAATATGTCTAGAACTATATCTCTACGTCAATTTTCAGAACGTAACAATAAACGGATTCTAAATAAACCCAACAAATTAACATTCTTATCAAGCGCCTCATTGCTTACCCTAGCCGCTTGTGATGAAACTACGACGCCTACACCGACACCTACGCCGACACCTACGCCTACGCCTACGCCTACACCTACGCCTACGCCTACACCTACACCTACACCTACGCCTACACCTACGCCTACGCCTACACCTACACCTACGCCTACACCTACACCTACACCTACACCTACACCTACACCTATAACAGGAACCGCTGGCGATGATAGTTTAAATGGTGGTACTGGTAATGATACTTTATTTGGTCTTGCTGGCGATGATATTTTAGAAGGTCTTGCTGGGGCTGATACTTTATTTGGTGGCGCTGGGGCTGACGAATTATATGGTGGAACTGGCGATGATAGTTTATTTGGTGGAGTTGGGGCTGACATATTAGATGGTGGTGCTGGTAATGATACGGCTGACTATAGCAATAATGGTGAAATAGTGGAAGTGGGAGTGCTTTCAGGAGTGGGAGTGCTTTCAGGAGTGGAAGTGGTTTTAGATGTTGGAGATGGCACTGGCACTGGCAGTGGTGGTGATGCTCAAGGGGATACTTTGTTTTCTATAGAGAATGTAAAAGGCTCTGAACATGATGACATCATAACAGGTGATACCAATGACAATTATATATGGGGTAATGCTGGTGATGATACTTTAAATGGTGGAACTGGGGAAGACAGATTAGATGGTGGTGATGGTAATGATGAGTTATATGGTGGTGATCACAATGACACTTTAGTTGGTGGAGCTGGGGCTGACATATTAGATGGTGGAGCTGATATCGATGTGGCTGACTATAGCGATAGTGATTCACCAGTGAACGTCGTTTTAGATGAAGGTGTTACCGCTGGCTTTGGTGGTGATGCTCAAGGGGATACTTTGTTTAAAATAGAGAATGTAAAAGGCTCTGCATATGTTGACAGAATAGTTGGTGATTCCAATGCCAATCATATATGGGGTAATGATGGCGGTGATGATTTATTTGGTGGAGCTGGTGATGATGTTTTAGAAGGTGGAGCTGGTGATGATATTTTGAATGGTGGAGCTGGGGCTGACAAATTATATGGTGGAGCTGGTGATGATATTTTGAATGGTGGAGCTGGGGCTGACAGATTAGATGGTAGTGATGAGGGTACTAATACGGTTGACTATAGCGATAGTGATGCAGGAGTGACAGTGACTTTAAATGGCGCCGTTGGCAGTGGTGGTCATGCTGCAGGGGATACTTTGCATTTTATAGATAATGTAATAGGCTCTGCACATGATGACACCATATTTGCCAATGGCAGAGTCAATGTTATAGATGGTGGTCTTGGTTTTGATACGGTTGACTATCGCCTTAGTTATGCAGGAGTGACAGTGTATTTAGATGGTCGCGCTGGCAGTGGTGGTTATGCTATTGGGGATATATTGCATAATATAGAGCAAATAATAGGCTCTGCACGTGGTGACACTATAACAGGTGATGACAATAACAATATTTTATTTGGTTATAATGGCGATGATTTTCTATATGGTAATGCTGGCTATGATCAAATATCTGGTGGTCTTGGCGATGATACTTTAGATGGTGGTTTGGACAATGACACTTTATGGGGTGAAGCTGGCAATGATACTTTATATGGTGGTCTTGGCAATGATACTTTAGTTGGTGGAGCTGGCAATGACAAATTATATGGTGGTGATGGTATCGATTTGGCTCACTATGAGTTTAGTGGTGATGGAGTGACGGTGGATTTAGTTACTGGCACTGGCAGTGGTGGCGATGCTGAAGGGGATACCTTGTTTTCAATAGAGAATGTAATAGGCTCTCAAAAAGCTGACGATATAACAGGTGATGGGAATAACAATGTTATAAAGGGTAATGGTGGCAATGATGTTTTAGATGGTGGAGCTGGGGCTGACGAATTATATGGTGATGGTGGTATCGATACGGCTGACTATCGCAATAGTGATGAAGCAGTGACGGTGATTTTAGATGAAGGTGTTACCGCTGGCGTTGGTGGTTATGCTAAAGGGGATATTTTGCTTTCTATAGAGAATGTAATGGGCTCTGCATATGCTGACACTATAACAGGTGATGCCAATAACAATGTTATATGGGCTTATGGTGGCAATGATGTTTTAGATGGTGGAGCTGAGGCTGACGAATTACATGGTGGCGAAGGTATCGATGTGGCTGACTATGGCAATAGTGATGATGCAGTGACGGTGGATTTAGTTACTGGCACTGGCAGTGGTGGCGATGCTGAAGGGGATACCTTGTTTTCAATAGAGAATGTAATAGGCTCTGCACGTGCTGACACTATAACAGGTGATGCCAATGTCAATATTTTAACTGGTGGAGCTGGGGATGACACATTAGATGGTGGTGATGGTATAGATACGGCTGACTATAGCAATAGTACTGGAGCCGTGACGGTGTATTTAGATGGTACCGATGGCAGTGGTGGTGATGCTCTTGGGGATGTTTTGATTAACATAGAGAATGTAATAGGCTCTGCACATGATGACACTATAAGAGGTGATGACAAGGACAATTATATATGGGGTAATGATGGCGATGATGAATTATATGGTCAAGATGGCGATGATACTTTAGTTGGTGGACTTGGGGCTGACAGGTTAGATGGTGGAGCTGGTATCGATACGGTTGACTATAGCAATGCTAAAGAACATGTGGAGGTGAGTTTAACTAATTCAGCTCCAACTTTTATAGTTAACGTTGATGGTGGTGATGCTTTGGGGGATACTTTCTATTTTATAGAGAATCTAATAGGCTCTGCATATAATGACTATGTATTTGGTGGTTCCAGTGACAATTATATATGGGGTAATGCTGGAGATGATGAATTATACGGTCAAGCTGGCAATGATACTTTAGATGGTGGAGCTGGCGGTGATGAATTATATGGTGGAGCTGGGGATGACATATTATTGGGTGGAGCTGGGGCTGACATATTAAATGGTGGTGAGGGTGTCGATACGATGGTAACAACGGATGCAGCTATTGATAGTTATGATATTAACATCAAAGAAGAAGACAATTATATTGAAATTTTGATCACTAAAGGTGGTGTTGTAACCACTAATAAGGTTACCTCTGTTGAAGAATTTAATTTAAATAGCCTAATTCTTAATAGTGCAGAAGATCTTTGGGCAGATCCAAATTCTGATGCATCGGATGTATTTACGAGTGAAACTGCTTTTCAGGCTTGGCTAGGTATTGATTCGGGCTATAATTATGACGGCCTGTAATTCACAAAGTTTTTAAATCAATAGATAATGAGATGCCCAGCCAATTGGTTGGGCATTTTTATTTGTGTTTAATCCTCTCCTGCCCTAAAGCCAACTTAAAATTTACTCAATATCTGCGTTAGGTTTTCAATTTTGGCGGCAGTTGATTTGCTGCTAAAATGCTTGTCTATCACGGCTTTATATATTGGCCACATTTTATTGGATTCGTCATATTTTGATTTTTCATTTAACATAATAGAGACTAATTGATAAATTTTAGCAGTTGTTTAAGCTCACTGTTATCAATTTCTTTTTCACTCTTATTGAATATATTGTATACGACAACCAATAACTCTGCCTTGTCTTTTGGAAGCATTTGGCGATTGTTATTATTTAATGCATCTTCAATATTTTCTAATGATAACCTCAAAGCTTCCTGATTCAGGGGGGAAGTTGTGTAGTGGTTATTATTGGCAGGATCACCATAGGCAAGCCAATCGATTGAAACATTGCAAATATTAGCGATATCAATAATTTTCGCCAAAGTTGGTTCAGAAACGCCTCTTATATAGTTGTTTAACGTACCTAAGGGGACATCTGATAATTCAGAAACCTTTTTGTTTCCACCAGCTGTTTTAATTGCTGTTTTTAGCCTTTTTCGAAACTCTGTTAATTTCATATTTAAAACTTAACCACAAATTAGATAGCTTAAATGGAATTTATATTTGACTAAAAGTTCCATATATGCGATTCTTGTTATACTGAATAGACAGATTAACAAAAACAGTGTTGAAGCACTGTTGGATTAGGAGCTAACATGCCTGTTATTTAAGTAAAACATGGTCGCGCCATAAAATCTTGGCAGAGATTAAGACCCTAGATATATAACAATTAAGTTAGATGCCAAATTAGTCTTAAGACCTATTGACATTGCTGTTTCACTTAATTGTCCATTTCCTAAAGCAGATAAGGCACTCGCCAGATGGCTAGGGATACCTTTGCATGATTTATGGCCTAGTTGCTATGATTGTAATGGCACACGCCTTGTTCAACAAACACACCCTAACAGAGAAATTATACGTGGGTCTAGTAAAATGGGAGAAGTGGCGTGCGCAAGTGTGTCTACATCCAAAATCATAAACTTGAATATTTGGCTGGCTTCAAACTGGGGCTTCCAAAATGGGTCAGTCGCATGTCTTCTGATTGGGATTTTGATTTCCAGAAAAACGCCAAGACAATCGTTAAAAATTACGAGCTTAACGATGTTTGGATTACCGCAATGAACCACATCAAATAAAAGGCGTAATATGACTATTGCTGTTTATGTGCAAAATTCTGAATTTGAGTGGCTTCAATCTATACTTTTATATAATCCAATTTTCTCATCAAAAAAATCGGACGCGTTAGATTTTTCAACCGAAAAGGATGCCGAATTAAATTTTCCAACCGAAAAATATGCCGCATTTGTTGCTGGATTGTGTGGGATTACAGATTTCCATATCAGCGTAACGACAACGAGACATGTTGTTGCTGGATTGTATGGAATTACAGATTGCCATATCAGCATAACGACAACGAAGCATTACGAATAACTTTAATTTAATTGATGACGAGATTGCTATGCTAATGAGTGATTATTTAGACGAAGACGTTGCCAAAAACATGCCTGATGCGTATGCCGCTGAAATACGTCATACTCAAATGATGCCGCTGACAAGATTGGAAGCGTTGATTCATGTGACGATTGACACTCAATTGCTATCGTTGATTGCTGCAAAGCTTAAACAAATTGTTGTACCAGCGGTTTATAGCCACTTGATTAGATCACGTCAAATTAATGATAAAATTGTTGAAATGCAGGTAGCCAAAAAAAGCATGGTCGCAAGTTCAAAATTATTGCAGCACAGCAGGGAATTGCGATATGAGTAAAATTATTCCCGCACAAATATTTATGAATTCGCAAGAAATTGCAGACAATGGATTTAATGAAATGCCCGCCACAGAGCGCGGTATTCAGATTTTTGCAAAAAATAATAAATGGCAGGAGGCAGATAAGAGTTTGGCTCGCCCACGCTCCGACGGTGGCGGTGGATGGGAGTATAATCCCTCTATATTCCCAATCCCCGCCCAGCTCGATTTTATAAATAAGTATTATGCGAATATCAATGCCGAAGCACAGGCTAAAAACCCAGATTTATTTACTGAAATGGAAGTTGAAAAACAGTCTGTACAGGTTGTGGATGCTAGCCGAATATTGAGTGATAGCGAAGTAAATGAACGCGATGCTAAACTTTATATATTATCACAATCTATACGTTTTAGAGATCAATATAACGGCACAAAAAACCAAGCCGATACTGTGTTTTGTGAAATGTACAATAGTGGCCAAGCCGACTTTGAAGTTGTGATTTATCCTAGTGTTAAAACCATATCTGTAGTGAGCCTTAAAAGATGGCGTAGAACTTTGAATGAGGGTGATTATTCGGCCTTAGCTAGTCATCATGGTGGCCGCAAAGGTGTAAGCTTTTTTGACACTGCATTGGGTGGTGAAATTGGTCTGGCCATTGTTGGTTATATGCTGCATCAATCGCACTATACCGCTCATCATATTCGCGATTTAATTATAGCTGATTTTGGTTCGGCTGTTGAGATTGATGATATCGAAAAACATATGTCCCATATCAGAAGTTTTGAGCGGTGGATTAAGAATTTTGAAGAAGAAAATAGCAACCTGCTAACTCGTATTACCGACCCAAATGCATTTAAAAACCATACTGAATTTACTGATACAAATATGAACAGCCATGTTAAATATTTTAATCAAAAATGGGAAATTGACGCTAGCCCAACAGATATATTGACCACCGAAGGGCGGCGTAACCTGTATGCATTGATTGATATTCATAGTCGCCGTGTCATGATCCATATTAGTAAATCAGCCTCTACCGAAGCGAGTTTAACGCTTATAAAACGCGCAATAATGGAATGGGGCGTACCGCAAGAAATATCTACAGATAATGGCTCTGATTTCATTTCTGGTCGATTTAAATTGGCGTTAAATAACCTTTCAATACACCAACATATTTGCTCACCTTTTAGCCCTGAGCAAAAAGGCACAGTTGAGCACGTTATCGGTATGATAAATCGTGATTTAATGCCGACTTTAGCGGGTTTTATCGGTCATAATGTGACTGACCGCAAGAAGCTGGAGGCTAGAAATAGCTTTGCTAATTGCTCGAGAGAAAAAAGCACTGACGCATTTTGCGTAGAGGTGACACCTGAACAGTTGCAAAAATACTGTGATAGCTGGGCGAATGATAAATATGCCCACCGCAAGCATGGCACATTAGGCGTGACACCTTTTCAGAAGCAGCAAAGCTGCACCAAGCCAGTTCGGATAATTAAAAATGAACGGGAGCTTGATCTGTTGCTTCCTGACATTGCTTCTGATGGTGGTTTTAGAATTGTCACTAAGCATGGCATTAAGCTGAATGATGAATATTATTTGGGCGGCGCTTTGGTGGTTGGTGATACCGTATTTATTCGGCATGACCCAGATAATGCAGGACGTTTATTGGTGTTTGATGAAGATAAAAACACATTTTTATGTGAGGCTATTTGCCCAGCACTGCACGGTGTTGACCCTAAACAGTTGGGTAAAGAAATTAAGCACGAACAGGCTGCTAGTTTTGCCAGTGATGCTGGGCCGATGATTAAGGCTTCTAAGAAAATTAGAATCAGCGAAATTGTTGCCAAAATATTAAACCAAGGTGTTGCAAGCAACAAAGGTGTTGAGGTGTTTTCGATGCAAGAAATTGCTCACACCAATGACAGGCTGGAAATTGCAAATGAAGCACTGGCAGAATATCAAACAATTGAAAAACATGATGTGCCACAGGCTGAAATTGTTAATTTGGTTGATGTTAAAAAATCTAAGGAAAACAAAACAGAAATTATCAAAGGAAACTACGACAGGCGCAACCAGATAATTGCCGATTTACAGGCAGGGAAAATGATTGATTCAGATGATAAAATTTGAGCGAATATTTATAAAACTTCGCCAGATTTTAAAGCAGAGAAACGGCTTGAAGAGTATTTTGCAGCTGCAAATGAGAGTTAGTATTGCGTTAGATTAGCAGCCCACCAAATGCACCAGCATTTGATGGGCTGCTAATTAAAACAGTCCATTTATGAGGTTTTCGGTAGACGGCTTAATTAAGAACTGAAATGGCTAATTATTTTAAAAATGCCTAACTCAGATTGGCGGTTTGCAATGGCTAACCAATTTGCAAAGTTAACGAATGTCCATAAATTTAACAAATTTATGGAACATATAGCACATCGCAACCCTAACTTACCAGCTATTGGAGTTTTCTCCAAACCTTCTTTGGCCAACCGTTCAATAAGCCGAGAAATGTTATATTGCTGAATGTCAACAGGCCTCAACCATTTCGGCTCGGTGTTTCGCACTTCAAGTAAAGCATCATACCAAGTCAATGGCGGGAAATCGCCCTCTTATATAGTTGTTTATTGTGCCTAAGGGGACATTTGATAACTCAAAAACCTTTTTGTTTCCACGTGCTGTTTTTAGCCTTTTTCGAAGCTCTGTTAATTCTATATTAATCTAAATTGCATAATAAATAGCATAAATGGAGTTTATATTTGACTAAAAGTTACATATATGCAATTTTAATACAGGTTAGTAAAAAACAGTGTTGAAGCACTGTTGAAATTTGGAGCTAATATGCCTGTTATAAGTAAAATATGGTCGCGCCATAAAATCTTGGCAGAGATTAAATACCGTGGATATACAACAATTAAGTTAGATGCCAAATTAGTCTTACGACCTAATGACATTGCTGTTTCACTTAATCGTCCATTTCCTAAAGCAGATAAGGCACTCGCTAGATGGCTAGAGATACCTTTGCATGATTTATGGCCTAGTCGCTATGATTCTAATGGCGCACGCCTTGTTCAACAAACAAACCCTAACAGAGAAATTATACGTGGGTCTAGTAAAATGGGAGAAGCGGCGTGAGCGAGTATATCTATATCCAAAATCATAAACTTGAATATTTGGCTGGCTTCGAACTGGGGCTTCCGATATGGGTCAGTCGCATGTCTTTAGAAAAACATACCGCATTAGATTTTTCAACCGAAAAATTTGCCGTATTTATTGCTGAATTGTGTGGAATTACAGATTTTCATATCAGCGTAACGACAACGAGACATAATGCTGGCGATGATATTTTAGATGATGAAGCTGGGGCTGACAAATTAGATGGTGGTGATGGTATCGATGTGGCTGACTATAGCAATAGTGATGCAGGAGTGGAGGTGGTTTTAAATGAAGGTTCTGGCGTTCGTATTGGTGGCATGCTGAAGGGGATATTTTGCTTTCTATAGAGAATGTAATAGGCTCTAGATATGGTGACGTTATAAAAGGTGATTCCAAAAACAATATTTTATGGAGTTATGATGGCGATGATACTTTAGATGGCGGCAGTGGTAATGACTCTGCTGTTAGTGCAAATTCTACAACTTCATGCGAGGTGCTTTGTTTAATCGTGTCCTTTTTGATAGAGACTGTTCAGAATTCTGTGTCAGCTAAATTATATGTCTAATACGTCATCTAATCTGCCTCCAAAATATATATGCAATTGGGATAATGTCAAATTCCA
>NVQL02000109.1 GCA_002400495.2 Alphaproteobacteria bacterium | reverse complement strand
CTTGATTGTGGGCATTGGGTGGATTGGAGCCTCGTTTTATTTTGTGGCGCTGGATTTTTCACTCAAAAAACGTGAGAAAATGAAAGACGGTGTGCTTGGCACTGTGTGGGAAGTGCATGGTGGTGGGTTTTACCACACCGAGAAATACATGGTTGCGCCGGCTGAATTGCCGAAAGATTTAATTTGGTATAAGTGGGAAGCCTATCTGACTTGGGCTAGTGGGATTGCGCTGATGATTGTGCAGTTTTATTGGAATGCYGASATTTGGATGGTBGATKCYAATGTKYTKGAYATTGCRCCVCAGACMGCGATTRTTTAYTCGGTWYTGAGCCTRACGGYTGGSTGGTTTATTTATGAYGCTTTGTGYAAATCKGRCATYGGRMADAATACGCCGTTRTTGATGTTGATTACGTTCTTTTTGATTCTTGGGGCTTCTTATTTYTATACGCATGTATTTTCWGCGCGGGCRTCRYTKATWCATGTSGGGGCGTTTATTGGGACKATWATGGCGGCCAATGTGTTTAGCATTATTATACCCAATCAGAAGAAGATTGTGGCCTCTTTGTTGAACGGGGAAAAACCTGATGCGAAGTATGGGAAGATTGGGAAACAGCGCTCAATACATAATACTTATTTAACGTTGCCGGTTTTGGTGATGATGGTTTCTGGGCATTACCCGATGATTACCAATCATCCGCAGGCGTGGTTGATTGTGGGATTGGTGATTGTGGGTGGGGCTGCGCTGCGGCATATGATTATTAAGCATGAGATTCATGCGCCGTTTAAGGGCTATGCGTGGACTTTCCCGGTGATTTTTGTGACGTTGGCGGTGGCTATGTATATGACCAGCCCGGTTACAAAAGTGGTGAACGGTGATGTTGAGGTGATGAGTGATAAGCAGTTGATGGTGATGATTAACACTCATTGTGCGTCTTGCCATGCATTGACACCAACGCATGAGAGTTTTGATGTGCCGCCGAAAAATGTGGTGCTGAATTCGGCCGCGTCTATCGCCAAATTTAAAGACCTGATTATGAGCAATGCGGTGGATGCTGACACGATGCCGTTGGGTAATGAGACTGAGATGAGCGATGATGAGCGTGAGAAGTTGGGCGCTTGGCTTGCGGCACAGGGATAGAGGGAAAATCATGAGTTTGACTTTGCATGCGGTGAACGGGTTAAGTGCGCAAGATTTTGTGCTTGAATTTGCTGATGTGGCTGAGCATTCGCCTTGGGTGGCTGAAGGTGCGGCTGGGATGCGGCCATTTGCGGCGCGGGATGATATGATTTCGGCTTTTGCTGGTGTGTTGGATGGGGCGGAGCATGRGGCGCAATTGGCGTTGATTAAYGCSCATCCKGAYTTGGCGGGYAAGGCKAAATTGACTGCTGATAGYSMGTCTGAGCAAGCGGGTGCRGGKTTGGATACRYTGRCTGMGGRTGAGWTRGCGCGGTTTACKGAKTTGAATGGGMRGTATAARGCMAAATTTGGATTTCCGTTTATATTTGCKGTGAAGGGYGCKAMKAAATATATGATTTTGRAGAGTTTTGMGGTGCGTATWGRGAATGWTGCWGAGGTGGAATTTGCTAYGGCGYTGGARAATATAAARCGGATATTTATGTTTCGGATTGAGGATCAAGTTCAATGAAACTGATTTACGGACATGTGATWASWTTTAATGGCGACCCGAAAATATTGGGTGCGCAGGCCGTGACTGAATATGAGCGCGGTGCGTTGGTRATTGGTGATGATGGYAAGATWRATTGGGTCGGTGCGCGTGCTGATCTGCCTGTTGCTTATGCTGAATTGTCTGCRGTTGATTATGCAGGRAAATATATTATGGCGGGGTTTRTTGACCCGCATTTGCATTTTCCGCAATATCGGATGTTGGCAGCGCCGGGTAAGGATTTGATGGATTGGTTGACGCGCTTTACGTTTAAAGAAGAGGCGCGGTAYGSGGATGATGAGCATGCWAAASWRGCSGCTGATAAGTTTTTWGGRTTTTTGYTRMRSTATGGSACGACKRGTKKYATGGCGTTTTCRTCCGTGCATAAAGGGGCGGCRGATGCTTTGTTTKKKGCGGCTGARRCGCGSAATATGGCGGTGATYACTGGCAAGACTATGATGGATAGGAATGCGCCTGATGCGGTGCTTGATACGGCTGAAATTGGGGGTATTGAGAGTGAGGAATTGCTGCAGAAATGGCATGGTAAGGGGCGGTTGCGGTATGCGATTACGCCGCGGTTTGCTTTAACCTCTAGCGAGGCGCAAATGGCTGTGACGGGGGAATTATTTGCGAAATATCCTGATTGTTATATGCAGACGCATTTATCTGAGAGTTTGAAAGAGATTGAGATTGTGAAGGGGCTGTTTCCTGATGCTAAGGATTATACTGATGTTTATGATCGGTATGGGTTGCTGGGGGAGAAAAGCTTTTTTGGACATGGGATACATTTGAGTGAGCGGGAATGTGCTGTGTTATCGGAGAGTGGATCGACTGTGGTGCATTGCCCGACTAGTAATATGTTTTTGGGATCTGGGCTTTTGAGTTTGGCGCATTTGGGCAAGAAAGAGCGGCCTGTGAAGGTGGCTTTGGCGACGGATATTGGTGGTGGGACTAGCTATTCTATGCTGCATACGATTGGTGAGGCGTTTAAGGTTGCCTCGTTTCATGGTGTGGCTTTGAGTGCTTATGACGGGTTTTATATGGCTACTTTGGGCAATGCTCAGCATCTTGGGTTGGATGGTGAAATGGGTTCGGTTAAGGTTGGGAATTGGGCGGATATTATTGTGATTGACCCGCGGGCTACCGAGTTGTTGGATGCGCGGCAGGATATATCTGAATCTACTGAGGATGCTTTATTTGCGCTGGCGATATTGGGTGATGATCGGGCGATTTGTGCGACTTATGTGGCTGGGGAACGTTTATATTTCGACGCGAGTTAGTAGTTCGGCGACTACGGAGACGGCGATGGCTTTTGGGTTTTTTGACTTGATGTTGGGTAGGCCGATGGGGCAAATAAGCTGGTTGATTTGTTGCTGGGTTAGGCCTTGTTTTTTGAACTTTGAGATGAAGCGGGCGCGTTTGGTTTTGGAGCCGATCATGCCGATATAGGCGAAGCGGTTCATTTGTAGTGCGGTTTGGACGATGTCGAAATCTAGATCATGATTATGGGTTAGGATGAGAAGCTGTGCGTTGTCAGGGGCTTGGGCTAGAGCTTTGTGAGGTTGATTCAAGTGAATTAAGGTGAAATTTGAAGGGGTGGCTTTGGGGAATTCTGATTTTCGGCTGTCTATCCATGTGACTTGGAATGGTAAGCTAGCTAGGTGTAGCATGAGGGCTTTGCCGACATGGCCTGCGCCGAATAGGTAAATTGGGGTGGGGTTTTGGCCGAAGGTCTCGACGAGTTTTTGGGTTTGGTTTGTGTCATGTGGGGCGATTTTGCGGGTTACATGATGGGTGCCGATGTCGCCGATTGTGGTGAATTTGCCGTTGGTTTCGGCGGTGGTGAGAATTTCTATTTCTGGTAATTGTTGGGGGGTGAAAATCTCGATCATTGTGGTGACGGCGCCGCCGCAGCATTGACCCATATCTGGGCCTAGAAGGTGTTTTTCTGTGTGGATATTTTGGGTGTTTAGGCTTAGCATTTTTTGGGCTTGTTGAATGCTGGAATTTTCTAGATTACCGCCGCCGATTGAGCCACCGAAGCGGCCCGCATCATCTAGTATAATGCGGGCGCCTACTTCGCGGGGGGTTGAGCCTGACACTTTTATTACGGATATAAGTGCACAATTTTTATTTGCTTTTAGAGCCTCTGATATGTGTTGCCAAACTTTGCTCATAGATTGTTGATGGCGGTTAGGATGGCCTCGGGGGTTGTGGGGGCTGGTAGGTTGGGAATTTGGCCGTGTTTGCAGCTGGCTACGGCGTCGAACACGGCGCAATAGACTGATGAGGCTAGCATAACGGGGGGCTCGCCGACGGCTTTGGATTTATAGATTGTATCAGCCATATTGCCTTTTGAGGGGGCTAGATTGACTCTGAAATCCTCGGGTATATCGAAGGCGGTGGGGATTTTATAGGTTGAGGGGGCGTGGGTTGTTAGGCGGCCTTTCTCATCGAAGACTAGTTCTTCGGTGGTGAGCCAGCCCATGCCTTGGACGAAGCCGCCTTCGATTTGACCTAGGTCTATCGCGGGGTTTAGGGATGTGCCGACATCATGCAGGATGTCTACTCTGGTGACGCGCATTTCGCCTGTTAGAGTGTCGATTAGGACTTCGGAGCAGGAGGCGCCGTAGGAGAAATAGAGGAAGGGATTGCCAGTTTTTGTGTCGCGATCCCAGGTGATATTTGGGGTGGCGTAGAAGCCTGTTGCGCTTAGGCTGATGCGGTTTAGGAAGGCTTGCTGGGCAAGCTCGGCGAAGGTCATATCGAATTGGCCACAGAAGACTTTATTGTTTTTGAAATGTATTTTATGTATGTCGAGATTATGGATTTCAGCGGCAAGTTTTGTCATGCGTTGTTTGATTTTTTGCACGGCATTTTGGGCGGCTTTGCCGTTGAGGTCGCTGCCGCTGGAGGCGGCTGTGGGAGTGGCGTTAGGGACTTTTTCTGTTGATGTGGCGGTGATTTTTACGGATGAGAGATCGATGCTGAATTCTTCGGCTACGACTTGGGCGACTTTTAGGTTGAGGCCTTGGCCCATTTCGGTGCCGCCATGGTTGATTTGTACGCTGCCATCATTATAGACATGTACCAAAGCGCCTGCTTGGTTGAGATGTTTTAGGGTGAAGGCAATGCCGAATTTTACGGGGGTTAGGGCGAGGCCTTTTTTGAGGAAGCGGCTGGTTTTGTTGAATTTTTCTATCTCGGTGCGGCGGGTGCGGTAGTCGCTGGTTTTTTCTAGCTCGGACATGATTTCGGCGATGATGTTATCGGTGATTTTCATGCCGTAGGGGGTGATGTCTTTGCCATCGCGATAGTAATTTGCGGCGCGGACGTCTAGGGCATCTTGGCCAGTTTTAATGGCGATGCCTTCTATCATGCGTTCGGCGAATAGGACGCCTTGGGGGCCGCCGAAGCCGCGGAATGCGGTGTTGGAAACTGTGTTGGTTTTGATGCGTTGGCTGGTGATGTCGCAGGCTGGGTAGAAATAAGCGTTGTCGGTGTGGAACATGGAGCGGTCGGTGACGCCCATGGAGATATCGGCTGAGGTGCCGCAGCGTGTGTCGTAATTTACCTTCATGGCTTGGATTGTGCCATTGTCATCGAAGCCGACTGACCATTGGCAATCGAAATCGTGGCGTTTGCCGGTCATGATCATGTCGTCATCGCGGTCTAGGCGCATTTTTGCCGGTTTGCCTGTGACGTGGGCGGCTAGTGCGGCGATGGCTGCCCATTGGGCGCCTTGGGTTTCTTTGCCGCCGAATGCGCCGCCCATGCGGCGGGTTTCGCAGACGATTGCGGCGTCTTGCACGCCGAGCATTTTGGCGACTGTGTGTTGGACTTCGGCGGGGTGTTGAGTGCCTGAATAGACGATCATTTCGCCTTCATCTTTAGGGACAGCTAGGGCGATTTGGCCTTCTAGGTAGAATTGTTCTTGGCCGCCTATGATAAAAGTTTCTGACAGCTTGTGGGGGGCGGAATTTATGAGATTATCGACATCCCCGCGGCTGAAATTATAGGGGGGTAGGATGTGGCTATCGGCTTCGCGGCCTTGTTTGGCGGTAATTAGGGGTTTTGTGGCGGCGATTTTGATTTTGGCGCATTTGGCGGCGTGGCGGGCTTGTAGGCGGGTTTTGGCGACTACGGCGAAGATGACTTGGCCGTGGAAGGTGATTTCAGCTTGTGCGAAAATGGGGTCATCGCCGAATGCGGGGCTGCAATCGTTGACATTGGGGATGTCGGCGGCGGTTAGGACGTGGACTACGCCTTCTGCGGCTTTGACGGCTGATAGATCAATGGATTCTATGGTGCCGCAGGTTTCGGCGGCGTAGCCTGGGGCGCAGTGTAATGTGCCGAATGGCTCTAATTTATCGTCTATATATTGTGATGCGCCGCGGACATGTTGGCGGGCATTGTCGTGTTTGTGGGGTTTGCCGATGGTGCGGTAATTGGACATATTAGCTTGCCCTTAAATTTGAGGAACGGGCGTTTATAATTCGAGTGTCAGCGTCTTGATCGCTTAGTTCGATGATGGCTTTCTTGAGCAGGCCTTTGGCGACCGTTAGGCGATAATCTGCGCTGGCGCGCATGTCGCTCATCGGGGTAAAATCTTGCGCCAATTGATCGAAAGCTGTGTGGTTGTGATTTAGCTCTGAAATGTCGAGGCAGATGATGGCGGCCTCGGTGTGTTTGGCGCGTTTGGGGGTTGCGGCCATGCCGCCAAAAGCGATGCGGGCAGCGGTGATTTTATCGTTGACGATGGTGAAATGGAATGCGGCCATGACGGCTGAAATGTCTTGATCGAAGCGTTTGGTGATTTTATAGGCGCGGAAATGCTCACCGCATTTGAGCTTTGGGATGGTGATTTCGGTTAGGAATTCGCCTTGTTGGCGGTCTTGTTTGCCGTAGGCGATGAAATAATCTTCTAATTTCATGGTGCGGGTTTTATTGGCTTTTTGGAGTTTGATTTCTGCGCCCATGGCGATGAGTAAGGGGGGCATGTCGCCGATTGGGGAGCCATTGGCAATGTTGCCGCCGATGGTGCCAGACTCGCGCACTTGTTTGGAGCCGATGCGGCGCATGGTCTCTTTGATATCAGCATCTAGGCCGCCGACTGCATCCATAGCGTTGGCATAGGTGACGGCGGCGCCGATGGTGATTTTTTGATCGTTTATTTGGACTTGGTTTAGCTCTGCCATTTCGCCTATATAGATGATTTTTGGTAGATCCATCAGGCGTTTGGTGATCCATAAGCCGACATCTGTTGCGCCTGCGACGATGGTGGCATCTGGGTGATCAGTATAAAGTTTTGCTAGTGAATTTAGGGTTTTGGGGGCGGCGAAGAAGCGGGCATCAGTGCCGATGAATAGATCTCTATCTGGCATATCGGCCAGTGTTTTGGCGGTTTGTTGGGCGCGGGCGGAAAATTGATCATCGGGAGTTTGGATGCAGGCTTCTAGGCCTGCTTCGACTATCGGGCGGTAGCCTGTGCAGCGGCATAGGTTGCCAGCGAGCTGGGTGTTGATGGTGTCGCGCGAGATGTCTTGTTCGGAGTGATAAAGCGCGAACAGTGCCATGACGAAGCCTGGGGTGCAGAAGCCGCATTGAGTGGCGTGATGATTGACCATGGATTGTTGGACGGGGTGGAGGGGTGCGCCTTGACCTGTGAGATCATCGACTGTGATGAGTTCTTGGCCATCTGCCATGCCAAGCAAATAAATGCAGCTATTGACGGGGCGGTAGTGCATTTTGCCATCTTGTTGCCGACCGAGAACGACGGTACAGGCGCCGCAGTCCCCCTCACAGCACCCTTCCTTCGTACCGTATGAGCCCTCGGTCAACCTCAAGTGATCCAACAATGTATCTGTTGAACCGAATTGAGTAACGACCACTTTTTGGCCGTTGCGGATATATTCAATACTGTCTGATTTGGGGGAATTTGTGGCCATGATTAGCTGCCTCGATATGTAGAATAGCTGTAGGGCGAGACCAAAAGCGGCACGTGATAATGGCTATCTGCATCGGCTATGCCGAACATGAGCGGGATGATGTCTAGAAAAGCTGGCTCGGATAACTTGCCGTGTTTGCGAAAATAATCGCCTGCAAAAAAGCGCAGTTCATATTGGCCAATTTTAAACTCGGCTTCACTTAGGGCGGGTTTATCTAAACGGCCATCCTGATTGGTGGTGGAGGTTTTGAGCAAAGTTGCATCGCCATTATGATGCGCCCAAAGCTCGATTTTTAAGCCTGCGGCTGGTATGCCATTGGCGGTATCTAAAACATGTGTTGTTAATGCACCCACAAATTAATCCCTTTTTGTCGATTTAGAGCATATTGTCAGAATATCATTGCTCTTAAAAGTAATATAATGTAATAAAATTGATGTCTTAATAGCATCAATAGAATGAATCTAACATGAAAAATAAATCAGCGCATGTATTTTATTCACCAGCTTTACGCTATTTTGTTGAAGTGGCGAAAGTGGGATCTATACGCGGGGCGGCGCGTAAATTGAATGTTGTTTCATCAGCCGTTAACCGCCAAATCCTTAATTTAGAACAGAAATTTGAATTGCAATTGTTTGACCGTGTGGGGCGCGGCATTCAATTATCTGAAGCGGGTAGCGTGTTATTGGTGCATGCCAAGCGGGCTTTGCGAGATTTTGACTCAGCGCTTGAAGCCTTGGACGATTTAAGCGGTTTGCGGCGTGGTGTGGTGCGGGTGGCGGTTGTCGAAAGTATTGCTGACAGCTTAATGACGCATGTGATTTCGAAATTTCAGCAAATATACCCCGGGATTCAGGTGGAGATTACCATTGGCTCATCACTACAAGTGATGCAGAGCATTACGGATGCGCGGGTGCATGTGGCATTGGGATTTAACGCGCCTAACCATGAGGAATTAACTCATGTGAAAAGCCAAGAATTGCGCATTGGTGCTGTGGTGACGCCTGACCATGATTTGGCTAAGCAGAAAAGTTGCACATTGCTTGAGTGTATGGCGCATAAAATGGCCATGCCTAGTGTTGACCTGTCTATTGGTAATATTTTGGACCAAGCGATGGCGGGTAATGATTTAACCGCGCGGACGATTATAAGAACCAACTCACTGCGGTTTATGAAATCTTTGGCTTTGCAAAGTGGGTATGTGGCGTTTCAGACGCGGTTGGGCATGGAGGCGGAACGGCAGGCTGGGAATTTGGTTTTTGTGCCGATTAGTGAGCCTGAATTGCCGAAAGACCAGCTGGTTTTGGTGACCAATAATACGCATGAATTGTCGCTGGCGCCGACTACATTTGTGACGCATTTAGATGAAGCTTTGAACCATTTTAGCCAATTGGAGGCCTGATGAATTATCCTAGAGATTTAACTGGTTACGGACAAAATGTGCCACACGCCAATTGGCCTGATGGGGCGCGGATTGCATTGCAATTTGTGCTGAATTATGAAGAAGGTGGAGAGAATTGTGTGCTGCATGGGGACGGCGCATCTGAAACCTTTTTGAGTGAGATTATTGGGGCTCAGGCGTTTGTTGACCAGCGGCATATGAGTATGGAAAGTCTGTATGAGTATGGGTCGCGGGCTGGTGTTTGGCGGGTTTTACGGCTGTTTCGGGAGATGGGGATTCCGATTACGCTTTTTGCGGTGGCGATGGCGATGCAGCGTAACCCTGCGGTGATTGAGCAGGCGTTAAAGGATGGGCATGAGATTTGTAGCCATGGGCTGCGGTGGATTGATTATAAAGATGTGCCGAAGGATGTGGAGCGGGCGCATATGTTGGAGGCGATTGAGATACATAAATCGATTACTGGTGAAGCGCCTAAGGGGTGGTATACGGGGCGGACATCGGAGAATACGCGGGATTTGCTGATTGAACATGGTGGATTTGCCTATGATGCGGATGATTATTCTGATGATTTGCCGTTTTGGTCTCGCATGTGTGACACGCCGCATTTGGTGGTGCCTTATACGTTGGATACCAATGATATGCGGTTTGCGGCGGCGCAGGGGTTTAACTCTGGCGAGCAGTTTTACACTTATTTGAAGGATGCATTTGACGTGCTTTATGATGAAGGTGGGGAATGCCCTAAAATGTTGTCTATTGGGTTGCATTGTCGGATTATTGGGCGGCCTGCGCGGTTTGCGGCTTTGAAGCGGTTTGTTGAATATGTGCGGGGGCACGACAAGGTTTGGTTTGCGAGGCGGATTGACATTGCTGAGCATTGGCGGGTGGAGCATCCTTATGGCGATTAAGATTAAAGTTGAAGTGCTGACTCAGGAGGCGTTTGCGCCGTTTGGGCAGGTGATTGAAATGGACGTGAGAAAATCTTTCATGATTAATGAAGGGCATACGCGGCGTTACCATGAATTGGCTGAGGTTGATGTGGCTGATGGTGGGGGGAATGCTATATTTTCTATCTTTAAATCTAGCCGTCGGGAGTTTCCGCTTGAGATAAAAATGATGGAGCATCACCCGATGGGGAGTCAGGCTTTTATGCCGATGCAGGCGGCTGAGTGGTTGGTTGTGGTTTCTGAGGGTGATGAAATTCCAACGGCTGAGACTTGTCGGGCATTTTTGGCATCTGCTAGTCAGGGGGTGCAGTATGGTAAAGGGGTTTGGCATCACCCATTGTTGACGCTGGTGGTTGAACAGGATTTTTGGGTTGTTGACCGTGGTGGTGAGGAAAAAAACCTGATTGAGCATTATTTTGAGGGTGAAGTGGCGTTTGTGGACATTGTGCCGAGAGATTAAAATATCTGGTCTGATTTGACCAAAATCTTGGTAGAATACGCGAAATGAGAAAAGATATTTCTATTTCAGCCGATATAATGGATGTGAAATGAGGGAGAATTTATGACTGATATTTGGACTTATATTGATGGTGATTGGCATGAGAAAGCTATGCCATTGATGACGGCGGATACCAATGCGGCTTGGCTTGGTAATACGGTGTTTGATGGGGCGCGATATTTTGACCGTGTGGCGCCTGACCTTGATCGGCATTGTCGGCGGGTGATACGATCTGCTGAAGTGATGCAAATGTTGCCGCGGATGGATGGGGCGCAGATTGAAGGGTTGGTGCGGGAGAAGCTTGGGAAAATTAATACTGATGATGCGCTTTATATTCGGCCTATGTTTTGGATTGAGGATGGGCTTGGGTTGATTGTGCCTGAATCTACACGGTTTTGCATTGTATTGCAGCGGATGGAAATGCCTGAGGCTGGGACTGGATTTAGTGCTTGTTTGTCGGCTTTTCGGAAGCCATCACCTGAGACGGCGCCGACTGGGGCTAAGGCGACTTGTTTGTATCCGCAGGCGACATTGGCTTATGGGGACGCGCATAAGCGCGGGTTTGACAATGCGGTGATGCTGGATGCCAATGGTGCAGTAGCCGAATTTACGATGCAGAATTTGTTTTTGGTGAAGGATGGGGTGGTATCTACGCCGCAGACTAATGGCATGTTGCTGAATGGGATTACGCGGCAGCGGGCGATTTTGTTGTTGAACGAGCTTGGGTATGAGGTGGTTGAGCGGCGGGTATCGGCGGATGAATTGTTAGAAGCGGATGAGATTATATCTACTGGTAATCATGCGCGGATTTTCCCTTGTGTGAAGTATGAAGACAATGAGATGGGCTTTGGGCCTGTTTTTGAAAAATTGCGTGAGGCTTATTGGCATTTTGCTTCTAGCTAATCAACAAAGTTGAATGGCTAGAAACAGTGGGAAACGCAAATTAAAATTGTCTTGGAATGTTATGCGGCTAGAGCTGGGACAGGTGTTGTTCTGCTTAATGCTGATTTTACCAGTAAGAGTATTAGGTCATCATAGTCCAACATAGAGTATAACTCGTATGATTTTGGGAAATAGCTGCTGCCTCTGGTCATGCCTGGTGTTAAGTTTGCTTCTAAAAAATAACACTTATTCTGGGCATCCATTTTAATGTCAATCCGACCGTAATCTCTTACGCCTAGGGCTTTGAAAGAGGCTTTAGCAATTGCTGACACCTGTTTATATACATCTGGATCGGTGATTTTTTCTATAATCTCGGTGTTTGCATGTTTGATTTCTTGACTTAATATGCGGATGTCATTTTCCAATGGTGCGACAATTTCGATGGGGGCGATTAACATTATTTCCGCATCGATAATTGCAACTGTAAACTCCCTGCCCGCTAGATATTGTTCAACAAGTATGGGTTGCTCATATATATCATGTAATTGTTTGACTTTTGACTGGAAGCTTGCAAAATCACAAACAAATGAGTTTTCGTCTATGCCTTCAGAATTGGCTGAATCTAAGGGCTTTACAAATAGAGGGAATGGAATTGGCAGGTCATCCGATGTTTTAAACTGATTTGGCGTTGCAGTGAAAAAACGGGCTGTGTTGATGCCTGAGGATGCAACTTGTTGCTTGGAAGAGATTTTATTGACATCATATTGCAGTACTTTTTTGCTCGAACCCGTGTAATTGATGTTATGGGTTGCGAAATATTCGGAGAGCCATGTTTTTTTAGAATCTATAAGCATTATCTTATTGGTTAAAACAACCAAATCTGGTCTTCTATCGACCACAGCTTGCAAATCAGTCTTATCATTACACAGTGTCATTTTGGTATTTTTAAATTCTGATGCTATGACATTATATATGCCCTCGCATGTTTTATATGAACCAAAAGCTGTATTTTTTAAATTTTCATTGGGGATTATAATCACTTCGATATTTATCATGCTGGTCTATTACCTACTTTCAATGCTTTTTTAGCATCAAACGATTTATATTCAACATCAAAGATACAATCCTACATTAATTCGGCATGCTCCTTAGATTTTGGATTTTCAGTGCCAAACAGCAAACTCAGCATTTGCGTCAAATTGTTTAACCACAAACTCTGGATTTCGTTTGCCCTCGTTTCCACGCAAAGGTCATTTCAGTGAGTGCGACAGCGGGCGTTCGAAACCGCTGCAGGCGGACGCGCAGTAGGCAAGAGAGCGAAGCGAACGCACGCAAGTGTCAACAGTGAGCTTAAGCGAACGTATAAATGAAGTACCCGAGTGTCGGCTTGGAACTTCCCAGTATAGGCTGTTGAAAGACAGTTAGCTGGTAGTTGATGCTCTGGAAGTCTCATTATATTGGGCACTGCGTGCGTTCGCTCCGCTCTCTAGCTAAGCCACTCAGCCGCTGGTCAGCGGTAAAATCACCACCCAACCTAACCGCATTACGCTTAGTGAGCTCGAGTTTGGCGAAGCTCTGAGTTTCGGTGCGTCCAACAAATTCTGAATTTGCGTTAGATTGGCTAACTGCATACTCGGAATATGCATCTACGCGTTGTGTGGTTTTAGGCCGCTAGGCTTGGGAGCCAGAGGACTATGCTTGGGAATGCTACTAGTAGGGCGATTGTTATGGCGTCGGCTATGAAAAATGGGGTGACGCCGCGGAAGACGTCTTGGACGGTTAGGTCGTCGCGCACGCCTGCTACTACGAAACAATTTAGGCCTATGGGTGGGGTTATGAGGCAGAATTCGGCCATTTTTACGACTAGGATGCCGAACCAGATGGCGCACATTGTGCCGTTCATGCCGAAGGCGCTATCGGCGGCGGTTACGTATTCGCCGCCGTTTAGAGCCATGACTGCGGGGTAGACTACTGGTAGAGTGAGGAGCAGCATGCCGATTGCGTCCATGAACATGCCTAGGACTGCGTACGCTAATAAGATAAATATTAGGGTTAGCATTGGGGGTTGGTCTAGGGCTGAAATCCAATCGGAGAATGCTGCGGGGAGGTCTGCGAAACCTAGGAAGCGGACATAGATTAGGACGCCCCAGATTATTGTGAAAATCATTACGGTTAGTTTGGCGGTTTCTAGGAGGGCTAATTTGAATTGTGGCCAGCGCATGCCTTTGAACAATGCCATTAGGAAGACAACGAATGCGCCTAGGGCGCCGCCTTCTGTGGGGGTGCCCCATGCGTCGCCGCCGAAGGGGTTGTAGACGAAGACTATGATTATGAAGACTACGAAGAAGATTGGTAGGGCTGGTGGTAGGGAGGCGAAGCGTTCTTTCCATGTGAAGCCGAGGATTGGGGGGCCGAAGTTTTTCATGGTTAGCGCCATGCCGATGATTAGGGCGGTGTAGACGAAGGCGGAGAAAACGCCTGGGATGAAGCCTGCTAGGAGGAGTTTGCCTACGTCTTGTTCTACTATTATGGCGTAGATTACTAAGATTGCTGAGGGGGGGATTAGGGAGGCTAGTGTGCCTGCTGCGGCGACTACGCCTGCGGCGAAGCGTTTGTCATAGCCGGCTTTGAGCATTTCTGGGATGGCGATGCGGGCGAAGACTGCGGCGGTGGCGACTGATGCGCCTGAGACTGCGGCGAAGCCTGCGGTGGCGAAGACTGTGGCTACTGCCATGCCGCCCGGGACCCAGCCGATCCAGCGTTTTGCGGCTTCGAATAGGGCTTTGGTTAGGCCTGCGTGATAGGCTAGGTAGCCGATTAGGATGAAGGTTGGGATTAGGGATAATGCCAAGGAAGAGACTTTTGAATGGGGGACTTGGCCTGCGGTTTTGACTGCTACGGTGAGTGCCCAGAAGAATTCGTCTGATGCGTAGGCTTTTTTTGACCAGAAAATCCAGACAAGGCCTATCATGCCTGAGAGGGCGGCGGCGAAGGCGACGCGCATGCCTAGGATGACCATTAGGAGCATGAAGCCTGAAACTATGAGGCCGATTTGGATGGGTTCCATTAGTCTGCGCCTCCTGATACGGATTGGGCTTCGCGGGCGGCTTGTTGGGCGGCGTTTTCGACCAGTGGGACCGCTATGGGGGTTGTTTGGTTTTGGGCGAAGGCGCGGCAATAGCCCCAGAGTTGTAGGGTTAGCCTGAGGCAGAGGACTGAGAAGGCGATGGGGGCTAGGAGTTTGGCTGGCCAAATGGGGAGTGCGATGTCGATTGAGCTATCGCGGCTCCAGAGGGGGGCGGCGAAATCGAAGCTGCGGAGGAAATGGGAAAATGTGCCCCAGACTAGGAAAAGCATGAGGGCGAGAATGAGGGTTGTGGTGATGATTTCGGCTAGCCAGAGCGCCCTGCCCTTTAGGGCGCCGACTAGGATATCCATGCGGATGTGGCCGCCGTCGCGTTGGGTGTAGGCTACTCCCATGAAGGCGATGAGGGGCATGATTTGTTCGATCCAATCGACGTAACCCGGTAGTGGGATGCCGAAGAAATTACGGCCGCTTACTGAGACAACTGCTAGAACCATGAGTGAGAAGACGGCTAGGCCTGTGACTAGGGCTAAGAAGCTTTCTAGCTTGTGTAGTTTTTGGTCTAGTTGGCTTAGGGTTGAGCTATCTTCTAAAACTGATGATGACGCTACCATATATTTACCCTATGTGAGAAACGCCGCATGCGGTTGAAGCATGCGGCGTAAGTGGTTTAGTTGGCTAATGTGCTGATCACTAGATCATATAATTCTTGACCCGGTAGGCCACGATCTGTGTTGCTTTTGATCCATTCATCAGCTGCTGGTTTGGCAGCGGCTTTGCGGAATGCGGCTAGAGCTTCATCTGAATATGAGATTCTTTCGATGCCATTGGCTTCGAGTTTTGCCCACCATGCATCCATGGTTTTGCCGTTGTAGAATTCTACATAATAATCGAGTGATTCATCTACTGAACCTAGGAGTGCGGCTTTGTGATCGGCAGATAGGCCGTTTAGGGCATCTGTATTGACGACTACTGGGCAATTAACTGTGCCCGGGTTTAGGTTTTCTGTCCACCACTTTGATGGCTCGATTGTGCCGAAAGACAGATGTGCATGTGGTGCAAATGCTACTGATTTTACCACGCCACCATCTAGGGCTTGGCGGGCTTCTGATGAGGTTACTGAGGTGGGGACAGCGCCTAATTTTGAAAGAGCAGCGCCAACGCCGCCGACTGCGCGGACTGTGAGGCCTTTGAAATCTGCTAAGGTTTTGGGGGCATCGCCTAGGCCTGCAATGTTATATTGTGGCAAAGGTGAAGGCATTAGCAGAGTTGCGTTCCAGCGGGCTAGGTCTTTAATGGTTGCTGGGTGAGCGTAGATGGCTTTGCTGACTTTAATTTCATCTTCTAGTGAGCCAACGCCTAGGAAAGGCAGTTCTAGGACTGTGATGGATGGGTTTTTATCGCGGTGATAGCCTGCGCAAAATTGTGCCATTTCGAACGCGCCGATGGAAATGCCATCTAGGTTTTCGCGGTTTTTGGATAGGCCGCCATAGCTGATGTTGAGTTTAAAATCACCATTGGTTTTGGCGGAAATAAGTTCGCCTAGTTTTTCGACATGTTCGGTGAAGGCGCGGCGTTTGCCCCATAGAGATACATTCCATGTTTCGGCTACGGCTTGGCCTGCAAAGGTGAGTGCAAAGGCTGAAATTGCCATTGTTGTTAAAGTTTTCTTCATCATAATAAATCTTCCCTCTTTATTAAAAATTAATAAATGCATTTTGAGTGTTTATGCAAAGAAAGCAATATGATCTGGTGATTTATATGAAAACTACGGGTTTTCCCGTAATCACTTATGCACAATATTGGACTTAAGGTTTACCGATTAGGGTTTTGAAATCTTGCTCGGTGAGAATTCGGATATTGTGGCCTTGGTTGTTAAATGCCTCGGCTTGGATTTGTTTGGAGCTTTTGCCGACGGCGTTTTTGGTTGAGCTGCCGATGACTAGGTAATTGGTGTGCCACTGGATATATTTGCTGAGAATGCAGCCATGGTCGGCAGCCAATTGTGCGGCTTTACTTCTGGTGACGGATAATTTGCCTGTGAAGGCGATGGTGTGGCCGATTAATGCGCCTTGTGGGTTGGGGGTTGGGAATTCTGATTTTTTGGTTTTCTTTTTGGGTTTTGGTTTTGTTTTGGTTGGCGGCGTGTACCAATCGGCGGGTTTTGTGTCTGTGTCTAGGAGGGCGGCGCTCATTATTGCCCCGCAGGCTTTGGCATCTTCTAGGGCATCATGATGGTTGAATTTAAAGCCGATGAATTGGCAGACATTGGCGAGGCCGTAGCTGGCTAATGGGATGTGACCCCATGTTTTGCGGGCGACTTTTACGGTGTCTATCCAGTTGTTTTCGATGGGTGGGAGGCCGTGTTTTTGGATTGAATTGTTTATGGCGGTTCGGTCGAAAAACGTGTGGCTGACGATGTATTTGTTGGATAGGAGTTGCGAAAATTCTGGGTAGGCTTGGGCGAAAGTTGGGGCGTCTTTGACATCATGTGGTTGGATTCCGTGGATTTTGATGTTGAAATTGCCGAAATCTGATTGTGGGTTGATGAGTGACGACCATTCGTGAATAAGCTTGCCATTTGAATAGGTTGTGATGCCTATTTGGCAGATTGATTCAATTTCATTATTGGCTGTCTCTACATCAATTGCCACGAAATCCATTTTTTATAGGCCGCCTGCTTTGACTATGAAATTGCGGACGTCTTCTACGCTTTTGCCAGCTTTTACGTTGGCGAAAAGGAAGGGGCGGTCTTTGCGCATTTTTTTGCTGTCTCTGTCCATGACGGCTAGATCTGCACCGACATAGGGGGCTAGGTCGATTTCGTTGATGATGAGGAGGTCTGA
>NVQL02000008.1 GCA_002400495.2 Alphaproteobacteria bacterium | reverse complement strand
AAAAAATAGTCTGGAGACTAAAATGACACATATAAGATCAGAAGAAATATTACCCGATACTTTGGAGACGGAGCGGCTACATTTACGTCCGCTGAAATCAACTGACGCCGCACGCATTGTAAAGCTCGCCAACAACCCCAATATTGCCTTTTTGCTAGGCTCTATGCCGCATCCCTACACAATGGCGCATGCCGAGGAATTCCTCAGTCGTGTTTCAAAACCCGAAAGCCATGTTTTTGGCATCTGTCTAAAAACCGACAAACAAAACATCATCGGCACCATCGGCGTTGGCCCACGTTGGTCACCCGACGAACCAGAGATTGGCTTCTGGATCGGCGAGGATTATTGGGAAAATAAATATACCGCCGAGGCGGTGCAAGCCATCCTCACCTATGCGTTCGAGTTTTTAAAATACGAAAAAATCTATTGCTCATGTCGCATAGACAATGCCAAACCGCGCGATGTCATCCATTCTTGTGGCTTGGTTTATATCGGCCGCACCGAGCGATATTTCGAGGGTCCGGCACAAACTTACTCTATGGATAAATATTTCCTCACCCAAAATATGTGGCAAGAAAGCCAAGCCGAAGCTCTCAAAGCTGCCCAATAAACCCAACCAACCACCGTGTCTGCCTTCCAGACGGCAGACACGGCATTAAGCCAAAAATCATGTTAAATTCAGATCGCTTAACACTCAAAAAACCAACGCTGGCCGATGCGCCCGCTATAGCAAAATACCTAAACCGCAAAGACACAGCTCATATGATGAGCCATGTGCCCTATCCTTATACTCTGGATGATGCACACGAATTCATCACGGGCACAGCAGCCAAAATACACAACGATCTCTTCAACGCCATTTACAATAAAACCAATGATTTCATGGGCATTGTCGGCATCATACCCAAACCCACAGGCGATGAAATCGCCTATTGGCTCGGCCACCCATTCTGGGGCAATGGCTATATGACCGAGGCCGCAAGCCTCATCATAGATGAATTCTTCAAAGTCACAGATAAACAAGAACTATTCGTCAATCACCTATTGAGTAATGACAAATCAAAATCCACAATTCTAAAACTCGGCTTCACTTATGTCAGTGACGTCATACTCGATGCCCCAGCCCGCAAAACCGCCGAACAAGCCAAACACTACCAACTCACTAAACAAGATTGGCAGGCCAAAAATGCTTAAATCCACCCGCCTCACCTTCAAATCACCCAGTCTAGCCAACGCAAAAAATATGGCAAAATACCTCAACCGCCAAGACACAGCAGGCATGATGGGCCACATCCCCCTGCCCTACACCTTGGCCGATGCCGAAAAATTCATCACCTATATAATGTCAAACCCAAGCAACGAATTGGTAACGGGTATATATAACGAACAAAATAAATTCATCGGCATCATCAGCATCCGCGAGACCGACCGCGGCCATTCATTAGGCTATTGGCTCGGCCACCCTTTTTGGGGCAAAGGCTATATGACCGAAGCCTGCACAATGTTCATCAATAATTTCTTCACAATAAAACCCGCCGAATATCTATTGGTTTCACATTTCCTCATCAACCCCGCCTCAAAGACCATCATCAAAAAACTAGGCTTTAAATATCTAGAAACCGTAACCTACGACATCCCCCTGCGCAACACGCAAGAAAAAACCAAACGCTATAAACTAACCAAACAAGATTGGATTGCAAAAAATGAAAATTAACCGTCATATGACCAATATTTGCACCGACAATCTAATCGCCAGCAAACAATTCTATACCCAATATTTTGATTTCGAAGTGCAATTCGATAGCGATTGGTTCATCCAATTAAAGTCAAACAATATAGATTTAGAAATTGGCCTCATCGATAAGCATAATGCTCTTGTGCCCACAGAATTCCAAAACACTCCCACTGGTTTTTACCAAACTTACGTGGTCGATAATGTCGATAACTTCGCAGCTCAACTGGCTGCAAATGTCACCATCATCCAACCACCAGAAGATACACAATATGGTCAGCGCAGAATATTAATCAAAGCGCCAGAAGGCAGCCTCATCGATATATCGTCTTTAATGGAGTGAAAATAACAAGGAAAAAAGAGGAATAAGGGAGATTGACTAAAATTAAAGGTGACGCAACTCTTAACAAGTCTTTTCGCGTCACCCTCTCCCTCTTAAACTCAATCTAGGTATTAAAGCAGAAAGAGGGCACAACCGCAATGCTTATTATTAGATATATTCTAAGTCATTCAACAATATGTCCCGTACCGTTAATTAACCCTTATCTGCTTCATTGCTACAGGCATTTTTACCCATTTCACCCCACCAAGTCGTTGATTCAGATCAACCAAGCTACAAAATTAACCGCACAAAGCAAATAAACTAGACTCTTCGCCCTATATAAGGCAAAAGATGGCAACGAAATTAGAGTATCGATATGAAATTTTTAGACCAAGCACATATATTTGTAAAATCAGGCAATGGCGGCGCAGGCAGCGTTTCGTTCCGGCGCGAAAAATACATCGAATTTGGCGGGCCAGATGGTGGCGATGGCGGCCGCGGCGGCCATGTGATCATTAAGTGTGTTGATGGCCTCAACACCCTCATTGATTACCGCTTCATGCAACATTTCAAAGCCAAAACAGGCGTGCATGGCATGGGCCGCGATATGAACGGCGCCAAAGGCGAAGATGTCACCCTCAAAGTGCCCGTCGGCACCCAAATCTTCGATGATGACGATGAAACCCTGCTCGTCGATATGACCGAAGTTGGCCAAGAGCATATCTTGCTACAAGGCGGCAATGGCGGCTTTGGCAACGCCTATTTTAAAAGCGCCACCAACCAATCCCCACGCCGCGCCAATCCAGGCATTCCAGGCGAAGAAATGTGGATTCACCTCAAGCTTAAACTCATCGCCGATGCTGGCTTGCTAGGTTTTCCTAACGCGGGCAAATCAACATTTTTAGCCGCCACCAGTGCCGCAAAACCAAAAATTGCCGACTACCCGTTCACCACATTGCATCCCAATTTGGGCGTTATCAACCAAGACAGCAAAGAATTTGTCATGGCCGATATTCCGGGCATCATTGAAGGCGCCCATGAAGGCGTCGGCCTAGGCCATCGCTTTCTAGGCCATGTAGAACGCTGCTCAGTTTTATTGCATCTACTCGATGGCACCGATGAAAAATTTGTCGAAAACTATGTAATCATGCGCGATGAATTGGCAAAATATGCCGAAGACCTAGCCCAAAAACCCGAAATTTTGGTCATCAATAAAATCGATGCACTCAGCGAAGACGAGCTCGCCGAAAGAATCGCATTGCTAGCCAAAGTCACCGACCAAAAGATCTACACCATGTCGGCTGTGGCTAAAATTAATGTTCCAGATGTATTGCGTGCCTTGCTAAAAATAATTGAAGCCGACCGACCGCTAGAAGCCGTCGATGGTTTCACCGAGGAAGCGGAGCAAGTTACAGAAAAACCCTGGTCACCCTTATAAGCAACAAGCATAAATCACATGAATAACCTACATCTAGACAATCTCAAAAATGCCAAAAAAATAGTCATCAAAATTGGCTCATCTTTGCTCATTGACACCGCAGATGGTCAACTACGTCAAGCATGGCTAGATGCCCTTGGCCAAGATGTTACAGCCCTAATCGCCCAAGGCAAACAGGTCATCATTGTATCATCTGGCGCCATCGCCTTAGGCCGCGCCAAAGCAGGTTTTGTCAAAGGCAAATTAAAACTAGAGCAAAGCCAAGCCGCCGCCGCCATTGGCCAAATCGCCTTGGCCAAAGCCTATGAAAACGCCTTCATACAACATAACATTCAAGTTGCACAGGTGCTGTTATCGCTAGAAGACAGCGAAAACCGCAAACGTTACATCAACGCCACCAACACCCTAAACACCCTCACATCATTAGGTTTTGTGCCTATCATCAACGAGAATGACACCATCGCCACCACCGAAATCCGCTTTGGTGACAATGACCGTTTGGCGGCACGTGTTGCCTCAATGGTCAGTGCCGATATGTTAATTCTCCTATCCGATGTCGATGGCCTATATAATGCCAACCCACAAACAGATAAAGACGCAGAACACATTCCCGTCATCAAAAACATCACGACCGAAATCCAAAAAGTTGCAGGCAGCAGGGGGTCAGATTACGGCACGGGCGGCATGGTCACCAAAATCTTAGCCGCGCAAATCGCCACTGAATCGGGCTGCAACATGCTCATTGCCGATGGCCGCGCCAACAACCCCATCAACGCCATATTAAACGGCTCAAAATCCAGCATTTTCCTCGCCCAAAACACCCCAACCGCCGCGCGTAAAAAATGGCTCAACGCCACGCTCGAGCCAAAAGGCACATTGACCATCGATAAAGGTGCCGAAAACGCCCTGCTCAATGGCAAAAGTCTACTTTCAGCAGGCGTCACAAAAGTCACCGGCAATTTTGACAATGGCGATACGCTCGACATTCAAAATTTAAGCGGCATGGTGATTGCCCACGGCTTGACCAATTATGATTCAAAAGACGCCAAGCAAATCATTGGCAAAAAAAGTCATGAAATTGCCGATATTTTAGGCTATGCTGGCCGCACAAACATTGTGCATCGCAACAATTTAGTTCTGACTAAGAGTAAATAATAAGGGTAAATGATATGACATTAGAACAAGACATGCTAACCCTTGGCCAAACCGCCAACCAAGCCGCCGCTGCCCTTTCCATCGCCAGCACTGATGCCAAAAACACCGCATTAAACCACGCCGCCAAAGCCATCCGCACCAACTCTGCCGACATCATCGCGGCCAATAAAATAGACGTCAAAAACGCCGAAAATAACAACATCTCAGCCGCCTTCATCGACCGCCTGCTGCTCGATGCCGAACGCGTTGAAGCCATCGCCATCAGCCTAGAAGCCGTCGCCAAACTCGCCGATCCTGTCGGCACAATTCTGGCCGAGTGGACGCCTAAGCAAAACGGCCTCAACATCAAACGCAAACGCGTGCCTTTAGGCGTCATCGGCGTCATCTACGAAAGCCGCCCCAATGTCACAGCCGATGCTGGCGCTTTATGCCTCAAAGCAGGCAATGCCACCATTTTGCGCGGCGGCTCAGACAGCATAAATTCATCAAAAGCCATCCTAACCGCCATGCAAACAGGCCTCAAAGCCGCCAACTTGCCCATCGGCGCCATCCAAATGGTCAACACCACCGACCGCGCCGCCGTTGGCCACATGCTAACCGGCCTAAATGGCAATATCGATGTCATCGTCCCACGCGGCGGCAAAAGCTTGGTCGCCCGCGTCCAACAAGAAGCCCGCGTGCCAGTGTTCAGCCATCTAGAAGGCATTTGCCACGTATATATTGATGCCTCAGCCGATCTCAATATGGCGGTAGACATCAGTTTCAACGCCAAATTACGCCGCACAGGCATTTGCGGCTCTGCCGAAACCTTACTAATCGACCAAGCGGTAAAAGACACCCATCTACTGCCCATCATCGAAAAGCTACAAGCAGGCGGCTGCGAAATTCGCGGTAATGATTATGTACAATCTGTCGGCAAAAACATTGTCGCGGCAACTGATGAAGATTGGACAACTGAATATCTCGACAAAATCATCTCCGTCAAAATAGTCGCCAATGTCGATGCCGCAATAAACCACGTCAACCACTACGGCTCCCACCATACCGATGCCATAATCTCCGAAACGCCAGACAATGTCGCGCGTTTCTTCAACGAAGTCGATAGCGCCATCGTCATCCACAACGCCTCCACCCAATATGCTGATGGCGGCGAATTTGGCATGGGCGCCGAAATTGGCATCGCCACAGGCAAAATGCACGCCCGCGGCCCCGTCGGTGTCGAACAACTCACCAGCTTTAAATATGTAGTTTCTGGCAAAGGCCAATTGCGCCCCTAAAGGTAAGCTCATGATAAAAGATACAGGCGGCTGCCAATGCGGCAAAATAACTTTTGAGTTGTGGGGTTTCAATCCCGAATATTCCACTTGCCACTGCACCGAATGCCGAAAATGGACGGGCAGCTTTTACGCCTGCATCGCCGCCAAAACAAATCAGTATAAAATATCAGGCTCAGAACACATCACTTGGTATTTAAAAAACCCAAATTCCGAACAAGGTTTTTGTAAAAACTGCGGCTCGGCCATTTTTTGGCGAAAAAACCCCGATGCTGGTTATTTAGATTTTGCCATCGGTATGCTTGATACCCCCAAGCAACTCATCGCCAAACACCATATATTTTGCAAATATAAAGCCAATTTTTACAGTATACCCAAAGATGGGGCTGCACATTTTGACCAATGGGATTAACATTAATGTCATAAAAATGTGGCATAATAACTCATTGATGTTTTCCCGTTGCACTCATAGCTGCAAAGGTATATGGTGGCGGCAAATAATTATCTGGCACATCGCCAATTCATAGGAATATAAACACACGTGGCAAAACCGTCATTAAAGCAAGATGAAAATCCATCTCACGAGCTAAACCAGCTCATCGTCGATACATTAGACCAAAATAAAGCCGAAGACATTGTCTCCATCAACCTAATTGGCAAAACATCATTAGCCGATTATATGATCATCGCATCAGGTGGTTCAGGCCGCCATGTCTCAGCTTTGTCTGACTATTTAACCAAAGCCCTCAGAGAATCTGGTCATGAAGACATTTCTGTCGAAGGCCTCACCAATGCCGATTGGGTATTGCTCGATTGTGGCGACATCATCGTCCATATTTTCCGCCCCGAAGTGCGCGAATTTTATGACCTTGAAAAAATGTGGACTGCCGAAATCTAAAATATGCAAATATTCATTGGTGCCATTGGTCGTTTAAAAAAGAGTGACGAATTAAACCTTTGCAATAAATTCGAGACCCGCATCAAAAATGCGGGCGCTCAACTTGGCTTCACTCAATTTCAGCATTTAGATTTTGATGAAGACAAAAGCCCGCAAACTCAGATTCGCAAAACCCAAGAAGCCAAAAAACTGCTCAACGCCGTGCCAAAAGGCGCGCTCATCGTCGCTCTAGATGAAAATGGCAAACAATTTACCAGCCAAGATTTTTCAAAAAAAATCGCCAGCTATCGCGATGATGGTTATCCCGCCATTGCATTCCTATTGGGCGGCCCAGATGGCCACGGGCAAGATGTGCTAAACCAAGCGGATTTGAAATTAAGTTTAAGCAAAATGACCTGGCCACACCAAATGGCGCGGGCATTATTATTCGAACAAATTTACCGCGCCATCACCATTATGAGCGGCCATCCCTATCATCGCCAATAAGGTTGTAAATAAAGTCGCAAATAACTCCATCATATCGCCATAATATTAGTTTATTTTTAACGTGAAACATATAAATTAACTCTAATATTAGCAATAACCAGTGATTTTAACTCGAAATATGCACTTTTTCTTACGTTTTTTGGCGTTTTTTGCGCTTTTTTTCATGCCTTTTCACGCTTTTTCAGCCGAAAATGACGGCAAAGTCGACTTAGAAAACCTAGAAACCGAAATAAAAACTGGCCAAGCCAAAACCCAAGCGCTCAAAAAAGATGCCGCCCAAATTCAAGCCGAACGCGCCCTGCTCAACAAACAAATCAAGGTCGCCGCCAAGCAAATCCAGCAAAGCGAAGCCCATCTTTCATCAGGTGAGAAAAAATTAGAATCCCTCGCCCTTGATGAAAACCTACTCAAAACTCAATTTACCAGACGCAAACAAATATTAGCCACGCTTTTATCTGCCTTATTAAAACTCGAAAAAAACCCTCCGCCCGCACTCCTAACCAAGCCCAATGATGCTTCAGACGCCTTGCGTAGCGCCATTATCCTCGGCAAAATCGTACCCGAAGTAAAAAACCAAACCGACATCATCGCCCATGATTTAGCCAACTTAAATGGCATTCGCAATGAATTAACCGTTCAACAAAATGAACTGATCACCAACACACAAGAGCTGCGCAAACAAAGAAATTACATCGCCAGACTGCTCGAGCAAAAAACCGCTCTGTCCAGTAAAACTCAAGCTCAAATACAAGCCGAACAGCAAAAAATGGCGGCCTTGGGCCAAAAGGCCAAAAACATTCGAGATCTATTCGACCGCATTGAAGCCCAGAAAAAACTTGAAACTGAACTTAACGAACAAAAAGCCGCCGCGCGTGAAGCCAAGCGCCAAGCCGATTTAAAGGCCAAGCAGGAACAATTGGCCGCCGCACAACAGGCCGCCAACAGCCAAGAGATTGCCCAAATCCAAAATAGCATCACCGCCCTGAAAAAACCACCCATTCGCCAAGCCCGCACATTGGCTGCCTTTGACAGTTTTAAAAACCAGCTCCCCTACCCTGCACAAGGTAGCTTACTGCGTAATTTTGGCGAGCAAGACAATCAAGGTCTTAACACCAAAGGCATCACCATATCAACCAGACCATATGCCCAAATCACCTCACCCGCTTCAGGCACAGTGTTATTTGCTGATGATTTTAGCAATTATGGATATTTGGTCATCATTGATGTCGGGCAGAATCATAGAATATTATTGACCGGCCTTGGACAAATAGCCGTAAATACCAATCAATTCATCGAAATGGGTGATCCGATTGGCATTATGCCACAAAATGCCATCAACAGCGCAACCAACAATGCCCCCATATTATATGTAGAATTCAGAAAATCCGAAAACCCGATAGATTCAGCCCCTTGGTGGCAAACTAAATTGGCCAGAAATTAATCAATAGAGCGACTTTAATTAAAACCAACAGTATATTTTAGGTTTCACTTTAGTCGCAGATAATGTAAAAAGAATATACACACGAACCATGAGCATATTATGAAGAAAACCATATCATTAGGCATTTTATTCACCATAGCTGGTCTGTTTTTAGGCATATTCATTGCCCCTGTTTCATCGGTAGATAAACCAGTGAATCACGCCCAAGAAACCGAAGAGAACTTACAGAAAAACTACAGTCATTTGATTCGGTTCGGTAACATTCTCGATGTCATTGAACGGGTTTATGTTGATGAGCCTGATATGGATAAAATTATGGATAAAGCCATCGAGGCCGTCGTCGCTTCGCTTGATCCACATTCCGAATATTTGCCCGAAAAAAAATATAAAGCGCTTATGGAACAAACATCTGGCTCATTCGGCGGTTTGGGCATTCGCGTTCAATGGGTAGATGGCATGGTCAAAGCCGTTAAAGTACTCGAAGACACGCCCGCCGAACGTGCGGGCCTGCTAGATGATGATTTGATCAGTAAAATTGACGACGTCCAAGTGAAAGACATAGATTTAAACAAAGCCATCGACATGATGCGTGGCGAAGTGGGCTCACCCATTGAACTACTGATCAAACGCCAAGGCGAGGAGGAATTGTTAAAGTTCAACCTCAATCGCGAAATTATTAAACTCAACCCCGTGACTTATGAAGCCAAAGGCGATATTGGCTATATTTCACTCTCCAGCTTTAGCGAATCAACCGAAACCAACCTGAAAAAAGCCATCGACGCCCTGACCAAAGAAATTGGCATCGATCTAAAAGGCTTTATTTTGGATTTACGCGGCAATGGCGGCGGTTTATTGAACCAAGCCATTTACACCGTTGATTTATTCATTCAACAAGGCGAGATAACCTCGACCCGCGGGCGTGATGAAGACCAAACTCAACGTTTTAACGCCGAAACTGATGACCTAACCCAAGGCCAACCACTGGTCGTGTTGATTGATGGTGACACCGCCTCCTCATCTGAAATTGTATCGGGCGCGTTGCAAGATTATAAGCGCGCCACCATATTGGGCACGCGTTCATTTGGCAAAGGCAGTGTGCAAACCATCATGCCAATTGGCGACAATCAAAGTGCTTTACGCATCACAACCGCTAGATATTACACACCTTCTGGCCGCTCAATCCAAGCCCAAGGCATCGTACCTGATTGGATTGTCGTACCGATTATCCCCCAAGGCATTCAAGACATTCAGACCGAGAGAACCAGTGAAGCCACATTAGAAGGCCATCTAACCAATGACATAGACCGCGCCGATGGTGATGCTGATTTAGGCTCATATTCTTATGTGCCACGTGATGAAAAATTTGACTTACAACTCATCTATGCGCTTAAACTTTTAAACCACGAAATGGAAGTGGGCGAAAAACTGGCCGCCTTAGAAAGCCAAATTAAAACTGACATTGAAGCTGAATGGGCCAAACTTGAAGCCCAAGCGGCAGAGCAAAAAGCTGATGACAATGCCGATGCCGATGTCGATATTGATGACAAGCTAGATGACAATGATGATGCTGAAAGCAGTCCAAAAACTGAAGCACAATCGCAAGATTAAGCCCAATCCTTCGCCACGATTATTTAAATAAATCTTATAAAATCAGATAAATGCTGATTTAGTAAAGATTTGTTTACCATATTTCTTTACTTTTGGTTAAAACAAATCAAATTAGGTAATAAAATGGCCGAATCAGCAGGTGAACTGGACTTTGAAGCAACCGGGCTAGAAGAAAAAACAACACCCGTCGATGCGCTAACCAAGAAGTTGAAAAAAACCGCGCTAAAACCTGGCGGATTTTCATTACGGAAATTTTTAACGCCATTTAAAGTCGCTTGCCTTGCATTGTTTTTATTGATTTCATTTAACATTCTATGGGCATATATATTTGGCAACGCTTTAGGCGGCCAGCCCATAGCTGAGCTAGATATTAATTGGACACGGCCAGAACCAACCGAAAAATTCGCACCCGATTTTGCCAAAAATTCAGGCAATGACACACGATTTGTTCAAAACGACTATCGCCCCCCAAACGATATAAATCTAGCAACCAATAGCCAGCCAGAAATGCCACGCATCACCGCATCTGGCGATGCCAAAATCATTCACTTACCCTCAGAAATGGCCGAGTCTCAACCTGAAACTTTTGAATCCACTGGCAAATTGCCACGCGCGCCGATTGAAGATGTGGTGCAATTTAGCAAATATGGCAAATTACCAAAAATTGGTGTTTTGGGTGAAAAACCATCCGAAGCCTATGCCCGCCCAGAGCCTAAATTTGATGGCAGGCCGCGCATTGCCCTCATGATCACTGGCCTCGGCATCCATCAGCAATTTACAAAAGATGCCATTGACAACCTGCCTGGTGAAATCAGCTTTGCCTTCTCTCCCTATGGCAATGGCCTGCAGGATTGGATTCACCGCGCCCGCGACAATGGCCATGAAGTGATATTACAAACCCCAATGGAGCCGTTTGACTATCCAGATAACGACCCAGGCCCTTCAACCTTATTGGCCGAAGCCGAAATTCAAGTTAACCTCGGCCGCTTTAGATGGGTCATGTCACGCATCACGGGCTATATTGGCATCACCAATTTTATGGGCGCTAAATTCACCTCCAAAGAAAAAGCGGTCGCACCAATTTTAAAAGAGCTTAAAAAACGCGGCCTCTATTATATTGAAAATGGGGTTTTACACCGTTCAAAAGTCAGCGAAATTTCCAAACAAATGAAAATTGGTTACTCAAATGCCGACATTATAATCGATGAGAAAAAAACCATAGAAGACATTCAAAATTCACTGGAGCGCATTGAGCAAATTGCCACCACAACCGGCATGGCCTTTGCGGTAGGCAGCAATTCGCCCGCCACCATCAAACATGTCAAAGCATGGCTCAATACGTTAGAAGCCAAGGGCTACCAGCTGATACCTGTAAGTGCCAAAGTGAAAAACCAACTGCGCACCAATGTCGCTTCTGACCAATAATTTAAAATTCTCGCCTATTCACAGCGGTTAAAAAATGTAATGATGCGACCGCTGAAGGAGTGAATATGAGCGAATTAGAATATCGGCCCAATGTGGGTATAATGGTTGTCAACGCCGATGGTAAAGTGTGGATTGGCAAACGCATCCCGCGCGCCAATCACCATGATATGATATCCAAAGCTTGGCAGATGCCGCAAGGTGGGGTCGATGAAGGTGAAGATTTACAAGCCGCGGCTTTGCGCGAATTATATGAAGAAACCGGCATGAAAAGCGTGACCCTGCTTGGTAAAAGTGATGACTGGATTAGCTATGATTTACCACAAGAATTAATTGGCAAAGTGCTAAAAGGCAAGTTTAAAGGCCAAAAGCAAATGTGGTATTGCTACCGATTTGAAGGCATTGATGCCGAAATTAACCTACACCCAACCGACGAAAAACCCGAATTTGAAGCTTGGAAATGGGAAAATGTTGATAAGCTCGTCGAGCTGATTGTTGAATTTAAACGCGGCGTCTATATTGAAGTGACCAAACAATTTAAGCAATACACTCTTTAAGTTAGGTCGCTTATGTCCAACATCGAACTTATAATTTTTGACTTTGATGGCGTGATTGCCGACAGCGAATATTTATTCATTAAAGCCGACCGAAATGCCTTTGCCCACGCGGGAATTGAGATGTCGGAATATGACATAACTCACAAATTTATCGGCATGGATTTTGATAGCATAAGCAAAAGTTTAATCAACCAATATGGCGCAGAACGCACTACAAAATACACCGAACGAATGTTGACAGAAACCGAGCGGCTCATTCAAAGCGAATTAACCGCTGTTCCGCATGTTGTGGATTTTATAGAAAATACCAAACTACCTTATTTCGTCGCCTCAAATGGCACAACCAGCAAAACTCAGCAGAAAATGGCCACACTCAAAATTGAACATTTATTTGAGCATGTTATAATTGGCACAAATAGTGTAAAAAAACCCAAACCTGCTCCCGACATGTTTAAATTAGCTGCCGACAAAGCTGGTGTGGCTTATGACAAATGCGCGGTGATTGAAGACGGTGTTTATGGTATACAGGCGGCAACAACGCTTAATATGAAGCCAATTGGTTTTACGGGCGCAAGCCATATATTAGACAAGCACGCGCAGAACTTAACCAATGCTGGTGCGATATTAACCTTTGATGATATGAGTGAATTACACAATATTTTGGAGAGCCTATAAATGTCCAACATTGAACTTATAATTTTTGATTTTGACGGCGTGATTGTCGACAGCGAACATCTATATAATAAAGCCAATAAAAATGCCTTTATTCATGCAGGCATTGAAATGTCTGACCATGATATAAGCACCCGTTTTTTGGGCATGGCATTTAAAGATATGTTAGATATATTCAACCGTGATTACGGCACTGAACGAACCAAAATATATGAAGCCAAGGTCAATGAAGAATCTGTCAGAATCATCAAACAAGAATTAACCGCCATTCCGCATATTCTTGAGTTTTTGGAGAGCACGCATTTGCCTTATTATGTCGCCTCCAACGCTCATACTGATTGGACGGAACATAAAATCGAACTGCTCGATATTGGCCATTTATTTGATGACATATTGCTAGGCACAAACAGCGTAGCTAACCCCAAACCAGCGCCCGATATGTTTAAGCTCGCCGCCGACAAAGCGGGCATTGCTTACGACAAGTGCGTCGTGATTGAAGATGGTATATATGGCATTCAGGCCGCCAAATTTTTGGGTATGGCACCGTTGGGTTTTACGGGACAAGTGAGCAAAGTGCATAACCACCAGCAAAATTTAACCGATGCGGGGGCGATTTTAACCTTTGATGATATGCGCAAATTACCAAATATCATCGCGGGGTTATAAGCAAAATTGCTATGAAATTTGACCGTAAATTTATTTACACATCATTAGCAGTTATCATACTGCTTATATTCACCATTTGGGTATACCCAGAATTGACAGGTTTACTGCAAGTTAATGCCTGCCTTGATGAAGCTGGCACTTGGAACCAACAACAAGGCCTATGCGAATATGAAGAAAATTGATTTGCTGATATTTGATTTTGACGGGGTGATTGTTGATAGTGAATATCTGTATAAAAAGGCCAACATCATCGCTATGGCGGAGGCGAATATTAACATTGGCGCTGCGGAATTGGAGCATCGGTTTTGGGGTATGGATTACCCTTCTATTTTGCAAAATTTACGTGATGAATTTGGCGCAGCACGCACCGATAAATTTCATGAGGTGATACAGCCCACTGCACATAAACTGTTTGAGGAAGAGCTTGAAGCTTTGCCACATGTTATGGATTATATTGAGCGAACCGACTATGCTTATTGTATAGGATCGAACAGCCGACAAGAAATTATCAAAACCAAACTCGAAATTTTAGGTGTTCATCACCTATTTGAAAACAAGTATTTTGGCGCTGATATAGTGGCCAAGCCAAAACCCGCCACTGACTTATTTGAACATTCGGCCAATAAATTTGGTGCAAAATATGAAAATTGTTTGGTGATTGAAGATGGGTTGCATGGCATTAATGCCGCCAGTAAGCTAGGCATGACCTCGATCGGCTTTACGGGTGCAAGCCATAATATTGACAACCATGATGGATTGTTACGCGATGCGGGCGCGGTGCATATATTTGACGACATGCGCCAACTGCCCCACATTATTGAAGGCATTTTAAATGGCAAACATTGAGCTGGTTATTTTTGATTTTGATGGCGTTATAGTCGACAGCGAACATTTATCTTCGGCTGTACTCGCAGAGACATTACAACAAGTTGGCGTGCCGTTGCGCCAAGATGATATTGTTAACCAATTTACAGGCTTGGATTTTGCTAGCATGATGAGCCAACTTGTTGTTGATTATGGGCAGGAAAAAATTGAGCTTTTCGCCGATAAGATCGAAAATAATTACACCCAGAAAATGCGCACCGAATTGCAACTCATACCACATATATTGGCTTTTCTGCAAACCACAAAACTGGCCTTCTGCATTGCCTCTAACTCTAAAATGTCAAGGCTTCTAAACAACCAACAAAACACAAATATTGCCGACATATTTAGCGGCAAAACCTACAGCGCCGACATGGTTAAACACCCCAAACCCGCCCCCGATTTGTTTTTATATGCCGCCCAACAAATGGGCTTTGCACCAGAGGTTTGTTTGGTGATAGAAGACGGCGCACACGGCATTAAAGCCGCCAATGACGCAGGCATGCCCTCCATCGGCTTCACTGGTGGCTCACACTGTAAAGACGGCCATGCCCAACGACTAACCAACGCTGGTGCATTGCATGTGTTTGATAACATGAGCGAACTCACCAACATTATCAACAATCTCTGACTCATAGTATGCCCCCAAGCACCCCTGCATTTCGGTGAGTGCGTCCAGTAGCCGTTCGCAGCCCCAGTCAGCCCACGCGCGGCAGGCAAGAGAGCAAAGCGAACGCACGGACCGAAGGGAATGCCTGTGGTGCAAGTGTCAACAGTGAGCTTAAGCGAACGTATAAATGAAGTACCCGAGTATCAGCAGGGTACTTCCCTGCATAGGCTGTGAAAAGACAATTAGCTGGTTGTTAATGCTCTGGAAGTCTACATTATGTTTGGCACTGCGTGCGTTCGCTCCGCTCTCTAGCTAAGCCACTCAGCCGCTGATGGGTGCGAAGTCACCACCCAACCTAACCACATTGTGCTAAGTTAGCTAGAGTTTGTCGACATTCTGAATTTTGGTGCGTGACAGTAAATCAGCATAAAAAAAGCCTGCATAAAAATGCAGGCTTTCTAAATTCATATAACAAATGTCTTAAAGCGTAGCACGGATCTCAGTTAACTGATTCAGCGAATACGCCAAGGCAGATTTAGCATTATCTTCACTCGCACTCTTCAGCGCAGTTTCAACATTCTTAATCTCAGCATCCACCAAATCAGCAGACAAATCAGCCACTTTAACTGATTGCTCAGCAAGCACAGATAAACCTTTAGCACCAACTTCAGCAAAACCGCCTTTAACAAAAAAGCGTTCTATATCCGAACCGTTGGAAACTTCYAAAAAGCCAACCCGCAAAGTYGTCATCATYGGTGCATGATTGAYAAACACMCCAAAATCGCCTTCACTACCTGGCACAACCACTGAGTCAACTTCTTCTGACARMAGYAAYTTCTCAGGTGAAACCAATTCGAAATTTAGTTTTTCAGCCATATTGGCCTCCTTCAACAAGGTTAGTGGGTTGTTGCCAACCCACCAATTTCAAACTATGCARCTTCRGCAGCCATTYTAGCKGCTTTTTCAATCGCATCTTCAATGGTACCMACCATGTAGAARGCAGCTTCTGGTAGATGATCATAATCGCCATCAACCAAGCCTCTAAAGCCTTTTACAGTGTCTTCAACTTGTACAAAYACGCCTTTRGTGCCMGTAAACACTTCAGCMACATGGAAAGGTTGGCTCAAGAAACGTTCAATCTTACGTGCACGTGTCACGGTTGTTTTGTCTTCTTCKSWAAGCTCATCCATACCCAAAATCGCAATRATRTCTTGYAAAGATTTATACTTTTGCAAAGTTTCTTGCACATCACGGGCAGTGTCATAATGCTCTTGGCCAACWACRCGCGGGTCAAGAATACGAGATGTTGAATCCAGTGGATCCACAGCAGGATAAATACCTTTTTCAGCGATTGAACGGTTAAGCACAGTTGTCGCATCCAAATGAGCAAATGATGACGCAGGCGCTGGATCGGTAAGATCATCAGCAGGTACGTATACAGCTTGCACCGAGGTAATTGAACCTTTTTGAGTGGTCGTAATACGCTCTTGCATCGCGCCCATTTCGGTTGCCAAAGTTGGTTGATAACCCACAGCTGATGGGATACGACCCAACAAAGCAGACATTTCAGAACCAGCTTGTGTAAAGCGGAAAATATTGTCGATAAAGAACAATACGTCTTGGCCTTCATCACGGAAATGTTCCGCAACGGTTAGACCTGACAAAGCCACACGCGCACGCGCACCTGGAGGCTCATTCATTTGACCGTAGATAAGTGCACATTTACTACCTTCGGCACCATCTTCTTTATTCACACCAGATTCAATCATTTCCCAGTATAGATCGTTACCCTCACGAGTACGTTCACCCACACCAGCAAAAACTGAATAACCACCATGGCCTAAAGCAATGTTATTAATAAGCTCTTGAATGGTAACCGTTTTACCAACACCAGCGCCACCAAACAAGCCAACTTTACCACCCTTAGCGTAAGGGGCAAGCAGATCGACCACTTTAATGCCTGTCACTAGAATTTCAGCTTCAGTTGATTGCTCAACAAAGGCAGGTGCATCTTGGTGAATGCCGCGGCGTAAATCAGTTTTGATTGGGCCTTTTTCATCAATCGGCTCGCCAATCACATTCATAATGCGGCCCAGTGTGGCATCGCCAACGGGTACATTAATCGCATCGCCTGTATCGG